>CAWGQZ010000056.1:0-26546 GCA_963824805.1 uncultured Acidobacteriaceae bacterium | reverse complement strand
CACCCCGACCAAGGGCGGCCGATACGTTGGAAAGCCTAGTTTTTTATCAAAGGATCCAGGAATGTCAACTGGTAACCGTGATTTCCGTCGAATTTTGTCCCGAAATTTGCGTACAAAGCTGGCTCATCATTAAAACGCCGTCAAGATCTCAACCCGATCATTCAAGATCGCCACCGTATGCTCAAAGTGCACCGAGCGGCCGCCATCTTCCGTCCGCACCGGCCATTTGTTGGCGCCGACTTCACCTTCTCGCTGCCTTCGTTCACCATCGGCTCGATGGCCATAACCATTCCCGGCTTCAACGACTTGTCCGGAAATCCCGGAACCAGTCCTCGGCTTCAATGTAATTTGGAACCTGCGGATCCTCGTGCAGCGACTGCCCCACGCCGTGGCCGACGTATCGCCGCACCACCGAAAACCCGCGGCCTTCCACCAGCGTCTGAATCGCGCGCGAAAGTTCACCCAGTTTCCCGCGCGGCTTCATCGCCTTGATGCCGGCATACAAGCGATTCTTCGCCGGCCTCCAAGAGCAGCTTCGCTTTCTCGTCCGGTTCTCCGACCGCAAAATGTCCACGCCGAATCGCCGATGTAGCCGTCCTTTTATGCAACCGATGTCGATCGAAACCAGATCGCCTTCTTTCAGTTCACGTCGTCGGGAATGCCGTGGACCACGACGTCATTGACCGAGGCGCACACGCGACGCGGGAAACGGCAGCTTTGCCCGGAAACTGGTAACCGAGAAACGGCGAGCGTCCGCCGCATTTGCGATGTGCTCGGTGACGACGCGATCGATCTCGCGCGTCGTCACGCCTGGCGCGACTCGTCTTACGACCAACTCGAGGCACTCCGCCACGATTCTCCCGGACTTCGCGGATCAGCGCGATCTGGCGCTCCGAATATAGATTGACTGGAAGCCTAATCCGCTTCGTTACTCGAACTGCTTCTTCGTCCGTCTGCCTTCACTCTGCGCCTTCCAGCGCTGCGCCTTGCGCCGCTGCCGATTCGTTCGGCGCTTGGATCTTCGAGACCGCGACTTCAGGATCGCGTCCGCAACTTCGTCCAGCGATCCGTCGCCGGGACCTCGCCAGCAACCCCTTGCGGTGATAATAATCGATCAGCGGCGCGGTTTCGTGCCAGTACTGCTTCTGGCGCTCGCGGATCGTCTCGGGCCGGTCGTCTTCGCGGATGATCAGCGTCCTTGCCGCAGAGATCGCACTTGCCTCGATCTTTCGGCGGCTTGCGTCAGGATATTGTAAACCGCGCCGCAGAGCGGATCCGGGCAACTGCGCCGCTGCTTCAGGCGCTCCATGAACCACCGCGTCCGGCGTGTTGATCAGGATCACTTTGTCAATCTTTCTCCGCGCTTGCGCCAGCACTTTCTGCAACGCCTCGGCCTGCGCGAAGCGTGCGCGGGAATCCGTCGAGAACATATCCGCCCTGGGCGATGTCTCGTCTTGCGCGCATCTCGACGGCTTCGATCACGACGCTCGACGACGATTTCGTCGGGCACCAGCTTGCCCTGTTCCATATATGGCTTGGCCAGTTCTCCGACGGGCGTTTTCGGCAATCGCTGCCCGCAGCAGATCTCCGGTCGCCAGATGCGGAATGTCGAGCGCCGCGCAAAGCCACTGCGCCTGAGTGCCCTTTGCCCGCGCCGGGCGGGCCCAACAAGTACGATACGTTTTTCAGACATTTCGTTCGCGCAGATTAAACATGACAGACGTCGACAGATTAAATGACTGACCGTCGGCAGAAAATCCGCGCGGTATTCGGCATCCGCGCCAGCTTATTTCCACTGCTCAATTTCTACTGTTTCTAGCCTCTGCGGCCTTTGATCCGTCCGCCGCCCTTCAAGAATCCTTCGTAGCGCTCCATCAGCATGTGCGATTCGATGCGGTTGACCATGTCCAGCGCCACGCCGACGACGATCAACAATCCTGTGCCGCCGAAGAACTCGTGATGTCGTGTGAGACCGGCAGCGAGAAGCTGAATGATCTGCGGAACCACCGCGATGAGGCGATGAAAATCGCGCCGGCCAGCGTGATCCGGTTCATCACCGATTTCGAGGTAATCGCGCGTATCGTTGCCCGGGCGGATGCCTGGGATGAACATGCCGTACTGCTTGAAATTCTCCGCGTGCTCCTTGGGATCGAACAGCACCGCCGTGTAGAAGTACGAGAAGAAGATGATCAGGAACAGTTCAGTCGTGACGTAAAGGAACGAGCCCATGACGGCAGAACGCATCATCTTCTGCCACCATCGCCGAAGCGGAACGCGGGATGACCATCGGCAGGATCATCAGCGACTGCGCGAAGATGATCGCGATCACGCCGGAAGCATTCAGTTTCAGCGGCAGGTAATGCTGCTGCTTGAAGCCGACGCGCGAACGCTCGGGTGTCTGCATCGGAATGCGGCGTGTCGGCTTCCGTGACATAGACGACGGCCATGACCATGAAAATGAAGAGTGCAAGCGAGGATCAATAGATGGCTCGGGCCGATCGTCGGACGGTCGGTCGAATCGATCGCGGGATCAAACGCGTCGTGCGATTTCCTGAATCGCGACCGGCAGGCGAGACACGATGCCGACCTGGATGATCAGCGAGATGCCGTTGCCCAGACCGAATTCGTCGATCTGCTCACCCAGCCACATCAGGAACGACGTTCCCGCGGTCAGGATCACCGCGGACGTAAACAGGAACCAGAATTCGCTGCCAGTCGATCACCATCGGCATGGCCGTTCCATTTTGTGGCCTTCAGCGTGGAGCAGATGATCACGCGCCTGAATGATGCACAGACACGACGGCCGCATAGCGCGTCCACTGAGTGATCTTGCGCCGGCCGCTTTCGCCTTCCTTGGCGACTTTCTGCAGCGCCGGAACAATCGCGGTGAAGAGTTGGAAAATAATCGATGCCGAAATATACGGCATGATGCCCAACGCGAAGATCGAGGCATTTTTGAGTCCGCCGCCCGAGAACATGTCCAGGATGCCCGAGAAATTCGCCGAAACCCGTGCCGCGGTGGCCGCTGATGGCGCCGGACACCGCCTTACAGATTGACGCCAGGGAGCGGAATGAACACGCCGAGGCGGGCAAAGACCAGCAGGCCCAGCGTCCACAGAGTCTTCTTGCGAAGTTCCGGGATCTTGGCGATGTTAGCAAATGCCGAAAACATGCCGGTCCCCTTTAAGTGACAGTGAACTGAGTGCCTGCCACCACTTGATCGCGGCGTCTAACTGTACTCCAGCGCCGCTTGCAAAGTACTATCTTCATACTCAACTAAAGACTACGCGCATGGCCGCAATTGACAAAAGCGACGCATCATCCGCCTTGGACAATTGACTGTCGGCTTCCGCCTTTCGGCGCGGCCTTGGGAGCGGGTTCGGTGCCGCCGGCCTGGCCTTCGGCTTTCGCTTCTGGTTTCGCTTCGGGCTTCGCCTTCGGGCGCCGCCTTCAGGCTTGGGCTGCCGCCCTTCGGTCCTTTGCTTCGCCGCCTTTGGGTTCGCTCTTCGGCGCGTTTCTTCTCCTTTTCGGCGATCTTCTTGAAGTTCGGGCGCTTCTTCTTCGGCGCGCCGCCGATCCATTCGGCCTTGCCGCCGGCCTTCTGAATCTTTTCGATGGCGCTCTTGCTGAACGCATCGGCGCTGACGGTCAGCGCAACCTTGAGTTCGCCGTCGCCGAGAACCTTGATCAGATTGTTTGCGGTCCGCGCGCAAGACCGGCGTCGCGCAATTCGTCCGGCCCGATCGCGCGCCGGCCTTGAACTCTGCCAGCTCGCCCACGTTGACGACGTGAAATGTGCGCGGAACGGGCCGTTGCGGAACCCGCGCTTGGGCAGGCGCGCGGAAGAGCGGCATCTGGCCGCCTTCATAGGTGACCTTCATCGCGTAACCGGAGCGCGAGGTCGCGCCCTTGATGCCGCGGCCGGCGGTCTTGCCCAGCCCGCTGCCCGGACCGCGGCCGACGCGCATCTTCTTCTTGTTCGAAAGGTCGGCCCGGCGGGCTTCGTGAAGTTGCATGTCTCAAACCTCATTGGTGGCCCAAGTCTTTAGCCGGGCTGCGCCGCAATTTTACCGCGCCATCTCAGGCACGTATTCCGCCACGGTTGCCTTCTCCAGAAGGTAAGCCCCGGGCCCCTGCTGACCTCGGATCGTGCGGCAGAACTCAGCAATGAAAAACCCGTGCTTCACCGCCTCAACAAACGCCCAGCGAGTAGCCTCCCGCCATTCGCGTGCCAATACAGGATGTTTTTGCTCAACCACTCCGATGTCGCTCGGGATCTCAATCACCACCCGCTGCCGCATTAGCGCGTCATCCAGAGGGGTTCGGACGGGCTTGCCTTCCCCATTGAATTGCACCAGCGGAAGCACGGTCGAAAGCGCATCCAGCATTTCGGAGCGATTGCTTCTTCCCCGCAACCGGTCCTCCACACGCCGGCTGGCAATCGGCCAGCGGACCCATAAGCGGTCGGTACTGTTGCGATGGAGCACGCTACTGGTTTCGATCCCGTAGAAGTCTGGTTTGTAACTCTCTGAGACCACCCCCAGTTTGGCGAAATTCAGGTGCGCATTCTTGCTTTGAAGCGGATCGAACGTCCAGGTAATTTCATCCAGCCGGATGTCGTGAACGCGTGTCGCCAGCACGCGCTCCCGCTGTGCCAGCTTCAGCTTGAAGCCGATATCGGTTTCGCGGTAAGCACCCCGCACCGCCAGCATGTGGGAATGCATGTTGGGCCGCCCGTGGTGCAATCCGAGAAATCCGAAGGCAAAGCCGATAAGTTGTCGCCCATCGAAGGCACCGAGCCAAATATTGCCTGACTCTTTCAGCGCGATGCTGACTGTGACCGGCAGGACGTCAATGTCCTCCGATCCCCACACTTCTTTTTCAACCGCCTCCACCTGTTTAAGGTCGTCGAAACTCTGAAGGTCGCGAATAACGATAGATTTCGTAGGGGACATGGCCTGAGGCGAACAGGATACGCGAGTGGGAGAGATCAGAAAAGACGGTTCGAGTGGGTTCGTCTATTGCCGGACCATCATCGCCAGACGTGGGAAAAGAAATTTGCCCGCGGCATCGTCGATCATATTTACCTGGCAGGTATAGAACCCGGGCTTTAGCTGGGTGAGCGGGACCTCGAGTTGGAATACCGCCGCATGGCGGTTTTGAGAATTGAGTTGCTTGGCTTCGACCAGCGGGGTCTCGTAGGTCTTGGCTTTTCCCTGAAAAAAAGAAACACTGGTAAGCAGGTGGATGTCGTTCCTGGCCGCCGACTTCGACCCATCGTGCGCCGGATCGTAGACTTCATAGTAGAGATAGAGGTGCTGGCCACGTGAGAAAACCCGGGTCACGCTGGGAATCACCTCTGACCCGTCGCGCACCAGAGGATCACCATCCCTCTTCCCTTTTCCCGAAGGCTGCACCTGGCTGGCAAGCACGACCGAACTCATCTGCAAAGGTTGCTTCTTGAGATCGGGAATCGACAGGTCGGTTTCGAATGATCTCCATCTGCCCGGTTTCATTTTCGCGAAGCACAAATTTCAGGTGATAGTTGCCGGAAGGCAGAATCATTCCCGTGTTGTACTGCACGTTCTTTCGTTTGACTTCGGCGGAGGTATTGACCGCCAGCTTCACCAGTGTCTCGCACCTCGCCCATGGGACGTTTGTTGCTGTCGTACACCACGCCGATGACGTCGAGCGTGGCCTTTTCCTGATCGCTCTTCTGGGCGAACGGAATTTCCGAACCCGGCACCACCAGCGAGATGGGAACGGAGAACTTGTCGTCTCCGGTGCGGAAATATCCCGCGGAAAGATAAACGTGCAGGTCGGTGCTAGGCAGTTCGGAGGTTAGTTCTTCCTGCAACTGCTGCTCGCGGTCTTCATTGTTGGCGTGCTTGAAATCGGCGGGAGCGTAGTACCCGCGGCGATAATCAAGTTTCAGCCCGGCCCGGTTCAGCTTCACCGTGATGTGGCGATACTTGCCATCGCGCGCTGGATTGGTACTGTGGTAAGCCAGCATGTAATAGCTGGCAGTATCGGCCTGCACTCCCTTGAAGACTTTTCCGAAGTCGTTGGAGTCCAGATATGCTTTGCCGCCGGTGTCGCCAGCCAGTGTCACCAGCGTTTCCTGGCTGGAGAAGTTCGAGTCGAACGAATTTAGGGTCGCCTGACCCGAGTAGGCTGAGGTGCCGCGCAGGCTGGCGCTTTGGGCTTCGCCGCCGGGAGGCAGGGCTTGCAGGCCGCGAATGTCCATGGTGTAGATCGACAAGTTGGAGCGGATCGCAGCGTTGACCGCGGAACGAAGTTGGGACTGGTTTTCGATACCGGTTCGGGTCATGCCACTGGAAAAATAGATCAGCGACTTCTTCTGGTCGATCTGCGAAAGCTGCCGTGCGATAGTGCGAATTGCTTCCAACCGTCGGTCGGTGTTGAAGATGTTGAACTCCGTATCGTCAACTGTGAACGAGCCACCGGTTTCCGCCGTGCCTTCCGTGGTGCCGGTGTCGCCTGCTTCGAAACCCTGTCCAGCGCCCGGGTTGAACGATTTCAATGCCTTCTTTAACGCCGCTTTGTCGGAGGTGAAATCCTGATCGATGGCGATGGCATCGCCAAGGGAAACCACCGCGACCAGGTCAGCAGGGGACATTTGCCGGTCGACGTAGGTCTGGGCGGCTGCGGCGGAGCGTTCGATCTCATCCGGCTCCATCGCTGAAAGATCAAAAACAGGATCACCAGTCGGCGGTCTTTGAATGCACTTGCGACTGTAGCAGTCGCTGGCTGGGACGTGGAAGCGGCATTGCCTAGAACCTTGACTTGGGCAACATCCTGCGTGACAGCGGCCTCAGTGTTCTCAATGTCGAAAGATGCCACTTTCTGGGGTTTATTGTCTTCGAGGAGGCTGAAATCTTCAGGCTTCAGATCGCGGACGAAATTGCCGTTCTTATCGCGAACGGTAACGTTGACCAACACGATCTCAGTCTTGCTGCGAAAGATGTAATCGGTGTCCTGCGCGGGCAACAGGGGGCAGACCAAGCTTAGGATCACGAGACTTGCGAGTACGCGGGTTGATATCGAATTCCCCATTTAGATTTTTGCGCTGCTTGCGCGGACAAGATTGTCCGCTCCCCCTATCTAAAACCGGTACCTCGCAGAAAGTTGAAATGACCGCATCGGGCCTACAGCAACTACCTGGCCAAAGGTCGGCGAGTTCACGATGGTGTCAATCGCCGAATATTGCGGTGTGTTAAAAATGTTTGCCGCCTGCGCGCGAATCTCAAATACCTGAGCTTCTCGGAGCGGGAAGCTTCGGGTAAATGCCATGTTGAAGACCCGGCTGCCCGGCCCTTCGATGCTGTTTCGACGCGCATCCCCAAACTGTCCAGCGGCAGGAATAGTGAACGCAGCTGGATTAAACCACTGTCCAATGGAGGGATCGGAAACCGTGATCGGCAGGCCAGTCAAATCAGGCCGCAGGGTTCCGTTTGTCCCCCGATTCACATCGGTGAAATCGCCGAGTACCCGGGGCGAGAAAGGCAGCCCGGAAGCAATCGTCCAACTGCCGCTCCACATCCATTCTCCGAAAATTGCCCGCCACGGACTGTTGTTCCTCAGCCAGCGCCGGTCGTGGCCAAAGGGCAATTCGAACAGGAAGTCTCCGGTAAAGCGGTGCCGCTGGTCGAAGCTCGAAAGACCGCGTTCCGCATCAAGATCAAACGCATCCTGCGCGACCACACTGGCTCCGCCCCCAATCGACGACGCGTTATCCAGCGACTTTGAATAGGTGTAAGTCCCGCCAATGGAAAATCCTGCTTGCAGCCGTTTGCGCACGCGAATGCTTCCGGCATCTGCCCGGGAATCAGCCAGCGAATCTTCGAAGTTAAAGGCTTGGACACCGGGAATTCGCAGTCCTGTCGCGGTTCGATTCGGGGCCTCCAGAGTATCGAGGCGCGTGCCCTTGGTACCGGTGTAGTCCAGATTGACGATCAGCGTTGGGCGAATTTCCTGCTGAATATCGAGATTCCATATCTGCACGTATCCCAGACGATAGTCAGGATCAACGCCGTAGTTATTGGTGATTTCGTTTGACGATGCTGCGGGAAAGCCGTTCTGCAAGGTCAACTCGCCGGGAGCCGATTGCACGTTGGTTTGCACAAACGAGAAGGGTGGTTGAAAGCCCAACTGCTGAATGATCGAGGAGTAGGCGCTGGTATTGTAATTGATGCCGTATCCGCCGCGCACTACGGTCTTCGACAACGGCTTCCACGCGAAGCCGATGCGCGGCGCGAGGTTGTTGCGGTCAGGATGCACCAGAGTGCTTGGGAAGACCCCATGGAACGGCCCGGCCTGCCCGGGAAGCACTGGCGTGGCTGCGGTGAAATCAGAATTCACATCCAGGTTCGCGATGCGATTGTCGGTCTCAGAAAACGGGGAAATATATTCGTAGCGCAGGCCGAGGTTGAAGGTCAGATTTCCGCGCACACGCCATTCATCCTGACCGAATAGATCCCAGGAGTTTCCGCGGAAATGGTAGTTATTGGCTCCAAACTGCGCGGAGGTTTGCTGTGGCAATCCCAGCAGGAAATCCGCCAGATCAAATCCGGTGCCCGGGACAGCCTGCCCATTCACCGTTTCCGATGTATTGAGGCCGGTGAATATAAATGATCCGCGGGCATTGCTGTCGGTCTCGGTATTGAGTTCGATACGGCGGAAGTCGCCACCCCAGCGCCAGGTGTGTTTGCCGTGGGTCCAGATCATGGAGTCGGAAAATGTCCACGTCTGATTACGAATCAGCGACGGATTCACATCCTGAATACCAGTGAAATTGGTAAGCGAGAGCCCAGGCAGGCCCCAGTCGAACGGATTGGTGGAAACCCCTTCAATCCCCAGATTGCCGGTGATGTCTTGATTGAAGGCGTAGAGGTTTTGGGTCCCGATGCGGCTGCGATTGAAATCGGCCCGCACAGTATTGATCAGCTTTCCGAAACTGCGAGTGTAGGAGAGTGGCACGTCGAAGCTGCGCGTGCTCTTGTTTCCGCCAATAGTCGGGAACGCGTTGGTCAGGTCGGTACTTACGGCGTGGTAATGAAATCCAAAGCTCAAATTGTTGCGCGGACTATTGCGGCCCATACCACGGCCCGGGCCTGCCGGTGTGGCTCCCAGATTCTGATTCACACGAATATTCAGGTCGTCGGTGTTGCTTCCGGCAGCGGTCACGAAATGGAAATTCTTGGTCGTCTGTCCGGGCACGTTGGGCAGCGGGATAAAAGAGAGCAGCCCGGCAGCAGCAGGATTAATGAGAGTGGAAGGAATGATGTTATTGCTGACGCCGGGATAAAAAATCTGGATGGGCGAACCATTCGGGAGCACGGCACCCGAGAAATCGCCGCTGCGTTCGGCTTCGGTCGGTACGGTGGAATATTGGTCAAACGGTGTATCACCGCGCGAGCCGTTGTAATTTACGAAATAGAACGTTTTAGTCCCCTTATAAAGCCTGGGAATGATCAGGGGGCCACCCATCGAGGCCCCGAAGCGGTTTTGGATGTAACCGGGCTTGTTCGACGGTGCTCCAGAAAGAGCGTAGGGCGCTGCGTTCAGCGCTGAATCACTTACGTTGTAGTAAATACTTCCGTGCGGCTTGTTTATGTCGAAACGGGAGCGCCCGCGACCATTGCCTACCATCATGAAAGGCAACCCGCCCCCACCCCCCGGACCGCCTCCACCGGGACCACCAAAGCCGCCGCCCGCCCCCCCGAAGCCGCCGCCAGGACCGCCAAAACCTCCGCCGCCACCAAATCCTCCACCAAAGACGGCAGCATTGGCAGGGGTTGCAGACTGCTGGCGCATTTCGTCGACCCGCTGCCGCCATTCTTCGGGATTCATCCCCTCGACTGCGGAATTGTTAACGTTACCCGAGATTGAAACCGATTCGGTGGCAGCCGAGACTTCCGATCCTGCCAGCGAACCGGCTCCGCTTTGATCGGTCCCGCCCGCAGCCGGACTATCGCCGCCCTCACTCTGCATCAGGCGCAGGTTCTGAAAGCCCCGCGATCCCATGGCCGCGGCCATTTGCTGTTGTTGCGATTGCGGTTGTGCCTGGTCGGGCTGCACCCGCGACTGAAGAGTGAGTTCCAAATTGAGTTTTCCCGACGGGTTGGTTGCATTGACGAGGACTTCGCCAGTCATGGGCGCGAACGCCGCCATTTGCGTGCGTACCACATAGCGGCCGTTGGACGGCACTTGCAGGTTGTAATTTCCAGTGACGTCGGTCCAGGTGGTGACCCTTTGTCCGGTCAGGGTATTCGAGGCGGTGATCGCCACGCCAGGAAGCGGCATGTTCCCCGACTTCACCAAGCCGGTGATAACTCCACCTTGAGCCTGCCCGGGTGCCGACGCCGTTTCTGTCTGCGCGCTGCATATGGATGCCATGAAGACGAGCAATGCGAGCCCGAACATGTGAACCGGGGCGGAACAGACTCTTCCTCGTGTTGTGCTCTGCAAAATTCCGGATGTCATCAGTCGGTTGAGGCTGGAACTTTCATTCTTAGATGCAAAGTGAGGACGCCCGGGCCCGTCGTCTTTTCACCGCGAAGGGCCCAGACGGACAATGACTTTCAGTTTATCGACGGCCCTGGACTTGGCTGGCCAGTTCCCCGACCCTGGTCTTGTCCGGGTGCGCGGCGCATCATCCCCGGCTGGCCGACATTCAGCACTGCTGGAACGAAGACGTCATTTTTTAATGCTCCTCGTCCAAAGACGTGGTCGCCCACCTTGATGTCGGCAAGCGTGATGCTTTCCTGCTGCTTACGGAACGAGGTGTTTTCATCAGCTGAGATGGTTTGGGAAGCTCCGTCTGGACGCGCGATCGTCAATTGCGTGCCGTTGATGGCGGTTACTTCCCCGGCGATGAATTGTTTGCCCATGCCCTCGCGCATCCGCTGCTCAAACTGCCCACCACCGGCCGGACGCGCGGCCACAACCTCGGCGGTCCAGGCATCCCCGCCGGCAGGCTCTCCGCGTACGAAAATCTCGTCACCAACTTTGAAGTCGGTCAGTTTGGCATCCTGACGCTCTTTCCGAAACTTGGTTTGGCCGTTGAAATTTACCTGTTCCGTCTTGCCCTCGCGGGTCTTGACCGTGATCGAACTCTCATTCATGGCGGTAATGGTTCCAGCGACTCCCGGACTGCGGCGCATGCCTCGTCCCATCCCGCCCTGGGCCTGCGGCGCCTCAGACGGGGGAGCGCTAGGCTCCTGTGCCCATCCTAAAGACGAGAACGCGAGCAAAATAATGAAAATGCTGGCTTTGTACATTGTCAATACTCCTTCTCTCATTCAAACACCGGCTAAGAAAGGAAGGGGTAAAAACTCCGTCAAGGAAGGTAAAGTTTTGTAATTGGAATCCAGTAAGGCAAAAAAGCCTGGCCACAGAGATCACAGATTTGCATAGAGAAAACTCCTCTATGCCCTCTGTGTTCTCTGTGGTTAGAGCTTTCGGCAGCAGAAATTGTGTCGACTACTTCTGCATGATGTTGACTGGATCGATGAATGGCATGTGGCTGCGAAGTTCCGAGCCGACCTTTTCGATGAGTTGCTGTTGCTCGCCCTCGCGAGTCTTCTTGAAAGTCGGACGGCCGGTTTTGTTCTCTTCGATCCAATTCCTAGCGAAGGTTCCGTCCTGCACTTCTTTCAATAGCTGCTTCATGGCCTTCTTGGTCTCATCGGTCACGATGCGCGGCCCGGCGGTGTAATCGCCGTATTCCGCGGTATCGCTGACCGAGTACCGCATGTAGTTAAGGCCACCTCGATACATCAAATCGACGATCAGCTTCAGTTCGTGCATGCACTCGAAGTAGGCTATTTCTGGCTGGTAGCCGGCGTCGACCAGGGTTTGGAACCCGGCCTTCACCAGGGCGCTGGCGCCGCCGCAGAGAACTGCCTGCTCGCCGAACAAATCGGTTTCGGTTTCTTCTTTGAAGGTAGTCTCGATCACGCCGGCGCGGGTGCAGCCAATTCCCTTCCCATAGGAAAGGGCTTGCGCCTTTGCGTTGCCGGACGCGTCCTGATGAACGGCGAGCAATCCAGGTGTGCCGCCGCCCTCGACGAATACTTCGCGCACACGGTGGCCGGGCGCTTTGGGCGCGATCATCGTTACGTCCACATCTTTTGGAGGATCGATGGTCTCGAAGCGGATGTTGAAGCCGTGGGCGAACATCAGCGTCTTCCCTTTCTTTAAATGAGGGGCGATGTCGCGCTTGTAGACCTCTGCCTGAGTGTGATCGGGGATGAGTACCATGATTACGTCAGCCCACGCAGCGGCTTCAGCCACGCTGGCTACGGCAAGACCGGCGGCTTTGGCTTTGGCGCGCGAGGCGCTGGATTCGTGGAGCCCGACTTTTACCTCAACGCCGCTGTCTTTGAGGTTGAGGGCGTGGGCGTGGCCCTGGGATCCGTATCCGATGATGGCGACCTTCTTGCCCTGGATGAGGAAATGTCCGCGTCTTCTTCGTGGTAAAGCTTAGCCATTTGAGCTCCTAGGAGAATTTTTGAATTTGCCAGCCGCGAAGCGGCGGCAGATTGCAGCCCAGGGCGCAAGCCCTGGGTAAGTCAACAAATTTTGAGCCCCTTCGGGGCGACGGAAAAATTATCGATGGAAATCTGTAAGACCCTGCGAACTACACGGAGTACGAAACTCCCTCGTCGTCCGCGGCGATCCGGTGCCGTTATCTTTCGCCGTTCCCAGCGATGACTTTGCCCCGCGGCGCATTGCCACAATCCCGGTACGCACTACTTCCAGCAACCCATAGGGACGCAGCACGTCCAACAACCCATCGATCTTATCTTCGGCGCCAGTGATTTCTACGGTAAGCGAATCAGGCGCCACGTCGACTACGCGGGCGCGGAACACACTCGCCAGCTCCAGCACGTGCGAGCGGGCTTCGTGAGTGGCCCCAACTTTGATCAGCGCCAGATCCCGCAACAACGCCGGTTCGTCAGTGACATCATCGATGAGCAGAACATTTACCAGCTTATAGACGTTGGCCACGATCCTCCGCGCCTGGTCTTCATTGGCGTCGACGACGATGGTCATGCGGGAAACGTCGGGCTTTTCCGTGCGGCCCACGGTCAGCGAATCGATGTTGAAACCACGGCGACGGAAAAGAGACGAGACCCGCGTCAGAACGCCGGGCTTGTTCTCCACGTAAACGACGAACGTATGCAGAATGCTTTTATCGTTACTCATCTTCAGCCGTTTCCTCCAGCGGATTCGGCCGCCGGATCATGTCATGCAGCGAGGCACCGGCCGCGACCATCGGGTACACGGTGTCTTCCTGCTCCACCTGAAAATCAATCAGCACCGGGCCGTTGTGCTTGCGGGCCTCCCGCATGGCGTTGATGGCATCGCGACGCTTATTTACGCCCATGGCGCGAATGCCATAAGCTTCCGCGAGCTTCACGAAATTGGGACTCAGCAGCGGTGTGGCTTCGTAGTTGCGCTCGTAGAAAAATTCCTGCCACTGCCGCACCATGCCGAGGTAGCCGTTGTTGATGATGGCGATATTGACATTGAGATTTTCCTGAACAATCGTTGCCAGTTCGCACATTGTCATCTGGAAGCCGCCATCGCCTACGACGACCCAAACATCGGCTTCCGGACGCGCCACTTTGGCGCCGATAGCCGCAGGAAGCGCGAAGCCCATGGTGCCCAATCCACCCGAGGTGATCAGGGAACGCGGCTGTTCATGCTTGTAATACTGCGCCTCCCACATCTGGTGCTGGCCCACATCGGTGACCACAATGGTGTCGCCGTGGCGGGTCTCGTTCCAGAGATCGTTAATAACGTGCGCAGCATAGAGATGCCCGTTGTCGGGGAGGTTCTGAATGTCGCGTACCGCAGAATCGCCCTTCAGGCCGCGAATGCGCTCCAGCCACTCCCGACGATTCGGACTTTCGAGGCGCGGCATCAGCTCGAGCAGAATCTTGCGGAGATCGCCGACCAGGGGAACGTCCACTTTGATGTTCTTGTTGATTTCAGCGGGATCAATCTCGATGTGAATCTTTTTGGAATTGATGGCGTAGGTCTTGAGGTTGCCAGTGACCCGGTCATCAAACCTCATGCCGAAGGCAAGCAACAGGTCCGCTTCCTGGATGGCGGTATTGACCCAGGCTTCGCCGTGCATACCCATCATGCCGAGGTTGAGCACATGCGAAGCCGGGAAAGCACCAAGGCCCAGCAAAGTCAGCGCAACGGGGATTGAGGTCTTCTCGGCGAACATCTGTACTTCCATCTCAGCGCCCGAGACGATAATGCCATGGCCGGCGAGAATGAGCGGCCTCTTTGCCTTTGAGATCAGATCGAGGGCTTCTTTGTATTCGCTCCTGGCGGGCGAGAGGTCGGGACGATAGCCGCGCATTTTGGGTGCAGCCGCCTCCCAGTCAAATTCCGCCATGGCCTGCTGCGCATCTTTGGTGATGTCGATCAGCACCGGGCCCGGACGTCCCGACTTCGCGACGTAAAATGCCTCGCGAACCGTAGAGGCCACTTCGTCGGCGCGGGTCACCAGATAGTTGTGCTTGGTGATGGGCAAGGTGACACCAGTGATATCGGTCTCCTGAAAGGCATCGGAGCCCAGCAGCTTGCTGCCAACCTGACCGGTGATGCAGACGATGGGCGACGAATCCATCATGGCGGTCGCGATACCGGTCACCATGTTTGTGGCACCCGGGCCCGAAGTCGCTACCGCTACCCCTACTCCCCCGGTCGCGCGCGCGAACCCATCCGCCATGTGGGTTGCACCCTGCTCATGCCGCACCAAAATGTGGTGAATATTGCTGTGCTTCAAGGCATCGTAGGCGGGAAGAATCGCGCCCCCGGGATAGCCAAACACCGTCTTGACCCCTTCGCGCTCCAGGCATTCCCAGAGGATTCGCGATCCGCTCAGTGTCGTCTTGTCGTCTGCCATTTCCGATCTCCTTGGCTACAAAAAAGAAAACCCACCGTGCCAGCGCCTCTGGCAGGTGGGATTTGGGAGCTTTTTACTTTTGTTTCAGCTCACTCATGCCCTCCAGACCGAGGCACCAAGCACAGGTACTCGTACACCTACAATGTGTACTCGTACGCGGCGTGCTAGGAGATTAATGCTCATGCGCTCGTTCTGGACAAATCTTGGTATTGCTAAGGAATAACTTACTCTAGCGGGTGGGTTTGGCGATGTCAAGACTGTTTGGGGTTCTGGCGAATCGCGTCCGGAGGGTGAGCCAATCCTTCACTATTTCCATTTTCGGACCTCTGTCCGCTTCAACTGAGGCGGAAGGAAGAGCCCTGATAAGACAGAAATTCGTGAGCGGGATATCCTCCTAACCGCTTTTTTTACAAAATTTTACAGTGCTTGTTACTTATTTCTGCAATCTTCTAGAGTGCTGCGATTCGGGTACGAACGCTTCTTTGCCCGGCGCATCCAAGCCCTGCTGAATGTTTGAAATATTTCTCTCTACCGACGCTTTCCGTGCCTTAAGGAAACCTTCAGTCGGTCATGCGAGTTTGTTCTGAGACAGGGAGAGAATTGTGGCAACCGGAGAAGTTAAGCATTTCGAAATGCATAGGCCTATCATGTCAGAATCAGCATCCTACGAGGTCCCAGAATGACAAATACCTCCGCTGAGTTGCAGATCGCGTCACTGCAACCAGCGGCTCGCACAAGCTTGTCGGTGAAACTTCTCTTCTGCGCTCCAATTTTGATTTTGGCTTCCCTATGGTTGGCTTGCAGCAGCACCGACGCAAAACCTGCCGATGCCCGGAAACGCGGTGGCCAGGCAATCCCTGTGACGGTGGCCACGCGCTACGGTTGAGGACATGCCGGTCTATTTAAACGGACTGGGCTCGGTTACGGCTTTCAATACAGTGAGCATCAAAAGTCGCATCGACGGCCAACTCACCGAGGTCGCTTTCAAAGAAGGCCAACACGTTAACAAAGGCGATTTGCTGGCGATAATCGATCCCCGGCCCTACGAAGTAGCCGTCAGCCAGGCACAGGCGGCGCTGTTCCGCGACCAGGCGCAATTGAAGGACGCGAAACTGAACTACGAACGTTTCAAAGACCTGCTGCAAAACTCCGGCGCCGTCTCCCAACAACAGGTGGATACCCAACAGGCGACGGTTCATCAGTTTGAAGGTACGATCCGCACCGACCAGGCTGCAATCGACAACGCCAAATTACAGCTGAGTTACTGCCACATCACGGCACCTGAAAGTGGACGGATCGGGCTTCGCCTGGTCGACGCCGGCAACATGGTGCACGCCAATGACACCCAGCCACTGCTGGTCATTACCAAACTTCAGCCGATTGCCGTGCTGTTTACGCTCCCCGAGGACAGCCTCCCCTCTGTGGCGCAGCATATGCGTAAAGGAACTCTGAAGGTCGATGCTTACAGCCGCGACGATCAAACCAAAGTCGCTTCCGGAACCCTTTTGACCATCGACAACCAGATCGACCAAACAACTGGAACCGGCAAGCTGAAAGCGGTTTTCCCGAACAATGACAATTCTCTGTGGCCAAACCAGTTCGTGAATATTCATTTACTGCTTGAGGTTCGTAAGAACACCCTGGTCGTCCCCGCCGCGGCAGTGCAGCGCGGCCAACAGGGAACCTATGTATTTACCGTGAAGCCTGACAAGAAGGTAGAAGTGCGGCAAGTCACAGTTGCGCTTACACAGAACAACCAGGCAGCGATTGCCAGCGGGCTGCAACCAAATGAGATTGTGGTCACCGACGGTCAGGACAAACTGGACGCGCAAAGTCTGGTGGAACCGCATTCGTCGGGTCCGACCGGATCCCATTCCCAGTCATCGGCAGGTGTCGCAGGACAATGAGTCCGTCCCGAATTTTCATTCTCCGGCCGGTCGCCACCTCATTGCTGATGGTGGGCATGCTACTGGTCGGGATCGTGGCTTACCGGCAACTGCCTGTATCTGCGCTTCCTGAAGTCGACTATCCCACCATTCAGGTGATGACGTTTTATCCGGGCGCGGGCCCCGACGTGATGGCCTCTGCAGTCACTTCCCCGATGGAACGACAGTTCGGGCAGGTACCTGGCTTGAGCCAGATGACCTCTACCAGTTCTTTTGGCAGTTCGGTCATCACCTTGCAGTTCACTCTTGACCAGAACATCGATATCGCGGAACAGGAAGTACAGGCCGCCATTAATGCGGCAACCACGTATCTGCCGCGGGACTTGCCCAACCCGCCGATCTACAGCAAGGTCAACCCGGCCGATTCGCCAATCCTGACTCTGGCGCTGACTTCAGAAACTTTACCGCTGTCGAAAATTCAGGATCTCGCCGACACCGCACTCGCGCAGAAGATTTCGCAGGTAACCGGGGTAGGTCTGGTTTCAATCAGCGGCGGCCAGAAGCCTGCAGTACGCATTCAAGCCAATCCAACTGCGCTGGCGTCCTACGACATGAGCCTGGAGGATCTGCGCACCGCCATGGGGCAGGCCAATGTCGATCAGGCCAAAGGCACACTGGATGGCCCGCGACAGTCGTACACCATCGGCGCCAATGACCAGTTGACGACCAGCGATCAGTATCGCCCGCTGATCGTGGCCTATAAGAACGGCAGCCCGGTCCGGCTCTCCGACGTGGCGACGGTCACCGATGGCATCGAGAATACCAAGCAAGCCGCCTGGATGAATTTAACTCCGGCGGTGATTGTGAACATCCAGCGCCAGCCCGGCGCCAACATCATCGGCGTGGTCGACCGCATCAAGCAACTCATCCCCAAGCTGCAAGGCTCACTTCCCTCTTCGGTCAAGCTGCAGATTCTTACCGACCGGACAGTCACGATTCGCGCGTCGGTCGAAGACGTCCAGTTTGAACTGATGCTAACGGTTGCCCTAGTCGTACTGGTCATCTTTCTTTTCCTGAGAAATCTTGCCGCCACTGTGATTCCCAGCGTGGCGGTGCCACTGTCTCTGGTCGGCACCTTCGGCGTGATGTATTTATTGGGCTACAGCCTGAACAATCTGACATTGATGGCGTTGACGATTTCGACCGGCTTCGTGGTCGACGACGCCATCGTCATGATCGAGAACATCGACCGCTACCTCGAAGCCGGAGACTCGCCACTTGATGCCGCACTGAAAGGAGCCGGGCAAATCGGCTTCACCATTATTTCGCTGACGGTGTCGTTGATCGCCGTGCTGATACCGCTGCTGTTCATGGGCGACATCGTCGGACGCTTGTTCCGCGAGTTCGCGGTAACGCTGGCGGTGACGATTCTGGTCTCCGCCCTAGTTTCTCTGACCTTGACTCCGATGATGTCCGCAAAATTGCTAAAGCGGCACGATCCGCATCACCAGAGCCGTTTTTACAAGAAGTCGGAAGCATTTTACGAACGGGTGATCGAGTTCTATGGACGGACGCTGCGGTGGGTTCTGAGATACCAGACCACCACCCTGCTGGTCACCGTGGGTACGCTGATCTTGACGCTGTATCTCTACGTAGTGGTGCCGAAGGGCTTCTTCCCGGTGCAGGATACCGGCGTGATTCTGGGCATCTCGGAAGGGCCGGGAAATATTTCCTTCAATGCCCTGGCGCAGCGGCAGCAAGAACTGGCGAAAGTAATTCTGAAGGATCATGACGTAGTCAGCCTGTCCTCGTTCATCGGAGTGGACGGGACCAATGTCACCCCGAACAGCGGCCGCATGCAGATCAACCTGAAGCCGCGCTCCGACCGTAAGAGCAGCGCTTCGGAGGTGATCCGGCGCCTGCAGCCCGAACTGACCAAAGTACAAGGCATAACCCTGTTCATGCAGCCGGTGCAGGACTTGACAGTGGAGGACCGGGTCAGCCGGACCCAGTTTCAATACACCCTGGAAGATGCGGACGCACAGGAGTTGACCGCGGTTTCAACAAAGCTGGTGGATAAGCTGCATGGTCTGCCACAACTGCGAGACGTGGCCAGCGATGAACAGAGCGCCGGGTTACAGGCCGATATGCAAATCGATCGCGACACCGCTTCCCGCCTGGGAATTCTGCCGCAGGCGATCGATGACACTCTCTACGACGCTTTCGGACAGCGCCAGGTCTCAACCATCTTTACCCAGCTCAACCAGTATCACGTGGTGCTCGAAGTAGACCCGCAATTCCAACAGAATCCCGATTCGTTGAAACAGATTTATGTAAAGTCATCGACCGGAATCCAGGTACCGCTTTCGTCGTTTACAAAAGTGCGTCTGGCAAACACCCCACTGGCCATCAATCACCAGGGACAGTTCCCGGTGGTAACACTCTCGTTCAATCTTGCGCCCGGCGTTTCATTGGGTGACGCCACCAAAGCGATTGATCAAGCGGAAAAGGATGTCGGGATGCCGGCCAGCATTCACACCAGCTTCCAAGGAACGGCGGCAGCCTTCCGCAATTCGTTGTCGACTGAACCCTGGTTAATTTTGGCGGCGATTGTGACCGTTTACATCGTGCTGGGAGTGCTGTACGAAAGCTACATTCATCCCATCACGATTCTCTCCACGCTGCCCTCTGCCGGAGTGGGAGCCATCCTCGCGCTACTGGTCACCGGAAATGACCTGGGAGTAGTAGCGCTGATCGGCATCATCTTGCTGATCGGAATCGTGAAGAAGAACGCCATCATGATGATCGACTTCGCTCTCGAAGCCGAGCGTGAAGAGCACAAGGAGCCGGAAGAAGCCATTTACCAGGCATGTTTGCTGCGCTTCCGTCCCATCATGATGACCACCATGGCGGCGCTGTTAGGCGGCCTGCCCCTAGCCCTGGGCCGGGGCACCGGATCGGAACTACGACATCCGTTGGGCATCACGATCGTAGGCGGATTGCTGGTCAGCCAATTGCTGACGCTCTACACCACTCCAGTGGTGTACCTGTGGTTTGATCGACTGGCCAAACGCTTTGAGAGATATAAGGTCGGCAATCCGGTTGAGGAACCTGTAGCAGCGGACTAGACATGAATATTTCGGCGCCATTCATCAAGAGGCCCATTGGAACGTCATTGCTGACGTTCGCCCTCTTGCTGTCTGGCATTCTGGCGTTTAACTTCCTGCCGGTCGCGCCGCTTCCGCAGGTTGAGTTCCCGGTCATTTCTGTCGGGGCCGGGCTTCCCGGCGCCAGCCCGGAGACTATGGCGTCAGCCGTGGCCACGCCGCTTGAAAGGCAGTTTGGCCGGATCGCCGGTGTAAATCAGATGACCTCGACGAGCCAGTTGGGCTCAACCGGCATCACCCTGCAGTTCGATTTGAATCGCAACATCGATGCCGCCGCGCGCGATGTGCAGGCAGCCATCAACGCGGCGCGCAGCCAGCTACCGGCAAACCTTCCCGGCAATCCGACTTACCGCAAGGTGAATCCTGCCGATGCGCCGGTGCTGATTCTGGCCTTGACCTCTGATGTCATCACGCTTCCGAAGATGTACGACACCGGCGATTCCATCCTGGCGCAGAAACTGGCGCAGGTGGAAGGAGTCGGTCAGGTATTCGTCGGGGGAGGCGCACGCCCCGCGGTGCGGGCGGAGGTAAATCCCACGCTGCTCAACAAACTTGGCATTGGGCTCGACACCGTCCGCACCGCTCTCGGTTCGGCGAACGCCAACGCCCCTAAAGGGCAAGTCAACGACGCACGTCATGCATGGACGATTCGCGCCAACGATCAGATCAGCGCTGCTGAGGAATACCGGCCGCTGATTGTCACGCAAAACGGTAATGCCATTGTGCGATTGAGCGACGTTGCCGATGTCCAGGACTCAGTGGAGGATACGCGCACACTTGGCATCTCCTCAGGCAAGCCCGCGGTTCTCATCATCATCTTCCGCCAACCCGGCGCCAACATCATTGGCACCGTGGACCGGGTTCGGAATCTGATGCCGCAGCTGCAAGCCTCCATATCGCCGGCCATCAAGCTGGACGTAGTCATGGACCGCACCACGACGATCCGCGCCTCCTTAAAGGATATCGAGATCACTTTGATGTTGTCGGTAATCCTGGTGATTCTGGTGGTCTTCGCCTTTCTGCGAACGGTGCGCGCCACCATCATCCCCAGCATCGCGGTCCCGCTTTCGCTGATTGGGACCTTCGGAGTGATGTACCTCCTCGGCTACAGCCTCGACAACCTGTCGCTGATGGCGTTGGCTATTTCCACCGGCTTTGTGGTGGATGACGCAATTGTGGTCCTGGAAAATGTCACCCGCTACTTGGAACACGGGTTACCACCAGTGCAGGCGGCTTATCGCGGAGCCAAAGAGATTGGCTTCACCGTGTTCTCCATGAGCATTTCATTGGTGGCCGTATTCATTCCTATCTTGCTGATGGGGGGCATCGTCGGGCGGCTATTTCGCGAATTCGCTATCACCCTCAGCATCGCGATCTCTGTTTCTCTTCTCATTTCGTTGACCACCACTCCGGTGATGTGCGCCAAGTTTCTAAAGCCGCTCGGCGAGGAGAAACATGGCCGGATGTACCGTTTCAGTCAAAGTATCTTTGACGGTCTCCTCGCAATCTACCGCGTCAGCCTGGGATGGGTGCTGCGCTTTCAACCTGTCGTCTTGCTAATCACGATTGGAACCGCGGCGCTGAGTGTCTATCTATACGTCGCAGTCCCCAAGGGATTCTTCCCCCAGCAGGACACGGGACGGCTGATGGGAACGGTGCAGGCGGCGCAGGACATCTCGTTCGACTCCATGAAAGTGAAGATGCAGCGCTTCGTGAGATCGTCATGGAGGATCCGGCGGTGGAAACCATTGTTGGCTTTGCTGGCGGCAACACCAGCACCAACCAGGGCCGCATGTTTATTACGCTGAAACCGCTCGAGGAACGAAAGGTCAGCGCCGACCAAGTGATCGGCCGCCTGCGAAGAAAACTTGCGGTGGTGCCGGGAGCAACTTTGTTCATGCAGTCGCAGCAGGACTTGACCATTGGCGGGCGAATGAGCCAGTCGCAATATCAGTACACCCTACAAGGCGAAAACCTGGACGAACTCAATGCCTGGGCGCCGCGTCTCCTGGCCGAAACTAAGACGCTTCCGCAATTGCAGGATGTCAATACTGACCAACAAATTCATGGATTGCAAGCCCGCATTGCCATCGACCGCGACACCGCCGCCCGGTTGGGCGTAGCACCGGTCACCATCGATAACGCGCTCTATGACGCCTTCGGGCAGCGGCAAGTTTCGACTATTTACCGGCCGCTGAATCAGTATCACGTGGTCATGGAGGTCGATCCAAGATTCCAGCAGTCTCCGGATGCCTTATCGATGGTTTACGTACGTTCCTCTAACGGCCAGATGGTGCCGCTATCCGCCTTCGCGCATTTCGACACCGTGGATACTTCTTTGGCTGTGCCGCACCAGGGCCAGTGGCCTTCGGTGACGTTATCGTTCAATCTGGCGCCGGGGGTCTCTCTCGGTGACGCCACTACCCTCATCGATAATGCCGAGAATTCCATTGGGCTTCCCGGCACGATACATGCCAGCTTTCAGGGGACTGCGGCGGCATTCCAGGATTCTCTGGCCAACCAGCCTGTATTGATTATTACTGCGCTGGCGACGGTCTACATCGTCCTGGGCATTCTCTACGAGAGCTTCATTCATCCCATCACGATATTGTCGACCATCCCCTCTGCCGGTGTGGGAGCATTGCTGGCGCTCTTGCTGACGCATAACGAGTTAAATGTGATCGGGATGATAGGAATCATTCTCTTAATTGGGTTGGTGAAGAAGAACGCCATCATGATGATCGACTTTGCTCTGGACGCCGAGCGGCGGGAAGGAAAGTCGCCGCTCGATGCGATTCATGAGGCATGTCTCTTGCGCTTCCGTCCGATCATGATGACCACCATGGCGGCGCTTTTGGGAGCGATTCCCCTGGCGATCGGCACCGGCACAGGCTCGGAGTTGCGTCGCCCCCTGGGTTTGACCATCGTGGGTGGACTCATTGTCAGCCAAATGCTGACTCTATTTACGACGCCGGTGGTTTACCTCTATATGGATCGCCTTCGTTCTCTTACCAGCCGGCGCAAACATCGGGTTTTGACCGCCGCTCCGACGCCGGGGGATTGAAGTGTCATGGTTGCTTATGCTTCGTTCCGATCGTCATCGGCGTCCACTCAGTGGGTTTGCGGTTTCCCTCTGCTGATTCGCGCTGATGCCGACCGTGCCTTGGTTGGATCAGCGCCAGCACCATTCTGGTGCAGTACGGAGATTTCTTCCGTTGCGAGTTCGCGGATATTTCGCGGGTTCAAATAGCCCAGCCGATTTCGATGCAGTCGACGCATTGCGGAGAAGCGAGGCACGTCGAACCATGGCAGTTCGAGCAATGTGTCTGTCGAGGCGAGCTTTGAATTCGAAACGCATTACATTGTCCCGCTGGTCATAGAGCGACAATTCGATTTGTACTTCGCGATCGGCTGGGTAGGCGGCCGGAATAGGAGCCCAGCCGGTTCCGACAATCAGTCCGGAGCGCTGGCAGGGCCGCAAGCGGACTTCCCTGCCAACGAGCCAATCGTTCAAAATCTTCGAGGGTCCAGGCCAGTCATGCGTGATATCGGAAAAGAATCGATGGTTCCGGGGATCGCTAACCTCGAGAAGGCAATCGCTCCAAGGCAGGTTACCGCATATCCATGATCATCATCCCCGAATGGAGCACAGTCAGTTTCGCCGGAAAGACAACCGCGACTTCTTCATCGGGTAGCTCATAAACACGAGCGAACTCGGCGTCGATTTGCTCGAGTTTGGGAAAGTTGTGTTTGACTTCAGTTCGCGGGATCGGACCAGTGACGACTCCGATCTCGCGAAGGTAAAGTAAACGCGAGTGATAGTCTTTCTTTTCTAAAACTGTTAGGCGATGTCTTGGCATCGTATCCTCATGAAGAAATTAAATCCACCACAACCATCACATCCATCACCGCCACTACCTACGGCGAACCTAGTTCTTCGTGCGGCAAGCATTCCGGACAGCCGGGACTTGCAGGTATGTCCGGCGCAATATCTCGCGCGATAGCGTGAACACGACGACTGTTTTCAAGGTTAACTTGCGACATACCGGCCCTCACGATCGGTCGCTCTCGGAATGCCGAGGTGGTTAAGGCGCCACCCTAGCTGCTCAGGTGTCCAGTCCCGGATTTCGCCGCGCAAACGCAAGTGCGCGCTCAAATTCTTTGCGAGCTCGTCGACCCTCAGGCGGTTCCGGTTGTGACAGTGGATTTCTCCGAGCAGAATTTCGGTGAGGGCATAGTCAATGTCGAGAAAACGCTGTGCCCGAAGGTCTTCATCTTGCGGCTGCAGCATAGCAACGACCTCGCGAGCCAGATTTTTATCCGCAGGAAAGCATGCAGCGAGAGTCCGTGCGAGGCGGCCGGTAGAACGAGAGAACTTAGAGACGTCGATATCCGATTCTGCAACCGACTTCAGATTCTTCAGTCGATACATGAGCAGGCGCGGCTGAAAAAAAGCTGCGATTTCATCGAGGCGATCAGTCGGTCAACTCGGGGGATCGAGAACATGGGTCCAAAGAGATCCGAATTACCCCGTCCCCAACGTTTTCCAGGGAACTTTGCGAAGTCCGCAAAATCGCCTTCGATCCATGCAAGAGCATCAAGCTCCCCTTCGCAGGCACATAGACGCCGCGACAATTCGCAACCCGCAGCAAGCGCTCAACGTTCGGTTTCATCGTCCCATCACAAATGAGAAGGGTTAGAGGCAAATCTACCGGCAAGGCTTGCAATACCGCCCTAGTCATCTCAGCCAACAGTATCGAGCGGCGACAGAGCGAATGAAGCACACGGAGCAACTGGATGCCTTTCGCTTGATCGTCAGCAATAATTGCTAACTCTGGCGCGACCAGGAGGCGATCCGATACCCAGGTGCTGAGGCAAAACGCCGCCAAGAGCCAGCTGTGGGACATTGAAACCCCTGAACATTCCGCAAAACTGGTCGCCAAACTGATGAAGAGTTTTCGGGTGGAACCATAGCCAACAGAATGGATTGGTAGCCGAATGGCGCGCAGTAAGGCCGGATTAAAGTCCGACGCGGCGTACATACAGTGTTGCCCAATGAAATGTTCGGCTATTGTCGCCGACTTTCCATCCCAGGCAACAAGCCGCGGCGGCGAATCTGGATTGTGGCCTGAAATCAAGTCAAGGATGCGTCCATCCGGCAGAATCTGGCCGGAGGTAAATTTGACGGTCTGCACTTCATTGATTGGTTTCCGCTTTGGCCCCGTCAATTTCCTCATCTGATCTCCCTCGAACCAACACCTTCGTCCCTGGCCATCAGAAAAGGAAATTCTGCGACCAGACGTAAAGAGCCCTAAAATGGGCTGCCTGTTAGCTTGGGCTCTTTGGCCTGAATTTGTTCGGAGTGGGACTGATCGATGGCTCGGATCGAGCCAATATGAAGATTACACGATTAGAATACCCCAGCTATTCCTAGATTGCAAAGCCGATGTACTCACCCAGTAGTTGGGGGACACCTTCCATCCTTTGGTTGGGAAGGGCGGAGAGCACGAGTTATTGAGGGTACGCAGCCCGGGACCGATGAGGACGTGCGCTGTTGTTGATTTTTTCCCACCGCCGCAGGCGGTTAAACTTTTTCATTTTCTAACCATTCGGAATTTGCACTGCCTTACTTAAATCGCCATTTACGATGGCAATACGTGAAGTATCCCCTCAAAAGCGCGGCTGTTGTTTTGTCTTTCACGCTTCTGGCGGCACCTTGGCTTAGTCGTCATTTGGGTTGTTAAGAAGGCGCTGCAAATACCGGGCGCCGTCCTTTCCGTACGCCTCCACTCCAATCCTTAGAAGTAGCTCACAAATCTGAGACATGCTTCGGGCTTCCCTAGTTGCTATCCGTTGAAGATCTTTTTTTAAGTCGCTTGGTATCCGGAAGGCCAGGGGAGCGTTCTTCTTCATGATCTGTGATTGTAAAAAAAAAACGATCTATTACCTAATCAGTCGATTGCATAAATGTCAGCGTTTGTATTAGAATGTATGTGAAGGCATGATATTTGCTTTGAACCGGAGAGACATGCCCAATACGTTGCTTCGAAATAATTTCAAGTCGGCACGCTCGAAATGGGGCCCTGAACTGACCGCAATGTTGCTTCATGCGCTCAAGGCCTACACAGATCAGTTCAGGATTTCGGTGTCAAATGGCGATCTTCTGCCCTAGATCGAAACTGGTATGTTACACAGGCCGGGTTGGTCCGACTGGCAAATCGCAAACATTGCCGTGGCATCCACGTGGAGCCCTACAGAATTCTCCAGCCCATCTTCGGGAAGATGGGCCTTCAAAGCCACGGTCTACAAATCTGGCACTTGCAAGGGTTTCGAAGGCTACGGTGATGCCGACCCGTCCAAACGTCTCTGCTTTGGTCCGCGGCGCCGAAATGAGAGTGGCGGAGACGCGCGCGGTTAACCGTGCGCTGCGCAAGGCGTACGGCATCGGCATCTGTTCAGTCGAGGAAATTGGCTCGTTTGCCGAATTTAGGCCACCGACGCAGGCGCCGAGAAAGCTGCCGTCCCAGTCGGCTAGCGGTG
>CAWGQZ010000055.1:0-154658 GCA_963824805.1 uncultured Acidobacteriaceae bacterium | reverse complement strand
TCTCTCTCTCTCTCTCTCTCTCTCTCTCTCTCTCTCTCTCTCTCTCTCTCTCTCTCTCTCTCTCTCTCTCTCTCTCTCTCTCTCTCTCTCTCTCTCTCATCCGCGCCGCGTTGTGGCTGGGGATGCCGGAGACGCCACCCCCCGGCGAGGTTGAGGCGCCACATTGATAGAGCGCCGTGACGGGCGTGCGGTAGTCCGCCCAGTGCGGCGCCGGGCGCTGCCAGAAGAGCTGATCGGCGGAGAGCTCGCCGTGAAATATGTGTCCCTGCGGCAGGCCCACGATCGCCTCCAGATCCGGGGCCACCAGGGTCTCCACATCGATCACCCGCTGCGAGAATCCCGGCGCCATCTCGTCCAGCACCGCGAGGGCGGCGCGCGTCAGATGCGGCTTCTCCGCGCCCCATGAGGCCCCATCCTTGAGCGTGTACGGCGCATGCCCGCCGAACACGTTGATCACGTGCTTGCCCGCCGGCGCCAGCGAGTCATCCACGATGGTCGGCACTACGGGAGTGAGGAAGGGACGTGAGGAATACCAGCCGTACTTCGCCTCATCGTAGGCGCGCTCCAGATACTCGATGCCCGGGGCGATGTGCACGTACGTCGGGTAGGCAAAGCCGTGCCGTGCGGCATCGAACGCGCGGTAACGCGGCGGTTCCTCCGTATTTGAATTCGCCTTTTCCGCTGCCGGATTCAGGCTGTTATCCGGTTGCGCCGCGTTGGGCACGTAGTCTTCTCCATCGCTCGCGGTATCGATCGAATGCGACCAGGTGTAATTCACTTGCGAGCTCAGGCCGTGCATATTCCGGAGCTTGAGGTTCACCTGCAATGCGTTGTAATTGGAGGTGGCGGTCGATTCGAAATTGTTAATGATGTTGAAGTTGTTAAAGGGAAAACGCCCGTGGCGAGATCGGGCTGGTTCAAGTCGCGGAAGCGAAAAAGCTTTCGCCCTTGGGACCCGACATAAGCCACTTGAAACGCAGCGTGGCTGGTCAACTCTTGCTGCACGTTCAGATTGAAATTCTGGATATACGGCGTACGCAAATTCTGATCGACCGTCCAGGCATCGGTGGTCGGACTGAACCCGGTAAAGAGCGGCACACCGGCCTCAATGGTACCTCCCACTGATCCAGAAGTGATCGCAGACGGCCCTACGCCGTTGTAGGCCGGCCCGGGGTTAAACGTGTTCCAGGGGAAATGGCCCACAAAGAAATCTTGCGAGAAGGCATCGTAGTAAAGTCCCCAACCTGCCCGCAGTACCGTTTTCGAGCTGCCGAAGACATCGTAAGCAATACTCACGCGGGGAGAGAAGTTGTTGTAATCCTTTGGATATAGGGACGAGGGTCCGCCGGAGACACCAACGACGTCAAGAGAATCAGTGGTTGGGTCGAAAAGACTGAAGCGGTTCTTTTCTTCTCCAATGACTCCGTAATAGTCCCACCGCACTCCATAGTTCAGCGTCAATTTTCGCGTCAGCCGGAAATTATCTTGAAGATAGAAAGCATGATTGTTCTGGTGAGTGCCACGTTGCGAATCGCCCGCAAATTGCAGGCCACTGGTGACGGTCCCATTCAAGAAAGAATCGGGCGAAGTCGAGGTGGGATCGGGAGCAAAGGAATCGAATCCGATGCGGCCGCGATATCCCAGATCGTAATAGGCGCTAATAAACGTCCGGCGGAACTCGTAACCCATCTTCCAATTGTGTTTGCCGGGGTTGTAAGAAACATTGGTGAAATATTGCCAGTTTGTATCAAAGCGGTGCCGCGGGATCGAATTGTTCGCGCCTAACGAACTGGTGCCGTCTCCGAAGCGAATTACCGGGAGGCCAAGATCTTGCGGCAGCAGGTCAGCATTGGTAACCAATCCAATGGACCGCGGATCAAATGCGTTGTCTTGCGGGAAGAAGCCTTCGGCAAAGCGGTTCCATCCACCGCGCACCTCAACCAGTAATTTCGGAGACAGCATGTGAGTGAGCGAGAGGGAGATCAGTTGCACCCGCGTCGGGGTCACAGTATTGAAACCAGGCACCGTGCTGCCTGCACCCAGGGCTAAAGGGAAACTCTGGTCGCTGTCGCCAAAGAAGTAGCGGCCGGTAAAGAGGTCATGCCGGTCACTGCCGCCGAAGTGATGATCAACTTTTCCGATAAGGCTGTCTACACGATTGCGGAAGGGATCATTCACCTGGACCGAAGTAGTTGCCGGATTAGCAGGATCACCGGCAGGCAAGCCTCCGGGGACACCCCAGGGATTACGGTTCAGGAGATCCGCAATCACCGGATTTACGGGGCCAAACCTGGTTATGAAGTCATCCACTTGTGCCTGCGTAGGAACAGTTTCAATATTGGGCAAACCACCTACTTCGCGTTGCCCTTCGTAAGCCACGAACCAGAATGTTCGGTCTTTCATAAGCGGCCCGCCCAGGGATCCGCCGAACTGATTGTTGTGGAAGCTGTTCTTGGGGGTCGGTTCGGCGTTGAAATAATTGCGCGCGTCCAGCGCGTCATTGCGAAAATATTCCGATGCCGAGCCGTGTATCTGGTTGGTACCAGACTTGGTAACAATGTTGACGGTACCGCCCGAGTTTCGGCCGTATTGCGCTTCTGCGTTGGAAAGAATTGCAACTTCCGCCAGGGCATCAACCGGTAGAACCGTTGCCGGAGTCCCGAAGACGCCGGCTTCATTGATGGCAGGATCATTGCGATACCCGTCATTCATGTCGGTGCCGTCGAGCAGGTAATTGTTGGCGCGCCCGCGGTTGCCGTTTATGCTGAAAATTCCGAACGACCCCGGTGCGTCGTTCACCGAACTGGGGTCGGCGTTGGCTCCCGGGACCAGGGTCATGAGCTTCAGGTAGTCGCGCCCATTAATTGGCAACTGTTCCACACGCTGCGATTCGATGGTACCGCCAATCGTGTTTCCGGTGGTTTCTACCAACGGAAGGTCGGCAGTGACGTCTACGGTTTGGTCGACCTGGCCCGGCGTCAATTGCATGTCGGCTCGCTGCGCAATCGTTACCCCGACGTTGACGCCCTTCAGAACCTGAGTGCGGAACCCCGTCTTGGTGGCCGTCACGTCGTACTTCCCCAAGGGAAGTTCGGCGAAGGTGTAATTTCCCTCAGCGTCGCTATTCGTACTGCGTGAAAAACCAGAATCGGAGCTGGTCGCAGTCACTTGAGTGTCGGCCACGGCTGCACCGCTGCTGTCGGTTACCGTACCAAGAATGCCGCCGCGAAAGGTCTGTGCGAGAGTCAGTGTGGAAAGACAAAAAATGAGGACGAGGGAAATCCGGGCGTACATATGCGTCTCCTCTACAGATGGATGTCGTCAAGGGCCTGTTTCTGGAGTGCCCATAATCTTACTGCAAATTGCTGATTGAACACACGCCAGGCGTGGCCCAGTCTTGGCAATCAGAGTTAAACGGAAGGCACGTCAGGGTGCATATCCAAGAAGCGTCTGCGCGCGAGCGGGGCGCGCAGATCTAGAACGTGAACGCTAAGCCACCGCGAACAGCGCGGGCCGATTGCACCAGGTAGACGGTGCGACCATCCTGCCCCAGAACCGGAACATAACCCTCTGCAAGCAGGTTTCGAACGTCGATAAGGGCATCCATATGCCCGGCGAGGAAGCCGGTGCCGGGAATTGGCTGCCGGAGGAAGAAATTAAGGAACGGCTCGGACTGCCCGGGTGAAGCGTTGAACATGTCCACAGGCGTCAAAGCTTGGCCGTCAGTCCAGCGATAAGATGCAATCCACTGCGTCTTGTATTTGGAGAGAGTCCCACTCATCTTCGCGGAAACACTGTGGCGGTTGCGGAGCGACATCCAGTCGCGGGCATCCTGCAACGATGCATCCGCCTTATCCAGATCGAGAACGCCGCCGTAGGAGTAATCCATGGTGGCGGTCATGTTAGACGTCAGCTTGCGCTGGGCAACGATGCGAACTCCGCGGGCCTCCAGATCCCGACCCTGGTAGCTGAACGTACCGGAGTAAAGATCGGGCAATACGTTGCCGGCCTCGTTAGAGACTTCGCCGACACCGGTGAGCGCGGGGTCTACCACGCGGTCGGAATACACCGCCAGTTCCACCGTGCTCTTCCCTGCCCGCCGCGACAACGAAACTTCGTGATGATGAGAACGCTCGATCGAGGACCGTGAGCTTGCCAGCGTCACGTGCGGCCCCGACTCGCTGAAATCCGCAGGCGCGGAATCAAAACCACGCTCCATCCGGCTGTCAGGCTGAGTGGTGGCGTAGCGGTATTCAACGATCGTGTCAGGTGTTAAATGAAGGTCGGCAGTGGCAAAAGGACGCAGTGCCGTTACCCGGCCCATGAACTGCACGGTTTGCAGTTCGCTGCCAAATTTCAGTTCAAGAATGTCGCCCAGCGTCATGCTGTCAGAAGTAGTGAGCGCCAGTGCCTGCAAGTCAGCATTGCGAAGACTTACGTCAGGAGAAGCCAGGCGCCGCATGGTGAATGCTACTTCGGGGCCCGATCCGTTGGCCATTTTCCGGCTGAATGATGCTCGCAACACCGTCGCCGGAGAGCCGTTGCCGTAACCGACATTCCCCCGTAACCCCACCAATCCGGTGGAGAAAACTGACTTTTCGACCGAAAAGCCAGTGCTTACGTCGGAGGAGCTCCCGTAGCCATCTGAGGGTGAGCCGGCCACTAGCGAGAAGGTTCCACGCAGATCGGAATCGTCCCGTTTTTCGGTCGGACTCGCATTCGTGCCAAATGCCCGCAAAATAGGACGATTTGCTGCCGACCGCAGAACCCATTTCCAGTCTTCTTCATCCGCAGGCCCCCGGGCCGGAGCAATGTTCATGGCATCGAACAGGGTGCTCAGGGTCATGTTTACGATTACGCTTCCGCCCGAGTGCAGTCCCACGTGCTCGCGCAAGGCGGGAAGGAAAGTAGGGACCGAAGCCTTGATGGTGTAAACACCAGGGAGGACGTTGCGGGCGGAATAGAAGCCGTTCTCGTCCGTGAACAGGCGGAAGGTGTGCGCGGCGGAACTCAGCACTTCCACCATGGCACCCATCTGTGGCACGCCGGCAGAACTGCGCACGTAACCCGAGATCGTACCCGACTTGTCCGCGGCCCACACCGGGAGCGTCAGGCCGAACGCTAGCATGAAACAGCCGAGCTTACGGAGCATGACCACCACCTTGATTGCGGGTCTCCAGGCCGGTGAACCTATTCAACGGCGAAAGTCGCCGTCGGATCCACCATCTGCTTGGAGAGTTTGTCGTCGACCTTGATCTGGATGCGGTAAACACCCGGTCCAAGATTGGCCGCCGAGAGAGTTTTTTGCAGGGTCACCTGGTCGCCAATATTGCCCATCTGTTCGGTCGATTCGACGGTATGGACAACCGCCTTGTTGGTCACAGCATTGATGACTTCATACTGCACCGTAGCGGACGGTTTGTGCGTCTTGTCATCAACGCTGAGATTATAGATCTGCATCCAGAAATTTACTTTCTGGTTCTGCTTGAACACTACCGGCTTGCCATCAGCCCCCTGTACCCGGGGCCGTACCTTGGTGGTGCCGATGACGAAATTCCCGGTCCCGACATTCTTCATGGGAACCGGCTCCATCTGGTCGGCCACGATCAACGACGATGCCGATAGCTTGTCGTCCGCATAGTCCGGAACCACCACACCTTTGTTCCAGGTTCCCACGCGGTCTCCGTTGACGTCTTTGACGACGATATCAAAACGATAGCGCCCCGGCCGCAACGGAAGCGCCTTCCAGTATACGGAAGAATTCTCCGCCACCTTGGGCAAAAGCTCGGCTGGTACATCGTTCTGTACCGTATCTTCAAAGGTCTGCGCCACGCGTCCGGTGAGCGTGGTGACGCGCCCGAAGATGTTGATGGTACCGCGTTGCACGCCGTCTTTATTGACGAAGGTGACGTCGCGATTCTTTACCTGGATAGTGACCGGAACCAATACTGTATCGCCGGTTACCTTGATGAAATCGGCGCGCACATCGAACGGCATCAGGTTGACGCTGATCTTATGGCTGACGACTTCTTCGAGGTCCTTGAACTTCACCGACGGCGGCTTCATCAGCTTCGAGTAGGTCTCCAGCCGGTCAAACTGCTTGGACTGCAGGTTCTGGGAAAACGGTCCGCCGCCAAGGGTTTCCAAACCACCGTTGAAGCGGTCGGCGCGGTTGGCCATTCCCATCTGCTCGTAGAGCGTCTGCCCAGCGCCGGGCACGTGCTGCAGTGCGTCTTTCTCGCCGCGGTCGATGGTCATGTGATATTCGCCGCACATGCAGGTGTCGACGAACTCGATGATGATTTCCTGCCCGACGTCTTCCAGATAGCGGTAGCGCCAATCTTCGAATGGGTAGGTCGACGTCTGCCCGCCACCCTCTTCCATCGGGCGGTCATAACTGCCGCCCGAAGGATGAGATTCAATCTCGTCGGGCTTGCCGAATGTAATGTAAATGCGGCCGCGGTCAGTCTTCCATCCCGGAATCCCGGCGGCGAAGTGCTCGTTCGCGTAGGCGATGCGGGCGTAGTGATCTTCTTTGAATTCATTCTCGACCGTATCCGGCGTAGGATCGCGGCGCTGCCAGAAAGATTCGATGAACTGGTCGCGCTCTTCGTCGTTGGAGAGTTGTTTGAAAGCCGAGCGCTCTTCATCGGTGATGATCCAGCGCACGTCCTCATCCAACCACTTCTTATAGGTCTTGCCGAGCTCCTGCTTCAGCGACTTGGCGTTTTCTTTGCGCTGCTTGTCGGTCAGCGGGCGTTTCAACGGATCCACTTCCTTGGTCTGCTGCCCCTCAGCAGACGGTGGTGTGGCTTGATCGATGGTACTGTCGGATTTACCTTCCTGCGCGACTGCTGCCGTCCCGAGCCCCAAAATCAACGACACGAGCAGGAAAAGAAAACCAATACGACGTGACAACTGGGCGTGAAGCATAGATGGGGCAACTCCTAAGGACACACTGGCTTACGTTATTTTATGTCCGCAGCTGCGCGAAAAGCAAGGCATTCGGGCCATTTTACTTCCGGGCAATCGGCCCTAAATGGCAGTATTTACATGGCCTTTGGCGGTGGGGGTTACACATCCGTTATACCTTGACAAGGCCAAGGCACGCTATAATCTTCGTGAACGCGCCGCCCCTATCCAGACGTGAATCAAGAATTGGGAACTTTCCTGTCGTCAGGGTCGTATGAATAGCTGTGCCCGTTCCTCCCGGAGGACGACCCTGTTAACAGATTCGGGACGGCGTGTCTTACCGGAGAAGCTGGGAAGCACGCAATTGTCGAGCTTCGGAAATTCCGCGAATCCCGAGGAGCAATGAGCACCTGGAAGAAAATTGCAATTGGCGCAATTGTGGTCGTTCTACTAGCGTCAATGATCGGTTTCACCGTCTACCGCAGCCACAAAAACGTTGTGGTGGTGCAAACCGCTAAGGCCAAGACGATGGATCTGGTTTCCGTGGTGAGCGCTTCCGGAGAAGTGAAGCCCAAGACCTACGTGAACATCGGCGCCAACGCCTTTGGCAAAATCACGCACCTGTATGTCAAAGAGGGCGACCGGGTGAAAAGAGGTCAGATGCTGGCACAGCTCGAAAATGTGCAATCTGCGGCTGACGTAAATGCCACCCAAGCCTCGCTCGGGGCGTCACAGACCGACGCGGTTGCCGCCGATGCAGCCATCAAGACCGCCCAGGCCGATTTGGCTCGGGCCAAGTCGGACTCTGAGCGCGCCAAACTCGATTGGACTCGCGCCCAGGGACTTTACCAAAGCGCCCTGATCGCGAAGTCAGAATACGACTTGCAAAACGCTGCCTATCAAACCGCCGACGCAGGCCTGGCTCAGGCTCAGGCTCGGCTCGCCCAAGCCATCGCTCAAAAGGATTCCGCCGACCGCCACATCGGGCAGATCAAGGCGAACCTGACGCGCGCGTCTGACGTTTTGCAGAAGACAACTTACGCTGCACCTTACGACGGCACCATCACCAACCTTCCAGTGCGCGAGGGCGAGACGGTTGTCATTGGAATTCAGAACTCGCCCGGCAGTACTCTGATGACGCTCGCCGACATGTCGATCATTACCGCGGAAGTGCGAGTTGATGAAACCGATATTGTAAATGTCAAAATGGGACAGTCGGCCGAAGTCTCCATTGATGCCATTCCCAAGAAAACTTTCAAAGCAATAGTGACGGAGATCGGCAACAATGCGATCGTCCGTTCGACTGGAGTTTCAACCTCTCAGCAGACCGCCGCCAGCGAAGAGGCCAAGGATTTTAAAGTGGTCGTGACGTTGCAGGACCCGCCACAGAACTTGCGTCCGGGTCTTTCCGCCACCGCGAAGATCACGACCGCCTCCAGAAATGGCGTGCTGGCCATCCCCATTCAGGCTTTGACCATCCGTACCAAGGAAGACCTGGAAACAAAGCCTGGGTCAGGAGAAACCGTGCATGCGGCCTCTCCTGCGGGCGATTCCAAGACAGCGGCGAAGAGCAAAGATGAGATTCAGGGAGTCTTCGTTCTGCGCGATAAGAAGGTCGAATTTGTACCGGTTGATACCGGTGTGGCCGGCACGACCGACATTGAGATTACCAAAGGCGTCAAAGATGGGGACGAGATAGTGACTGGCAGCTACAAAGTTTTGCGCACTATCAAGCCCGGAACCGGCGTCAAAGTAGATAATACGGCCCCCAAGAAAGACGAAGAGACCACGTAAACGTTTATCAGGCCATACCGTCCAATACGAAAGCCAGCGAAAGCGGAGCGGGTAAGCACCTGAACGAGGAGAAAAAAATGGCAACGGCTGAGGTTCTAAATTTCTCTCAACCCGTCGTGTCGGCACCACCTGCTTCCGCCATCATCTACACGAACGACTTGTGGAAGACCTATGACATGGGCTCGGAGCAGCAAGTCCATGCCTTGCGCGGAGTCACCCTGACCATTCCGCGCAATGAGTACATTGCCATCATGGGACCGTCGGGCTCCGGCAAGTCGACCCTGATGAACCTGATCGGCTGCCTCGACACCCCCAGCAAAGGCGAATACTGGCTGAACGGACAACAAGTCAGCGAACTGGACGACGACGAACTTGCCCGCATCCGCAATAAAGAAATTGGATTCGTCTTCCAGACCTTCAACCTGCTGGCTCGGGCCACCTCACTGCACAACGTTGAGCTACCCTTGATCTACGCCGGCGTGCCCACCGAAGAGCGGGTGGAGCGGGCGAAGCAGGCCCTGACTTCGGTTGGCATGGAATCCCGTATGTCACACAAACCGAACGAGCTTTCCGGCGGACAGCGGCAGCGCGTTGCCATCGCCCGGGCGCTGGTGAATAAGCCCTCGATCATCCTCGCCGACGAACCCACCGGCAACCTGGATTCCCAGACCGGAAACGAAATCATGGCGCTGTTCGATCGTCTGCAGGCCCAGGGAAACACGATCGTGCTGGTCACCCATGAACACGACATTGCCGAATACGCTCACCGCGTGGTTTACATCAAGGATGGCGTCGTCGAGCGTGACGAAAGAAAAACCCGCTAAGGAAAACATGTGGGGAGGACACTCTTCTCCGCCTGCCAGCCACCTCGCGCAGCGAAACTAATTCTCGACCCCGGTTTGTTCAAGCCGCGCAAACACCAGCCTCACCACCCGGTCGCAACGCACCCCCATAAACGGAAACGTACCTTTGGCATTTCCCCCGACCCGCGCGAACAGCCATTTGCGCACCAGCGCGCGCCCGCGATGCAGCCGCACTTTCACGTTTTGTTCGGTCAGCCCAAGAGTCTCGGCGGTTTCCGCTGTCGACAGTTCTTCGACATCTCGCAACATCAGCACGGTCCGGTAATGCTCCGGCAGGTTTAATACGGCTTCTTCTAACAGCCGTCCAGTTTCCGCATTGGAGACACTCTGTTCCGGATTCAGGGAAATGTCGGTCAGACCCACGGTGAAATCTCCTCCGTCCGGACCTTCGTCGAGTGACTGTTTACGATTGCGGGTGCGAATGCGCGCAAAGGCTTCGTGTGCCGCGATCCGCGTGAGCCAGGTCGAAAACGGCGCCCGACCGGCGAATTGATCAAGGTGCTGGTAGGCGCGGACATAAGCATCTTGCATGACATCTTCGGCCTCGGCGTCATCCCTCAGGATAGCGCGCGCCACCCGGTAGAGGCGCTGGTTGTAGCGCCGCATCAGGATCTCGTACAGCGCAGTCTCGCCTTCGAGTACCCGGCGGACAACTTCTTCATCGCTCCAGGCTTCCGCCTTGGCACGTTCGAGGATTTCCATCATTTGGGTGGCCATCAAAGGTATAGAGTGGACAGCCCGAAAAAGGTTACTGGTCCGGGCGCGACCTTGAAAGAGAATTGTCACCCCGAAGGCGCGTGCTTTGTACTATCTACGCATCGCGATCTACCACAACAACCGACACATCGTTCTTGCCTTGTGCCTTGATTGCATACATGGCTTCGTCGGCGACGCGAATCATTCCTTCCAGTGACGCCGGAGGATTGGGGAAGCTTGCCGCCCCGATGCTGAAGGTTACATTCCATGCGTTCTGTTTCATCGTCTGCAACAAAGCTTCCTGCAACTTGGTCAAGACGCTCTCCGCGGATGCTGCGTCGGTTTCCGGCAAGAGGATGGCGAACTCATCTCCACCCATGCGGCCCACGAGATCGCTGGCCCGCAATTCTGAACGCAGTGTGCTGGCGAGTGTCACCAATAAAGCATCGCCGGTAGAGTGCCCCAGTCGATCATTTATGAACTTAAAGTTGTCGATGTCCATATAGGCGATGCATAGCGGCCGAGAGTAGCGCCACGCACGTGCGATTTCAACTTCGGCCTGCTCGTAGAATGCCCGGCGATTGGAAAGGTGGGTAAGTGGATCCACTCTAGCCAACTCTTTCTCTTTCTCCAGCGCCAACTGCAGCCGTCGTTGCAGTTCCCGAAGCTCTTGTTCGGCCTTCTTCCGCGTAGTAACGTCGCGCAGAATTCCCTGGATGACGGTGGGCCTATCCTCTTGCCGGCGGCAATTTACCGTGCCTTCCAGATACATGGTTTCACCATTCTTCTTGCAGAACCGCACTTCAAACCGATTCCGCCCCGGCTCGCCCGCCAGCAATCCACAAATGCTTCGCTGTGCGTAGGGAAGATCTTCAGGATGCACCACATCTTTCAGCCAAAGATGCGCGGCTTCTTCCGCGGAATATCCGAGGACCTCGCGCCATGCGCGGTTGGTGTATATAAACTTCCCATTCGGCGTAAGCATGTCAATCAAGTCAAAAGCGTTGTCACAAAGTTCGTGGTACTCCGCCTCGTTGGCGGCGATAGACATTGACTTGATCGCGGAGCTTCTCAGCTCTCTAACCAGCAGCCACGCGGAAGTTCCCGACAACACAAGCGCCATCCCGGAAAAACCTGCGATCAACGACAGCGGAATCGAGCCCCTGGTCTCGGCTTCAGCCCCCCTGTTCCAATAAGCCAGGAACGCAACCAGCGCCAGGATGCCAATGGACGCAATCAGGCCAACGATAACTTTCGCTCGGACGCTCCGGTTCATTGGTACCTCCAAGGGTAGTCTTCACCTGAAGGCAGAAGGATTGCAAGACATTGCGGCGAGCGCGGTGCGGCCGCCCCCCACTGTGGTAATCAATGAAATACGGTAGAAGATAGGAGATTTTTCCCAGCGAGGTCTCGGAACGACGAATTTCTAAGCGTCCGAGACGTAGCGAAAGCTACCTCTCTCCCCGGTTATCTTCCCAGAAAGTGTTCTAGTGCTTCTACGTCGCCCTGGGCCAGGTCAGCATATTTCTTGGCGCGCGTCGAGTCGCCACGGTCAATCGCATCCTGGGCCTTGGACAGATTGTTTTTCATGCTGCTCTGTTTGGCGACCATATCGCCGCGCAGACCATAACCTGCAGCACTTTGCTGTTGCTGCAGCTTGTCCAATCCACTGTTCACGGCGGCAGCCCGGTTGGAGAGCAGATCGACCTCGTGCTCCACTTCGTCCAAATCTGCGGAATTATTGGCTGGCGCAGGAGGAGGCGCGGTCTCAGAGTCCTGCTGCATACCCTGCATGGCTGGCGTTCGAGAGCCGGCGCTGTTGTTTTTGGCGGTAAGCTTCGAGCCGTGCGCGGGAGTCTTCGCCGGGGCCTCAGGAACGCTGCGATTCGCGGGGGTCGTGCTCGAAGGGGCTGGGGTGACTGCAGACGGCTGGGTATCGGATGGGGAAGTCATCGATTGCGCCCCGGGATCAGGCGTTGTCGGTGGCGGTGCCGGGGTCTGGGGTTCAACATCGGCCGGCTTTGGCATCTCTGCACTCGCAGCGGTCGAAGTCACGGGCTCGGAGTTCTTTGCCTGTGTTTTGCTGCTTCGCGGAATATATATCCCGGCCACGACCAGGACCGCCAGAACCACCAAGGCTCCCAGTGTCATGTACAAGCCGCGATGACCGCTGGCTTGCGGCGGAGGCATCGGAGTCACTGCCGGAGGCGGGGCCACACTAGAAATTCTGGTCGGCGGAGGCGCCAGCACCGGTGCTGTCGCATTCAGGTTGACGGGCACGACAGGCGTGTTGACCGCGGGGGCGGTGGCGCCATCATGAACACTGCTCAGCGCATTTCGGAAAGCATCAGCAGTCTGGAAGCGCTGGGTGGGATCCTTAGCAATCGAGATAAGAATGATCTCGTTAAGAGCGGGCGACATTCCAGGCTGCAACTCGATGGGGGGCTTAGCCGTGTCATTGATGTGCGCAGCCATGATGGAATAGTCACTGCCTGCCTGGAACGGCCTGCGTCCGGTCACGAGTTCATACAGTGACACGCCCACCGAATACAGGTCGGAGCGTGCGTCGGTCGCTTCTCCCTTCACCTGCTCCGGGGACATGTAGTTCAGGGAGCCGAGAGTAGTGCCGGTCATGGTGAGCGACCGCTCATCGCCCGAGCGCGCGATACCAAAATCCATCAGCTTCACTACACCTTGCGGCGTCAGCATCATGTTGGCGGGTTTGATGTCGCGATGAATCACATGGTGCTGGTGGGCGTAACTCAGTGCGTTTAGAACCTGGTCGATATAGTTGACCGCGTCCTTTACCGGAACCGGCCCGCTATCGAGGCGGTCGGCCAAGGTTCGCCCCTCGACGTACTCCATGATCATGACCAGTTGGTTGTCGAGCACAAGCGCGGTGCGAAGTTGCGCAATATTAGGATGGTTCAGACTGGCAAGGACTTTGATCTCCCGCTGAAAGCGCGCTGCCAGCTCCTGCCGGCCTGCCAGATCAGGCAAAAGAACCTTCATTGCCTCCACCCGGTCGGTGATCACATTGCGGACCTTGTACACCCGTCCCATGCCGCCGCTACCCAGTTCGTTGAGAATCTGGTAGTCGCCGATTTTCTGGTTCACTTCCTCGCTCATAAAACTCCCCTATTTCCGCGCGCCGCAATTATCCCCCGGCCTATATCGAGAATCAAGAAGCTTGACTGGCGGGGGCTTCCCATCTCGCTCGGGCGACATTCAGCTTGTATTTGGCAATACTCAGGCTTTTGGTGGCTTTTTCCTGCATTTCTTTCCAGGCCGCAGCGTGATGCGATTGCGAGTTCCGCAATATTCGAATGTGGTTCTCAGCCTGATCGATGTACAGGGTAGCCGCACCCATGTTTTCTGCCACGATTTCGTCGATGGCATTGGCCCGGTTGGTTGCCACCCGGAAGTCATCCGACAGTATGGATATCTGATCGGGTAGCTGCGGTTGATTATTTCCGCTAATCCTCTTGATCCAGTCATCGATCGAATGAATCGCGACTTTGAGCTGCAAGGTGATGGTTGCGAGGTCAGCTCTATGCTGCGTTTCCATTTGCTGGCGGAGAATCGACAAGCTTTCTTCGGCAATGGCTGCCTGGCGGTTGGAGGCATCCACCTGCGCGCGGCTGGCGTCCGCCTGGCGCTTGGCATGCCAGGCATAGTAAATATTGATGGATGTCAATATAACCACCAGCAGCACATTGGCCACGGCGGTATATGCCATTACCTGGTTGACGCTAAGTCCGAATACCCGTTCTGCCATGGCGATATAGCAAGATGGAACGGGAGGAACAGCCATTCCTCCCGCTTTTCCTACTTCCTCTCTTGGCTCTTGTCCTGAATCGAAACCAATTCCACTTCGAAGATCAGTGTAGAACCTGGCCCGATATCGGCCCCCGCGCCGCGGTCGCCGTATGCCAGATCGGCCGGCACGAAGAGCTGCCACTTCGATCCGACCGGCATAAGTTGCAGGGCTTCCGTCCAGCCCTTGATAACCCCATTCACGGGGAATGTCGCGGGCTCACCGCGCTTGTAAGAACTGTCAAACTCCTTGCCATTGATCAGGGTGCCGCGGTAGTTGCACACCACAGAATCGGTGGCGGTTGGTTTGGGGCCGGTGCCGGCCGTTAGAATTTTGTACTGCAAACCGCTGGGAAGCGTGGTCACGCCTTCCTTGGTCTTGTTGGTTGCTAGAAAGGCATCGCCTTCCTTTTTGTTTGCTGCTCCGGCTGCTTGCATAGTCTCCTGCATCTTCTTTTGCATTTCCGTTTGTACGGCCTTGAGTGCGGCGCGGGCATCGTCATCGGTCATCAGAGTCTTGCCTGCCAATGCATCCTTCAACCCACGCAGAAGGATTGCCGGGTCGACCGGGACAGATTGGCGGTGCAGGCTATTCCCCAGGTTCATACCCAGCGCGTAGCTAAATTTATCTTTTTCGGTCTTGAGGGCCAGCGGTGCCGGAGCCGCACTCTTGGCGCCGGGACTTTTAGTCGCAGTACTTTTATGCGCCGGCGATGCGGGAGCGGGCTTGGGTTTGGCGGGGGGAGTCTGTTGAGCCTGCAGACCCACCACCAGCACGGCAGCCGCTAAGGCGGTTGTCATAGAAAGAAATTTTTGCATTTCTTATTGTCCCATTGCCCGGAGCAACCGGCAAATTGCGGCTGTCGGAGGTGTTCTCTTCGAAGGACCTAGTCTCGGTCCATCTTCTCTGCCAGTTCCAGCAACTTCAACACAGAGTTCCAGTTGCGCCCGGTGGAGAACGTTTTCAGCACCTTGTCAATTTTGGCCCAAGGCAGCTTGGAGCGGCCCATGCCATTTGGAAAGTAGACGAAGAGCTCGCGTCCGTTTAAATGCAATTCTTCAGGATCGATTTTGATCAACTGTAGATTTTCGTGGGCGGACGCATCAGGATCAGCTGCCAGAAAATTGACCAGCAGTCGATTCGGCTCAATACCATTGCGGTCAGCAAAAGGGTTGTTGCCGATCGCTTGCCTGAGCTCTGCGATGCTTCTCAAAATTACGGCAGGACGAAATCCGAATTCCTTCTCGATCGTGTCTTCAATGCGCTTGGCCAGCTTCGTGAGATTCCGATCTTTCGTTCGGAAAACTACATTCCCACTTTGCACGTAGGTCTGCACTGGTTTCAGGCCCAGCGATTCATACATCGCTCGCAGTGCGTCCATCTTGATGAGATGGTGCCCACCAACGTTGATACCGCGCAGCATGGAAATCACGATCATGGATGCACCTTAACTTTCGCCCATTCACGGTCATCTCTCCGGCTATCGGAGATTGTCACGCTTTCCGATAAATTAAAAGAGTGCGTGCAATCCTAAAAAAACCTGCCTTACGCTACGTTTTTGTAGCCAACGTGGTCTCCATGCTCGGCAGCGGAATGAACTCAGCGGCAGTGGCCTGGTACATCCTGCAAGCCACTCATTCTGAAATAGCGCTGGGAACTTTCGCAGTTTTGCAAACCCTTCCCGCCATGTTGATGCTTCCCTTTACCGGCGTGCTGATCGACCGTGAGGACCGACGCCGGTTAGTGATGGTGCTCGACATCGCTCGCGGTGTAATTATTCTAACCGTCGCCATTCTGGCCTTTGCCCACCGCGTAAAGCTCTGGGAAGTTTACCTGATGAACACGCTGGTAGCTGCCGGTTTCTGGATGTTCTGGCCTACCATCACAGCACTGATTCAAGAGCTAACGCCCGGCGAGGAATTCATCGACGCCAACACATTCTTGCTGGCTGGGGTCCAGGGCGGCTGGTTGATCGCCGGCTCGATTGTTGGATTTGTCTATAACCACATCGGCCTGGGAGGAGTGCTACTCATCGACTGCTCCACCTATGTCGTGTCGTTTCTTTGCTACTTCTTCGTGCGCAAGGGAAAGCACATTGTCCCGCGACCGGCGGAATTGAAGCACGACTTGGAGGCCGCCGAATCGACCGTGGCACGCTTTGGCCGCGAGATGCGCGAAGGCATTGAATTCCTAAAAGGAAGACGCAAGTTGGTCTTGATGGGCGCGAGCTGGGCGCTCTTTTTGGGAGCAATGATGACCGGCGTGGTGGTAACCGCGCCCTTGAGCGACAAAGTGTTTCACACCGGCGCGGTCGGCTATGGCTGGCTCAACGCGGGATGGGGCATCGGAGCCTTTTTCAGCGCACTTTATGCACCGGTGGTCATGGCCTGGGTCGGAGGCCGCCGCACAATCGCAATCTCCATGGGCATCCTGGCCATCGGCATGAGCCTGGCGCCACTCTCTCCTGGATTGGCGGTGGCTGTTCTGTTCTATCTGCTCATGGGGTCGGGCCGCGGGCTGACCAGTGTGGCCATGAACACCAGCATCATGGAACAGGTTCCCCCACACTTTATGGGACGGGTGCAGAACACCTTCTATTTTGCGGGGACGGGCCTACAGATCATTTTGGGTCTGGTGGTTGGAGCCATTGCCCAGCTCAACCTTGTCGCCGGGTTCGCGATTATTGGAATCGTCTATATGTTGGCATTCGTGTGCTCGAGTTGGCCAGTTAGGGTGACGGTCGAGCCGGGACTGGCGGAGTAGTAGATTTTTCTGTGGCTGCAGCCTGCATCGTCTCGCTCAAGTAAGCAAAAATATCAGCTTGAACGGGCCACCCTGTCGGTCGATGCCAAATTGCCAATTCTCAATTTACTCATGAGGGTGCCGCAGTCAAACTTCGCTTGGGCGCGGCCTTTTGATGTTTTCAGCCCGCAGGAACTACGCGGCAGCGCGGCTTTCAGCTAGCAGTGTGAAGTACATGTGGAGATAGTTCTCTACCATGCGCTTGGCGGTAAAGCAGTCGCGCGCCCTTTGGTAGGCACGGTTGGCATAGTCTTTACGGAGTTCGCGGTCTTCTCCCAGGCGGCGGACGACCGATGCCAGGCTGCTGGAGTCGTTGGCCCGGAAGTAGGCGGCGGAATCCCCCCAGACTTCGCGGAACGACGGAATGTCGTTCGCGATCAGGGCACAGCGGGAAAGCGCGGCTTCCAGAGCAGTCATGCCAAAAGGTTCATAACGCGAGGTCGCAGCAAAAATGCTGGCACGGCTATAGAGGCTGCGCAGCTGAGCTTCGCTTTGCGGACCTTTCAGGGCAACACGAATGTCGTCGACAGCCACCTTTACGTCGGTGCGGATGGCCTTGGCGACGTGCAGCCCCTCTCCCCCTACGATGCAGACCGGAAGCGAGTGGGTCTGCTCGGTGAGCAGGGAAACCTGCTTGCCTGCGTCGAGCAAACGCCCGACCGCCAACACCGATTCTTCCTTGCTGACATAAGGATTGAAATAGATGGGGTTGCGTCCGTAGTAAACGACGCTGTCGCGGCGGGGACGGGTATAGCTGGCGCGCAGACGATCGAGCATCCATACCGAGGGCGCAACCACCATATCGGCGGAGGCGAGGCCACCCACAACTGCATCGCGGTACCAGCGCAACCACGGACTCGGGGCCGGCTCCCGGCCATGCACGGTCGTCCACCAAGTAATCAGGTCGCCATGAGCAACCACTATCCGCGGCGTCTTTACGGGCAAACTTCCATAACAAAGATGGTTCAGGTGCAGCAGGTTGGGACGAACTTCCCGAACCAGTTGCATCAGGAATGCTGAGGAATCTTCGAAGTCAGGCTCGCCTTCCTGCATCCAGTCGAGGCGGAAGGCAGTGGGACGATAGTCCAAGCCGTGCAGACTGTCCATCCAGGAAACCTGGTGGGGCAGGGGAATCTCGCCCAGGCTGACCAGGGTCACACGGATACCACGGCTGGTAAGCCCGGTCACCAGCTCGCGGGTGTAGGTCCACACTCCGCTTAGCGTGTCGGTTGTAACGAGAACATGCACAGGCAGCCCGAGAGAAAGTCCGTCGCATACGCACTACGCTGGCGCGCATGCCGTCCCCCATTCTAATGGGAAGCTACGACTTCAGGTAGGGCTTTCTGTACGAAGGCTACTGGCAAGATATTGCACAAGCAGAGTCGAACCGGGATCGAGATGCAAGTTTATGCATATCAACCGGCCCCGGCTATGCATTTGTACCTAATTTGGTGCGCACCTCCTTCCCAGTTCGCAACCTTTGCATTTTGAACCAGCGCCCGGCAGGTCGGGGGCGGGGGCCTCAAGCGCCATCGCAGGAGAGCAGCCGCGCCGTGAGCGGACCTTTTAGCTCATTGCGAAGGTTCTGCTCGGCCGCTCGATGGGCTACAACAACTTCGAGTTTTCTACGGTGAAGGCGGCGCGCAGTTCGCGCACCACGCGATCGATTCCAATGATGCCAAGGTTAAGGTAAACAGGGATGGTGGCACCGCCGATGTGCGGCAGTACCAGGTCACTTTCGTCGGGTTCGGGCTCAACTAACGACTGGTCGACCAGCGGCTGAATATGGAACTGTGCTTCGCTTGCTTCCGCTTCGCTGAGCAGGCCAGACGTTGGGGTTTATTTGTTGGCGATTTGCACCGAGATGGCTTGCGACAGACGGAAGATCAGTCTCCGGTCGGACGGAATCCCGACATCTTCGTGAACTTGGGTCATCCGGCTGGACGGAACTCTGACCGCAGTTGAAGCCGACGCCAACTGCACTGGAAGCACCGACTCGCGTTCATAAGTTGCCCCTTTTAGGAAAAGGTGCGATGTCTGCAGCGGCAAAGTCTTGCCCGCAAGCGATATCGAGGTGAGCGTCAGGCGCAGGTAGCCGGCTTCTTCGGCCGGGTCAGAGGGCTTTGCTTCCAGTATCCTGCCCTTTATCACGGTCCCCCTCGGGGCGACCAGGTGCGCACTCACGAAAAGGGGTTCCTCAAGCATTGCAGTGAATGAACTACCCGGACGGGAGCGCGCACTTGAAAGTGGCGTTTGAACGTGGACCGCGATTGGAGTGCCGACTGCCAATCCGGCTAACGGGAAAGTATTCCCGTTGACCGCTGGGACCTCGTCACGGTGAAAAGGCAGCGAGCGCTCCTGTGATGAAGGCTGTCCCGAGGCAAAGTCTGCCTGTCTTACACACCCTACATTGAACGCGGCTAGCATGACTAAGAAGAGCAACGCAGCCGAGGCCCGCGAATTCACGTCCAGATACTCCTTTGCGGTGGAACATCCGTACAAGTCGCAAGAAAGGTGCCACTTTCTCAATTGATTGGAATCAATGACATACGTACCGGGGTGGGTAAATCCCGGACCGGACGCAGGCAGTTTTGATAGAGCGCTGTGGAAAAAGAGGCCTAATTTCAGCCTATTGGAGTCGCGAACCCGGGGCAAAAAAAAGTAGCCGGATTTGACATCCGGCTACGTAGTTTTGACTGCCTTAAGAACTAATGGGAGGTAGCTGCACTGGCAGTCGCGCTGGCAACCTCTCCAGATGGCTGAGCGATAACGCCATCAAAAGGAGTTGCCGCCAGGAAACGGCCCTGGACCACGCGAACGTGGCGCAGAGGGTAACCTGAATCCGGACCGCGATGCCAGGATATCCCGTCATCGTCGCTCTGGAAGATGACGCCGGTGGAAAGGCTGGTCGCCAGCATACGCTTGCCCTTATCGTCGTAGGTGATGGAGCTGATGTTCTTGTCGGGGAGCCCGTTGACGATATGAGTCCAGGTGGCGCCGGCGTCGGCGCTGCGGAATGCGCCTTCGCGGGAAGCCACGAGAATTTCGCCACCCGGCGCGATGTCCACCCCACGGATGCTGGTGATGTAGGGTGCCGGATCCGATTGCTGCCAGGTAGATCCGCCATCAGCCGAGATCAAAACGTGCATACGGGTGGCTGCCACAAGCATGTCGCCTTTGGCCTCGACCGAGATCAAATCGATCTTACCCATGATGGGACCGCCGCTCCAGCTCTTGCCATCGTTGGTGCTGATCAGCAGTCCGGCGGAGGTCGCGGCCAGCCAGCGCTGCGGGGTCATCTCCAGATCAGTTACCCGCCCGTCGAATACGGAACGGCTAACCGACTTGGACTTTATTGCTACCCGCTTGGTCCCCTTTTTCACCGTACGCGCGGAAACCTTTTCGTTGACCACGGTATTAATCGGCCGCCACGAGGCAGAGTCTTTGTCCTGAATAAAGATGCCACGGTTGGTGCCCGCCACGAGCTGTCCGCTGGCTGCCTGTTGCAGGGCGAAGACGTCGCGTCCGCCAAGGCCGGTGCTCTTCTGCGTCCAATGAGCACCCCCGTCGCGCGAACTGAAGACGCCGCCCCACTCGCGGTCATTCACCACTCCCACCATGATTGCGTTGGGGTCATTGTTGTCAGCCACGATCGAGGTCACGTAGCGGTGGGTATACCCGTGATTCGAGGCGGTGAAAGTACGGGCACCGTCATCGCTGGCGAGGACTCCGCTACGGTCGGTGGCCAGCAGAACGCGACTCGAATTTCGGGGATCAATGAGGACGTCATTGACCACGATCTCGGAATCACTGACCCGCTTCCAGGTCTTTCCTGAATCCATCGTCTTCCATAGGCCCTCGGTAGTTCCGGCATAGACGGTGCCAGGAGCCGATGGGTCCTGCTTTAGCACGCGGGTGCGGCGGGCCGAGAACGGAATACCCTGAATCTTTTGGAAGAGATCTCCGCCGGTTTCGCTCCTGTAGATTCCGGAGCAGGCGCTGGCGAACACAACAGAGGGATTTGACTGGTCGACGATGATGGAAAACACGTCGGAGTCATCGATCATTCCCTTATTGATATGGTGCCAGTTCTTGCCGCCGTCATCTGTCTTCCAGGCAAGGTGCCAGGTTCCCGCATAGACCGCATTGGGATTCTTCGGGTCGATAGCTATCGACTCGATATTCTTGATTTCACTCTGTGAGGCGGAGGAAATCCGCTCCCAGGTATCGCCACCGTCCTTGCTGCGATAGACGCCATCCAAAGCACCGGCCACCATGATGCTGGGGTCCGAGGCCGCTAGCGAGAAGGCGCGAATCGACTTGCCGTGCATCCCGGGCAGAGTCTGCCAGGTCTTACCACCGTCGCGCGAACGGTAAAGATCACCAGCCTGCTGGTTTTCTACGCTCCAGGCCGCAACGTAAACCGTTTCAACGTTCTTCGGGTCGATGGCGATGTGGTCGAGGACAAAATCGTCGGTACCCAGGTGGGAAAATCGCGCCCAACTGTGACCGCCATCCGTCGACTGAAAAATGCTTCCCGTGCTGGTCCCAAGGTAGATATGATCCGGGCTGCTGGGATCGTAGCTCAGGCTGCGAACATCGCCACCATCCGGGCCTAAGACAGCCCACGGGCTAGCCGCGAACGCAACCGCAGCAGACAAGACCAGAGACAATATAATCAATGACTTACAAACGTTCCCCTTCGTCCGCCAACAAATCATAAGTAACCCCGTCCCATAGTACGAAAGAATCGCTTGCCGGGTCAGAGTGACAGCGTAGCACGTGCCAATCAAGTTACTGAAGGCCGCAGCAAAAATCGTCTAAAAGCCTCGGTTTGGATGCTCTAGTTGGGATTTCCGGTCTGCTGAACCGCACTCTTGATCCTAAGTTCGCGGTTAAACCTGTCTTCGCGCGAACAGAGTGATTGCTTGACAGAGGCACACCCCCCATATATTCTGCCGACCCTAAAGAGGTACGGGCCCCGCTACACATAATCATCTCGAGTCGTCGATACAGCCGAAGAGCTGCCGGTCTCCCTTCCCTTCCTCCAACCGGTAGCAGTATCTCGCGGCAAGGGATTTTTGCGGAGATTCGGTCATGTCACTTCGTTCACTGTCTATTTTTGCGTTTGCTGTGATCTTGGGTCTGTCAAACCAGGTTGCCGCCGTAGGGTTTCAGCCGCCTTCTCCCGACGAGTTGAAAATGACCAGTGAGCCCCAGGCTCCGGGGGCCGCCGCTATTCTGCTGTTTCGACAGATCGATCGTGACGACAACGGCCGGACCTCACACGAAGACAATTACTTTCGCATCAAGATCCTAAAAGAAGATGGCCGCAAGTACGCCGACGTGGAAATACCCTATTTCAAGTCGGAGGGGAACATCGTCAATATCCACGCGCGGACGATCCGTCCCGACGGCTCGATCGCTAACTTCGACGGCAAAGTATTCGACAAATCCATTGCCAAGCATCGAGGGTACAAGTACCTGGCCAAGACCTTCACCCTTCCGGATGTGCAGGTGGGAAGCATTATCGAATACTCATATACGGTCGATCTGAGCGAGCACTACGTTTACGATTCCCACTGGATGCTTAGCGATGAGCTTTTCACCAAGCACGCCAAGTTTTCCCTAAGACCCTACTCCAGCAACTATCAGAATTTCAGCCTGCGCTGGAGTTGGAACGCTTTGCCGCCTAAGACCGATCCTCCCAAGCAGGGCCCCGACAATATTGTGCGCATGGAAGCGGACAACATTCCCGCCTTCCAGAGCGAAGACTTCATGCCTCCGGAAAATGAGCTTAAGTCGCGAGTCGATTTCATCTACAGCGAGGACTCTTTCGAGCAAGACCCCACCAAGTACTGGAAAAAAGTTGGAAAGAAACTGAACGACTGGCTGGAAGGCTTTGTCAACAAGCGCAAGCCCATGGAGCAGGCCGTGTCGCAGATCGTTGCTCCGGGTGACTCCCAGGAGGTTAAGCTGCAGAAGATTTATGCCCGAGTGCAACAAATGCGCAACACCTCCTATGAATTGCAGAAAACCGAACAGGAAGAAAAAAGAGACAAGGAAAAGCCACCAGAAAATGTCGAAGAGGTTTGGAAGCGGGCATACGCCGACGGCAGGCAACTTACCTGGCTGTATCTGGCCCTGGCGAGAGCCGCGGGATTTGAGGCTTACGGGGTGTGGGCGTCAGACCGCAGAAACTATTTCTTCAATCCCAGGCTGATGGACAGCAACAAGCTGGACGCGAACGTGGTACTGGTGAAGTTAAACGGCAAAGACCTCTATTTTGATCCCGGGGGCCGCCTTTACAGCCTTCGGATTTCTTCCCTGGGAGGAAACCGGAGTGGCGGGACTCCGTTTGGATAAAGACGGGGGCACGTGGGTACAGACCTCCATGCCCGAGAGCTCCGCTTCGTGCATTGAGCGCAAAGCTGACTTGAAGCTGGTGGCGGAGACCGGAGGGCTCGAGGGAAAACTGACGGTCACCTACACCGGCATCGAAGCCCATCGGCGCAGGCTGGAACAGCGGAATGCGGATGATACCGAGCGCAAGAAAATGCTGGAAGACGAAGTCCGGGAATTTGTTCCGGTGGCGATTGAGGTGGACCTGAAAAACCAACCCGACTGGAAGAGCTCATCGGTTCCCTTAGTAGCTGAGTTCGATTTGAAGGTGCCGGGCTGGGCCGCTGGAGCTGGACGCCGGGCTCTATTGCCGGTGGGGCTTTTCAGCGCAACCGAGAAGCGGGTGTTCGATCACGCCGAGCGCGTGCATCCGGTTTACTTCGAGTTCCAGTCCCAGAAAGTTGATGACGTCACCATCGCTTTACCACCGGGCTGGAAGGTCGCGACGCTACCCAAGGCTCAGGACAACACCGGCCGCGTTGTCGGCTACACCATGAAGGTGGAGAACGACAAGGACAAGTTGCACCTGTCGCGAAAATTGAGTGTCGACATTCTGGTGATGGAACAGAAATACTACGGGGCCCTGCGGGCATTCTTCCAGGGAGTCAGGACGGGCGATGAAGAGCAAATCGTTTTACAGCCAGGTACGGAAAGCGCAAGCAATTAGCCGAATCACCGCGCTGCTTTTGATCACGTGGCTGCTGGTTGGCACACGTTTCGCGGCCGCCGCCTCCGATGCCCCACCTTGGATGCACGCCCTGGTGAATGCTCCCCTTCCCGCTCACGACGAGAAGACAGACGCAGTCAGAATGTACGTGGAGGAAAATGTAACTGTCATCTCCGCAACCAAGATCAAAAGTGTCTATCGCGAAGCGTACAAGATCCTGCGGCCCGGCGGTCGGGATGAGGGCACGGTTGCCGTCTACTTCAACAGTCATCGCAAGATCACCAGCCTCCGCGGGTGGTGCATTCCGGCACAGGGCAAGGACTTCGAGGTCAAGGACAAAGACGCCGTCGAAATGGCGCCGCCCTACGTCGAAAACGGCGAACTGGTCACCGACGTCAGGGCCAAGGTGCTTCGCATTCCCGCTCCCGACCCGGGAAACATCGTGGGGTATGAATATGAGGCGGAAGAGCAGCCGCTGGTTTTGCAGGACAGCTGGCACTTCCAGGAGGAGAATCCCACACGGGAAAGTCATTACTCATTGCAATTGCCTCCGGGCTGGGAGTACAAGGCAACATTCCTCAACTATCCAGAAGTGAAAGCGGTCCTGTCCGGCACTCAGGCATCGTGGGTGGTAAGCGACGTTCAGGGAATTCGGCACGAAGACGACATGCCGCCGCTGCATGGGGTGGAAGGGCAGATGATCGTGTCCTTCTTTCCCGCGGGCGGCCCATCGACCGCCAACGGCTTCAGCAACTGGCGGGAAATGGGCATCTGGTACTGGAACCTGGAAACCGGGCGCTTCGACGCTTCTCCAGAAATAAAGCAGAAAGTTACGGAACTGACAGCCTCGATCACTGATCCGCTCACCAAGATGCGCGCCCTGGCGAAATTCGCCCAGCACGACATTCGTTATGTCGCGATTGAGTTGGGCATTGGCGGCTGGCAGCCGCACCCGGCAGCAGACATTTTCAATCACCGCTACGGCGATTGCAAAGACAAAGCGACACTGATGCGATCGATGCTGCACGAAATCGGCATCGAGTCGTACCAGGTTGCGATCAACACTGAGCGCGGCTCCGTGGGCCCCGACACACCGGCCCACCAGGGATTCAACCACCAGATTCTTGCGGTGCGGTTGCCCGATGGCGTTACCAGCCCGGAGTTGTTGGCCATCGCTGTACATCCGAAACTTGGCAGATTGCTTTTCTTCGATCCGACCAACGAGCTGACCCCCTTTGGACACATCTCCGGGCATTTACAAGCGAACTGGGGATTATTGATTGCTCCTGCTGGCGGAGAGATGGTGCAACTACCCAAAGAACCGGCAGCCATGAACAGTATTCAGCGCACGGCCAAACTGACGTTGAACTCAACCGGAATGCTCACAGGAGAAGTGAAGGAAGTCCGCATCGGTGACCGGGCGGCGAGGCAGCGCTATGCTCTCCGTAAAATTACCAACGACGAAGATCGCATCAAGCCACTGGAAGCCCTTCTGGCCGACTCGCTCTCGATATTCCATATAACGAAAGCGTCGATCGTGAACTTCTCCCAAACCGATCTTCCGTTCGGATTCAATTTCAGCTTCAACGCAGAAAATTACGCGAAGAATGCGGGTGACCTGATTCTGGTCAGGCCGCGGGTGCTGGGCACCAAGACCAGCGCCTTGATGGAAACGAAAGACCCGCGCAGGTTTCCGATTGAGTTCGATGGGCCGGTTCTGGATACCGATACCTTTGAAATCACCCTGCCGGATGGGTACACGGTCGACGACTTGCCCTCGCCAGTCGACGCTGACTTTGGTTTTGCCAGCTATCATTCGAAATCTGAGGTCACAGGAAACGTCATCCGTTACACCCGCGCCTTCGAAGTGAAAGACCTGAGCGTGCCCGTGAGTAAGGCCGACGATCTGAAGAAGTTTTATCGCATCGTGGCCACGGACGAGCGGAATACAGCGGTTTTGAAACCGTCCAAGTAATTCACGGCAGCCTTTCTTCACTGGACAAACGAAACCAAACGATATAAAAAGAAACGGGATTCATAATCCCGTTGCTCCAACCCAATTTTCTCGCACAGGACTGGATTTGCTGAACGAAGAACGCCGCCGCGCCATCCTCGCCACGCTCAATCGTGATGGCAGGGTGCTGGTCACCGAACTGGCGCGGCAGTTCGAGACCTCGCAAGTCACAATCCGCAAAGATCTTGAGATTCTCCATAGTCACGGACTGGTCCACCGCACTCACGGCGGCGCCTTGCCCTCGCGCGAGGGCGCGCTCGAAGACCCCACGTTGCGGGAGAAAGAGAAGTTACATCGCAAGGAGAAGCTGGCCATTGCTGCCGCCGCAGCCGACCTGGTGAAAGAAGGCCAGGTGGTTATTTTGGATTCGGGAACCACCACTACGGCAATCGCACGCGCGCTGCGGGAGTTCCAGAATTTGACGATCGTGACCAACGCCGTCAACATCGCGGCGGAACTTTCCGGCGCGGCGGTTGAAGTAATTCTGACGGGTGGAACGCTGCGAAAGAATTCCTTCTCATTGGTCGGTCCCATCGCTGAAGAAACTTTGCGGCGACTGAACGCCGACATCCTGTTTCTGGGCGTCGATGGATTCGACGTTCAATACGGTTTGAGCACGCCCAACATTTTGGAAGCCAAGGTCAACCGCGTGATGGTCGAGGTGGCGAAGCGAACGGTCGCGGTATGCGACTCCAGCAAATTTGGGCGGCGCAGCCTGTCGCTGATAGTTCCTCCCTCGGCCCTGCACGAGGTGATCACCGACCGCGCGGCACCGAAGGCGGACCTGCGAACTCTAAAAAAAGCCGGCATCGAAGTAAAAATTGTCTGAATCACCCACCCAAACTAAATTTTAGAGAAAAAAAATATGGCACGTTTCGACGTTACGATTGCCGGAGAATTGAATCTCGACCTCATTCTTTACGGATTGCCCCGAGAGTTGCCGACAGAACGCGAATTGCTTGCCGACGGCATGAACCTGACTCTAGGTTCCTCGTCGGCAATCGTTGCCCATAATCTCGCCTGCTTAGGGCGTCGCGTTGGTTTCATCTCTCGTATCGGCGACGATTCGCTAGGTCAGATCGCCATGGATCGCATGTCGGCCGTTGGCGTCGAAGTTTCCAAAGTGAAGAGGATGGCGGACGGCAGCCAAACCGGATTGACCGTCATTCTCCACCACGAAGGCGCCCGCAACATCCTTACTTATCCGGGGACCATTTTTGAACTTTCATTCGAAGACCTTGATTTCGATTATCTCGCCGACTCGCAGCATTTCCACCTCTCATCCTTCTATCTACAGCGCGGATTGAAGGGAAGAATTGCAGAAATATTCAAGAGATTGAAGAAGGCGGGCCTCACCATTTCGCTCGACACCAACGATGATCCAGAGGATGCCTGGGGCGGGGAATTGTCGGAAGCGCTACGCTATGTCGACGTCTTTATGCCCAACGAGCGCGAGGTCAGGAAAGTGGCGGGAACAGAAAACCTGGAAGCCGCAATCGCGAGGGTCGCGGAGATGGTTCCGCTGGTGGTGGTGAAGATCGGGCCGCAGGGGGCTCTGGCACAGCGCGGCCACGAGCGCACCACCGCCGCGCCGGTAAAGGTGACCCCGGTCGATGCTGTGGGAGCCGGCGACAGCTTCGACGCCGGATTTCTCTCGCAATACGTTCGGGGCGCTGACCTCCAGACCTGCCTGGCCACGGGAAATCTGGGAGGAGCACTTTCCACCACGCGTCCCGGAGGCACCGAGGCCTTCCGCGATCGCGAATATCGCGAGCAGTTTCTGCGCACGAATGCCGCTAAATAAATTACTTGGCGTGGACCTCGACCAGCAGGTGACCTTTAAACTGCGCCGCCAGTTTGGGCGCTTCATCGCCTGTTGCCTGCACGGTTCCTAACTCCTTGCCTGCGGTGTAGTCAGTGACGGTGTAACTGCCGGCCTTTAATCCACGAAGTTCAAGATCGCCTTTCCACGAAGGCGCGAAGAACGCGTAGTACATGTTGCCGTCCTTCTCGATGGCGTAGGCCTCCGGTGCGTCGTAGCCATAGACGTACAGATCACGGAAGGTGCCCTTCGACAGCATCTTGTCGTTGTAGATGCCAATCCATTTCTTCCAGTGTTCTTCTTTCGCTTTGGTCAACGCCACCGGCTCAAATTTCGGCCCCGATTCCGGCCAAACGAATTTGGTCCCTACTACGCCGCCGGCGCCGATGGTAGACGCGAAATCGCTTCCATGCTCTGACCAGCCATTGCCTTTGCGGGTCATCGACGAAAGCTCAACGTGGTCACCGTACACTGCGGATTCCGGACCAAGCAGCGCCTTGTACATTTTGATTCTGCGTCGTATTTGCTCGCCGCCGACCGGATCAGCCGTCACTGCCTGATCCATGTAGGGTAGCCAAGCCAGCGATGGAGGCGTACCGCACGGGCAGCTTTGGGTAACGCTTTCCGGCTTGATCGACCTCGTCGTCTGGAATATCGCCTTGTAGACGTCGGCCATCGCGTTGACCGAATCTTGAGGCGAGTTGTGGTGATGCGCCGGGTTATAGCATTTGGGGACGGTGTAAATGTTGTCGAGCTTGGAGCCATCAAATCCCCAGTCGCGAATAAACTTTTCCGTTAATTGCTTGTAGTAGGACTGCACTTCGGGTAACGCCGGACACAACGCTGCAAGGTTGCGAGTAATGTGCGCATGCCGTCCGTTCTTGTCGAGAATCAGCCAGTCGGGATGGTCCTTCACCACTTTCGAAACAGTGTACTTGTGCGATTCCGAACGGCCCTCGCCATCTTCAACGCCGATCGGCAGCCACCAAAGCTGCGCCAGAATGCCGTCCTTATGAAAATCGTCAACCATGGTCTTGATGGAATCGCCGGGGAAGGTGTCGGACCGTGGATTCCAATCGCCGTAGGTATCGAACCAGCGATCGTCGAGCGTCGCCCACTTGATGCCGAGCTCTTTCAGTTTAGGGACCGTGCCCAGCATTTGTTTCGGGGTTACGTTGAATTCGTATCCCCATCCGCACCAACTCACGTTGTAGGCTTCGTTCGAGGGCTTGGGAAGATTCCAGCCTTCGGTGGCCAGCGCGCTGGACCACATTCGCAGCGGCTGATAAAAATCTCCGGAATAAACCGCAACGAAGCTGCGAGCGGTGGAGTAGGTTTCCGTAGGATTGAGTTTGACGCCTTCGGAAACCATCGAGGTTGAAACCCGTCCGTCCTTTTCTACTTGAACGGGCAAGGAAACCGAAAGCGGCAGGGTTTCAATGTGCCCGATGGCCTCGCCAACCGATCGGTTCCAGAAGGCGACCACCGGAATACCGCCGCCATAGCCGCCTTTCACCATCTCCCCCATGACGTTGGGATGAGAAAATCTGGGACCGAGTTTTGTGATTTCTTCCGCGCCCCAGTCGTAGCTCGCCCCGTGAAACGACCACATGTCATACGGTTGCACCTTGCTGCCAGTGGCCGAGGCGCTCAGTCTTCGGTGTTGCGCGATGACTTTCTCAAAATTGACTGGAGAATTCCCGGCGTTGCGATAGGCTGCGCTGGTAAGGAGAAGCGTCGGGAAACTGTCGTAGAGCTCGAAGGCTACGGTATTGGTCAATGGCCCGCCCGATGCAGCGGCTGCGTGCCCGGGTATCTCGACTCGCTTTCCAGTTCCCATTTTCCCGGCGGCATCAGTAACTCGTGCCTGGGAAAAGTCGAGCGCGAAGTGGATGTCTTTCCCTCCAGATACGACGTATTCACTCTCGGCCAGCCCGTCTGAGGGTGGTTCATCCAGAGTCAGCCGCTTTCCGTCCTTCACCAATGACGCCTGAACATAGCCTGAGGGCAGAATCTGAAATTCCGCGGCGCCCGTGGTGCAGCACAATTGGCCCGTTGTTATTGAGAACCACTTTCACGGCTGTGACCTTTGCCGGAGCGGGCGGTTGCGCCGAGGCAGGCTTTTCAGGCTGCTGGCTACAAGCAGTAAAAACCATCGACAGGCCGCTTCCAATTAGCGCCAACAAGATATTTCGATAAACACTATGCGTCATTGCATCCCCTTTTTCGCTTCCGTCGCACCCTTGTACTGCTGAAATATCCGTTCCGCATTCAGGTGATAAACCTTTTCCAGCACCTGGTCAGGCAATTCCATTCCGTAGATTTTCCAGCGTCCCTGGCCGGGGTATCCCCAGTAGTCGAAATACTCGTCCGCGGTCTCCAGCCAGCGGAAATGATTGCGGTACATCTCTTCCTGCACGCCATTGTCGGTGCCGAACATGATCCGGTCCTGATACTTTATGAAAAACTCGCGCGCCCGCCGAGGCTGCCGGCCCAACTCAGCTTCGCGTGCCCCAAATTCCACCATCACGTTGGGATTCGTGTCGAGCATTCCGGATACATAGTCGAGATTCTCCGGCCAGTTGCCCACATGAAGTGAAACAAAGGTGGTGTGGCGATGCCGGGCGAAAGCCCTATCCCGCGCCGCCAGGATCGCTTCTTTTGTGGGAAACTTTGGCCCGTAAAAACTCCAATCCGGATGATTGAGTAATTCTTCGTAACGCTCATTGGTGTTGTCGACGGGATGAAAGAAAGCTTCGGGGTCGCTGACGTGGATGGATATTGGAATGCCCAGCTTACCGCACTCCTCCCATATGGGATCGAGCCGCGGATCATCAACCGTGATCAGCTTGCCGGTCTTGTCGCGCACCACCAGCCCCAGGTCTTTGAGGACTTTTAATCCGCGCGCGCCCCGCCCCACGGCATCGCGGAGCTGCTCCACCATCTCCTGGCTGAAATTAGGGTCGTCAATCTTGGACCAGTCGATCTGCGTGAAGACGATGAAGCGGCCCGGGTAAGGCTTCACCATGGTGTCGATGACGTGCTGTAACTTCTCTCCCCACATCCCGGTGAGGATCACGACCGTTTTCACATTGGTCGCATCCATGACGTCTATGACGTGTTGGGGCGGAATCGGAGTGTAGCTGCCTCGAGCGTCATTCACGTGATTGTGAACGTCAATAACGTAGAACTTGGCACGCGGCACCGGATGTACGGACGCGTGCAGCATGGATACAGGTTTGAAGTCTTTCAGAAGCAGAGGCGTCTTTTCGGCGGTCTGGGCGGCGGCTTTTGCACCCGTCTGATTCTTCGCGGAGGGAGACTGGTCTTGTCCCCAGCCGAATACGGCGAGGAGCAACAGCAGGCATTCGAAACCAGCCCATGCGTTCATACCGGTGCTTTCCTTTCGCCACCTGACTTTCGATTGATTTCTATTCGTTTCGCTCGAACCGCGTTTCCGGAAACAGCGCTGATCTCAGCTTGGTGGAATGTTACAACAATTTTAGCCCGGAATAAGAATCATCAATGACCATCCATCGTTTTTGAATTGCTGGCTGTAACTCTTTTGGCTTGGCCACCGGCGTCCAACGAAAGTAAAAGCAATACTTCGCAACCAGCTCCGCCCTGTGGCGGACGCGATCACCCCGGCATGGTGTTCAGTGCCCCCGTGCGCCCGAACCAGTTCCCGGCGGCTCCCGCGTGCCACAATCATTAATTCATTGGAATTCAAGGCCGATGTATCCTGCATCAGCACTCCTCATTAAAGCCTTCGCCGGAGATCACACCTCGTGAATGACATAAGCCGTCTATTTCAAGCCTTCGTTGCCCCGGCGATTTTTTTCTCTGCCACGTCCTTGCTGGCTCTGTCCATCAACGTTCGTTTGATGGGTATCGTTAGCCGGCTCCGCCAATACGTGCACGCCAAATACGATGCCGCCAAAAGCGGGCGTGACCAGGAGGCCGACGCTTACACCGCCCAGATACAGTCGATCGAGCACCGTGCAGAATTGATGCGCCGTTGCTTCCTTTATACGTTGGTTGCTTTGGGTGGAACGATAGCTGCGTGCCTGCTGCTTGGGTTGGGTCTGTATTGGAACAATGCGGCGCTGCTGGCGGTGATTGTATTCGTTGCCGCAATGGTCTGTCTGTTGGCGGCGACCTGGTACTATATTCGCGAAGTTACACTAGCATTGAGTTCGGTTCGTGATGAGGCTCGTGACGCTCGCTTCATGGACCTTGGCGCACCACCGGAGATTCGGTGGGACCCTCCCCAGTGAAAATGGGCGGGTTGGGTCGAATGGCGACCACTTCGTCAATCCTCATTTAGTCAAAGATCCCAGTTCACCAATTTGCCGCTGAAACCTGTGCGCGACTCTAAGATTGAGCCTCACCGACGCTATGGCGGAATTCAGTGGAGCACCTGCAAAGTCTGAGGAGAGCAGCGAAGCCTCATCGACGTAACTCTACATACTATAGACTTTAAGAGCCAATCGATCCAGCTTATCGTTGGTGGAGCCTCTTTAAGGATACGGGCTAGACCGCCATCGTCAGCACCGCCCGGAACCGCGCCTTGCCGGTTATCATCCGCTGGTAAGCCTCATTGACCTTCTCCAGCGGAAACTTCTCGATCATCGGACGCACTCCGCCCAGCGCACTGAACTGCAATGTGTCTTCCGAATCTTTCGCTGTACCCGACGCCCATCCCTGAAGCGCCTTGGTCCCGAAAATTAATTGGATCGGCGTGATACCAAGCGGCCGCGCATCCGCGCCCACGATCAACAATTGCCCGTTGGGACCAAGTCCATCGGTCAGGTCCGTCATCGCTTTTGAATCCGGAGCCGTAGCCAGCACCGCGCGTGCTCCGCCCAGTTTCTGCAACGCCTCGCTCGCCGGACCTGCCTCAGTACTGATGTAATGATGCGCGCCCAGTTTTTTTGCCAGGGATTCCTTGTCGGCGCCGCGTCCGATCGCCACGGTTCGAAAACCCATTTGGCGCGCGAACTGCACTCCGAGATGCCCCAGTCCACCGATGCCTTGCACCGCCACCAGGTCTCCGGCACGGGCCTTGGAATTTCGCATCGCATTAAAAACCGTGATCCCGGCGCAAAGCAGGGGCGCGGCTTCGTCTGCCGGTACTTCTTCCGGCACGGCTGCAACCGCCTCGGCCCCGATCACCATGTACTCCGCGTAGCCGCCATCGATGGTGATGCCCGTGATCTTCTTGTTCTTACAGTTGATGAAGTCTCCTCGTCGGCAAGGATCGCACACGAAGCAGTGTCCGCCATGCCAGCCCACGCCCACGCGTTGCCCCTGCTTCCAAGCCGTTACGTGTTCCCCGACCGCATCGATACGTCCGGCGATCTCATGGCCCGGCACCCGCGGATACTGCATGCCAGGTAGGCCGCCTTCCTTAACCAGCACGTCACTGTGGCAGACCCCACATGCTTCTACCTTGATCCGCACCTGCCCGACTCCAGGTTGCGGGATAGGCCGCTCGACAAGTTCAAACTCTCCACCGGCCTTGCTGATTTGTGCCGCTTTCATGATGAGTCCTCGAAATTTATAAAGACGAATGAGCTATGAGGCTATAGATGGTCAGGGCCGATGCCGGGATGCAGATTTACAAAACGTGCCGCACGGAACGTTTTGTAAAGTTACGCCAGTTGCGACGAAATTTTCGAGCGATTTCCCAATTCGGTGCCTGACTAACAGCCAAATTGTTTGAGGGTGCCCCGTCCGAACTCCGCTCGGGCGTGGATTTGGCATGGCGAAGCCACAGCCCGCGCGATAAACTCAACAAAAAGCACACATGCCGACCACCCGACTTTCCATAGAGTGTCCGCACTGCCACCAGCAATACATTCTGAAGAAGGCCCCACTCACCTACAGTAACGGAGCCTACATTGAGAACGTTGCAGGGACCCCCGAGTGGCAGCGACTTCTCTGTCCCTGCCGCCCTAACCAACCCTACAAGTTCCGGCTCATTGAAAAAACCCGTGTCCAAGTTGTTTCCGATGACGACAGCGAGCTCACGCATTTCCTTTCGCGAAAACCAAAAGCGGATTAGCCTCACAGTGACTCGAAATCAGGCATGCCTGACCTTACGGCGTCGTAAACTAATTCGAAACGGCAGTTTCGCAGCCGCGGCCCTGCTCGCAGCCAATCCAACCAAAATATTCGCGGAGGATAAAATGGACAGTGTCTTTCACGTATTCGCGTTTCAATGGAAGCCGCAGGCTACGGAGGCCGAGAAGGAGCGAGCGGCGAAATACATCCGTGCATTTCAAGGAGTCATTCCTGGACTCCTCCAAACTCACGTCGGTCCAAACATTTCTCCCAGGGGCAAGGGCTATAGCTTCGGCGGCATCATGCAATTTTCCGACAAAGCATCACTGGACGCCTATGTTGAACATCCAACGCATAAAGCACTGCTCAAATGGTTGGTGCCGTTAATCGATGCCGTCGAGTTGGATATTCAGGCCTAGGGAATGGCGGCTTGGTTTTGGTGTGATCTGTGGTCGCGTGTCGGCAGGCAGCACTGCTATGATCTCGATTGTCAGAGTTGAGCACCTGGCTTCATTTTTTCCGTGATATGACAATGTCGGTGGAGCCCGACTGGAAGAACCTCGCGGAATTTTTGATTTTCGGGCGCTCGAAGTGTATCAACTCCAGTTCCGCAGCGAGGACAGAGCCCACCACCCCACACGCTTGCGACAGATTTTGTGGTTCTGGCACCTGAGGAAGCTGCTTGTGGCCGCGAGGACAAACTACTGGATCGACGTTAATCCCCCACCTGTTTTTAGCAATAGCGCCATATATGACTAGCACCATTCCGATTGCTAGTAGACCGAACAATATCAAAGCAACGGTTGTCACTGTTTCCCTTCATTGACCGCGTCGGACGATCGCCTAGTTTCCACTCAAATATACCGGGCGCGGAACAAATGACTGCACCTCCCTGCGCCCCAACCGTCCGCTCCTTGAGAAGCCCCCGCGGGAGGCCCACGCTTTGAGGAGAGAAGACCCAATAGACTCCAAGACTGACCCGAGCCGCCACACTCACTTCTTCATCCACCCTTGTGACTCCATCCAATCAGCAAACCTGTCTATCCAGTGATCGGTAGGGATGTTCTGCTGGCGCATTCCGAAGCCGTGGCCGCCCTTGGCGTACAGGTGCAGCTCTGCCGATTTATGGGCGTCGGTCCACCGCTCGTACAAGGCAATGCTTTCCGGCGCGAGTCCGAGCTGGTCGTCGGTCGCAGCCGCAACGAACATAGGCGGCGCGTCCGCCGGAACTGGAACATCTTTCGATATGTTTCCGCCCGCATAAATCGGGGCGACGAAGGCGGGCCGGCCTTCCGGCAGGTAATGGAAGGCGACTCCGGAAACCACCCTCCCACCGGCGGAGAAACCGATAATGCCTACACGCTCGGGAGAAACTCCCCACTCCGCGGCGTGTTGCCTCACGTAGGCGACAGCGGCCAAGCCGTCGGAGACGGCCAGGGGAACGACCTTCCCTACGGTTTCGTCAAATTTCTGCCGGTTGGCATAAAGCGTCATAAATTCCTGGGTGCCGTCCTCGCCGGTGTGTGCCAGGCGGTATTTCAAAACAAACGCGGTCACTCCTTTCGCCGCCAGGTACTTGGCAACATCGGTGCCCTCGCTGGCGATGGAGAGCGCCATAAAACCGCCGCCCGGACAGATCACCACTGCAGTACCGTTTTTCAGATCTGCAGACGGCTTGAAAACTGTCAGGCTAGGCTTGGTCACGTTGGTGACGACGTCCGTGTGCCAGACGTTTGAAAAGTATGCTTTCTCCGGATAGTTCTCCTGGGTCGAACCGGGGGGCGTGGTGGAGAGAGGAATGACATCCTGGGCAGCGGCAAGAGTCGCCAGGAACACAGTCAAAAGGAGCGATCGCACCAGAAATGTTTTCATGGCCGCGTAGTTTAGCAGAGAGGGGCATGGGGGGATGTTTGGCTGAAAACAACGTGAGGCTGTTGCCTGCATAAGCCCTCTTCCTTTACGTTTTTAGGGCTCGCTCGGCGCCCGAGAAGAGAGCTTTCATGGCTCGCAACACCCACCGCACCAGCAGTACTGCGCTTGCCAAAAACATTGCAACAATCGCGGCTGCCCAATATGGGTGATGAGTGGAAAACCAGGTAAGGAAAACAGCCAACGAATCTTCTCCCAGGCTTAGCGCAATGTTGGAAAATGGTTCGGGCGAAGGCGTCACTGCGGCGCGTACGGCGGTCTTCCCTCCGTGCGCGATCAAGGCAATTGCGCCTCCTGCGGCTGCAGCTGCGAGTTGTTCCCAAGGAGATAAACCGGCCGTAGCCCGATACGCCAGAAGAGCCGCGACTGGAACACGGATAAAGGTATGCAGCGCGTTCCAGATCAAATCGAAGGCGGGGACTTTGTCGGCGAAGAACTCAATGGCGAACAAAACCACACAGACGGCAATCACATACCAGCTGGCCAGGAGTTGCAAGGCGGGAGGCAAGGGTAGCGCTCCGGCCTGGGCAAGCAACCCCAGAGTGGCGACTGTCGCGTACAGGTTTAAACCCGCGGCGAAGCTGATGGACACTAACAGGGCGACAAGTTCATCGCCAGAAAACTTCATCCCTTCCACCCAAGTTCTTCCATAAGAGCGCGGATCGAAGTCTCGAAAGGGAAAGCGGATTCATCAACGCTGGATACTAAATCAAGGGTTCACTTGCCGCCTTCTGATCAAATGGTAAATTCCCAGGAGCAGCAAAGCCCCTACGACAGACATGATGAAGCCCGCAGACTGTCCTTCCTGATACAAACCAATCGTTCTGCCAAGCCAAGTCCCCACCAAAGATCCAGCGATCCCAATGAGGATGGTCACAATAAATCCACCGGGATCTTTCCCCGGCATGACGAACTTCGCTACCGCCCCAATCACTAGCCCGATCAACAACACCCATAACCAATGCATAGCGGTTCTCCTTGCCGCAAGGGCAATACCAAGTCCTCGGCGCAAAAGCGGTGGCAAGTATACACCCGTGGATCGGGAGCTCAGGAAAGGATGAAGGTCAGATCCGACACAACCGAAGATGGGTGAAGTCCGAGAGGCCCCCCTCGCGAAAAACGCAAGAATGGGCCACCCCTCATTCATTCCTGAGTAGCGAAGATCAACCTCGGCGAAAGGGCTGGCCGCGCGCCGGAGGGTTGCCCGACAAAGAACGAATTTCACTCACTAAGCGGACCGCACCTCGAAAATTCACTTCAACGTTGACTCGAACTGGCACCGGCTGGCCTTTCAGCGTGGCAGGCGGGAATTTCCAGGACCTCACAGCCGCCACTGCTTGGTCATCGAGACCGAAGCCAAGCGGCCGGGTGATCAGGATATCCACCGGATTGCCGACTGTGCTCACGGTCAGTTCCAAGACCGTTGTCCCTTGCAGCTTATAGAGCCGGGCAAACTCTATATATTGCGGGTCGGGCGCAGATATCGCTTTCGGCGGCGTCACACCTTTGCCAACTCGGCAAGGTAGAAATGAAGGGTCGAATGCCTGCTGTCGAGCGCCTTCGGATAGAGCGTGTTCCTCGCACGGTATGTGATTGGGAGAAGTTGTCGTTTCACTCCCGGAGAAGCGGCAATGACCTCTCTATCTGCCCAAAGACGGGCGGCCACACCTGCCGTCTTTCCCGATGCGCTATTGTAGTGAACAGCCGCATGCGAAGTTCTGCTTATTGTTTTCCTCCGGGCCTGAAGCACAACCTCATCTGGTATGCCTTCCGCAAGTTTCGGCCTGGCGATCCCATTGCGCTCTTCCAATATCTAACCGGGAAGTATGGCGATGCCGTCCACTACAAGATCGGGCTCAAGCACATAGTGTTCCTGAACGACCCGGCACTGATTCGTGAATTGCTGGTAGTGCAGAATGACAACTTCACCAAAGAGCGCACGGTGCGGCGTACCAAGATGCTCCTGGGTGAAGGCATGATTACCAGCGAAGGCAGCATGCACCGGGCGCAACGACAGACGGCGCAACCGGCATTCCATCGCCAGCGCATCCAGCAATACGCCGAAACGGTGGTAGAGGAATCTTTGCGGGTCTCCGATTCCTGGCGCGATGGGCACGCACTCGACATCGCCCAGCAAATGATGCACCTCACGCTGCGGATCGTGGCGCGCACGCTTTTCAACACCGAGTTGGGAGAAGAAGTTCGCGAACTTGCCGACGCCCACAACCGCATCATGCGGCTTTACAACTACCTGATTGCTCTTCCCGCCGTGGAGACGCTGATCCACCTGCGCGTCCCCGGGCTGTCCGATTTCAACGCTGCCAAGCAGAAGCTGGACGACATCGTTTTGCGGATGATCGAAAATCACCGCCGATCAGGACAAGATTCCGGTGATCTTCTCGACATGATGCTGCATGCGCCTGAGGCCTGGTCGGACGAAATCCTCCGGGATCAGGTCATAACAATCTTTCTCGCCGGGTTCGAAACCGTAGCCAATGCTCTGATTTGGACGTGGTATCTGCTGGCGGAAAATCCCGAGGCCGAGCGGAAATTTGCTGCAGAAATCGACCTGGTGCTCGGGACACGCTCCCCCACAATCGACGACGTTCCCCGATTGCGCTACGCGGAAATGGTTTTCGCCGAATCGATGCGGCTCTACCCGCCAGCCTGGGCCATGGGAAGAGAAGCTCGCAAAGACTTTACCCTCGGTCCATACCGCTTGCCCGCAGGCACGACAATCCTGACCAGCCAGTTCATCAGCCACAGAGATGCGCGACGCTTCCCCGACCCCCTGCGCTTCAACCCCGAACGCTTTGCCCCGGCCGGCAAGGCGACATTTCCCAAGTTTTCCTACTTTCCTTTCGGGGCCGGCTATCGGCAGTGCATCGGAGAATCGCTGGCTTGGATGGAGGGCGCACTCGTGCTCGCCACTCTCGCACGGAAATGGCGATTACACCGGGTCCCCGGCCATCGCGTGGAGCCGCAAGCCTTGATTACTCTACGTCCAAAATTTGGAATGCCGATGCTGGTGGAGAGGAGAGAGGCGAAATTGCAAGATAAGAGTGCTTGACGCTCTCCCACGCGTGACTGGGCGCCAGAGAGATTTGTCTAATCCCACCTTTCGACGATCACGAAAGGTGGGACACTTGTCTTGCCGAACTACTGTTTGTCGTAAACCGAAACACCCTTGATGGTCTTGCCGGCTGAGTTTTTGCCCGATGTGGTCAAGGTGCGCGACTTTCCATCCTTCGATATAACGATTTTCCCTTCGGTAGTGACCTTCCCATCTTTCTTGTTCTCAAGCGTGAGGGTGCGATCGTTGACTCTGGTATAGGAGCGCGCATCGGATGACCGATCGCCGGTCAGAGGATAGTCCTTGCCGTCGAACTTGCCGGTCCATTCAGTTTGCATGGGTTGGCCATCGGCTCCGGTTCCGTCGGTGGTGACCTTCACGTTGTCGCCATCGGCAGTATAGGTCACCGTGGTGTTTTTGATCATCCCTGGGGACAGTTTGGATTTGGCTTCGTTGAGTTTCCAAGTGCCCATGTTCGCGTCTTCGGCGAAACTGAAAGTTAAAGCCAAAAAACACAGCACGACAGTCAATGCGACGGATCTGTTTTTCATGATTTCTCCTGTTTGAGAAGCGAGTACGTGATCAATGGAAGCGTGCCGAGTCTATTCCAGTTCAACCAGTCGGGCAAGTCGCCGCGCCCTGCGTCCCTGGCACCTTCCTTAATGCCTGCGCTTACGCGAACCCGGCGGCGGGATCGTTTGGCAATGTAGCCCGCAACACCCAGCGCGGCCCCGGCTACCAGATCTGTGACTTCTCGGTATTCAAGAACTTCCCCATCAAAGAACGCGCCAGACTGGAGTTCCGGGCAGAATTTTTCAACGTGTTCAATCATCCCAACCTGCAGTTCGCAAAATCCGGTCCGCAGAACTCGATCAACACCACCACCTTTTGACACCCCGGAATTCGGTTCCCTGACAGCAGCCCGTGATCCAAGGCAGATGCAGCTCGCGCTCAAACTGTCGTTCTAGCCAGCACAGCGCTTGAAGGTCCACATCAATTCACTGGAGGGTGCCCCGTTCAAGGTTAGCTTGGGCGGGGTTTTCTCTCCCAGTGAAAACTCCCACTCATCGCCGATTTGCGGTAGATTATGTGCCGACGATCCACATGACTAAATATTTCCTGCTGCTGCTCTGCCTCGCCACCAGCCTACTTGCGTCGGCACAAAACGAACCTTACAAAAACACAAACCTTCCGTTCGAAGAGCGCGCTCACGACCTCGTCTCGCGCATGACGCTGGAAGAAAAGGTCTCGCAAACCGGCCACACTGCCGACGCCGTTCCGCGCCTCGGCATCCCTGAATACAACTGGTGGAACGAAGGACTGCACGGCGTGGCCCGCGCCGGATACGCCACCGTCTTTCCTCAAGCCATCGGCATGGCTGCCATGTTCGACGAACCGCTGATGCACCAGATCGCGACCACCATAAGCACCGAATTTCGTGCCAAGTACTACCAGACCCACGGCAAGGACGGCTCCAGCGACTGGTACAAGGGCCTCACCGTCTGGTCTCCAAATATCAATATCTTTCGCGACCCACGCTGGGGACGCGGCCAGGAAACCTATGGTGAAGACCCTTACCTGACTTCGCGCCTGGGAGTCGCCTTCATCACGGGACTGCAAGGCGACGACCCAAAATATTTCAAGACCATTGCTACGTCGAAGCACTTCGCTGTCCACAGTGGCCCTGAGTCGACTCGCCACTCGGTGAACATCAATGTGTCGCGGCATGATCTCGAGGACACTTACCTCCCGGCGTTTCGCGCCACGGTGATAGAAGGCAAGGCCGGGTCGGTGATGTGCGCCTATAACTCAATCGACGGCCAGCCCGCGTGTGCCAACACGGGACTGCTGCAGGAACATCTCCGCCAGGATTGGGGATTTAAAGGATACGTTGTTTCTGATTGCGGGGCGATCACCGACGTCTCCCAGGGCCACCACTTCAGTAAGTCGATGGCGGAAGGAGTGGCCGCTTCCTTTGCGGCGGGTACCGACTTGATTTGCGGAGTACCGCCGCAAGAGCGGGTAAAGCCCGAGCGCGATGGACTGCTGGAAGCAGTGAAGCAAAATATACTGCCTCAAGCCGATCTTGACCGCGCTCTTGATCGCTTGTTCACCGCCCGTTTCCAGTTAGGCATGTTCGATCCTCCGAACATGGTGCCTTATTCTCGAATTGCTTCGACTGAGAATGACAGCGAGGCTCACCGTCAGCTCACGCTGAAGGCTGCCCGCGAAGCCCTCGTACTTCTCAAGAATCAAGATCACTTTCTGCCACTGAAGAAAAACTATCCACGAATCGCCGTTATCGGCCCCGATGCTGACAGCCTCGACGCGCTCGAAGGCAACTACAACGGAACTCCCACCAAGCCGGTGACTGTGCTGGCAGGAATCCGCAAGCGATTCGCTACCTCGACCGTGACCTATGTTCAAGGTGTCGGCCTGATCGGCGCCGTCACCAGTCCAGTACCTGCAACCGCGCTTTATACTGACGCGACCCGCAAGCAGCATGGCTTCTCCGCTGAGTATTTTGCCAATACGACTCTGGAGGGCAAGCCGGCACTACGCCGGGTCGACCGTGAGGTGAATTTTTCCTGGGGCTTTGCCGGAGTCTCACCCCAACTCAAGCAGAACTACTCTGCCCGCTGGACCGGCGTTCTTATTCCGCCCACAACTGGCGACTACCTCATAGGATTTACCGGGCAGGATGGCTACCGTGTATGGCTCGACGATGATCTCGTCGCCGAAGACTGGACCGCTCACCGTCCCGCCACCACAGAAACCAAGGCAACGCACCTGGAGAAGGACCACGCCTACAAAGTGAAGATTGAGTACTACCAGACGATTCGCGGAGCTGAGGCAAGGCTGATCTGGGGCCGTCCCGGTCAAGGTGAAGAAGAAGCTCTCGCCGCGGCGCGCAAGTCTGATCTGGTCATAATGGTGCTCGGTCTTTCGGCGCGGATCGAAGGCGAGGAGATGAACGTACACGCTGACGGATTCTCTGGAGGCGACCGCACGAGCCTTAACCTGCCGGCGCCGCAGCAACAACTTCTCGAGCATGTCTACGGCATAGGCAAGCCGACGATTTTGATCCTGATGAACGGAAGTGCACTCGCAGTGAACTGGGCTGACGAAAAACTTCCAGCCATTCTTGAGGCTTGGTATCCCGGCGAAGAGGGCGGCACCGCCGTCGCCGAAGTGCTCGCTGGAGACTTCAGCCCTGGGGGCCGCTTGCCGGTAACGTTCTACAAATCGGCCGACGAGCTGCCCGCGTTCGAAGAGTACTCGATGGCAAAGCGTACCTATCGCTACTTCGATGGCGAGGCACTTTATCCATTTGGCTATGGGCTAAGTTACACCACGTTTGAATTCAACAATCTGCGCGTCGACAACAGCAACGTGCCGGCAGCAGGCGCTGTCAATGTATCAGTAGATGTGCGTAACAGCGGAGCTGTCGCTGGGGACGAAGTGGTGCAGCTTTACCTGACACACCCTGGCGTTGCGGGAGCGCCGTTACGCGCGTTGAAGGGCTTTCGCCGTATCCATCTCGCGCCAGGAAAGCAGGAGACGGTTTCCTTCGTGCTTCGCGACCGCGACCTAAGCGTCGTGGATGAGACCGGCAAGCATCGGATCGTGGCGGGTCCGGTTCAGATTTGGGTGGGAGGTGGGCAGCCGGCGGTACGTTCCGGAGTGCCGAAGACGGCAGGAACCAGCACGCAGTTTTCTATTACCTCTGACGCTACACTGCCCGATTAAGAGCACGCAGCGCAAAGCATCGCCTGGCCCGACTAACGAGAGAAGGTCAGTTGATCGACTTCTGCTAGCTCTTCGAACTCGTCTTGACTCAGTTGCAGTGACGTTGCATTCACGTTTTCTTCCAAGTGAGCTACGGAAGATGTTCCGGGGATCGGCAGGATCTCTGGCGAACGGCGCAGCAGCCAGGCCAGCGCCACCTGCATAGGGGTTGCCGAGTGGGCTTGCGCAATTCGCGCCACGGCTTGGAGGGCGGCTTTTCCTGCAGCCAGCGGAAACCATGGAATGAAAGCGATCCCGTTTTTGGTGCAGTAGTCAACGACATAATCCCACTCTCGGTCGGCGAAGCTGTAACGGTTCTGCACCGAGGCAATTGGAACCAGTTTACGGGCGCGTTCAATATGTTCCTGAGTAACGTTGGAGAGGCCGATTAATCGAATCTTGCCTTGCTGCTGCATTTCGATCAGCGTTCCGAGCGACGCTTCGAAGGCTACGATCGGGTCGGGGATGTGCAGCTGATAAAGATCAATGTGGTCTACGCGCAGGCGCTTTAGGCTCCCTTCCACCGCCTCTCGCAAATGCTGGGGAGTCGCATTGTGCGTCCACTTGCCGGGGCCGGTGCGCTCCCAGCCTCCTTTAGTCGCGATGACCAGATCATCGGGATAAGGCCATAGAGCTTCCGCGATCAATTCTTCGTTTACGTTTGGGCCGTATGAATCCGCAGTGTCTATAAAGTTGACGCCCAGCTCGACTGCCCGGCGCAGTACGGCAATAGCCTTAGCTGGATCGGCGGGAGGTCCCCAAATGCCAGGCCCAGTAAGGCGCATAGCGCCGTAGCCCAGGCGGTGAACAGTCAGTTCGCTCCCCAGTGTGATATGACCAGCGGAATCTTGCAACGCGAACTCTCCTCCAATGGGGTTCTCATTCAGTGTAACGCCATGCGTTGCACAATCGCGAATGATGAACGTCTTTGAAATGTCTTGAGCTTTTAACATACCTCCGCTCACAAACCCCGTAGTGGACCGTCTATCCGCGTTGTACATATACGGGCCAATCATGCAATCATGCGCATTCTTACCAGCTCTTTTGCTGGCAGCATCTATTATTTCGCAAGCTGCTAACGCTCAGTCGAATGCTCTTCCAATCAACAACAATGCCGGCTTGTTGTTGTTGCAGCAAAACGCTCGGGCCGGTGACGCAAAAGCCGAATATCGGTTGGGAATGATTTACCTGAACGGCGAAGGCGTTTCTCAGGACTACAAGCAAGCGGCGGATTGGTTTAGTGCGGCCGCAAAACAGGGCTCCGCCGATGGGGAATTCGCCCTGGGCTACCTTTTCGAACAAGGCAAAGGTGTGCCGCGAAATTTCTCCAGCGCTGCTGCCTACTATGCGGCGGCCGCCCGGCAGGGACACTCGACCGCGGAAAATAATTTGGGCTCTATGTATGAACATGGCCAGGGAATTCCGCAAGATTTAGGCGAGGCATTGAGATGGTACCGGGCATCCGCGGAGCACGGCGACACCGTCGGACAATGCAACCTGGCGTCACTTTATTTTCTCGGGAAGGGCGTTGATCGAGACTATTCTGAGGCCGCCAAGTGGTTCCGCGCGGCGGCAGAACGAGGATATGCGCCCGCTCAAGATAATCTTTCGGCCCTTTACTACCGGGGCGATGGAATGCCACGTGACTTCGCACAGTCGGCGATGTGGGCAGAGCGGGCCGCCAAGCAAGGATATTCGCGAGCCCAGACCGACTTAGCCGTTCTCTATGAACAAGGAAAGGGCGTACCGCTCGATTATGTCGAGGCGTATCGCTGGTATTCGCTCGCGCTGCGCGGCGGAGATCAACGGAGCCGGGCGAAAATCAAGAACCTCGCTCGACTCATGACCCCGCAGCAGGTTGCTGTCGCCGTGCTCGAAACCCAAGAACAGGGCAACGAAATAAATGCAACAGCATTTAGGAGTTCATTCGCGAAAAGTCCTCAATAATAGATCGCGGCGGCTTGGCCGCACTCATCGCTCCTGCTAGACTGGCTTGCTTGCCAAGACTTACGCGAAGACGGTTCGTTTCAGGGTGCGCGACAGCTGCGGCGGCTCCTTGGCTTTTGCCGGCAAGGCTGGAGGCCACTGGCTCCGCACCGTCTACTCGATTCCCTGCGTCGCCCCGGGAACGAGTGGCGGTCGCATCCTATCCATTTCGCGAATTTATCGCCGGATCCGAGCACAAACAGGGCAATCCCGTCGTCGAACTAAAAGATTTCGCCGCCCACGTGGTGGAGAAGTTTCATGTGAACCGCATCGAGCCTTGGACGGCACACTTCCCTTCCACCGATCCAAAATATCTGGCCGAGTTTCGTGCTGCGGTCGAGAAGGCGCACTCGGGTGTCGCAAATATCGCGGTCGATGGCGAGGATAGTCCATACGCAGCCGACCTCGCCGAACGCTCCAAGGCGGTTGCCTTCAGCAAGCGCTGGATCGATGTTGCAGTGGCCATAGGCTCCCCGAGCGTGCGTACTAACATCCCGGCGGCCAAGGACGCGAAACCGAACCTTGAACGTCTCGCAGAAAGCCTGCAGCAAGTCGCAGAGTATGGGGCGTCGAAGAACATCGTGGTGCATTTGGAAAATGACAATCCGGTCGAGCGAGGATCCGTTCTTTTTGGTGCAGGTGATTGAAAAAGTGAAGAGTCCGTGGCTGCACGCGCTGCCGGATTTTGGCAACACGCTAAACGCGCATGAGGAAGATTATGCGTACCGCGCCATCGATGCCATGTTTGGACAGGCCTATGGCATTTGCCATGTGAAAGACGGCGAGGTTAATCAGAGTGGTAAGGCAACCCGCGTTGACCTGGCCAGAACCTTCGGCATTTTGAAGCAGCACGGTTATAAGGGCTACTGCTCGATTGAGTATGACTCCCCCGGCGAACCTTACAAGCCGACTGCAGAATTAGTTGAGAAGACGATCACGTACTTGAGGTGATACTTCTTTTTAGAACGATTCTGGCAACGCAATCGCTCGCGTGCCTCTAACGTCCGACTTCCTTAGCGGCAATCACAGTGTTGCAATGGATCGTTACGGTATCTTCCACGTTTCGCGCGTAGCCTCCGGCATAGGTCACCATCACGGGAAGGTTGCGCGCGCGCGCGACCTTGTACACCAGTTCATCGCGCCGCTTGAGTCCTTCGATGGTCAGCGCCAGCCCACCTAATTGATCCTCGCGATAAGGGTCCGCCCCCGCAATGTAGCAGAGCAGATCAGGCTGAAACTGGCGAAGGCCGGAGCTGAGCGAATTATCCAACCAGGAAAGATATTCGTCATCGCCGATGCCGTCAGGTAGATCGACATCGATGGACGAAAGCGGTTTCACGGCCGGGTAGTTGTTGTGTTGATGAATGGAAATGGTGAATACATCGCCGGCGTGGGCATTACGGACTTTGGGTTCACCTAAGGTGGCTGGTGCGCGTGACGGTAAGGGATCAGCCGGAACGCGCGTACCCGCGAAGATAGCCGCGGTTCCATTGCCGTGGTGGACGTCGCAATCGATTGTCATGGCGGCGCGAATTTTGTCGTCACGCTGCAAGCGACGGATGGCGACAGCTACATCGTGAATCATGCAGAAGCCCTCGCCATGATCGGGAAACGCATGATGAAAGCCGCCGCCAATATTGAACCCGACTCCGTCGCGCAAGGCATTTTGAGCTGCAAGAATCGAACCGCCTGCCGCCAGCCAGAATGCCGAAACCAACTCCGGAGAGTACGGCACCTCCATTTGCATCTCTTCGCTACGGGAGAGCTTTCCAGTCTTTAGCTTGTGAACATAGGACGGAGTGTGCACGAGGAGTATGTCCTGGTCGGATGCGGGTTCGGGCGTCACGAAATCCGGTTCGGTGGCAACGCCAGTTTCGAGCAGCCGATCATGAATGCGGCGGTATTTTTCTGCAGGAAATACGTGTTGCCCGATGGGCAAGAAATAGTCGTGGCTGTAGACCAGCTTGAACGGAAGCATTTGGGACTCAGTAAATTTCTAGAAGGTCTTGAACTGCTCGTCGATTTCCACCTGATAGCCGGTGACCATCTTGTTGGTCTCGCTGGCCATGCTGATGACCGCCATTAGCTCCTTGAACTGGTCATCGCTCATACCCTTCCGGCGTGCGGATGCGGTGTGCGAGGCAATACAGTAATTGCACTGCGCCGCCGTGCTGACTGCAATGTAGATCAGTTCCTTGGTCAGCGGATCGAGCGCGCCTGGCCCCATAACCTGCTTGATGCTTTCCCAGGTTCGCCTGAGCGTGACTGGGTCATGAGCGATTGCCTTCCAGAAATTGTTCACCCAATCGGTCTTGCGGGTGGCCATGATGTCGTCGTAAATCGCCCGCACTTCCGGGCTGGCATCTTTGTATTCCATGAGTCCAAGTGTTGCCATTTGCTCTCCAAGTTAGATGAGACTAGCCGCCGCCCTTGGGTAATTCGCCGCGCAGCAATTTTCCAATCAAGCTGGCAGGGCAGCGGATACCAATATAAAAGTGACTGAATATCGCGTAGACGGCGCTGACTTCGTCGAAGCGCATTTCATAGATCAGCTTCTTAAATATCAGCGGATCGTCGGCAAACAGATCGACGCCCCATTCCCAGTCGTCAAATCCGATCGAGCCAGAGATAATCTGCCTGACTTCCCCGGCATAACGGCGGCCCACAAGCCCGTGGTCATTCATCTGGCGGGCTCGTTCTTCGATCGGCAGGGTGTACCAGTTCTTACTTTCGCCGCGGCGCCGGTCCATGGGATAGAAAGAGATGTAGCGATGCTTGGGAATTTCCGGAAATAGACGAGGGCGCATCGCTTCTTTTTGGCGGGCCAGGGTGTCGGCGATCTGGCGATTCCATTCCGCCGAATGCGGCTCTACTCCCGCTTCAGCCATGGCTTTGTAGACTTTGATGGTCGATTCGTAGAGACCTAATTCGATGATCGAAAGATATGAAGTTGTCGGCTCAAGAAAATCGGAAAGACGAAGACGCGAAACCAGCAACTCGGCCTGGTTCAATTCCTCGAAGGACTCGCGAAAATGGACGAGCATCAGGTCGCCCTTATGGCCGAGCAGCGAAAAGATAGCGGATTGACCGGGCGAGTTCTGCTCCATCTTGCCGAGGACCGTGCCGGCTTCCTGCAGCAGCTCGGCCTTTTGTGCCGGACGCAGCGAGCGCCAATTCGCCCAGCGTATGCGGAACATCTGATGAAGCAGGCTATAACCCTCAATCGTGAGTGGAACCGGAGGGATCTGCGCGGAAGCGGTCTCCGGCGGGCTGGTGGCTGACATGTTCATTCCTTTGAGAGTCTCGGAGGAATATTGTATCTGTAATGGCCGGGGAGAGTGCACTGGGCCACTTTCATTCTGGGGGCGTTTCTGCGCAGAAGGATCGCTTATGGTCGTTAGTATGGCTGGGGAATATCAGTTCTTCGCTTCACCCAGAATGACAAACTGCAAACGAGAGGGATGAAAGTGAAAAAAGTTCTGCTCTCCTGGAGCAGTGGCAAAGACAGCGCCTGGGCCCTGCAAGTCCTGCGGCAAAACCCGGATGCAGAAGTCGTCGGTCTGCTGAGCACAATCAATCAGCACTTTGGCCGGGTGGCTATGCATGGCACCAGAGTGGAACTCCTGCGAGCCCAAGCGAAGGCGACCGGATTGCATTTGTGGGAAATCCCATTGCCGTGGCCGTGCAGCAATAAGGAGTATGAGCGCACCATGACCAGCGCTTGTAAACGGGCGCTAGGGGAAGGAATAGACGCGATAGCTTTCGGGGACTTATTCCTGCAAGATGTGCGCCACTACCGCGAGGAGCGATTACGAGGCACCGGCCTTCAGCCACTGTTTCCCTTGTGGTTAAAGGATACCCACGAACTGCTCGATGCAATGTTGAACGGAGGTCTTAAGGCGCGGATCGTTTGCGTGGATCCCTCAAACCTTGCGCCCGAATTTGCCGGGAGAGACCTCGACGAAGTATGGCGGGATTTCCCTGCCAGCGTCGACCCCTGTGGGGAAAACGGCGAATTTCACACCTTCGTCTACGATGGCCCAATGTTTAGCCGGCCAATTTCGATCGAGAGCGGAGAAACGGTCACGCGAGATGGATTCGTTTATGCCGATGTTCTACCAGTTAAAGGTGGGGCGGACGCTCTTGTTCGCCAAGCGGTCTAAGTTGACTAGCCGATGGCATAGACTTGCGACGCATTCCCGCTGGCACGGACGGGAGTGTCCGCTCTAGGTCGCGGTATCCCTAACCAATTCAGCTCTCGTCTTCGGCAAGCTTTGTGGGTATTTCTCCTGAAGGAATTGAATTAGTTTCTCCCGCACGAAACATCGCAGCTCGAAGGCAACGGATGCATTGGGAGCGCTCATCAGGGCACGCAGTTCCATAGACCTTTCCGATGCATTGGTTACCTGCATTCCCCAAACTTTTCCGTCCCATCGCTTTGAGGATTCCAGCACCCGGTGAAATTCCTGACGTACCTCCTCCACTGGAACCGTGTAATCGGTATAAAGAAACACGGTGCCCAGCAAGTCGGCAGTTTGGCGCGTCCAGTTCTGGAAGGGCTTCTCGATGAAGTAAGAAAGCGGCACGATGAGCCGCCGCAGATCCCAGATGCGGACGACTACATAAGTGGTGCGAATTTCCTCGATCCATCCCCATTCTCCCTCGACGATCACCACGTCATCCAGGCGCATAGGTTGGGTGAATGCGATTTGCACTCCCGCGATGAGATTGGAAAATGTGGAGCGGGCGGCCAGGCCTGCCACGAGGGCTGCCAGTCCCGCAGAGGCAAACAGGCTTTCTCCAAGGTGGCGGATGCTGGGAAACGTCATCAGCATCACTGCGAGAGTGATGAGAATGACAAGAAAGACCACGATCTGACGCAGTACTTCGACCTGGGTCCGAAGACGGCGTGCAGCTAAGTTGTCGGAAACGTCGACCGCATGGTGGAAAGTCAGGAGGTCTTCGACGACGTCAATCATTTTGATCGCCAGCCATGCGACTGCTGCAATCAGCGCCAGGCCCACGGCATGATGAAGCGGATCCAGAACAATTGGGGGCAGGGGCACAAACGGCAGTGTGAGCAGGATCGCAAGCACCGGCAGGATCGTGCGGAGAGGGCCTTTGGCATTGCGCAGAAACGAATCGTGTAAAGAACCAGCCGTTCGCTTCGAAAAGTGGTTGAAGATTGCAAAGGCAACGGAGTGCAATACCAACCTACAATCGCGGCAACGATGACCGCGACGAGGGACCACAACCAGTCGGTCCATTGCGCAAGATGTTCCATTTCACATTCTCACCGGCTATGCCTGCGCGCCAGGCTGCGTGAGGCGAATTTCTCACATGCAGCATGAAGAAGGTACAAAGATGCGGGCAAATGCTCAGAGGTTCACTTGGCTGACCAGGTTCTCGGAAAGCTGGCGAATTTCGTTAAGGCTCTGACGCAGAGGCCCGATGGTAGCGGCATCGGCACGCGTCAATCCTGAAGTAACTGCATCGCGGCGGGCAAAGATAGTTTCCAGGGTCTGGCGATAGGAGGCGTTGGGAGAACGGTCCAACTCGGCTCGAAGGTCATTAAAGAAACGGCTGGAAAGCTTTTGCGCTTCGCCGTAATTCTGATTCTGCGTCTGGTCCACCAATGCCACCAGATCGTTCTCCAACCGGGTAACGTGCACCACAGTCTGCGCGGAGGCCAACTGTTGCGATGCCTGGGCGCTGTTCTTCTCCGCCTCCTGCAGTTTCTGCCGCTGCGGCCAATAACCGCCAACATAGGCGCCCGCAAGTAACAGAATGGCGACTACAAGACCAACTTTCTTCATGGGCTTGCCTCCCGCGCAATGAAGAGCAACTTTATCAGATAGGACGTGCGTAGAACCTTAACTTTTCACCCTTGGAAAGCCGTCATCTGAAGGCGCGTTCCTTGCGCCGGGGAACATTACGACCATTCCTCCACCATGAAGGATGTCAACAAGAACAAGCTGACTCTCATTCCGCGATCAGCATGGCCGGCGCAATGTGGACTCGCGAGGCCGGAAAGAAACCTGATGGACGCTATCCCAGAGTTATACTGCTTGCCAAGTCGTTGGGGGCCCGCCCGTTTTGCGCGGAATTCCTGCAATGGGAGGATTCATGGGTCGAAAGATTGCCTATTGGGTGAGTACTGCGATTGTTGGGGCAATGCTGCTCATGGCTTTGAGCTACCTGACCGGTAATGAGCAGGTGGTTTCCGGGTTCGTGAAGTCTGGATATCCGCAACACCTGCGGATTGTTCTTGGAATTGCCAAGCCCGCCGCAGCGATCGTCCTGCTGGTGCCCGGATTTGCGCTGCTGAAAGAATGGGCCTATGCGGGCGTCACCTTCACTTGGATTATGGCCACCATCTCCGCTCGCGCGTCGGGAGAGCGGATGCAGATATGGATTTTGCCCGTGGTACTTTTAGTGCTGCTTGGCGTTTCTTATGTGACTCGGCCTGCGAGCCGGCGTTTGCGTTGAGGCTCCAAGCCACTAGTGGTTTTTTCACTCTGACTTTTGAATGCCTTGAGAACTCTTTTTTGTGATTTAAGGCCTTCGCTGTACGCGTACTTGCATCCCACTCTACTCGCAAACGACGCGACCAGATGGTAACCCCCTTTTGGTGCTGCCGCAGACCCAAGTGAAACGAGACCACCGTTGCTCAGACGTTGAGGATACATTCCGACTGCATCCAATCCGAAGTTGCATGCGGTTGTTGAACGAGCGCTTGGTCTCGAATATCGAAACAGGCCTGATGGGCCTGGGCAATGATCGCCGCTCCTAGTGGCGAACACGACAGCGGGAGCCGGTTTACGCAGTTGTGGATGGCGAGATTCAGAACTCGGGCGAGAGGGCTTTCGCTAGACCGATAAAAACTCAGATCCAGGAATTCTTCCCGTTCCGCGTGGAAGACAAACGGTTGAATACCTGGCCGGCTCAGAAGGTTGACAACCAGGCGTGTGTCGCGACCGGCTTCGGTTCCTTCGACTAGGGCAATTCGGGCCTCCTCTTCTCCAGGCGTGCGCCAGAGCCAGGAGGGTTCTTCGAGTCCATGGCGGTTTAGAAGCGCCCGGAGCGATGGCTGTCCGATGCTGGTCGAGAGATCATCGAAACGCTCGACTCCGATCCAACTGTAATGGAACTCGGCGTTAGCGCGGGGCGGGCCGAGCGACTCAATTCTGGCGTAACCGGCGGCGTCGGTTAGTCCGTCGGAGTCAGGGGCTGGCGGCATAAAGGCCAGGTTGGTGGCTTCCCGCACGGTCCAACTGGCGCCGGTGATTTGCTGGTTGCGCATCAGGATGGCGGCCAAGGCAATGTCGTGGATGCCCTTGTCAAGCAAAGCTCCGCCTTCTATGCCACGCCGGTCTTGCGGGGCCAATAATTTCTGCAAGCCGGACGAATTCAGCCGCCAGAAGCGCAGGCGCTCGATGCGGAATGAGCCGCGCTGCATGGCAAGCAGCTTGAGTACGGCTTGGTTTTGGCTGTCGACGAAATCGCAAAGAATTTGCTTCCCAAAATGGTTGAGGGCAATAAGGCCGGTACGCCTGGTGAAAAGTGGCTTTTCTCCGAGATAGATGGCCTGTGGAAAGTGCTCGCAAACGGCGACCAGATTCTCGAGATGGCAGGTACTGGGAGTGGCGTCGTAGATGAGAAATTCATCGTCTGCTTTGAGTCCTACTTGTTGGTGGAGCAGGTCACTTAGAGCGACGGGACGGGCGGCTCTGGTGTCGACAAAGACCGCCTTTCGCACCGGTGAGATCCGGCAGGATGGAAATCAGATTTTCATCCGCCTCGAACACGGCACGCAGGTAAGGATCAATTCCCTCCTGACGCAGTCGATCTGTGATTTGATTCAGGGAAACGAAGGCGGCCCGGCCCATACGGCCAAAGCCCAGGAACACGATATTCAGCTTGTGCATGCGGTGCCCATCGAGTTCCGGGTTCGAGTTGTCTGCCACCAGATAGCTTGCCAGCAGGGGTTTGGAGACAACAGTGAGTTATGTCACCGGTTTAAGTGATCGAACTCACAGGGCAGACAAAGGTATTCGCTTCACGCATTCTATGCCTCTCGCTTCGCCCAAAAAGCCCGCGAAGTGGGGCATCCGCTGTGTGGTAATGTCGGACAACCTGCAGAGATTTTCATGGCGTCTTAGCGGGGATTCTTGTTCCATAAGGTGGTTTCGATGATTACTCGCAGAGTTTTGATGGGAGGCGCGGGAGTCTTGCTGGCGCAGGTGTTGCGGGCGCAAAACTCTGGCGGAAGTAGCAAAGTCATTTTCAAGCATGACTTGCCGGAAGTGGCGCTAAGGGATTGGGCGGTAACAGCGGTCGAGGTTTCTTATGGGCCGGGAGAAAGTTCTCCGCCGCATAGTCATCCGGGAATCACGATCGCGTATGTGCTAGAAGGCGAGATCCGATCGAAGGTTGGAGATGGAGCTGAAGCAAGCTATTCGGCCGGCGAGATGTTTCTGGAAACTCCCAGGGGAGCTTCATGCCGTATCGAGGAATGCCAGCACTTCGGGTCCGGCGAAGCTGTTAGCGCTGCTGCTGGCAGAAAAGGGGAAACCCCTGACGACAACTGTTAGCCCGTCGTGACGATGAGGGTGAATGTCGCGGTCACGATTTGACTTGCCGAGTTCACACTCACTATCGGGGTGTAGGTTCCCACAGCAGTTGTCGCAATCGCGGTAAACGCCAGAGAGCCGGAAGGATTTGTATCCGAAGACGAGTACTTTACATCGACGCCCGCCGGAAGTCCGCCGACCGTCACCACCGCGGTCTCGCTGGAGGACATGATCAGGATGGAGAGAATGACCTGAGATCCGTTACGCGGCACGGTCACCAACGGATTCGGGAAAAATACTGTTACTGCCATGGGCGTCCGGACGCCCATGGAGCCGCCGCCACAGCCGCATGCATAGGAGAACGCCAAGCCGGCAACAATCAGACGGAAGACGCGAAATTGAATCCTGGTTTTTGGCACCTGTGGCCTGGCTTATTGGGCACTAGCAGTTGTCACCCACTGGCTTTCGATCTTCGGCGGCCGCAACATGGTTTGCATCACTACGCAGTATTGTTCTGTTTTTTCCTGAAGCGACTTCAATTGTTCGGGCGTCGCCTGCGGGGCGTCGAGATTGAATTGAAGGCGAATGGCTTCGAAGCCGACGGGAATATCTTTGGAAATACCCAGCGTTCCTGACAAGTCCATGTCGCCGGTGACCGTGACGTCGATGTGCTTCGTGGGAACTCCCATGGCGGTTGAGACCAGCTGGCAGGTGATCTGCGCGCACGCAGCCAAGGCACCGAGTAAGAGATCTCCCGAGCAGGCCGCGGCGCCGGTGCCGCCAACTCCAGTGTGAGCTTCGGCCTGGTAGATGGCGCGTCCGATGTCAACCGAACACGACATAGGAGTAGCGGTCGCGGACCCCTTGGCGGTCAAGGTGATGCGCGAGGAGGAGGGATCGCGGCGGTACTGGTCCTTCAATGGCTTTTGAATTGATCGTATGTCCATGGATTCTCTTAGGCTCCTTGTAAAAATCCCCGTCCTAGTCTGGCCCAAAAACCCGTCGAGAATGGGGCACCCTCTAGTTTTACTATGGGTGCCACGTTCAAGCTTCGCCTGGGCAGGGCTTTTGAGCTTGTTCTTCAGTGAGCTTGGGCTATTACCTGGTAGGCCTTGGTAACGTTGGCTCCTACGCTTTTGGGAAAATCAGGGTCGAACCTTGACGCGTATTTTGCAACCAGGGTTTTCGAGACTTGTGTTCTGGCGTCTTCAAGACTGGCGCCGTCGCCGTAAACTTTCGCAGTTTCGTCCAGCAGATCGTGGAAGTAAGCCTTCCATAACTCAAACTTATCTTTTCCGTGCATGACGTCGCCGTGGCCGCCAAGCGCCTGATCGAAATCTAGCTTCTCCGCGGCGTCGAGGGTTTGAATCCAGTCGAAGGGATAGCTGTCGCCCATGAAGGGCGTCCAGCCGTGCAGCGCGTCGCCGCAAATAATGATCTTCTCTTTCGGCAGATAGACCCAGACGTCGCCATTGGTATGTCCATTGCCCAGCCAAAGAATCTGCACGGTTCGCGCCTTGCGGTGGAGAATCAGACTTCGATCGAAGGTCAGCGTGGGCAAAGTGATTTGCATGCTCTGCAGTTCGGCCAGGTAGGCTTCAGCCTGCTGTAGATTGCTCTGCAGCTCCTGTTTCTGTTTCGCATCGGTGGCGCTCGCGAGATCGGATTTCAGCTTCTCGATGTCCTTAGGAATCGTGGCAATTTCGTATTTGACCCTTGGGATACCGCGGTGCTCGATGTTCTCGCGCGTGGCTTGCGAGGAAATAATTTCAACCCCAGCCGGCCATGAACTGGGATAAGCCTGGTTGCCCTGGTAGTGGTCCCAATGGAAATGGGTGTTCACGACATAACGCACCGGTTTATCGGTGAGCTTCTTGATCTGCTCGATGAGTGCGCGGGCGGCCGAAGGCTTGGAGTGCGTATCCACCACCAACACGGAGTCTCCAAGCAGAATGATGGCCGCATTACAGTTGATTTTGTAAACCGGTTTGGCGATAGCGGCATAGACGCCGTCGGCCATGGGCTTGATGTCAAACAGGTCTTCGGCGTGGGCTAAGGCAGCAGGCATGAGGCAGAGCAGGACGGCGAAATAGAGTTTGCGTCTCATCAGCGCTCCAGGGTTTGCAGGAGTATATGACAAGTTGAGCTTCCGTTGCGCTTCTCCATATTTCGCAGCATCAGCGAGACATGGGTACCCCTGTAACAGAACTGGCATATACTCTTGGCCATCGCATCCAGGAGAGGTCAAGATGAAGAAGCTGAGCCTTTCAAGCATTGCAAGTGACCTGAATGGAATCTCCCGGCGTGAGCTGCTACGCGGTGCCTCTGCCGCTGCCGTTGTTGGCGGAATGGCCAAGCTGCCCTTTGCTCAGGCGGCCGCTGCCTCGGCAACCGACAAGAGCAAAGCTTTTCCTGAAAAATTTCTTTGGGGATGCGCCACCGCTGCTCATCAAGTAGAAGGCAACAACATCAATAGCGATCTCTGGACACTGGAACACCTACCTCAGGGTATGTTCAAAGAGCCATCGGGCGATGCCTGCGACCACTACCATCTCTACCCGCAAGACATCAGCATGCTCGCCGATCTTGGCTTCAACACTTACCGCTTCTCCATCGAATGGGCCCGTATCGAGCCGGAAGAAGGTTTCTTTTCCAACGCCGAGCTTGACCACTACCGGCGCATGCTGGCGGTTTGTAAAGAACACCATCTGACCACCTTGCTCACCTATTACCACTTTTCACTGCCCCGCTGGTTCGCGATGAAGGGTGGATGGGGGAATCCCCAGGCCGCCGATCTGTATGCCCGCTACTGCGAAAAGGTCACCCAGCATATGGGCGATCTCATCGATTATGCCTCTACCATGAATGAACCGGACATTCCCCAACTGTTGAACTGGTTCAATCTGCCGGGCGCGCCGGCAGGAATGAGCATTGCCGATATGATGAATGCCAGCCTGGCGAATGCTCGAAAGCAGTTGAATGCGCCCGATTTTTCCGGACTTTTCATGGGCGACGGCAAAAAATCGCGCGCTGGTTTGCTGGCCGCCCACGCAAAAGCTAAAGACGCAATCAAATCGGCTCGACCCAATATGCCCGTAGGATTCAACCTCGCCATGACCGATGATCAGCCCGCTACGGAAGACAGTCACCTCGAAGAGAAGCGGGCCGATGTCTACGCGCCCTGGCTTCAGGCCGCGAAGCACTGCGATTACATGGGTGTGCAGATGTATTCGCGATCGATCGTGGGTAAGAAGGATTTGCCACCCCCGAAAGACGCGGAACTCACCCAGGTGGGATGGGAGTTCTATCCCGAGTGCGTGGAACACGTGGTTCGCTATGCCAGCAAAGAAACAAAGGTCCCGATTATCGTGACCGAGAACGGTATTGCCACCGAGGATGACAGCCGCCGGGTAGAGTACTTTCAGCGCGCGCTAACGGGACTAAAGCGTGCCATCGACGATGGCGTGGACGTACGCGGATACGTTGCCTGGTCGCTGATGGATAACTTCGAATGGATGTCAGGCTTCACCCCCAAGTTCGGCATTGTGGCGGTCGACCTGAAGACACAGAAGCGGACCATCAAGCCCAGCGGTGCTGTGTTGGGGAATATCGCCCGAAGAAACGCGTTATAGGGATTTCAGGAATGCGCTTATCGTGCCACTTCCACACTGAACATAGTCCCTCGACTTGGCTCGGGACCACACTCTCGTTATCAGAATCGTGAAGCGGCCAATCCTGCCACGCGACTACATCCAGTACCTCTCCCAATGACAGGCGATACTGCACCGGAGGTTTGCCCTTTTGGCTCGCTCATCGCACAATCTAGAGACGCACTGCATCTAACAGGGGAAATGCAATCAATGCTTAAGTCCCAATTCATGTTTTGCACTGCCATCGCGGCAAGCCTGCTGATGGGTGGTTGCTCCAGATCTTCCTCCAGATCCGGGGAAAAAGACTATCGCATTTATGTCACCAATGAAGCTTCGGGAGACATGACTGTGATCGATTCTTCCACCCTGGAGGTGGCGGCTACAATTCCGCTGGGCAAGCGGCCGCGCGGGATTCACGCCAGCCCTGACGGGAAGACCATCTATGTTGCCTTGAGCGGCTCGCCAATTGCCGGCCCTGGAGTCGATGAGAGCAAGCTCCCGCCACCTGATAAGAGCGCGGACGGAATCGGCGTCTTTGACGTCCGGCAGAACAAGCTGGTAAGGCTCATCCAGAGTGGATCGGATCCGGAGAATTTTGACCTTAGCAAAGATGGCAGCCAGATATTTGTTTCCAACGAAGACGATTCGAAGGCCAGCATTGTTGACACGGCGGCGGGCAAGGTAGTCAAGACTTTCCCCTTAGGAGAGGAGCCTGAAGGGGTGCGCGTGAGCCCGGATGGCCGCTTCGTGTACATCACCTCCGAAGATACGGGCACGGTCTCGGTTCTCAACGTTGCGGCTGGCAGGATCGACAAATCGTTTAAGGTCGGGCGGCGGCCACGCAACGTGGTGTTCATGCCCGATGGCTCTCGCGCTTACGTAAATGCCGAGAACGATGGCACTGTCGTCGTGGTGGACACGGCCAAGCAAGAAGTGGCGCAGACCATTCCGCTCGGCGAACGGGGTGTGATCAAGCCTATGGGCTTGCTGCTGTCGCCGGACGCGGCCAAGCTGTACGTCAGCACGGGCCGAGGCCATAAGGTGTTCGTGATAGATACGTCGACCAACACGGTCAGCAGTTCGTTTGCCGTGGGGGAACGTCCGTGGGGAATGGCGCTTTCGCCGGATGGAAAAACGCTTTATACGGCCAATGGTCCTTCCAATGATATTTCTGTGGTGGACCTTGCGACCCAACAAGTAGTCAGGAACATCAAAGTTGGAAGGGGCCCCTGGGGATTACTGGTTTTGGCGAATTGAGAGGAAACATTGATCTGACACTGCCCTGTCCTCAGTGTTTGTTGTGCTAAATGATCAAGGCTGATTTACAATGACGTTGCGGTTTTTTCCCCCAAGGGTATAGATGGCGACTACCAAGACTGACCCTAAACCGTCCCTCGTCGCCGAGCGCAAAGCGCCCAAGTCCTACCAAGGCCTTACCCGTCAGCAGCTTATCGACGCTTATCGCTTCATGTACATGTCTCGCCGGGTCGACGACCGCGAGATCCTTCTGAAGCGCCAGCAGCGCATATTTTTCCAGATTTCCGGTGCGGGACACGAAGCCGTCGGAGTTGCCGCCGCCTTCGCGCTGAAGCCTGGGTACGACTGGTTCTATCCCTATTATCGCGACCGGGCGCTTTGCTTGACCCTGGGCGCCACGCCCTACGAGATGTTGTTGCAGAGTGTGGGCGCAGCCGACGACCCCAGTTCCGGTGGCCGCCAGATGCCTTCGCACTGGAGCTATCCCAAGCTCAACATCGTCACGCAATCCTCGGCTACCGGTACACAGATCCTGCAAGCGGTGGGTTGTGCCGAGACGGCGAGGTTCCTTTCGAATCATCCCAAGCAACGGAAAGCGCCAGCGGCGACTACCGCGAGTTCAAAAATGTCAGGTTCCACGGAGACGAGATCACCTATGTGTCGTTGGGCGATGGCACCACCAGCGAAGGTGAATTCTGGGAGTCTCTCAACGTCGCCTCCAACAAGAAGCTGCCGTTATTGTTTGTTATTGAAGACAACGAGTACGCCATTTCGGTGCCGGTCGAAGTGCAGACGGCGGGGGGAAATATCTCGCGACTGGTCAGCAGCTTCCCCAACTTCCATTTCGAGGAGTTCGACGGAACCGATCCGATTGTCAGCTATGCAGCGTTCGTGCGGGCCGCCTCGCACTGTCGAGCCGGCAAAGGCCCTGCCTTCGTGCATGCCCACGTGATTCGTCCGTACTCGCACTCCCTGTCAGATGATGAACGACTGTATCGCCCCGAGCCGGAGCGCCAGCGCGATGCGGCCCACGACCCCGTCCCGCATATGCAGATGTTCCTGATCCGCGAGGGCATTCTGGAAGAGAAGGGCATCAACGCGCTGGAGAAGCAGGTTGACGATGACCTGCAAGAAGCTACCGACCGCGCCCTGGCGGCAGCGCTGCCAACTCCCGACACGGTGACCCGGTTTCTTTACTCTCCCGATGTCGATCCGACCTCAGCCGCCTTCCAGACCGATGCAGTTGTTGTAACTCACGACGCCGCCGACAAGAAGACCCATCCCAAGACAATGGCAGATTTGATCAACGCCACTCTTCGGGAAGAGATGCGCCGCGACGAGCGGATCGTTATCTTCGGCGAAGACGTCGCGGACTGCAGCCGCGAGCAATATCTGACAGACAAATCTGTCAAAGGCAAAGGCGGAGTCTTCAAGCTCACGGCTGGCCTGCAGTGCGAGTTCGGGTCCGGCCGGGTATTCAATTCGCCGCTGGCCGAGGCCAGCATCATCGGGCGTGCCACCGGGATGGCGCAACGGGGGCTTAAGCCGGTGGTGGAAATCCAGTTCTTCGACTACATCTGGCCTGCCATGATGCAGCTTCGCGATGAACTCCCGACCATCCGCTGGCGCTCGAACAACGGATTTTCCTCCCCACTGGTAATTCGTGTCGCCATCGGTGGCTATCTAACCGGTGGCGCCATTTATCACTCGCAATGCGGGGAAAGCTTGTTTACCCATACCCCCGGGATGCGGGTAATTTTCCCTTCAACGGCGCTAGATGCGGCCGGTCTGCTGCGAACGGCGATCCGCTGTGATGATCCGGTCATGTTCCTGGAGCACAAGCGGCTGTATCGGGAGCCCTACGGGAAAGGGGTCGACCCTGGACCGGATTTCATGATTCCCTTTGGCAAGGCCCGTATTGTGCAGGCTGGGACCGATGTCACGGTGATCACTTACGGCGCCGTCGTGCCGCGCGCCTTACAGGCTGCCCAGAAGGCTGACCGCGAAGATGGCATCAAAGTTGATCTGATTGACTTGCGCAGCTTAGCTCCCTACGACTGGGAGGCAATTGCCACCTCGGTACGCAAGACGAACCGGGTCGTGGTCGCCTACGAAGACTCCCTGAGCTGGGGATACGGCGCCGAGATTGCCGCCCGCATTGCCGATGAATTGTTCCAGGACCTGGACGCCCCGGTTCGGCGAGTAGCTGCCAAGGATACCTTCGTCGCCTACCAGCCAATTCTGGAAAATGCGATTCTGCCTCAGCCCGAAGACCTGCTAAAGGCAATTAAAGAAATAACCCATTTCTAATCTGAAAGTTGCACGCTTCATCCACTATTTCTTTTCGTCGCTTGGGCCACTCGAAGTGGTAGTGTTGCGTCTTAGTGAGAGTAGATTAGAAGCACTGCAAGGGCTACAAATCAACGCTTGGGGGGATTCTATGAAGAGGTTTCTCGGAATGATGGCCCTGCTGCTGGCCATCGCATTACCAGTATTCGCACAAGGGCGGCGCTTGTCGGATGATGATCAACGCCGCTTCGACAGCTACTATTCGCGCTGGCAGGACTACCGGCGCACCAATAACCGCGATGAAATCGTCAGCATGGAAAAGCGCATGCAGGACGTCTACCAGCATTACGGCATTCCCTCGAACACGCCCTACTCGCGTATTGCCTCAGGTGGTCAGAGAGACTATCGCTGGGACCGCGACAATGACCGTGACTGGGACCGCGACCATGACGGCGACCGCTGGCATCGTGACCACGACCGCGATTGGGATCGCGACAACGATCGCTGGCGCGACGACCGCGGCAGCCGCTACAACAACCGTCTTTCCGCCGACGACCAGCGCCGTTTTGACAGCTATTATTCCCGCTGGCTCGAATATCGCCGCACCAACAACCGCGACGAAATCGTGAGCATGGAAAAGCGCATGCAGGATGTCTACCAGCACAACAACATCCCCAGCAACACGCCTTATGACGCCGTAGCCACGAATGCGCGGCGCTATTAGTCAGTGTGACAGGTTTTAAGCGCCCCCGCTGAAAAGCGGGGGCATTTTTTGTTTTGGGATTATTTTGCTGACGGTTGCAGCCGAATCGCTTCAGCATTCTCACGCAATGCCTTTCTGGTCTTCGCCGAGCTCCGAATACGTATTGGCCAAGAATTGGTGTGGCTCCGGGGCTTGAGGTTGTATCTTCGCCGCCTTAACCAGGAAGGCGACGGCCTCTCCAGGACTTCCATTCATGGCCAGAAGACGCCCCAAAAACAGATTGGCCTTGTAGTTTTCAGGATCCAGTTGCAGGGTACTTTGGAACTCTTTCCTGGCGTCGTCGAAACGCCGCAGTCGTTCGTAGACTACCGCAAGGTAAGTGTGGAATTCTGGCGATTTTGGGTTGAGTAAGATCGCAGCCTCGAATTGTGATGCGGCCGCCGACCAATCTTTCGTCTCCACAAATGCCAAACCGGCCTCATAGCGCGCAGGAGCTGAATCCGGCATCAATTCTGCCGCCCGCTCAAGGGCTGGTACTGCGTTGGCATAGTCTTTGAGTCTGCGTTGAGCTTTGCCTAACTCCAGATAGGCAATGGGGATGTTGGCATCGTCTTTTATCACGCCTTGTAGCACTGGAATTGCGGTTTTGTATCCGTCTTCCTCTTCAAGGTCGATTAATGCCTCATGCAACCGGTTGGCAATGTCGATCTTGTCCTTGGGGTCGATGCCGGAGTCGTTGGTTTTCGCGCTGTCCCGCGCGGAGTCGGTTCCCAAATATCCCAAAGCGCGTAAGTTCTCGGCTTGCGTTTCATTCAACTGACTGGCACCTGAATTCGCTTTGCCGGTTTGACCGTAAAACTTGTCCAGCTGAGCCGATAGTACGTCCGCCACTGGGCCGGAGCTGGCCGCGAGATTGTGGTCGGCCGAGGGGTCCACTGATTGATCGTAGAGTTCTCGCTTAGGTGCCTGTACATATAAATACTTTCCCGTTCGCCAGGATCGGAGGGTGCTCCAGCCAAAGGCGCGATGAGCATAGTTAGTTTCGGCGTATTGTGGTCGATCGGCTGGCTCGTTCCCTAACCCACGCAAAACCGATTGGCCTTGCATTGCGGCGGGGACCTTCAGTCCAGCCAGTTGCAAAAGGGTAGGGGCCACATCCGCGAGGCCCACCCTGGAATCGACCTTCTTGGGGGCACGTTCCCCTGGCGACTTGATCAGTAAAGGCACGTGGATCGTCTCGTCATATAAAAAAATGCCATGACGGCGTTCGCCGTGCTCTCCAAACGCTTCGCCATGATCTGCCATCACAGCAATAGTTGCGCCGTCGTAGAGCCCAGCACGGCGCAACGAGGAAATAAGTTTCCCAACGACAGCATCGGTATAGGCAATTTCTCCGTCGTAAGGATCGGCAGCGTATCGTGATTTGTAGGGCTCCGGAGGATCGTAGGGATCGTGCGGGTCGTATAGATGGACCCAAACGAAAAAATGGCCCGGCGGGACGACGGTTGATCCAACCCAACGCGCGGTCGACTACGACGCCACTGCGTCTTTCCATGCTCTGGTATCGACTCTCCTGGCGAGCGCGACGATGAAAGCCAGCGTCATATTTGTCGAATCCGCGTTCAAAGCCCGGGGCGCCTCCTACCTTTTGGTCCAATACGATTGCTCCCAGAAAAGCCGCAGTATGGTAGCCCTTTTCATGCAGCAATTGGGGCAGATAGGGGTAATTACGATCGAGAGGTGCGCCTAGGTTCGAGATGTTGTTGAACTGAGGATAGGTGCCGGTAAGTAGCGTTGCGTGCGAGGGGGTCGTCAGTGGAACATGAGAGTAGGCTCGAGTGAAGACCACACTTTGCTTAGCGAAGTTGTCGAGATTCGGAGTGAGCCCACGCTTGGAGCCCAGGAAACCCATGCGGTCGGCTCGGTTCGGTGTCGAGGGTGATGAGGATAATGTTAGGGCTCGCCGCGACGAGGTGCACCGGCGCATAGAAGAAAAGCAAAACCAAAACCAGGGAACGACAGCGCGACATAGGGGATAGTGTGAGTTTAGCAGCCGAGTTTCTGGATCAAACAAAAAAAGGCCGGCCCGGTTGGGCCGGCCTGTGTAGTTAATGAACACAATTCAGAAATCAAACCGCAGCGCCAACTGAATGATGCGATGTCCGCCGTTGTCGCCGAAGGTCGATTCCGACTTGCCGAAGTTGGGACTCTCGATATCCCCCTGAGGATTCTCAAAGTTCGGATGGTTGAAAATATCAAAGAAATTACCTTGCAAGGTGAACTTTGTGCTTTCGGTGATCTTGAAGCCTCTTTCCGACACCGAAATCAAAGTTTACGTAGGTATACGTTAACCGTGGAAAGTACCGCGGCTCAGAGAACTATTGCACCAGTCGCCGTTGTTGATACTGAGGGGGCACTCCACTGGAGCAAAAGCCCCGAGGATCTAGGTACCCATTGGCAGGATTCTTGCCTAGGTAGGCGGCGTCTACAGTGCTCAGCAATTGCGGACGCTCGTTGAGAACTCCGTTCTTGTTGTAGTCACCCACCCGAATCCAACAAAGTTGCTGAGGCGCCGCTATTGATGGAGAAAATACCGTTTAGCGACCATCCGCCCAACCATCGGTTTGCTTTCATGAAGGGCAACTCGTAGTTGAAACTACCTACGAAACGATGACGGAGATCGACATCCGCCGGACCGAAATCAAGACGGATGTTCTGCGGATCGGAAACTGCGGTCGCAACCCCCTTGGCACGGAATGCGTCGCTGATGTCGTCCAGTGCCTTCGACCACGCGTAGTTTGCATTGAATGTCAAACCCGAAGAAAATTGCTTGCGAAGTGACACTTCCGCTGCGTGGTAATTGGATCCATAGTCACCACTGCGGAAATTATCGGAACCGTTGGTGGGGTTCATGTGAGTGCTCCCCAAACCGGAAGTGCGGCCGTCGAAGGTATTAATGTTTCGTATTGCCATCAGTTTTCGACCGGAGGTCCCGATGTAGTTGGTTTCCAGGATAAGGTTGTGGCCCAAATCGTATTGCAGACCGAAGCTCCATTGTTCGTAATAAGGCGATACAAGATTCTCATCCATGTGACGTGGTGTGGCCTTGGGCAAACCAGCTGGGAACAGCGTAAGGATCCACTAATCGGCCATTCGCAGTGAACGGCACGGAGAACAATCCCTGGGTCTCCAGAGCGCCCGCGCCTACACCGCTGAACAGAACACCCGCGATGCAGTCGCAGAATCCGGGAGGATTGAAGCGGATGTTTTCGAAAATGTTGTTGTAGATCCGATCGTAGAACATTCCAAAACCGCTGCGCAGCACGACTTTTTGGGTTCCGAACAGGTCCCATGAAAAGCCGACACGTGGACCAAAATTGTTGTAATCCTTCGCCCATATGTCGGCAGTTCCGCTGTTGGAAGGCACCCGTTGCTTCTCGAGCATAGAGCGGATTATTGAGGGGGAAGTACGGGTTGGTACTTGTCGTAGCGATGGGGGTTGTGGCTGGCCCAAAAGTAGAAGTTCGAATCCAGGCCATCCTGGAAGTTATGCGGGGGACCAAAATATTCCCAGCGGACACCGAGGTTCAGGGTGAAGCGGGGCATGAATTCTCGAATTGTCCTGAGCATAAACACCCAAATTCATTCGCGCGATAGCCGCGATAGAACTCGGGAAGCTGCCCGTTTGTTGGATTTACCGCCGCGCCAGCTGAATACCAAGTTCCATAATAAGGCTGGCCAAAATACAACTGGTCGGCTTCGTCGCTGAAGACAGAATCCGTAATCAGATCCTCTCCGCCCCAGGACCAGAAGTGCCCGTTCTTGTCGTTAAAGAAACTGGATCCATTCCGAGTGCGGCGGTATTCGCCACCGAACTTCAGGCTGTGGTTGCCTTTGGTGATTGAAAGGTCGTCTTTGTATTGGAAGTCGTTGTCGGTAAAAAACTGCGGCAATCCCTGTGACTGCGAATCCGCCGGAAAGGGAATCAATGGTGATCAGGCTCGGGATACCATCGGTACCTGGAGCGGTGAAGTCGGCCACGCGGCGGGTGTATCCGGCTTTCGCCTGATTCAGGACGTTGGACGAGAAGGTGTGGGTCCAAGTGAGACCCAGGTCTGCGCCCGATTAGGGTTCTCAAGGGAACTCCGAAGGTTGCGTCGCCACCCCCGAGGCTGTCTGAGCTCTGTAGCGTCTTCCAGTAGATATACGCCGTTGATCTGGTCTTTGTTGGTTAGCTTGTGGTCGACCTTCAGGCTCACGCGGTACTGGTTTAACGGAAGCTGATCCGACTGGATGGCTGGTGGCAGCGACGGCACGGGATATTGGATCGGTTGCCCGACGCCAAACAGCGCCTGACCGGTGAAAACTCCTTGCCCAGCGCATGCAGGGTTTCCTGCGGCACACTCTGCTGGGGTGATAGTCGAATCTACGATAGGCACTGCATTAGGGAATTGCTGTTCTTGCGCATTAAAGATGGGACCAACCGTCGCGGATCCTGAAAACCCTCCCGGGCAGGCCGCCCCGAGGTTAAGCTTGGCAAAATCCACCCAGGGGCGCTTTCCATAAACTGTTCGAAGGCCCCGGAGTTCACGAAATCATAAAATTGACGAGTGTAGCTGCACGCCGGTCAGAGGCTGCGACTGTCGTCTCCGGTGAATTTCCACCGGTACCGTAAGAAGAACAGGTCTTGTCCTTGATGATTGGTCCACCAAGCGGAGCCACCAAATTGGTTGCGCACCAAGCTGGTCTCTTTGATTCCAGCGCTGATTGGAAAAGTAGTCGTTCGCCGCCAGAGCCTGAATGCGATTGTATTCGAACGCGGATCCGTGAAATTGATTTACGCCGCTCTTCATACGGTGTCAGTGACAAATCCGCCGGCCTTGCCGTACTCGGCCGTGGAAGTCATGGGTGATGACGCCGATATTCCTGAATTGCGTCCGGAGAGATGGTGGTGTTGGCCCCACCTGCCCGCGCCGATGATGCGCGACGCCACCCTGTCCCTGCTCATTGTTGTCGGCACCTTCGACCAGGTAGTTTCCGGTGCCGGAGCGCGTGCCGTTTACCGCAGCGCCTCGGACGGTATTGTTGAAAATTTGTGGTACATGCGCCAGCCACCAGGTTGATGAATTCGTTCTGGGTACGAGTTTCCAGGGGCATTTGACTCCCAAACCCGGCGGTCGATCAACTGTGAAACCGCGGATTCAGCTAGGTCTGGACTTGTCTGTGTATTCGGCCTCGACAGTCACTTGTTCATTGCGAGGAGCCCAGCTTCCAGTTTGATATCCTGCGGTTAGTCGCTGCTCGCGACGGAAATCAATGATATTTGTCGATTCTTCACGCTACGAAAACCGCTGGGCGCAGCTCGAGTCGTGTAAGTCCCCACGATGGGCAGCGCCGGAAAACGATAGGTGCCAGCTGAATCCGGTCGTGGCGTCTCGCTTGTCCCGGTGGAGCTGTTAGTCAAAGTGACCGGGAACATTAGCACGACGGCGCCTTGGGGTCGGTCACGACGCCGGTCAATTCACCAGCGCCGGCCTGCGCCCAAGCCATGTTCGCGACAATGCGAGGGCGGCGATCACTAGCAGCGCGCGAATTGCGGTGTTACGAAATGCGTATTTCATACTTTCTCCTAAATTTTCAAAAACGCTGGGAACTCTGGGAGACGAAACTTTAGAAAGGATCGTTCTTGAGATGGACAATGACAGGACTGCACACTGGCTGTTGTGCAACTAGTATTCCAAATTGGGCGCAGCTAAATTGTTGATAGCCTAGGTGTATCGAAGTTATGTTTCAGAAAATACCAAAATCGGAAATAGCACGTAGGTGGGGTTATGAGAAATGGTAGGAATGTTTAGTGTGGAATAAGACTGTAAAGACGGGCGCAGACTGTCCGCTGCGCCCTCTTTCGGGATAGATGTTAGAAAGTCACCTTCATGGCGAACTGCAACTGGCGGGCGGAGGTGGTGCCATCCGGTTGTGTTGCCGTGCTGCTGGAGAAGCCGAACGTACCGGTATCGCTCAGATCGTTGTCTGGCTGCGAAAACTGCACCCGGTTGAATAAGTTATAGAATTCAAAGCGGGTTTCGAGTTTCACCCGATCCCCGAGCGATGTGTTTTTGGTTACCACCACGTCCCAGTTATTGATTCCAGGCCCGGCGAAGCGATTGCGTCCGACATTGCCCGGAACTCCGAATGGTGGATCGCAGCCAAGCTCGGTAACGCAAAAAGCGCTCAGGGGAACTCCGGTCTGGGTCCGATCATGGTTGGCTGGGAGACTGGTGTCACCGATCAAAGTTCCACGCCCGCTCACCCCGGTGTGCTCAACATCCACGTTGTAAAAAACATCGTAAGGATGCCCACTCTGGAAGGTGGTGATTCCTGATAACTGCCATCCTTCCAATACTTTGGAGATGACCCCAGAGTTTATAAAGCGTTGACCTTTGCCCACCGGGACCTCCCAAACATAGTTCAGCACCAGCCGGTGACGAAGATCGTTGTCGGAATTCCCACGCTCGTTCTGCAGAGCGAATGAATTCCGCGGCAGGCTGCGATTGCCTTGCGCGGGATCAATCGGGTCGGGCGCATCGTCGATGCTATGCGACCAGGTATAGGCTCCCTGGAATTGCAAGCCATGCGACATGCGCTTGGTCAGATTGACTTGCATGCCGTTGTACCAGGAATTTCCGATAGAGCGGTTCAAGATCGCCCCGCCGCCGCCAAAGCTAAAGGGATTGGCGAAGGCGTTATTATGCACGGCGTCGAAGGGCAGCCCGAAGAACTCCGCTCCGAAGTAAAGCGCGGCGAACTGCAGGTCTTCGGGGGCGACTCCAGAACTGATCAGCTGTTGTACCAGAGCGGGGTCAGGGGGATTGCCGTCCACGGCACGGATCAGGTGCACGCCCTTGGTGCCGACGTAGTCGACTTCAAGAGTCAGGTTGTTCATCAACTCATGCTGGACTCCGAAATTCCAATTCTCGGTATACGGCAAGCGCAAATGTGGATCGAACAAGGTCGGCCCCAGAGCTGCGCCGTCGTTCACCACCGGAGTTGAAGTCATGTCGCCCGGAAAGGGAAGATTCTCGGGAGTGTCAAACGCCAGAGCAGAGTAGGTCTGCTGAAATGGTGGATTGCCGCGAGCATTTCCGAACAGGTTGCCGAAGACCCGGTCATGAAATATGCCGAAGGCGCCGCGAACCGAGGTCTTGTCGCCTGCCAAGGGACTCCAGGCGAAGCCGACGCGAGGTTCAAAGCCACTGAAGTCGTTGTTGTAGAGCAAGTGCCTGGCGTTCGGTCCGGCTAACTCAAAGGTGAAAGGAGCCGGACCGCTGGGATCAACGTAAAGGTTCGAAAGATTGCCGTTGACGTCATAGGGAACGCTATTGAATTGGTAGCGCAAGCCGAGATTTAACGTCAGGCTGCGGCGTAGCTTCCAGCTGTCCTGAGCGAAAATCCCGTATTCATTCTGGCGGAATTGGCGATTGTCATGCGCGACTCTTGCTCCGGTCTTGTCGAAAAACTGCGCCTGGAACTCCGTGTCGGCAATGCCGAAAAGGAATGAGCTCAGATCCTGTAAAGAAGTAGGACCGTCGCAACCGGCTCCATAGTTGGGGCTGGAAGGATCGGCATCGCAAGGAGTTGACGGATCAATGTCGACAAACGGCGTACCGAAGTTAGTGTTGCCGGAGAACGTCAGCAGGTCGCGCGAGTTGAAGTCATCGTATCCGTTCTCGTAAATCCGGCGATACTCACCGCCGAATTTGAAGGTGTGGGTGCCGCGAACCCAAGAAAGGTTATCGGCCGCAGTCCAGGTCCCGGTGCGGCGGGTTTCATTGTCCAACTCACCCAGGGTCAGGCAGCCGAAGCCGCCGATGCCGGGTAGATAGTAATCACGCCCCCTCCCGAACTGGTCAGTTCCACTGATGGCGTCAAAAGTACTCAAACCACCGCAATTGAAAGGAGCGTCCAGGCGATTGAATCCGAACTTGGCTTCATTCACCAGCGTCGGGCGAAGCGTCGAGGTGAGGTTCAGACTGATGTTACTGGTTTTGGCGTCGGAAGTGGCCGCATCTAAACCGGGCAAGAAGTCGCTGTGAAACGGATTCGGATCTTTGAAGGTGTCGTAGGCGTAGCGCAGGGAAAGATTCTCGCTATCGCTGAAGCGGTGATCAACCTTGGCAGTGAGATTCCATTCATCGGCTGCGGAACGCGACGGGAAGAAGTACTGGGCGCGAACGTCATCGACTGCCGGTCCATTGGGCGCGGGAAAGACCGCCAGAATTGCCTGCGCGGTTGGGTCGAGAGTGTATCCACTGGGATTGTTCGGCGAGGCTGGATTCGACAGATCGACCGCATTGCCATCGTAGTTGAACACGCCTGACTTGAAGGCCGCGGTTGGCACAATGGTGGCATTGGTCAGTGTCGTGCGGAAGCGATGCCATTCACTATTCACAAAGAAGAATGTCTTGTCTTGAATGATCGGGCCGCCTACGGAAAACCCAAATAGATTGCGGACGTAGGGGTTCTGCGGCTCGACATTCCCATTCGTATCCAGGTTGTGGTTGAAATAATCCCGCGCTCCAAGCGCGTTGTAGCGGCCAAACCAGTAGCCGTCGCCATGAAGTTTGTTGCTGCCGCTCTTGGTGACGATATCCACGATGGCGCCATTGTTGCGGCCGTATTCCGGCATGAAGTTGTTGGTGATGACGCGGAACTCCTGAGTCGCATCCGGATTCAAAGAGGCCAGCCCACCGGAACCCCCGGGGACCGAAGTATCATTGTTATCTAGTCCGTCGAGCATGAAGTTGTTATTGCGCTCGCTGGATCCGTTAACCGAAAAGCCGCCAAGGCGACTGTTGGTCTGCATCGCTCCCGGCGAAAGCAGAATCAAGCTATAAGGGTCGCGCGTGACCAGTGGAAGATCCTGCATTTGACGCTGGCTGACCAGGTTACTGACTTGCGAAGTTTCCAGATCAACACCGGGAAGAAGATCGCCGTTTACCTGGACCTCTTCGGTGAGGGCGCCGGGTTCAAGCGTGACATTGACGGTGACAACTTCTGCGACCGTCAACTGCACGCTGGGAACATGAAAGGTCTTGAAGGTGTCTTTTTTGGCGGTTACTTCATAGGAACCGATGGGCAAGTTAGTAATGGAAAAGCTACCTTCGGCACCGCTGGCCACAACCCGTGTCGCATGGGTGGCAAGATTGGTAGCCGTGATTTCTGTTCCCGGCACAACCGCGCCCGCGGAATCAACTACGGTTCCTCCCAATGCGCTGTTCTGTGCGAACAGCAGTCCGGGTGTGACAAGCAAGATTAACCCGCAAGCAAAGCAGGCCGGCCAGAAAGACAAACGTCCCATGTGATCCCCCTCGATTCTTAACAGCTCAACCCGCTTCTTCAAATCAGTCATCATGCCGTCAAGAGCAAGGGAGGTCTTAGGCGAACGATTTTGATTTAGAGAAACGATTGGTGCGGTGCGACTCACTTACAGTTAGTTACTTCGCGATCATAACCAAGAACAAAGGTCTTATGACCCGGTGGTTACCAAAGTTTCGGTACACTTTGGTGTAATTGCTGCGGGAGAATGGACGGATGGATTCGCCGGCATACCATCACGGGATTGAGTTGTTCAATCGCGGTGAGTTTTACGACGCACATGAGGTGTTGGAGGACGTCTGGCGGGCATCGGTAGATCCGGAAAAGAAGTTTCTCCAGGCATTGATTCAGACAGCGGTGGCGCTCCACCATCACTCGACGGGAAATGTGGTGGGATGCAAGTCACTTATGGCGAGGGCGCTGCGGAATTTTAGCGGGTATCCAGAGGGCTTCTGCGGGGTTGAGCTTGAGCATCTTCGCACAGCGCTAGGCGAGTGGCAGCAGGCCTTGGCGGAGGGCCGTGAATTGCCCCCGTTCCCGCGAGTACACCACCGAAAGGCATAACCACTAAGGACACCACGCCCCAAGAAGGAATTGCTTCGTGAAACCTTTGTACCCTGTGTGGTTTATGGTCTAGAGGCAGCTAGGGTCTGTATCGCGTGTTGTAAAATCGCAATTCCCCATGCCGTCCTCCCCACTGAAATTCGAGCAGGTCGCAATGCTCGATCTGCAGCGTCAGTACCAGCGCATCCGCGAAGACATTCTGTCGGCGGTCGAGCGAGTCTGCTCTTCCCAGCATTTTATTTTGGGTCCTGAAGTAGAGGAACTGGAGCGCGAAGTCGCCGCCTTCACCGGAGCCGCCGACGCTGTGGGGTGCGCCTCCGGCACCGACGCACTATGGCTGATGCTGGCGGCTTGCGGGGTCAAGCCCGGCGACTCGGTGATTACGACGCCGTTCAGCTTCCTGGCTTCCGCAAGCGCAATCGTGAGGGCAGGAGCGACCCCCATTTTCGCTGACATCGATCCGGCGACCTTCAACATCAGTCCCAAACAGGTTTCAAGTCGATTGAAAGCGGCGAAAGCTCGCGCACTGTTGCCGGTCCACCTGTACGGCCAATGTGCGGACATCGATCGCTTACAGCCCATTGCGGATGAATTCAACGCAGTGCTGGTTGAGGATGCGGCTCAGGCTATCGGCGCCGCCTGGGGAGGACGCAAGGCAGGCGCTTTGGGCTTGGCAGCGGCGTTCAGTTTTTATCCCACCAAGAATCTGAGCGCCTACGGCGAGGCGGGATTGGTTACAACCTTGGATCCCGATCGAGCCGACCACATGCGCCGGCTTCGCAGCCATGGAAGTTCCCGCCGCTATGTTCACGAAGAATTGGGCTGGAACGCGCGCATGGATGCCATTCAGGCCGCCATCCTTCGAGTAAAACTTGCTCACATCGAAGAGTGGAATCAGCAGCGGCGCGAGCGTGCTGCCGCATACGACCGCCTGTTTGGTGACGCGGGCCTCGACGGGACCGCGTTGACGATTCCATTCCGCGATCCGAAGGCCGACCACGTCTTCCATCAATATGTAATTCGCGCCCGGCGGCGCGACGAGCTTCGCGAATTCTTGACCGCCCGCAAAATCGGGAGCGAAGTCTACTACCCGCTTCCGCTTCATCTCCAGCCCTGTTTCGGGTATCTCGGATATAGAAAGGGTGATTTTCCGGAATCCGAGAAAGCTGCGGCAGAAGTGCTTGCCTTGCCCATGTTCCCGGAACTCAGCGAAGACGAACAACACTGGGTAGTACAGAGTATTTCGGATTTCTATTGCTAGAAAAGCAGTCACCCCTGACGTCAGCGGCGCCGACGCTTCGTCCCATGATGGCTGGCAGCGGCTGTGCGGGGTGCGGATTGCTCACCCGGTGCTAGCACTCGTCTCACGATCGGTGAGTTGAACTTGTACTTCTTTTCGATCACATTGCCGTTGTCGTCTTTCCCACGCAAGATAAAGACAGGCAACTCGCCCTCCTTGTCGAAGTTTTCTTTCGATATAGTCACCGGCAACACCCCGTTTAGCCGCTCTCGATAAGCAGTTTCGTAGCGGTCGCGCTTCAGGTTCCATGTGAAAAGCCGGGCTTGGTTGTAATCGAAGGGCAGGCCGTCCTTCGATTCGGTCAGCAGCACCAGATACTGGGGGACTTTCTTTTCCCCATCGGAGACTTCGCTGAGCACGAATGAGGCGACAATGTGCTGGCCTTCGGCGTATTGTGCGACTTCCAGCGGAACATCCACGTCAAGCATTCGTCCGAGCACCCATCCTACGCGGTTCTCTGGCGAACGCACCAGCCACCAGTCCTCCAAAGCGGGCTGTGGAGGCTTATCCGAGCCCTTCGGCGAAACTCGCGCCAGATTGCTTCCAGGTTTGGCGGCGGTTGCCCGTCGAAGCAGGGAAATCTTTGCTCCCTGATTTACCTGGTAAAGATGCTCGGTGTCGCGACCCGGTTCGACGTGCAGATTGGTATCGTTGCGCGTGGTGGCGGTTCCCTGGACGGGGGTACCCTTGTCGGATTCCTCGAGCTTCTGAAATCCATCGTAGACCGCCTGCGTCACAAGATAACGTTGCTCAACCCAACCCTCGGTGCCGGTTGCGGTCCGCACCCGGGCGAAGCGGCGGTCGCGATCGAGAATCTCTACCCGATCGCCGTTCCTGACGATTCCCTGCTTGTTGTAAATGGCGGCTACCCGGTCGCGCAAATTTACTTGCGGCGCGGAAATGTACGCCGGCTCTCCCGGCTTGCTGCGCGAACGGTTGCATCCGGCTACTGCGAGCGAAAGCAGCAAAGAGAAAACGATTGGGGAGATTCTAAGACCAGTGTTCACGGGATCTCTTCCACTATAGCTCCGGAGAAGAAAGGTTTGTGGAGGACCGGTATCCAGATGCTTACTGAAGTTTTGAAATTTGAGAAAAAAGGGCTGATTGGGAAAAATCGAAAATTTCAGGCCTGGTCCGGCAAAGGAAAGCGGCCCAGGACGGGCACCCTCATGACTCAATTTAATCGCCGAAGCAGATACCGATGGAGCGCGCCATCTGCACCAGTTCTCCTTTCGGATTGACCACTTTCAGTTTTCCGATTGCCTCTACGAAATCGACACAGCCGATGCACTCATTCCGCAGGCACACCATTTTTCCGAACTGTCCACCTGCAATCAGGTCGACGGCAGCGACTCCGAAGCGGGTACCGAGAATGCGATCGAAGGGAGTTGGGGAACCGCCACGTTGAATGTGGCCCAACACGCTGACGCGGACTTCTTTGTGTGCCATGCTGGCAATGGCGTTTCCCACCAGGTTTCCGACCGCGCCCGCACGGCGATTTTCCTTGAGTTCGGGCGGCAGGTTAATCCCTTCAGCCACGACAACAATCGTGAAATGCTTACCGTAGCTCTCACGCCGGGCGACGTATTCGCAAATATGTTCGATGGTGAACGGGATTTCCGGAATCAGAATGACATGCGCCCCGCCAGCGATGCCCGCTTCGAGAGCGATCCAGCCTGCATCGCGTCCCATGACCTCTACGACCATTATTCGATGGTGCGACTCGGCGGTCGTGTGGATCTTATCGATGGCATCGGTGGCGGTGGTAAGCGCAGTGTCAAATCCGAATGTAACCTCGGTAGCCGACAGATCGTTGTCGATCGTCTTTGGAACCCCGACGATCTTCACGCCTTTGTTGAACAGGTCCAGGGCAATGGTCTGTGAGCCGTCGCCGCCGATGGTGATGATGGCATCGATCCCCAGCTTGCGGCCGTTTTCGATAATGTCGGACGAAATGTCTTTTACGACTTCCTGTCCGTTTTCGATGGTCTTGTAGCGAAACGGATTGCCCCGGTTGGTGGTACCCAGAATGGTTCCACCCCGGGGCAGAATGCCGCTGACGTCCTTGAGAGTAAGCTCGCGCGACTTTTCCGGCCAGATCAAGCCATCAAAACCATCCTGAATACCTATGACCTTCCATTTGTATTTCAGGATGGCGCATTTGACGGCAGCGCGAATGACAGCATTGAGGCCGGGTGCATCCCCGCCTCCAGTGGAGATAGCGATGCATCGAATTTCAGACATAAGTGGCGCGCGCGAAAAATAGCTACGGGTTCACAGTCAATGTCGTGGTCGCAGAAACGGTTCCTGAGGTTGCAGTGATGGTTGTCGCCGAGGCTGATGTCACTGATTGTGCGGTGGCGAGTCCCGTTGCATTGATCGTAGCAGCATCCTGGTTCGACGAATTCCAGGTTACTGAGCTGGTTATGTCCGGGGTGCTGCCGTCCTGCAGATGACCAGTCGCCGTGAATTGCTGCGTCGTCCCCTGCTTGATACTGATACCGGTCGGACTCAAGGTGATAGATTGCAGGCCCGCGACCTGAATGGTCGCGGTGGTTGTCCCAGTGATCGCGCCTGAAGTAGCCGTAATCGTGGCAGTCCCGGTCGCGACTCCGGTCAGGAGTCCCGAGGAATTTACAGTAGCGACGCTGGAATCTGAAGTGGTCCAGGTAGCGGCGCCGCTGATGTTTTTGGTGCTGCCATCATCGTAGCTCCCGGTGGCGATCATCTGCAGAGTGTTACCCGATACTACGGAGGGGGTTGACGGAGTTACGGTAATGGTAGTGAGCGTCGGATCGACGAAAAATCCGGAACAGCCAACTGACAATGCTACGAGTATGAGTGCGGCGAAGGCAGCCGAAAACTGCAGGTTTCGCTTAATTTTCACCATGTATAAGAGCCCCTGATGGACGCCGAAGTCATTCAGTATCCAGGGAAGTGGCTGCAAGAATTGTAGCAGACCAAGGTTGTGGCTTTTCCCCGGAAGGTCAGGGCAGTCTTCCCTCCTATGAAGTCCCTAATCGTAATTTTCTGTTAGTCTTCTGACTTAATTTCATGAAAAAACCTGACCTATGTTCTCTGTTGCTGACGCTCGTCATTGCTCTTACCGCGATACCTTCTTCGGCTGCATCGAAAGACAATCCATCGGGACTCTGCCCCAAGTGCATTGAAGACAACCTGAAATTCCTTGCCTCCGACGATATGAAAGGTCGGGGAAGTGCAACTGAGGACGAGCACGCGGCCGCCAATTATGTCGCTTCCAAACTAAAAGAATACGGCGCACAACCTGCTGGGGACGATGGTGGCTACATCCAGCAAGCCACGGTGCTACGCCGCAAGATCACGGCTGCGCCCCAGCTCAAAGTAGGAACCATCGAGTTGATTTACGGCAAGGATTTTCTCGTGCCCCGGCTTGCGAACGAAAAATTCTCCGGGCCTCTGCGCAAACTGGACGCCGACGATCCCAAGGCCGAACTGGCGGAGGGCGACGTAACGCTTATCACAGGGAAGGATCGCAGCAAGACCAGACGAACGGCCCGGGGAGCCGGGACGGTGGCGGCAGCGGTATTAACTGTAGCCAAAGAGGTTAAGGCGGATCACTTCACGACCGGTGAGAAGACCATGCCCGCACTTGCGCCCCGGCTCAAGGGGACCGAAAAGAATGCGATTGGTGGCAATCTGAACTTTCTGGAGTTGAGCGATGAGGCCATCCAGAAGTTATCGGCCGTCCCGGATGGTACGGTGGTTGAATTCCAGGCTTTGGCGGAAGACGATGTTCCGCTGCACACCTGGAACGCGGTTGGAAAACTGCCAGGCAGCGATGCTGATGCAGACCAGGCAGCAGTTTTGTTCTCTGCTCATCTCGACCATGTCGGAATCGGCAAGCCGGTCAATGATGACAATATTTACAACGGAGCCGACGATGATGCCTCGGGCGTGGTCGCTGTCCTTGAGCTAGCGCGGGTGTTGGGAGCTGGTTCCAAACCCAAGCGAACCGTGATCTTTGCTCTATTTGGCAGTGAAGAGCTGGGAGGATTCGGAGCGACCTACTTCTACCAGCATGCTCCGGTGGCGCTTACCGACATTTCCGCGAACCTCGAATTCGAAATGATTGGCCGGGCGGATTCGGCGGTCAAGGCGGATACGGTGTGGTTGAGCGGTTGGGAACGTTCCAACCTTGGTCCGGTTATGGCCGAGCATGGAGCGAAACTAGTGGGCGATCCCCATCCGAAGGAGAATTTCTTTACCCGCTCCGATAACTTTGTGTTGGCGAAACAGGGCATCGTGGCCCAGACCATCTCCAGCTACGGCCTGCATTCGGACTATCACCAGCCCAGCGACGACGTGGCGCACATCGATTTCAAACACATGGATGCGGCCATAGGCTCGTTGTTAAAGCCGGTAAAGTGGCTGGTGAATTCTGATTTCAAGCCGCACTGGAACCCCGGCGGGAAGCCGTAAACCGCACATCATCCTTGTCGTTCCGCAGCGCTGTTCTATCGTGCAAGGAATCTGCTGCTGAACTCTGTAATGGCAGAAACGACAAATCAAAATCGGGGGATTTGCTTTTGACTAGCTGCCCGCGGAGAACCCACCCGCGTGGGCAAAAGTCAGGCGCAGATATTTGTGAGGGTTGACCGGGATGTCATTGATGCGTACTTCGTAGTGAAGATGAGGACCGGTCGAGCGACCACTTAGGCCTACATATCCAATAATGTCGCCGCGATGCACCCTCTGTCCGATGGTGACCGCGAACCCGGACAGGTGGCCGTATCGAGTCGAAACTCCGCGGCTGTGTTCCAGGATCACCGCGCGGCCATACCCACCGAAAAAGTCGGCAAACTCAACCACGCCATCGGCGGGAGCCATCACCGGCTGTCCGTAGCCAGATGAGATATCGACTCCATTATGGAATGCGCCCTCACCGTTAAACGGATCAATGCGCTCGCCAAAGGATCCCGTAACCAGACCCTTCCACCGGCCAGATATTGGGCGATGAGTTGGCACGGACCCAGTCGGCGGTCGTGACATTTCTCACCAGGCCGAGCGAGATCCCGGTGGTTGCCGCCCCGGTCAGTGCCGATGTCCTCAATTCGGAGAATTGATTTATAGAAGAGTGGACTTGTGCATCACGCCGGTCGCCCGAGGCGTCTTCCATAATCGAATCCGATTTCAAGCCATACAGCGAAGAAACTTCACCGGCGAGCGAACCCAGCGAAGCCACCTGGATATCGCGCTCTTTGGCCACCTGCTCAAGCTTGGTATAGCGGTTCTTCAGCTCCTCTTTTTCATTGCGGAGCTCATTGAAGTGCGACACCTTCACCAGCATGCGAGTATACGAGCTGGCGATGCCTGTCAGGCTCAAAACAGCGATAACTGCCCCGGCAATAAAGACGTACAGATACTGAACCGGGATCGGAATCTTCCGAAGCTGGCCGTCTTCTCCGCGGGCTACAAACAGAATGTATGAACGTCTACGCAAGGTGCCTCTTCCGTTAGTAATCGGTACATTGCCGATTCGGGATTAGCCAACTAACCAAAAATACCTAAGCCCTTTCCCGCTTCGAGCACTGATACATCTTTGGGGGATTGCCTTAAAGATAGAAGGCGTCACGTCACGCGTGGGATCCTACGCAAATACGTGTCCGCAATCCCTACCGAATACGGCACTTACGGAACCTAGGAGCTGTGAATCTGGAACGCCAACGGTAACAAAGTAGATTCCCCCGTGTCAACGGCTCCGGGAGCCCATAGCGGGTTGGTCACCGAGTCAAGCCGGCGATGGTACTTCGGTGTCAAAGAGCGAGCCTGAACTGGAACCCCACGTGAAGCACGGCGCATTCGCTCATTTGCTGGTTCTCTACCGCCCTTTAAAGATGAAGGCTTTGGAACCCGAGTTGCCCTGCTCCCATCCTGGAACAGCAAAGGCCAGAGCAATAACGCTCTGGCCTGGTTGGGAGTGGTCCAAGTTTTACGGGATGTACGCGCCTAACTGGAAACTGTCTACCTGAGGTCCGCGTTCGCTGCCATCATCCAGCAGGCGTCCGAAGACGTCGAAGCCGATGACGAACAGCTGATAGGTTCCGGCTTTTGGCTTGTCAAGGGATACTACTTCCCGCCCTTCCACCGTGGCGCCGTCGTCGATCTCGTTGCCGTCCGGATCAATGACAATCAGATCGATGTCGTTGGTGGGATAGTGGTCCCAACCGTGGTTCCAGGTCAGTTCGAAAGAAGCGTGAGCCGTGCCACTCGGAACCTGGAAGCTGTACTGCAGTTGATCGCCTTGGTGGACCCGTCCGCGGCGGCTCCAAACCGGCTCGGCTTTGCGAACACCCGTCACGGTTAGATCGGCAGACACCTTGCCGGCGTTGGTGGAGTCGCCGAGCACCGCAATCCGCATCAACCCGGGCTCAGGGTTGTCGATCGTAAATGTGTCGGGAGCGTGGAAGAAGGTATCCACAATGTTGTCGTCTTCCTGATTCTGGGAAGTCTTGGCCGGGTGGATTGCAAGGAAGATGTCGTCCCCAAACAGCTGGTTCTGTTTCTCCGCCGGCAACTTGGGTGTCACGCTGTTCAGACTCACCTGCACGCTTCCGATATTCCTTCCGACGCGGAAGATGAGTTCCTGGCGTTCCCCCGGTTCGAGATTGCGTGCCTTGAAGTGGATGGGATCGTCCTGCTCTAACCGGTAGGTCTGGATTCCCAGGTCGTGCAGGTTTTGCGCAACCGAAGAGGTATGCGGCGGGAATGATGGGAAGTCGTTATCCACGTGGTGACGTTTCAGCAGGTTCAAAGAGTGGGCGACATCCAGGTATCCCTTGCCGCGGTCGAACCGTCCGGATTCGTCGGTGAACAACTCCGGATTTGCGCCTTTCAGAATTGCATTGTGAATTTTCAGTGCAGAGGCATGTGGCGCACCCGCCTGCAGCAAAGCTGCGGCTCCGGCTACGGTCGGTGAAGAGAACGAGGTTCCGGCGACGAAGAAAAGGTCCCCGGCAGCGCCTTGTACAAAGTTCCAGAATCCCGCGCTGCTTACGCCGACGCCGACCCGTCCATCCGGTGTCGGGCCGTGAGAACTGAAGGATGCGGTCTGGATCGATGTCGTCGGGAAGGCAAAGAAGCCAATCCCGAGCGCGCAGCTGTCGCTGGCAAAATTATCCCAGAAAATGCGCTCGTGAATGAAATCGTCAGCGGCTGCGGCGGACAGTGCGCCTCGTCCCGCGCCCACGTCAGCGATGGTCATTGCCGTCGGTCCGGCATTGGCCGCGCTGGCTGCCAGCATGATGCCGGCTTTCAGCATTTCTTCCGTCATCAACCCGGTCAGGTCCCGGCCTGCTGCGAGCGTCAGCCCGCCCAGGCTCATGTTCACCACCTGAATGTTGAGCGAATCATAGACAAACGGATCGTCTTCTGTACCGCTGCCGGAAACCGGTACCGACGGTTCGCCCGCCAGGAAATTCTTCTTCAACGTAATGACGCGATCCATGGCGGCCAACACTGCGTCGCCCGAAGCCGGCTGTCCGTTCGAAGGGAATACCTTCATGGCGTAAATCTGGGCGCCGGGAGCGACACCAACTACCGGAAGCAGCGAGTTACCAGGGAAGCCGAACGGGGTCGCATCGGCAATCGAGTCCGGCGAATAATTCTGCAGTGCGCCAATCAGGCAATCGTCGTTGGGAACAATGAAGACACCGTGCCCGGCGATCATGGTGGAAACCATGGTTCCGTGATCGTCATTCTTGGTACTGGTGGGCGACGCTGACCGGATCGACGTCGTTGGGGACGAAACTCTCGCCACCGATCACGCTGCCATCGAGGGTCGGAACTACCTCACCATTGTTGGCGACGCCAGTGTCGATGACCGCGACCACCACTCCATCTCCTAAATTGCCTTTGGCCTGAACCGACACGGCATTGATCAGCGCATTATTAAACAGATAATCGGCCGGACGTGAAGTGATGCTCTTCAAGACCTCGGCGCGATCCATTTTCATCTTGCCCGAGATTCTGACCTTTGCTGGTGCTTTCGTGACGATGCCGGAGTGCCCGGTGGAAGGAATACGGACAGGCAGTGATTTTCTGAGCTTCACTCCGGGAGCGGCGGCGAGTGCAGGCATGGATTTCGTCGGCACCACCGCCGATACTGCATTCAAATTCTTGAACTCGTAGCGGATGGTTCCGCCCATGGCTTGCACTTGCTGCTTCAATGATTCCCGCGAACCGGTGGAATGAATAATGACTGCTTCACGCTGTGCGGCGCTGGCAGGAAGGGTCAAGAGAAGGACAGTTAAGAGCCATTTACAGCGGGAGATGGGAGAGCAGCAGTCGTTCACAGAAGCCTCCGGCAGAGCTTACGGGCCTGGGGACCCGAGGAGTCGAAACTGTAAATGGCGGGAATCGCGCTTTACAAGCAAAAACACCTGTGGATTGTTGAGGTGGACAATGTTTTGCAAACTTTCTGCAAATCAATTCGGCGGGCTGTACCGAGAGTGGCACCTGCTATACAGAGTCGCGCAAGGCCACTACGAAATGGCTAAGAAGCTCTACCTAAACCTTGGGGTGAGAAACGGAGTCTTTACCACGAACCACGTAGGTACGGATCTCCGACTCTTCCAACAGCAACCAGCGTCTGCAGACACGCGCCAGGCGCCACCCAGGTCTGAGGCGTTCTAAGCGTGCACAGCAGCCGGCCTGGCCGAAAGCAACTGCCGCAACACGTAATGCAAAATCCCACCGTTGGCGTAATACTGCGATTCCTGCGGAGTATCGATCCGCACCAGCGCTTTGAACTCAGTGGTTAGACCATTGCCTACCGCGCGGACGCTCACCTGGCTTCCGGCGGTGAATTGTGCCATCAGCGCCGGAATGCCACTGATCTCGAAAACTTCCTCTCCGGTCAAACCCAGATGCTGCGCAGTCTCCCCGTCCGCAAATTGCAGGGGCAGGATCCCCATGCCCACGAGATTTGAGCGATGAATACGCTCGTAGCTTTCCGCGATCACCGCCCGCACCCCTAAAAGAAGAGGCCCCTTTGCCGCCCAGTCGCGCGAAGAGCCGGAGCCATACTCTTTTCCTGCCAGGATAATTAATGGAATTTTGTCGGCAATATATTTTTCCGAGGCGTCAAAGATGCTCATCTCGGTTCCATCGGGAAGGTGGCGTGTGAATCCGCCTTCGAGATTCACCATCTTGTTGCGCAGGCGAACATTGGCGAATGTGCCACGCACCATGACTTCATGATTTCCGCGCCGCGAGCCGTAGGAGTTAAAATCCGCCGGCTTCACTCCATGTTCCTGCAAGTATTTTCCTGCGGGGCTGTCCTTCTTGATCGAACCCGCAGGTGAAATGTGATCAGTGGTCACGCTATCTCCCAGGACGGCCAGTACGCGCGCGCCCACGATGTCCTGCACGGGCCTGGGCGCGATTGTCATGCCATCGAAATAGGGGGCTTGCCGGATATAGGTGGAATCCGCATCCCAGGCGTAGGTCTCGCCTTTTGGAACCGGCAGTCCGCGCCAGCGTTCGTCCCCTTGATAGACGTCGGCGTAACTGTTGCGGAACATGTCGGAGGTGATTGACTTCTGCACTGCATCGCTCACTTCTCTTTGCGAGGGCCAAATCTCCGAGAGAAGCACCGGTTTACCCGACTTGTCCTTCCCAATCGGGTCTCTATGTAGATTGAGATCAATGCGCCCCGCCAAAGCAAATGCAACCACCAACGGTGGGGACATTAGATAGTTGGCTCGAACCTCTGAGTTGATGCGGCCTTCAAAGTTTCGATTGCCAGAGAGCACGGATGCGACGACCAGATCGGCGTCGTCAACCGCCTGCGAAACTTCCGTTGGTAGCGGTCCTGAGTTTCCGATGCAGGTGGTGCATCCATAGCCCACGATGTGGAAATTAATCTTTTCCAGGTAAGAAAGCAGGTCGGCTTTTTCCAGATAGTCGCGGACTACTTTTGATCCCGGTGCAAGGGAGGTCTTCACCCAGGCGGGAACCTTCAGCCCGCGCTCGACCGCTTTCTTCGCTACCAGCCCGGCCGCCACCATCACCGAGGGGTTCGATGTGTTGGTGCAGCTGGTGATTGCCGCAATAACCACGCTGCCGTGGCGAAGCGACTTCTTCACACTCTCGGGCACGTGCTCTTCAAAAAGCGTATCGTGCACTCCGACAGCGGTAGCGCCGCCCTCGGCCTGAAAACGATTTTCTTGCGGATTGTTGGCCGCCGCGACCGCCGGACTCCTTTTGGGCTTGATCAGCGAGGGCAGCGCATCCTTGAAAGATTGGGCGGCTTGCGCGAGAGCAACGCGATCCTGCGGACGCTTCGGCCCGGCCAGGCTGGGCTCGATGGATGCGAGGTCCAACTGCAGCAGCTCGGAATATTCCGCTTCCGGAGTTTTCGCGTCGTGAAACAATCCCTGTTCGCGGCAATAGGCTTCGACCAGCGCAACTTGCTCGGCGGAGCGCCCCGTCAAACGCAGATAATTGAGCGACTCGTTGTCGACCGGGAAAATTCCGCAGGTCGCTCCATATTCCGGTGACATGTTGCCAATGGTGGCGCGGTCCGCAAGTGGCAACTCTCGGAGGCCAGGTCCGTAGTACTCGACAAACTTGCCGACGACGCCATGCTTGCGCAGCATTTCGGTGATAGTGAGAACCAGGTCGGTGGCGGTAGCACCTTCCGGCAATTTACCGGTCAGCTTGACTCCTACTACCTGCGGAATCAGCATGGACACTGGCTGGCCCAACATGGCGGCCTCGGCCTCAATTCCGCCCACACCCCATCCCAGAACGCCCACGCCGTTAATCATGGTGGTATGTGAATCCGTGCCCACCAAAGTGTCGGGATAGGCAGTACGCTTGCCATTCGCCTCGTTCACGAACACAACCCGGGCCAAAAATTCGAGATTTACCTGGTGGACAATGCCGGTATCCGGCGGAACTATGGCGAGGTTGCGGAATGCGTCCTGGCCCCAGCGCAAGAATGCGTAACGCTCTTTGTTGCGGATGAATTCCAGCTCGGCATTTAACTGAAACGCCTGGGCTGTGCCAAACTCATCGACTTGAACCGAATGGTCGATTACCAGCTCTGCAGGTTGGAGTGGATTGATCTTCGCCGGATCTCCCGACAGCTTCTTCATCGCGTCGCGCATGGCGGCAAGGTCGACCACCGCCGGTACCCCGGTGAAATCCTGCAACAGCACCCGGCTGGGGGTGAAGGCAATCTCTTTGTCCGGCTTCGATTTGCTGTTCCACGCAGCCAGCGCGCGAATATCCTCCGCCTTTACGTTCTTGCCATCTTCGGTGCGCAACAGATTCTCCAGCAAAATGCGCAGTGAATAAGGAAGGTGCCTGGTGGAAACACCCTGTTTGTCGAGAGCGTCAAGGCGATAGATTTCATACTCTTTGCTTCCCACTTTGAGCGTGGCGCGGCTATTGAAGCTGTTCATTGAATCAAATGCCTTCCTCAACCAAATTGGCAGTCATTTGGGACAGACCTATAGTTTAGCTGGTTAGCCGCAGAGATGCGCAGCGGCGGGATTACATATAGATCTTGGCGGCTTGCAGAAGCAGCCAGACGTTAAGCACGGCGATCAGCCCGGCCACGACCCAGGAAAGCATCACGGTAGCTCGCGAGTTCACGAACTCGCCCATCTTGCGCTCTGTCGCTGGTAAACATCACCAGCGGGATCACCGCGAAGCTCAGCTGCATGCTGAGAATGACCTGGCTGAACACCAATAAGTTTGCTGTACCCTTTACGCCCCAGAATGCGGTCACAATGACTGCCGGAATGATGGCGAGTCCGCGAGTAATCAACCGGCGCAGCCATGGACGCAAGCGAATATTGAGAAAGCCTTCCATCACCACCTGGCCGGCAAGGGTCCCGGTCAAGGTTGAATTCTGTCCGGAGGCGAGAAGCGCGAGTGCGAACATGGTGCTGGCCCCGGTGACCCCCAGTAAAGGAGTCAGCAGACGGTAGGCATCGTTGATTTCGGCCACCCCGGTCATACCACGGCGGTAGAAGGTGGCCGCTGAGACGATCAGGATCGCGGCATTCACGAACAATGCGATGGTCAAAGCGATCGTGGAATCAATGGTGCAGAACTTGATCGCTTCCCTCTTGCCAGCGCTGTTGCGTTCAAAATTCCGGCTCTGGACAATCGCGGAGTGCAGATACAAATTGTGCGGCATCACCGTCGCTCCCAGAATGCCGATGGCGATGTAGAGCATGCCGGAATCGAAAACTATCTGTGGCGAGGGAACAAAACCATGCAAAATGCCCAAAACACTGGGTTGAGAAAAAAGAATCTCCAAGCCAAAGCAAACGCTGATAGTCCCGATTAAGGTGATCACCAGGGCTTCGATGAAGCGGAAACCTCTCTGCTGAAGAAACAGGATGATCAGCACATCCAGCGCTGTCAGGCAAACTCCAACGATCAGAGGAATGTGAAAGAGCAAATTCAGCGCAATGGCCGATCCAATAACTTCGGCCAGATCGCAGGCTGCGATGGCCACCTCGGCAAAAATCCACAATGCCATCGAGGCCGGGCGGCTGAAGTGCTCGCGACAGGCCTGTGCCAGATCGCGACCCGTCGCCACCCCCAGCTTGATGGCGAGGCGCTGTAGCAGCACCGCCATCAGGTTTGAGATCATGATTACCGACAGCAAGCTGTAGTTGTATTTCGAGCCTCCAGCCAAGTCGGTCGCCCAGTTGCCCGGGTCCATATAGCCCACCGCCACCAGAAACCCAGGGCCGGCAAAAGACAGAAGCTTGCGCAGGAAGGTTGCACCCGCTGGAACCTGCAGGCTGCTGTGTATTTCGGGCAGGCTTGGACGGGTGGCAGGGAATCTCCAAGCTTGAGTTTCGGAATTGCTCGCCTCGGTCGCCATGCTCACAGTTAGCGCAAGTATACATGACGATATAAACTATAGTTAATTACTTTCGGGCAGTGGAAGAACTGAAAACGGACGCAGAAACTAGGACTTGGCCGGAGAACGGCGGGGCTCATCGGCCGCGACAACCCACACTTTTTCAGCGGCGGCGCTTCCCAGGGCCACGGTACCAGCGTCGGTGCTCAGCGTAAGCGTGCGGTCGTAGTTTCGTTCGGTCAGGTTGAGGGATGCACCCGGCCGTATCCCTCTGGCATCTAGAAATTCCAGCAAGCGGCGGTCGCGCTCATAAATGCCACTTACCACGTATTTCTTGCCATCGAGGGCTTGGGAGAGCAGCACCAGTCCCCGGCGGCGGCGGCTTTCCAGATTTTCCAGTTCGCTTAGATTGCCGTGCGGACAGGCGCCCCCGCGGCCCAATCTTGCCAGTAATTTAGCCTCGAAATCGGGCGACACCGCGTGCTCCAACCGCTCGGCTTCATCGTGCACCTTGTACCACTCCATGCCGAAGATCTCCGCCAGCATGCGTTCAATAAGGTGGTGCCGCAAGGTAAGCTTGCGCGCGATCTTTCTTCCCGCCGCGGTGAGGCCAACTTCTCCGCTGGCGCGCACCGTTACCAAGCCGTCTTTTTTTAGCCGCCGCAAGGCCATCGTGACTGCCGGTGGAGAGACCGAGAGCCAGTGGGCCAGGGTGGCGGAAATGACCGTTTGGCCTTCGCTCTCCGCCTCGAGGATCGCTTTCAGATAGTCTTCTTTGGAGACAGTTATCACGCAAAACTTGATTATAGACCGGAGGTTAATTCTGGTTAACAGCCGGACGATACTTTCCGAGCCAGGCGAAGCGTTTGACAGATTTTCCACTTCACCCCTAACCTATCCTTCCTGAGCTATGAAAGTTCTCGTGATCGGCAGCGGTGGACGTGAGCACGCACTGGTTTGGCGTCTGCGCCAGTCCCCGCGAGTAACCCAGGTGTTCTGCGCGCCCGGCAACGGCGGCATCGCTGATGAAGCGGAATGCATGCCGGTAGACGTCAAGAGCGTTGACTCCCTGGTGGCCCTCGCCCATCAAATCCAGCCCGATCTCACCGTCGTAGGGCCTGAGCTGCCATTGCAATTAGGGGTGGTCGACGAATTCACCCGGCGTGGACTGAAAATTTTCGGCCCCACGCGAGCAGCTGCTCAGCTGGAGTCAAGCAAGAGCTTCGCCAAGGAATTCATGCAGCGGCACCGAATTCCGACCGCGCACTATGCCATCTGCAACTCCATGGACGAGGTCCACGAAGCGCTGGGGCATTTCTCTACCCCCCTGGTAGTAAAGGCCGATGGCTTGGCGGGGGGAAAGGGTGTCGTTATCTGCAAGAGCAAAGAAGAGGCGGCCATTGTCTCTTCCGAAATGCTGAGCGGCAAGATGCTGGGCGAAGCGGGCGCTCGGGTGGTTCTGGAGGAGTGCCTTCAGGGAGACGAGGTTTCCTTCCTGGTATTGAGTGATGGCGAGCGTGTGGCTGCGCTGGTCGCCGCGCAAGACCACAAGCGCGTCGGCGATGGCGATACTGGCCCGAACACCGGCGGCATGGGCGCCTATTCCACGCACACCATCGTCGACGAACAGATGACACAATGGCTGTTGCAACACGTTGCCCGGCCCGTGATTGCGGGTATGAAGCAGGAAGACGCCGAGTATAAGGGCATCCTCTATTGCGGCTTGATGATGACCGCGCGCGGTCCCATGGTGCTCGAATTCAATTGCCGATTCGGCGACCCCGAAACGCAGCCGATCTTGATGCGACTGGAAAGTGATTTGCTGGAAGCGCTTGAGGCCTCCACCGAGGGCCGGGTGAGCGAAGGAGACTTCCGCTGGTCCAATGACGCTTCGGTTTGCGTGGTGGTGGCATCGGGCGGATATCCCGGCACCTATGAGGCCGGCAAGAAGATCATTGGTCTGGACGAAGCTGCGTCATGGACGGAGTGAAAATCTTCCACGCTGGAACCAGCAGGCAGGACGGTTCTTACTTCACCTCTGGCGGCCGCGTACTGGGCGTGACCTCGCGCGCTACCGACCTGGCAACGGCCGTGAAGCGAGCCTACGAAGCTACCTCGAAGATCGGATTTGAAGGCGCGCACTACCGCAGGGACATCGCTGCCCGGGCACTGAAAAAATAGCCAAACCGCAATCGTTCTAATTCATCAAAGGAAGCCTTATGAGCACTCCACTTGTTTCTATTGTGATGGGAAGCGACTCCGACCTTGAAATCATGCGCGAAGCCGGCAAAGCTTTGGAGCCCTTTGGGATTGCGTATGAGATGGACGTAACTTCTGCCCATCGTTCCCCCCACCGCACTGCGGATTACGCTGAAAAAGCCGCCTCGCGAGGAGTCCGCGTGATCATCGCAGGCGCCGGCGGCGCCGCCCACCTGGCGGGAGTCATCGCAGCCCACACCACCTTGCCTGTGATCGGTGTGCCAATCCCATCGACCTCGTTGAACGGGATGGATTCGCTGCTGGCAACCGTACAGATGCCGGCAGGAATCCCCGTGGCCACAGTGGCAATCGGAAAGCCGGGTGCAACCAACGCTGGAATCCTGGCAGCTCAGATTCTTGCTCTCTCCGATGCCGGCATCGCAAAAAAGATGGAAGCCCACAAAGAAAAGCTGGCCAGCGGAGTAGAAGAAAAGTCCAAAAAGATGCAGAATTCGCTGAAGAGCTAGGCGGAGCGGTGCCGTCGCCTTGAAAATCACCGGATGCCATCCAAGGCGCTAACGCGCAACAGTCGAACAGCGCCTGTGGCAGGGCTGGAATCCCTGTCCAAAAACTGTTTTTGCCCCGGCGCTCTGAATCCACACCCTGTTCTAAATCTTTAAGCCCCGTAAATACTCCCGGAAAGATTCCCCCATGTCCTTACGCTTCAATGCAAACTCTACGGTCGCCTTCAGGAAACCGAGCTTATCTCCGGTGTCGTGGCGTTTTCCAGCGAAGACAAATCCATAAACCTTCTCGCGCCTCAGTAACTGGCGAATGCCGTCGGTAAGCTGTATCTCGCCACCTGCTCCGGCTTGTATCTCCGATAGCGTTTCGAAAATTGCCGGCGTCAACACATAGCGCCCGATGATCGCGAGATTTGACGGCGCATCCTCGTGCTTTGGCTTCTCCACAAGGTCGGTGATCTCGTACAGCTTGCCATCCCATCCGTCAACCGGCGATCCCTTCAACACGCCGTAAGATGAAATCGCCGGCCCGTCAATCACCTGCGTCGCCAGCACCGAGCAACCAGTCTTCTCGTAGACTCCAATCAGCTGTTTCAGGCACGGAATATCAGCGTCGATCACGTCATCCGCCAGCAACGCCGCGAACGGCTCGTTGCCCACCAATTCACGCGCGGTGAGAATGGCATGGCCGAGGCCGAGCGCTTCCTTCTGCCGCACGTAGGCAATGTGGATCATGTCCGAGATCTGGCGCACAATGGCAAGCAAATCCTTCTTGCCGCGCTCTTCCAGCATCTTCTCGAGCTCATAGCTCACATCGAAGTGATCTTCGATGGCCGACTTGCCGCGCCCGGTGACCATGATGATCTGGTTACAACCCGCGGCCAACGCTTCTTCCACTCCGTATTGAATGATGGGCTTGTCGACCAGCGGGAGCATTTCTTTCGGTTGCGCTTTGGTGGCCGGCAGGAAGCGCGTGCCCAGACCGGCAGCAGGAAAAACCGCTTTGCAAATTTTTTTCATTGCGGATGACCTTAGATTAAAAACGGACAGAAAAGAATCAGTTAACTAAAGCGTTGGACTGTCATTCCCAGCATGGCCTTGCGGATAATCTTCAACGGCACCGCCCCTTGCAGCATGAACTTGTCGTGGAAATCCTGCAACGTGAACTTGTCTCCCTGTTGCTTGCGATAATCTTCACGTAATTTCATGATCTGCAATTTTCCGACGGTGTAAACCAGGTACGTTGGATCTGATGTGCCCCGTTTTGATTCCACATCCGCGACTGGTGCCGTCTGGTAACCCTGCTCAACGAAAAATTTGTTGGCCTGCTCTAGAGTCATCTTTCCCGTGTGCATTTCGATGCCCGCAATGTAGCGCGCATCGCGCAGCAGCGCGTCCTGCAGTTGGCCCATGCGAAGCTTTGGATCGCCGTGCCCGTAGCCCTCATCGAGCATCATCTGCTCGTCGTAGTGCGCCCAGCCCTCGGCGTTGGTGCCGCAGTAAAGAAGTTTTCGTACCTTCGAAGGAGCCTGCTTTACCCACAGAAATTGGGTATAGTGGCCGGGATAAACCTCGTGCACTGCGGTGCTGACGATGGTGCCACGATTGAAACCCTCCATCCATTCTTCGATGCGCTCCGGCTTCCAGGTCGGGTCGGCGGTGGTGACGTTGAACATGCCTTCATTGGCTTTTTCCTCGTAAGCGCCCGGCGTGTCCATCGAAGCGGTAGTGAGAGCACGCGCGAAAGGTGGCGTGTCTTCCACCATCGGCGGGACAGTCGAAGGAATAGTGATGATCTTCTTTTCTTCGATGTACTGCCGGATGCCAACGAGCACATCGCGGAAGCTCTGCAACAACTGGTCGGCCGGCGGATGGTCCTTTTCCAATTCTGACAACACTTCGCGCGGGGTGTGGTTGGGGTCGATCCTGGCCGCCACTTCTTTCAACATCGCCTGATTCTTATGCAGGTCCGCATAGCCGATTTCTAGTAGTTGATCGAGCGGGAACATCGACCATCTCTTCGTAAAGCAACTTCTTCTGGTAATTTTCTGCGCCGATGCGAAAGTCTCCCTTGGATCGCGGCATGACCGTCTTTTCGAGGAACGCCTGATATTTCTTCTAGCGCCTCGATCACCGCGCTATTCGACTTCTTGAAGTCGCGCAGGATTTTTTCATCTTTGACTTCGCTGAAAGCCTTGGGCACATCTTGCTTGAAAAAACCAATACTCCCGGCCATTGCTGTACCGCTACCTCGGTATAGACCCCGTGGAGGTTCTGCAGGTTCTTGCGTGCGGCGTCGAATACCTTCGGGATTTGGCCGCTCCGTTCGATCACAGAGCGCAAGCGCTCCTCGGCTGAGGAGCAAAATTCCGCTTATAATGAGGAAGACGGGTAAGTGGCGCCGCTAGTGTACTGGTCAGGGTCCTTCTCGCCACATCTGAATGTCCCCAGCTCAAGAAAGCGGGCACGAATCGTGTCCTTGAGAATCTGCAGGTCGGCCGCATCCGTTTCCGAAAATTTCGAGCTGTCGAAACTCTCCAGCTTGACTAGACATTTTTTTAGCGCTGCAATCTCGGCATCAACTCCGGAATGCGAGAAGTCCTCCAGTTGCGTGTCGTACTTGTGAAATCCAGCCGCCGTGCCCTGCGTTGGGTGGTACTGAAAGAGCACGTCAAAGAACTCATCGACCAATTTGTCGTAGTCAGCTTGGGATTGTGCGGTGGCGATGGAAGGAACTACAAACAGGGACGCAAGAAGCAGAAGAAACGAAAGTCGCTTGATCATGAAATATTTCCAAAAAACCGTGAGAGCGCCCACCAAGAACCACAAGGAACTTATCGCAACCTAAAGCGACTTTTCTAAGCGACCTCTAGGTTTTGCGACTACACCGCGGAAGGCAGCGAAACAGAGCCCGTCAACTCCTCCATCAACCTCTGCAAGTTGTCTAATACTTCGGGCGCCGCCGTCGCTTTCATAATGAACTTCAGTGTCCCCTCGGGAAGGAACTGCGATCCACGCTGTGACGACACGAACCGCGCCAGCTTTTCGGGATCGACCGTAGCATTCTGCCGGAACTTGATGCTGACCTGGTCGCGCTTACGCTCCACCGAGGTCACACCAACCCGTACCGCCAGCAGTTTCAACGAAGCGTAGTCGAGCAAATTCTTTACCGGCGGTGGCGGCTCGCCGTAGCGGTCTCGCAACTCGGCACCAACGTCGCCCAGCTGGGTATCGGTCTCGACCCCTGCAATCCGTTTGTACATTCGCAGACGCTGATTTTCTTCGGGGATGTAGTCGACTGGAATCCGAATGTTGAGTCCAAGGTTAAGCTGGGTCTCTGCCTCGTCCGGTGCAGCCTCGCCTTTCATCTCGCGGACAGCACGGTCGAGCATTTGCGTATACAACTCGAAGCCCACGGCCTCGATGTGACCGCTCTGCTCTCCCCCCAGCAGATTGCCTGCTCCGCGCAGTTCTAAATCAAGGGCCGCGATTTTGAACCCTGCTCCAAGATCGGAAAACTCTTTCAACGCCGCCAATCGCCTTCGCGCGATTGGTGTCAGCTCGGTGTCAGCAGGAACCAGCAGGTAGGCATAGGCGCGGCGGTTGGAGCGTCCCACGCGCCCGCGCAACTGGTAAAGCTCGGAAAGCCCAAGCCGTTCCGCACGATTGATGAGAATCGTGTTGCACAGTGGGATGTCGAGCCCGTTCTCGATAATGGTTGTCGCCACCAGAATGTCAGACTTGTGATGCATAAAGTTGAGCATCACCTTTTCCAGTTCGCCTTCCGACATCTGCCCGTGGCCCACGATGATTCGCGCTTTCGGCACAAGTTCCCGCAACTTGGCGGCAATCTCCCAGATCGTATCCACGCGATTGTGGACGAAATAGACTTGCCCACCACGCTCCATCTCCTGCTCGATCGCCGACTGAATCAGTTTCTCATCCCAGTGCGCGACGACAGTTTGGATCGCCATTCGGTCTTTTGGCGGGGTTTCAATCAAACTCATATCGCGCATGCCGATCATCGACATGTGCAGGGTACGTGGAATCGGCGTGGCCGACATGGTCAGCACGTCCACCTGCTTGCGCATTTGCTTGATTCGCTCTTTGTGACGAACCCCGAACCGCTGTTCCTCATCGACTACCAAGAGCCCAAGGTCGGCAAACTTTAAATCTTTGGAAAGCAATCGATGGGTGCCGATCAAAATATCGATCTTCCCTGCTTCCAACTTCTGAATGATTTCCTTCTGCTGTTTCGCCGACCGGAAGCGGCTGATCATTTCAATGGTGACGGGAAATGCCGCAAATCGCTGGCGAAAAGTTTCATAGTGCTGAAAGGCCAGCACGGTGGTAGGAGCCAGTACCGCCACCTGCTTGTTGTCGCTGATCGCCTTGAAAGCCGCGCGCATGGCGATTTCCGTCTTGCCGTATCCGACGTCGCCACACAGCAGCCGGTCCATGGGCTGGGCCGATTCCATGTCGCGCTTCACATCCGTGATTGCCATGTCCTGATCGGTCGTTTCCGTGAAGCCGAAGGAATCTTCGAACTCGCGCATCCATTCGTTGTCGGTGGCAAATGCGTGCCCCTGCGCCGCGCGGCGTTCCGCATAAAGTTTGAGCAGTTCGTCAGCCATGTCTTTCATGGCCTTGCGGACCCGTGCCTTGGTCTTGCCCCAGGCCGCCGTACCCAGATGGTTCAACGCCGGCCGCGCCCCTTCCGATGAGCGGAATTTCTGGATTAAGTCCAGCCGCGTCAACGGGACGTAAAGACGCGCTCCGTCGGCGTACTCCAGCAACATGAACTCAGCGTTGCCGTCTCCCTGGTTTATCTCCTTTAGCCCCTGGTACTGCCCGATCCCGTGCTCGACGTGGACAACGTAGTCGCCCACCTGCAAATCACGGAAGTCAGAAAGAAATGCTGAGGTCTTCGACTTGTGACGCTGCGGGCGCGATCCTACCGCCTCTGATTCATCAAATAAATCGCGCGCGCCAAATATCGTCAATCCGGCCTCGGGGACAACTACGCCATCGGGGACATAGGCCTTGACGATGGTCGTAGTCAGCACTTCTCCGCTGAAGTAAGAAGTCTCGTCCGCGTAACTTTCTCCTCCACGAGTTCGGCTACCCAGCCGGTACGAGAGGCCGTACTCGGTGAACATGTCGGCCAGACGCTCGACCTCGCCCGTATTCGCGACGGCGATCAGCACGCGCCGCCCTTCGGCGAGTTGCTTCTTCACTTCTTCGAGCATCATGGGAACTGAGCCATGGAAGCGCTGGGTGGGCTGCGATAGTACGGCGGCCGTCTCCACGCCATCGGCGCGATCGACGCCGAGATTCTCGAGATCAATCCCAGGCGATTCGCCGATTCGTTCCCATAGATCATCCGGGGAGACGTAAATGTCGGTAGGTCGCACCAGATTGCCAATGCCGCTGCGTTCGTGCGCCTCTTCGATTCGTCCCCAGGTATGATCAAGTTCCGATCGCAAAACTTCAGGCTCATCGACCAGCACGGCCGCATTCGGCAGGAGATCAAACAGCGTATGATCCGCTCCTGCGACCGGAGCGTAAAACTCCCACCCGGGAAACACCGTTACCCCACCGGCCCGGACTGCTTTCTCCACGATGTCTTCCGCGCCCGTAATGCGCTTTCCAGAAAGCCTCGCGTGAATTGCTCCCAGCACTTCTTCGTTAACTGGGGTTTCTGTCAGAGGCAAAAGCACGGCCTCATCCACCGCATCGGAGGAACGTTGCGTTTCGGGATCAAACTTGCGGACCGACTCAACTTCATCGCCAAAGAATTCAACGCGCAAAGGCCGGTCAGCCTCCGGCGGATAGACATCTAAGATCCCCCCCCGCAACGCATATTCTCCCGGCATTTCGACCACGTCGACCGAGGAATACCCAAGCGTGTTCAAATGTGCGAGCAGAGGTTCGGTGTCGATGGTATCGCCACGGCGAATGCTTCGCCCCAGGCCTGCGTAGTACTCGGCGGGGCGCAAACGGACGCTGGTGGCGGCGATTGGGGTAATCACGATGGAAGCCGCGCCGGTGGCAATTTTCCACAAGGCAACGGCCCGCTCCTCCTGAATCTCCGGATGTGGCGAAAGATTCTGGAAGGGAAGCACATCGCGCGTAGGCAAAGTAACGATCGACTCGGGATCAATATCCCCCGTAAGTTCCGCGAACGCAGCCAGCACCGGCGCCAGATCTTCCGCCGCACGATTATCAGAGACCACAACAATCAAGGGCCTTCCGGCGGCCTTTTGCAGCGAAACCAAGCTCAAGGCTTTGGCAGTGGGGATGAGTCCGGAGACACGTATCCGACCCGCACCCGCCCGAAGATGGGAGGCTGCACGGATAAGGGCCGGCAAATTTTCCATGTCCGCGAAGAGTTCGCGGACAAACGACAGGACCATTGCCCTTCGATTTTAACAGGGCGATGGACGCACTATCTCTTCGTCTCTCCGATTCAGCGAGGGGACTTTGCGGTGGGAGACTATAAAGAGCCCCACCCGGTCGCAACAACCGCGACGAAGGATGGGGCCACGCTCAAAGCTTTCGGTACTCTCAACTATTTGCTGCTGCCACCGGAGGCCGAGGATGCGCCCTGGTCGCCGAATTCCAAAGCAAGCTTTTTGCCGGAGAAGCGAGCTTGTGCCAGGTCCCGGCTGCCGTCGTCATTCGTTCTCACCACGGCCGAATCCTGGTTAGGGGATTCCTGCAATTGCACGAGGCGCGCTGGCACAGTGGCTACAACCTTCTTGCCCTTCATGATGTTGGCTTCCACTGCGGGGCCGTTTCCTTCCCACTGCACGCTATATTGTCCCGCCGACAATTGCTTGCCGCCAACCTGCACCGGTGAACTGATCGTTACCTGGCCTTTGTTCGCCGCGAATGCACTGGTTGCCAACAGCAATGCCGCGCCCATGACTACCAACTTCTGAGAAATTGTCCGCTTGTTCATAACATTCCATTCTTTCCCGATGATCGTCGGGAAACGGTTCTGGGCGGCGTGCATTTGTTTCTGCCGAAGAATTTGCCTTTCTCCGCAGAAAGCCTACAATGCGTCCGCGGGGTTAGAAAGGGCCAAGTCACACTTGGCACTTTGCGGGGGACTACCTCACCTGGGCCGCCAAACCTGAAGTGAGATGGTCCCCGAACCCCTTCTTCAATTTCTATTAGACCGCGCCAACCGTTCCCGACGCAGGTCCGTCTCGACTCTTCCAAGTACGTTGCCGGTTTCTGGAAAGTTCCATGTCACTCGCGCAACTTCAATTTGGACGGGACACAGTTCCGCTTGTTAGCAACCTGGGAAAGATATCCGGCCAATACGATGAAGGAGTGTTTTGTATGGAAAGACTAGACAAATCCGTATGGACACAAGACAAGCCTCGTTATTACACAATACTTCCCACTCTGTAAACTAAAGTCATATGTCCGATGCCTACATCCTCGGTATTGAAAGCTCCTGCGACGAGACCTCAGCTTCGGTTGTGCGCTCGGGTGAGAAGTTGATTTCCAATGTGGTCTTTTCCCAGATCGCGACTCATCAACCTTACGGAGGAGTCGTTCCCGAACTTGCATCGCGCGAACACCTGCGGGCGATCGTCCCCGTAGTCCGCAAAGCATTACAGGACGCGCAACAGACCTACCAATCGATTGACGCTATTGCTGTCACCCAGGGACCCGGACTCACCGGCGCCTTGCTGGTCGGAATCAGTTACGCGAAAGCGCTTGCGTTCGCGCTGGAGAAGCCGCTGATCGCGGTAAATCACCTCGAAGGCCACATTCATGCTGTGTTGCTGGAAGAACGCCAAAAGGGAAATCAGGAACTTAATTTTCCTGTACTGGCGCTGGTGGTTTCCGGTGGGCACACCCATCTATATCTTGCGGAGCAAAACCGGACCGGCTGGAGCTACGAAAACATCGGCCACACTCGCGACGATGCTGCCGGAGAAGCCTTCGACAAGGTGGCGAAGTTGTTGGGTCTCGGCTACCCGGGAGGGCCCCTCATCGACAAGCTCGCGCCGCATGGAAATCCGCAGGCCGTCAAATTTCCTACGTCCCAGTTAAAGCATCCCGACCGCAACGACCGCGGCAAAGTGCCGGGCAATCGTCTGAGATTTGATTTTTCCTACAGCGGCATCAAGACTGCCGTCCTGCGCCACGTGGAAACTCACAACATGCGCGAAACCATTGAGGCCCGCCGCCGCAAAATTGCGGAAATCCCAAACCCAAAGTTTGATGACTACCTGAATATGTGTGAGCCTCAGACGCGGGACCTGGTCGCATCGTTTCAGAGGTCCATGGTGGAAGATCTGGTGGGAAAGACTTTGGCCGCCGCCCGCGCCTGCGGTGCCGCCACATTGTTTGTCACGGGCGGCGTCGCCGCCAACCAGGAACTAAGGAACCGCTTCGAGCAGGACGCCGCACCAAGAGGGAATCCCGGTCTTCTTCCCCTCGCGTCCGCTCTCCACCGACAACGCGGCGATGATCGCAGCCGCAGCCTACCCCAAATTCATAGCCAGAAATTTCGCGCCCATGGATTTTTCCGCCGAATCGGGACTGGTCCTCAAGTAGATCGGACGTGTCGAGGAACGTAGCTAAGAGACAAACGTCTAAAGATGTAGCTTCGCTTCCTAACCAAGACCAGCTCGCATCTCCATCTCCGGGGTAGCTTCCAACAAACTCCGCGTATAAGCATGCGCCGGATCCCCGGTAATCTGTTCCGTCTCTCCGATCTCCACAATCTTCCCCCGATACATGACCGCAATCCGAGTCGCCAAATACCGCACCACCGGCATGGAATGAGAAATAAAAAGATAAGTAAGGCCGAACTCGCGTTGCAGCTGCGCCAGCAGATTCACAATCTGCGCGCCCACGCTTACATCCAGCGCCGAGACCGGTTCGTCGGCGACAATGAACTTCGGCCGCAGCGCCAGAGCGCGGGCAATCCCAATCCGCTGCCGCTGGCCCCCACTAAACTCATGCGGAAAGCGTTTGGCCGCCGATTGGTCCAGTCCAACCGCACGCAACAACTCCGCCACCCGTTCGCGGCGCTGTTCCGGGCTCTTCTTCTCGTGAATCACCAGCGGTTCGGCAACGACCTCATCCACTCTCATACGCGGATCGAGCGATCCGAATGGATCCTGAAAAATGATCTGCATGTCGCGCCGCAACGCACGCATCTGGCTGCGATTCGCCGCCAGCAGATCACGCCCTCCGTACTGAATCGTTCCTGAAGTCGGCTCGATCAGGCGCAGGACAAGTCGGCCCAACGTGCTCTTTCCAGATCCCGATTCCCCGACCAGTCCGAGCGTTTCGCCCGCATGAATATCGAGCGAGACGCCATCCACCGCGCGTACTTCCCCTTTAGCGCCTCCACCGAACACAGATTCGCCGAGAGGATAAACCTTACTCAGATTCCGAATTTCAATCAGCGCCAAGACTCTAGCTCCTTGTCATCCGAGCAAGACTGGAGGATCTACCGTTCCCACAACCTAAACCGCAATCAGTGGCACCGCCACCAGCGCTGCGGCCATCCCGACCGTCTTCCACAACGTAAGCCGTTCCTTCAAAAAAATTCGGGCGAGTGCTACCGTAATCACCGGGTACAACGAGGTCAGCACCACCGCCGTATCCAGCCGTCCAAGTTGAGTAGCCCGCACAAAGAGAACGCTTCCGGATATATCAAGAAATCCGGCCACCACTCCCAGGCGAATTGCCAGCGGATCCATCCGCCCGAAGTCACGGTTCTTGACCACGATCAGTCCTGTGAACACGAAGGAAGAGATGCGGGAGCACGCCGCGATCCACAGTGCTGATCCCTCTCCCGCCTGCTTCATGCAAAGAAAGAATCCCGCGAACCCCATACCCGCCAACAGCGCCAGCCCGATTCCTTCTGACCTATCACCGTCAGTGGACCGCGAGATGAGCCAGATTCCAGCAACCGCGAGTATGAATCCAACCAGCCTGACATTTCCCGGCACACCCTCTTTCAAGATGGTCAACACGGTGGGAATCCCCGCTCCCAAAACCGCAGCCACAGGCGCAGTCAACCCCATCTTCCCCGAAGCCAACGCGCGATAAAAAACCGCCAGCGAAAGACCACCGGATAGGCCGCCCAGAAGCGCCCACCGCACTGCATTTCCGCCAGGAAAGGGAGCCCGGCTCAGTAGCGCGATTACAGTCATAAAGACCAGGCCGCAACCATGAGCAATCGTGGTCAGCGGAAAGGCACTGGCGCGGCGAGATGCATACCCGCCCAGAAAGTCGCTTGTGCCCCATGCCGATACCGCCACCAGGCTTAATCCCGCGGGAACCAATTGCTCAAGCAATAATGTTCTCCCAAGAAGTAAAGACTACCTGCCTAACACAAACCTGTCATCCCGAAGCGATGCGGGGAGCTCACGACCGCGTGCGTCACGCCGAAGTGGTTAGGCATCCTTCCCCACCACAAGGAATGTCATTCGGAGGAATCTTGGACAGCGGCAACGAATGCCGCGGGCGGGGGTGCCTTTTGGCGTTGTTCTTGGCTGCTCCACGGTGGGCAGGGGCCCCATGCTGCTCCAAACCTTTGTCTTTCCGAATCGCGTCGTTGCTTGGGCCGTGGAGAAGCAGAGTCCCTTGCGCGATGAAGCCGCCTTGGACCGACAAGATTGTTAATTTTTACTCCGCAACCACAGAAATGCCAGGCGACAAAATCAGGGCAGCCGGTGTCTAATCTGTTGGGGTCCCAAGGCTTGCATCTTCATGTCATCCATTTCCGAAAGCCTTGCCGCGCTCGCTTTAGGCGTCTTGTTTCCAGCGGCGTTGTTGTTTGCTCAACCGCAGGCCGCTCCTGCTCCTGTTGAGGCCAATCAATCTCTCACCGGTACCGTGGTGAATTCTGTTACCGGTGAACCGGTTCGCCGCGCCCTGGTCAGTTTCGCGCAGTGGTCCACTCTCACCGACGGCGATGGCCGGTTCGAATTTCACGATCTCCCGCATCTTCAGACTTCCATCTCCGTACGCAAGCCTGGTTTCTTCAGTGAGCAAGACGTTGCAGGAGGCCAGCTGCCGGAAAACATGGTGGTCACCTCCGGATCGGATCCCGCCCCAATCGAAGCCAAGCTTATTCCCGAAGGCGTGGTCTTCGGCCGGGTTGAATCGGAAGCCGGCCCGATCGAGGGCACGCAGGTAAAGCTCCTCGCCGCACGCGTTCGCGACGGCGAACGCCACTGGGAACAGCAGGGATTCGCTATCACCGGCGATGACGGGAGCTTTCGCATTGCTAATCTAATGCCTGGAAGCTATTACTTGCTCCTGGCTGCTAACACCAGCCCGGAGCTTTCGGGACCGGGGAATCCGCCGAAGTTACTGGGCTACTCCGAGTCCTACTATCCGGGCGTGCAGGATACTGCCGCTGCCACCGCGCTGGTGGTCGCGCCCGGCCAGCAGTTGCAGGCCGACATTTCGGCCAAACTGGCGCCCGTCTTCCAGGTCTCAGGCACGGTGATGGGATTCACCCCCGATAGCGGTATCAGCGTGCAGTTCGCAACCGACTCGGGCGATGTTCTCGCCTTTCCTACCGAGTTTGATGATAACGGGAATTTTCGCAGCCGCCTCCCGGGTGGCTCTTATATCCTGATGGCGCGGGGTCAAGGTCCGGATAACGCGCTGCTCGCCATGGACATGCCGCTGGAGCTGACCGGCGATCTGCGGGGCATCAAATTGGCGCTCGCTCCTAGTTCACCGATTCCCGTGAATCTGAGATTTGTGAACGTCGCGAGAAAATCCTCCAGGGTCGCAATCGTAAATGACGGATTCACCCCCGCCGCCGTGGCAGCCAGCCCGGCCAGCGCGGTCAACATCCAGCTGGAATCCACCGGCCCAACTTTGAGGCCCCTGCAATTTTTCGCCATGCGGGAATCCCCGGCGGAGCAAAAGCTGGTCTTGAGAAACGTGGAGGCCGGCCGATATCGGGTGAAGGTGCGGCCCGGTTTCAACTGGTATCCCTCAAGCGTGCGTTGCGGAGACGTCGATCTACTGCGCGATTCGCTCGAAGTTCGTTCCGGCATGCGATCGCCCCCTATCGAAGTGGAACTGCGCAATGACGGCGCCAATCTGCGGGTCTCCGCATTTTCCGAAGGGGCACCCGCGGCTGGCTGGGTCTTGCTGCTTCCTTTGAGCTCTCCAGCCGACGCCCAGGCCCAACCTGTGAGTGTAGGCACTCAGGCGATTTTTTCCAATCTCCCGCCCGGCGAATATTCGCTGCTGGCCTTCGACCAAATCGCGGGACTGGAATACAAAGAGCTTTCGTCTCTCAGCCAATACCTGGGCCGGGCCACCCGTGTTGTCCTCTCATCGCACCAAGACCGAGAAGCCAAGCTGGAGATGGTGGCGAGGGAGAAATGAAGACCCTAGTCAGCTCTCTGATCTGCGTGATCTGGACAATGGCAGTCGCGGCAGCGCAAAGCCCGTCTCCCGCGACAGGAAATTTTCGCATTGCGGGAGTAGTCGTCCACTCCCTCACCGGCCAACCCCTTCCTGGAATTCAAATGTCGATCCTTCGCGCTCAGACTCCGGACGTTCTACAAACCGTCGTAGCCGCCGACCGTGGCCACTTCACCTTTCAGGTGTCAGACCCGGGGAAATATGTTCTGGTCGCCCAGGGCCGAGGCTTTCCCCGGCAAGCGTGGGACGAGCACAACGGATTTTCCACCGCGGCTGTCGTCGGCCCGGGAAAAGACTCGGAGAACATTGTCTTCCGCGTGCGACCCGAAGCCTCCGTCTCCGGCACCGTCACCGACGAGGCCAACGAACCGGTGCGGGAGGCGCAGGTCATGTTGTTCCACCGTGGCGTGGAAGAAGGGAATGACGCGATTCACTTGCGGACCCAGACTTCGACCGACGATCAGGGCCACTACCACTTCGCCCATCTCTTTTCTGGCACCTTCTTCATAGTGGTCTCGGCCCAGCCCTGGTATGCCCACACTTCGCCAACGGGACCAGAAACTGATCCGTTAAATGTGACATATCCGCTAACCTATTTTTCAGGTTCAACCGAGGCCGGCGGCGCCACCCCCATCTCGGTCAAGCCCGGGGACAAAATAACCGCCGACCTCTCCCTGACGGCGGTTCAGGCGATCCGACTGGAAGTCACCCGCTTGATGAGGCCGAACTCCGGCTCTGCGCCAAATGCGACGCGCAAGGTTTTCGGCAGCTACTCCGTCAGCGCCTCCAACCAGTACGAAAGCGGGGCCGATGGCAGAATGTTCATGACCGGGCTGGCTCCCGGCGAAGTTGAAATCAGCGGCACCGACTCAAAGAATCCCCGTAATAGCTGGAGAGAGACGCTGAACGTCGCCGCTGGCGTCAAGCTAAAAGCGCCCTCTGACCACTCCGCCATAGCGGTGGGGGGAAAGTTGATTTTCAACCAGCCCAAGGCCGGTTCCGCCGTCATAATTCTCAGCGGCCGCTCCAGCCACGAGCGCTTCCAGGCGCTTGTCAATCCCGACGGCTCCTTTCAATTCTCGGGTCCCTACATGCCTCCGGATACTTATCAGGTTGCGATTTTCTATCGCCCTGGATCGGTCCTTGCCAGCATCGCCGCCACCGGGGCCAAAGTGGATGGCCGAACCATCGAGGTTGCGCCGGGAGCCGACGTGCAGCTTACCGTGGTGATGTCCAGGGGTGCCTCCAGGATCGATGGAACCGTGTTGCGCGAAGGCAAGCCGGTTGCCGGCGCCATGATCGTTTTGCTGCCTCACGACTGGCTCAACAACCAATCGTTGATCCGGCGCGACCAGAGCGACAGCGACGGCACTTTCACGCTGCCGCAGATTCCGCCCGGCCGATACACGGCTCTGGCCCTCCAAAACGGCTGGGAGATGGATTGGCAGAATGCCGCTGTGCTCAAGCCTTATCTGCCCCATGCCCAGATCGTTCTAGTGAGTCCCGATCAGCGCTACGAAATGAAGATAAACGCCCAATAATCAAGCACTTTTGCCGTGAGTTCGTCTTTCCCCGCGTGGTAGAATTTTGTACGGCGTTTCACACGGTAACCCAGGTGATTGAACTCGCACCCTCGATTCTGTCAGCCGATTTTGCCCGGCTGGCGGAGCAAGTCCACGCTGCCAGCTCGGGCGGTGGCACGGTGATCCATGTAGATATCATGGACGGACATTTTGTCCCCAATCTCACCGTGGGCCCGCCGGTTGTAAAGTCGCTGCGAAAAAATACTGATCTGCCCCTGGATTGCCACTTGATGATCGAAAACCCGGACTTGTACATTCCGGACTTCGCCGCCGCTGGCGCGACTTGGATATCCGTACACCAGGAAGCTTGTTCTCACCTGAACCGTACGTTGCATCTCATCAAGAGTCACGATTGCCTGGCAGGCGTGGTCATCAATCCGGCTACTCCAGTCGATACGTTGTCTGAGGTGCTCGATATCGTGGATTACGTGCTGGTAATGTCAGTCAATCCGGGCTTTGGAGCCCAGAAATTCATTCCCAGCACGTTAAATAAAGTACGTCGTCTCACCGATTTACGGGCAGAACGTCAGCTGGATTACCGTATCGAAATTGATGGCGGAGTCGCCCTTGATACCGTAGCCGAGGTGGTACGCGCGGGAGCTGAAATTCTGGTGGCGGGCAACGCTGTGTTCGGTCACGGTGATCCTAAGGTAAATGCTTCACTACTCCTGAAGGCTGCGTTCGAAGCAACCTTGCAAAAAGTTTGATTTCCCGGCGGGACGAACATCCATCCTGCCTGTGTAACCATATCCCTCGAGGTCTTATGTCACGTCGTATTCCGGTACTGCTACTGCTTGGCGCGTTGGGATTTACTGTCGCCTGCACCAACAAGAAAGTTCAGAATCCCATCGCCAACATTGACTCCAAGCAGCCCGACAAGGTTCTGTTCGACCGTTCCATGGATGCGCTCAAGCACAACCGATTCGACGTGGCCCGGATGACCTTGCAGACCCTGATCAACACCTATCCCGATTCGGAATTCGTCGCCCGCGCCAAGTTGGGCGTTGCCGACTCCTGGTACGCCGAAGGTGGAACTGCTGGCCTGGCCCAAGCGGAGATCGAGTACAACGACTTCAAGACATTCTTCCCCAACATGCCGGAAGCAGCGGAAGCTCAGTTGAAGATCGCGAACATCCACTTCCAACAGATGGAAAAGTCCGACCGCGATTTCACTCACGCCATGCGCGCAGAAGAGGAATATCGCAACCTGATCATGCAATTCCCCGACAGCAAACTGCTGCCGGAAGCCAAGCTGCGCCTGATGGAAGTGCAGGAAGTGCTGGCCGACCGCGAATACAACATCGGCCGTTTTTATTCCATGCGCCAGTCCTACCCGGCCGCGATCGCACGCTTGAGCTCAGTGATCGAGCGCTATCCGCTCTACAGCCATGCCGATGACGTTTTGTTTTTACTGGGTCAATCCTACGAGGGCGAAATTGCCAGCGTCCGCAGTCACAATGCGAATGAAGTGGCAAAGGCGCGCCTGATTCAGGACCTAACCCGGCATGCGGCCGAGGCTTATTCCAAGATCTTGACTCGCTATCCGATGATGGCGCGTTCGGGTGAAGCCGAAGAGCGCTTGAAAGCATTGCATCAACCGGTGCCAAGGCCGACCAAAGCCGCCGTTGCCCTCAACAAGAAGGAACAGGAAAGTCGCGCCGAGGGTTCCACTTTTGCAAAAGTGATGGGCAGCTTCCGCAAGCATCCTGATACCTCCGTAGCCACGAAGGTTGGCGAACCCACGCTGGTTGATCCTAAGCCGATCAGTGCTACCGAAGTGGTACAGCAAGCCACCCGAGCCATGGCGGCGCCTTCTGACAAAAACACAGTTTCGATCGAAACGGTGAAAAACGGCGCACCGCCGGAAAGCCAGCCGACGCCTCGTTCGGATGCTCCACCCCCGGTGGTCGCCGCCGACCCGGCACCCGCCCCACCCGATGCCGCGGCGGCGGAGGCACCTCCTGCCGACGGCGAACTAAAGCCTAATACCGAGCCGGATCCCAACGAATTAAAGCCGATTGATAACAGTGCTCAGCCCTTGCCGGCTCCGGCGCAGGTTAACCAGATCGACCCATCCGCTCCTCCCCAGGCCCAAACTCCTGCAAACACAGCAGCTTCGGGACCCCAGGAAGAAGAGGACACTACCTATTCCTCCAGTAAACACAAGAAGAAGTCAGGTATTCGCAAGGTTGTTCCCTTTTAGCGCGGTTGATGGCCCGGATTTGTACCTGAAATGGCCACTTTTGGGGGCCATTCTCTTCGCAAAGGTCTAGTCCGCTGGTAACGTGCTTACCCCCTGCTACTCATTGACTTAGCGTTCGGGACACGTTAACTTCGCGCTAGCTCCCCTCACATAAGGACACCCTTGGCTCGAAAATATTGCTGGCGGACGATAGTGTGACAGCTCAAAACATGGGCCGGCGCATCCTCGCCGATGCCGGTTATGAGGTTGTCACCGTCAATAACGGGTCCGCAGCGCTAAAAAAAATCGCCGAGCTGGAGCCGGAGCTCATTGTCCTTGACGTGTACATGCCCGGCTACAGCGGGCTGGAAGTCTGCCAGCGTGTCAAAGCCGCACCCGAGACCGCAGCCATTCCCATTCTGCTTACGGTCGGTAAACTCGAGCCTTTCAAAGCGGACGAAGCAAAAAAAGTTTTTGCGGATGCATTCATAATTAAGCCCTTCGAGGCCACCGAACTGCTGGCTGCCCTTACCAAGCTGGAAGAAAAGATTGTTCCGCAAAAAGCTACGAAAGCGGCTTCCGCCAAAGCGACGCCCGTCAAGGAAGCCGCCAAGAAAGAAAAGCCTCAACAGGCGCAGGAAGATCAGGAATGGAAAGACCGGCTGCGCATTCAAGCGACGCCTGTCAAGGCCGAGGAGCCTGAGCCTCCCACGCCGATTGCTTCTCAATTCCACGACATCCGCCACGAAATTGCGGCGGCGGAGACGGATGAAGCGATTTCCCGAAACCTTCCCGGTGACGTCACTTCAGAAGAACTCGCTGCCATCACCGCGGCGGTGACCGCATTTAGCGCCGAAAGCGATGCCGCCTACGAGCCGGCGCCGATCGAAGAAGTTCATGCCTACGCTCCGGCTGAAGAGGTCGCCCGACACGAAGAATTAATTGAAGCGGAACATGATGTTGCGGAGCAGGAGCCCGAGCCGACAGAAGAAGTTGAGCAGTCGGAAGAAACAAAGTTCCTCAAATCGATCTCGCCATGGGCCAATCCGGCGTTACTCGAAGAAGTAGCTGCCGCCTTGAAGGGTCCGATAGAAGAAGAGGTTGATGAGCCCGAAGAAAAACCGGACCAACCCGAAGTGGCAGTCGCTCCCCCTGCGACTCCAGCAGATGGATTTACCGACTCCGACGTCGATGCGGCTTTAGCATCGCTCAGTTCGCTTGACACACCCGATATCATGTCCCGCTTGCATGCCGAAGAACAGGCGCGCGAGCACAATCTGGACCACGTCGGCGCACAAGCCGCCGAGTCATGGTCAGAAGAGCCGGCGACGATTGGCTCGACCCGATGGATCGCCGAAGAAATGAAATTGGAAGAGAGCGAAGCGTCCCTGGTTCTCGAAGAGGAAATGCAGCGCGGGCTCGCCGCCATGCAATTGCAGGCGGAAGCCGCGGCGATTGAAGATCAGCCCATCGAACCAGTCGAAGCTGTCGCCGCAGAACTGCCAAGCGAAGGACCCGCTGCGATAGACGCGGTCAGCTCCATCGAAGTTCCCGAAGCTCAACCCGAATTTGTTGCCGAGGTGGCCAGCGCCGAAATCGACTCCATCGAAGCTGCAAGCACCGAAGTTGCGGCCGCCGAAGCTGCAACGATCGAGAATTCGGAGCAACTCAATTCATACGCAGCCGCAGCCAGTGCCGGCGCTTCTCCCTCTCCCTCCTATGCCGAAGCCTCGCCGGTGGAATCGGTCAATGAGCCAGAATCGAGACAGCCCGATCCCGAGCTCGCTGAAGCCTGGGCCCGTTGGCGTCAGATTCGCGAGTCGGTCGCCAGTCCGCAGTTTGTCGAGCAAGTCGCCGATGTTGCCGCCGCCGAGATCGCCGAGACTGCGCAATCTCAAGAACCAGCCCTAGAGCCGAAGGCACCCCAGGCCGAGGCTTCCGCCACACCCGATTCAGCCGCAATCGCCAGCATTGTGGATAGCGTTCTGGCGGATCTAAGGCCCCGCCTGGTTGCGGAAATCGCTAAGAAGATGAGCGAGAAGAAGTAGTTCCTCGTTTGACGGAGGATAGCTATCCTTCTCTTTAGGGGTTCCCTGCCATAATTTATTTCGCAGTTTCTAGTGCTAGGTCAATCAAGTGGTGAAATCAGATGGGATGAGAAAGCCGGTCTCCGGGCGGGATGCGGTGTACGCTCCCAAGTTATCGACGTGCTCGAAGCACAGATAAAAAGGAGACCGGCAATGAAGAAGGTTAGCGCGACAAGGGCAAAGCGGAGCAGGAATATTTCGCAGCAGAAACGGACCATCGGACTAGATCTGGTAGATCCCAACAGCTGGTACTGCGTGCTGGATGAAGTCGGCCAGATACAACTGGAGCAGCGAGTGCGTACGCATGGGAGAGCGTTTCCATAGCTCCCTCGTGCTAGTGACGTAACGGATTACTAGCACCACTTCGGGTTAGCTGGGCAACGAATAGACGCGGTGGTTGATGCCCTTTCGTTCTAGAATGTGGCTATGCAATTCCTAGTAGTTTTTGCTATCACCACGGCTTTATTGGCGGCATTCTCGCTGCTAATGACGAGGCTCTGGGACAGCTAAGTGCTGAGGTCCGGTTCGGAGTCTTAGTTCCCGTTTTCGGGCAGAGAAGAGCCATAGCCGCCTACATTCTCTGACGCAGCCATTCTGCGCCCCCCTACAGCATGTACCCGATCGCGTAAACGCTAGGAGTCTGGGATTATTAGGCGTGCCCTTCAGCGTCGATGACCGCATTCGAGAATTATGTGCAAGTGCGGTAACGACGACTGACCCCGCAAAAGTGGACCTCATTCTCGCCGAACTCAGGACAGCAATGTTCGAACGTCAAACCGCGAGACCGTACTCGAACAGCGCTTCCGATATTTCCCAGCAAGAACGAATTCGCTGGAACTAGTCCCAAATTTCATCCCCGCCTGTTCTCTGATACCTACATCCCGTCGCCACTACCCCGGCAGGTTCAATGGAGCTTGTTCGCTCGTCTATCTCCATTGCCAGCGGCCTTCCCCGTGAAACAGTAAGGTCGGCTCCTGCAATTACTTTTTCGGGGCCGGCTCAGCGTTCACTCACGTGACGGCCTGCACGCTCGCGGAGCCGCCGAGCGACCCTTTACATCGAAAGCTCCGACGGCTTTGTTGCCTCCGCCGCCGCTTCGATTGCTACCCGGTGGAGCGAACCAGTTCCCGGGCGGGAGTCGCGCCGCGTCAAGTCCAGGGCCTTTCACGGCGCACTGTTTCGCCAACCTAACACTTGACCGCGAATCTTGTGTTTCAGGTCGAGGAACGTCTTAGTCCTACCGCACCACTTGGGCCACACGTTCGCATCATGATTACTACTTCGAACTCCCCGTGAAGGGGAGCGGGATACCCTATCAATTTCTCGGTGTTCTACTGCACACCATCGCGATGTCCGGATTGTCCCGCGTGCGAACCGACTCCTGTTCGACTGCCCCGTACTTCATCCCTTGCGCCACATCCAGTATACACGCATCTGCCAGTCTTCGCGCCATGGCGATCTCCGCGACTCCTTCGTCCTCGCCGTAGCACCAGGTGAAGGCAGCTATCTGCGCATTCCTGGTCACCTGCCGCACTGCAACCTGGGCCGCTTCCACCAGAAGAAAGCGAGCAGGGAAGTCACCCTGTTCGGCGACGTGTCCCAGCCGTCCGCCGTCGCCCGCCGGAATCCTCTAACGGCAACAGCCCCGATAGTCGTCGACCCGCTTGCCACATTGAAACCGCTCCGTGTTGCCGATGATCAAATACGTAGGCCAGTGCCGTCAGCGCCTCCCACCCCGGGTGCGCGCTTCGCAAGCGCTCGCGGGGTAAAGTCGCCCTGGCCAACAACCCTGGTTCTGTGGTGGAAATGGGGGGAGGGAGCATTTTGCCGTCGCCCTACACCATCCCGTTTCTGGTTTGACCCGATTTTTCAATCACCTGTAATATTTAAAGACTCCAGCAATTCAAGGACCGGCCTCCGCATTCAGCCCCCTAAAAATGGCTGCAAAGTGCCCTGTAGGGCTACCGGTTAGTTGTTTGCTGACCGCTCTAAACCAAATGGCCCACGATCTTCCCAAAGCGTACGAGCCTGGCGCGATTGAAACCCGCTGGGCCGACTACTGGACAAAAGAAAAACTCTTTTCGACGCCGACCCCGGCTGCGGATGAGTCCCGTCCAGTGTTCACCCTGCTGCTGCCGCCGCCCAATGTCACCGGGCGCCTCCACATGGGCCACATGCTCAACCACACCCAGATGGACATCATCGTGCGCTGGCACCGCATGCGTGGATTCCTGACACTGTGGTTGCCCGGAACCGACCACGCCGGCATCGCCACCCAGATGATGGTCGAGCGCCAACTGGCCAGCGAAGGCAAGAAGCGCCGCGACCTCGGCCGCGATGCCTTCATTGAGCGGGTTTGGGAGTGGAAGCGCCTCTACGGAGGCGCCATCCTCGACCAGATGAAGCGGTTGGGTGACTCGGTCGATTGGGACCGCGAATACTTCACCATGGACGAGAATCTTTCCCGCGCGGTGAAGGAGGTTTTCGTCCGGCTTTATGAAGAAGGCTTGATCTACCGCGGAAAATACATCGTCAACTGGTGTCCGCGGTGCGGTACCGCGATCTCCGATCTCGAGGTCAAGCACGAAGATGTTCCCGGAAAGCTCTACGAAATTCGTTATCCCGTGGTCGGTAGCGAATGAATTCGTCACCGTCGCCACCACTCGTCCGGAAACCATGCTGGGGGACACCGCGGTCGCGGTGAATGCGAAAGACGAGCGCTACCAGCATCTGCATGGAAAGAAAGCTCTGCTGCCGCTGATGGAGCGCGAGATCCCCATCATCACCGATGAACTGGCCCAGCCCGAATTCGGCACCGGAGCAGTAAAGGTGACGCCTGCGCACGATCCCAACGACTTTCAGGCCGGGCTGCGGCACAACCTTCCGCAGATCGACTTGATGGATGAATACGCGCACATGAACCAGAACGCCGGTCGCTACGCGGGTCTCGACCGGTATGAAGCGCGCAAGCGAGTACTGGACGATCTGCGCGCGGGAAATTTCCTGGTCGCCGAGAAAGACTACACCATCGCTCTCGGTAAATGTGATCGCTGCGGCACTACCGTCGAGCCGCGCCTTTCCACGCAGTGGTTCATAAAGATCAAGCCCCTGGCGGACCGCGCCACCGAAGTGGTCGAGCGCGGCGAGATCACCATTGTTCCCGACAACTACCGCCAGATTTACCTCAACTGGATGCACAACATTCACGACTGGTGTATCTCGCGGCAGCTGTGGTGGGGTCACCGCATTCCGGCCTGGCATTGCAAGTGCGGCGAGATCATCGTCTCTCGCGAGGCCCCGGAAAAGTGTGACAAGTGCGGCAGCAATGACTTCACGCAAGACACCGATGTCCTCGACACCTGGTTCTCATCGGGCCTTTTGCCGTTTACCACGCTGGGATGGCCGGAAAAGACACGCGACCAGCAGGTGTTCTATCCCACCACGCTGCTCATTACCGCCTACGACATCCTCTTTTTCTGGGTGGCCCGCATGATCATGTTCGGGTGCCATTTCATGCAGGATCATCAGCAAGACCCGAAGATCAAGGCCGCGAACGGCTGGGCTGACAGGCAAGACGACAGCGTGCCCTTCCGCCACGTCTACATCCACGCCCTGGTTCGCGATGCCGATCGCCAGAAGATGTCGAAGACCAAGGGAAATGTTATCGATCCTCTGGAAATTATCGAGCGCTTCGGGACCGACGCCACCCGCTTCACTCTGGCGGCGATGGCCGCTCCCGGTACCGACATCGCTTTCAGCGAAGGTCGAACCGATGGTTATCGCGCCTTCGCTAACAAGATTTGGAACGCTGCCCGCTTCATGTTCATGCACGTGGACCGCATCGGCAACATCGAGGTGGGCACGAAGTTTCAGGCAATAAGCCTCGAAGATCGCTGGATTCTTTCCCGCTTTAACCGCGTCAACAAAGACGTGAACGATGCGCTGGCCACCTATCGTTTTCACGAGGCCGCCAATCGAATCTATGATTTCTTCTGGGGAGATTTCTGCGACTGGTATCTCGAATTAATCAAGCCGCGCTTGTTCGATGAGAGCGGAGGTGCCGCGCTCGCCTGCTCCAACCTGGTCAGCTTGTTCGAGTCTGCGCTGCGCCTGCTGCACCCTATCATGCCCTTCATTACCGAGGAGATCTGGCACGCTCTCTACAACGGTGTGCCTCCTCTGAAGTCGATCGCGTTGGCTGCATTTCCTCAATCGAATGAGGATCAGATCGACTTGCCGGCCGAAACCAACATGGCGATCCTGCAGGATTTGATTGTCAGCATTCGCAATCTTCGCGCCGAATTGAAGGTTGAGCAAAAACTTCGTGTGCCGGTGCAGGTGTTTGTCGAAGACTTCGGAATCCGCGAGCTTATCGACAAAAATCGCAACGCGGTGGAGCGCCTGGCCAACGTAGAAAGCATCTCCTTCGCTGACAACTCCCTGGCAAAACTTTCGGGCACTCGCCACACCGCGCGTTTCGAGGTTCACGTTGTCTATGAAAAGAAAATCGACGCGGCTGCGGAATGCGAGCGCCTCAAGAAAGAACTGGCAAAGATCGAAAAAGAAATGACCAACAACCAGAATCAATTAAACAATGAAAAATTCCTGGCCAAAGCGCCTCCACACGTTGTGGAAGGACTCCGCAGGCGCGCAGGCGAACTCGCGGTGTTACAGGAAAAAACCAAAAACCAAGTGCAGGAATTGGGATGCAGCTGAACACTAGAGTGCTAAGCGCTGAAAGCTGTTTTGATAGGAATCCGCTCTCTTAAATATGAGAGGATCAGAAGTAGCCAGAAGCAAGAGCACACATGGACTGGAATAGCCGTCGCATTACCGCCATTATCGAAAACGCGTTGGTCGAAGACCGCGCGACCCGCGATGCCACCAGCTATGCCTGCATTGAACCCAGCCAGCGGGCGGCCGGCACGGTGCTCGCCAAGCAGGACTGCGTTCTGGCGGGCGTCGGATGCATTGCCCGCATCCTCGACGTGTATGCTGCGCTCGACGGCGCGGTAGTTTCCCACTACGAAGTCACCAGCCATCCGGAGATCTTTGATGGCGTCCGCCTCCACCATGGACAGTCTGTTGCCGTCATTCGCCACAACGCGCGTGTCATGCTTTCTTGCGAGCGGGTGATCCTCAATTTCCTGCAGCGCATGAGCGGAATTGCCACCATGACCCGCAAGTTCGTCGACGCGATTTCCGGTACGAAGGCTCGAATACTCGATACCCGCAAGACGGTTCCCGGTTTGCGGGTGCTCGATAAATATGCCGTGCGTTGTGGAGGCGGGCAGAACCACCGTCTAGATCTTTCGGATGGTGTACTGATTAAGAACAACCACATTGCCCTTGCGGGAGGCGTGGTTCCGGCGCTGGAGCGCGTTCACCGGAATCGCCGCGGGGAGCAGCCCATCGAAATCGAGGTCCGCACTCCCGAAGAACTCGAACTCGCCCTGGCCAATGGCGCGGAATCGATCTTGCTCGACAACATGCCGGTGGCCAACGTCCAGCAGGCGGTGGAGCGTTGCTCGCGCCTCGACCGCCACATTCCCCTTGAGGCCTCGGGCGGCATCACCCTGGACAATGTTCGGGCCTACGCTGAAACCGGAGTCGATTTCATCTCCGTTGGAGCCTTAACCCACTCCGCCCATGCCGTGGACATGAGCCTGCGCATCACTCCTGTTTAGTCTCAGGCGGCCACACAAAGCAAACGCAGAGTCTGCCGACCAACCCTGCTCGATCGTTTGAGTTCAGCCCCAGCCCTATAAATTTCCAACTCTCCGGAATAGAATTGTCATCCGGCTTCCAGGAGGCCCTGAATGAGCACGACTGCGATTCCCTCATCCGCCGCTCCCGAACTCGCTCCGCTTTCCGAAGGTGCGCGCATCGTAAATACCTTTATCGCTCCCAGCAAAACCTTCACTGACCTGCGCCGAAGCGCAGCCTGGTGGGCGCCTTTCCTTCTCATGGCTGTGATCTCAATGGCTTTCGTTTACACCGTAGACAAGAAAATTGGCTTTCGCAAAGTCAGCGACAACCAGGTGGAGATGTCGCCAAAGGCCACCGCCCGTATGGATCAGATGAACAAGGTGGATCGCGAACAGGCCATGGAGCGCCAGGCAAAGTTTACGGGGTACATTTCGTACGGCTTCTGGGCGCTCATGTTGATCTGGTACCTGATTGTAACTGTCGTCTTGCTAGTCACCTTCAAATTCGGCGCGGGAGCCCACGACCTTACATTTTCGCGAACATTCGCAGTGACGATTTACGCTGCACTGCCGCAAATCATAAAGTCGTTGCTTGCCATTGGATCGATCTTAGCCGGGGTAAGTCCAGACGGTTTTACATTCCAAAATCCCGTGGGCACAAATCCCGGTTTCTTTATGAGCCCGAACGACTCGCCGTTCCTATACAGCATTGCAACTTCTCTCGACGTATTCATGATCTGGACCCTGATACTTGCTGCCATCGGATTAAGTTGTGTCAGCAAACTCAAGCGCTCCACTGCCATGTTCGGAGTGTTCGGTTGGTACGTTGTGTTGATGTTGATAGGGGCAGGAATTGCGGTCTTCACTCACTAACATCTGCCCGGAGAGAAGCACTGGATGAAACCACTCACGCTCTCCGGGCCCTTACCACAAAAATTCTATAATCGCGATCCTCGGCGCGTCGGCCCTGAGTTAATAGGAAAAATTCTTGTCCGCGGCGATGGCAAGAAGCTCCTCACCGCCCGCATTGTCGAAGTCGAGGCCTATCTCGGTCAGGACGATCCCGCCGCCCACTCCGCCGCCGGACGCACCGCCCGCAACTCCGTCCTTTTCGGTCCTCCCGGCCGAGCTTACGTCTATTTCATCTACGGCAACCACTTCTGTCTGAATGTTTCCTGTCTTCCGGACGGCGAAGCCGGAGGAATTCTTTTCCGCGCCCTTGAGCCGCTCAGCGGCATCGAGGAAATGGCAAAGCTTCGCGGCATTGCGATCAACGGCCCGCGTGACCTGCGCAATCTCACCAGCGGCCCCGGACGCTTGGCCGAAGCCTTTGGCATCACTCGCGTCCGCGACAACGAAAAGAATCTCACCGATCCAGCCTCGGATCTCTACATCGCCGGAGACGGCTCTGCTCGCCCCAAAGTGATTTCGACAATCCGCATAGGCATCACGAAAGCCGCCGATCTCCCGCTGCGCTACTTGATCCCGGGTAACGTGTTCGTCTCCGGTCCAAGACATCTCGATGCTGGGTAGAAAAACGTAGTTCTTTGGCGCAGCGCCCATTCCCGACCGACTTTTTTTCATGACTGATCTATAATCCCGCGTCTCGCGCCTGGAGGAATTTCCAATGCGGTACCGCGTCTGCTTCTTCTCCTTCGTAAGTGTTGTTTTCATCCTTGCAACCCAAGCGTTCGCCAGCTGCCCAGTTAAAGGGACAGGCGTCACAGTCTGCAGTCCTACGCCTGGTGTCGTTACCAGTGCGCCGGTTCATTTCACCGCGTCGGCTTCTACCACTTGCGCCAAAGGAATTGGCTCAGTTGGAATCTACACCGCTTCCGGGAAGAAAGTGTATACAGTAAGCGGTTCCACGCTGGATACGTTTCTTCCGCTAAGCAACGGGAGCTATATCACAACCGTTCAGGAGTGGGACAGGTGTGGCGGATCACTAAAGACAAACATTCCAATTACAGTCCGTGGCCAATCTGTGCTGACCTACCAGTACAACAGTCAGCGCACCGGTGCCAATCTGTTTGAGACCACACTGAATCCTTCTAACGTGAACTCAAAGACCTTTGGCAAGCTTTATTCGTTTCCCGTCGACTCTTTCATATATGGACAGCCATTGTATGTGCCCAATGTCCAGATCGCAGGAGGGACCCACAACGTAGTCTTCGTGGCCACGCAGAACAACAGCATTTACGCCTTCGATGCTGACAATCAGAGTTCAACTCCACTCTGGCACTCCGTGGTTGATCTTCCAGTTCCATGCAGCGCAGCACAGCCCATTCCAAAATCCGAGTGCAATCTGGTCTACCTCACTCCAGGAGTGGGTATCACCTCGACCTCTGTGATTGACCCCGTGCAAGGTGCACAGGGTGCAATGTACGTGGTCGCGCGAACTAATCCCAACAATGCCGGCAAATTCTGGCAGGGCATCCATAAGTACGACCTTTCTACCGGTATAGAAATGACGGGAAGTCCGAAGGTGATTGGCGGAACTGTTCCCGGCAACGGTGCCGACAGCGTGAATGGGGTGTTGACCTTCAACAACAAAGCCGAGAACGCCCGCTCCGCGCTTCTGTACGCCAATGGCAATGTGTATGTGGCGTTTGCGTCGATTAATGACGCCCCGATTTTTCACGGCTGGATCGCAGGCTATGATGCCACCACGCTCACTCAACTTTCCATTTTCAATACCACGCCCAACAACAGTTCAAACCACAATGGCAGCGGGCAACAGGGAGGGATATGGGGCGCTGCTTTGGCAGCCGACTTAAGCAACACAATTTTTGCCGCAACCGGGAATGGTACCTGGGATAACACCGTCGGTGACTGGGGGAACTCCTATCTGAAACTGCTGGCAACCGGCAAAATCTTACAGGTTGCCGACTTCTTTACCCCGGCCGCGTTGGCGTTTAACACCAACGATGACGACCTGGGAACAGGCACTGCGATCCTGCTGCCTGACCAGTCAGGCCCATTTCCCCACCTGATGGTTGGAGCAGACAAGCTGGGCGATGTGTACGTCCTGAACCGTGACAACATGGGAAAATACCGCAGCTCGGGAGACAACATCGTTCAAGAGATTCCGTCCGGGGTGGGAGTTCGTCTTCCTTCGAATCCCGACTGCAGTCCTGATTCAGATGATTGTAGCTACACCACTCCGGCGTACTGGAATGGGAACATCTACTTGGCGGGAGTCAATGACAATCTAAAAGCCTTCAGTGTAGCCAATGGTCAACTCTCAGGGCCAGCTTCCAAATCACCGACAACCTATGGGTATCCGGGTTCGACTCCCACCGTTTCAGCCAATGGCAACCTGAACGGAATTGTCTGGGCAGTTGAGCCCGGTAAAGCGATTCTCCACGCCTATGATGCAACCAACCTCGGCACCGAACTCTTCAATAGCACCCAGGCCGCTGGAGGTCGTGATGCGCTGGGATCGAGTGTGAAATTCTCCGTACCAACGGTTGTGGCCGGGAAGGTTTTTGTAGGCACTCAGAAAGCAGTAGTGGTGTACGGATTGCTACCCTAGCCGACTGCGAACCAAAATTGAGAATCGATTACCCCACTACCGGGTCCGCCCACCGGAAGGGTCGGCGCGGGTGGCAGTATCCAGGTCGACATGTAACTTTGTTCCTGGTGCATAACATTCTCCATCCCTGCCATAGCTGCTAGCGCAAGCCGCCGTGATATCCGGACGCTTCGGCGACTGTGCAAACTGCCATAAATCGGCGAAGTCGACGCCGCTCTCCACGGGCCGCGGTGGATGCGGAGAAAACGTGCATCCCGGCGAGGGCGGACACGCGTCCTTGGTCACAAAGTAAGATATTTTTCTTCCCCCAGCGTTCTGCCGAATGTCCTCGGCTGTAACGATGCTTTCGCCGGTCCCCTGCGGCGCCATTCCCGAACAATAAACTCCCGCGCGAAATCCCGCTGCAGTAACGCCGTCCACCCATGCATGGATGTATGCCCTTTGCTCCGGCAGCATGCGCCCGCCTTCTTCCTGATCGAGGAAGATCACGGTCTGACCCGGAAAGCCCTCGCGCCTGGCAGAGGCGGCGGCTTCGGCTGCATCCTTTTTCCCTATTCGCGCAGCGTTTTCCTCATTTTTGAGCTGCGCGTAAAGCCTTCCATTGAAGAGCACCAGAAATCCAAAACCCGCAGACTCAACCGCCTGCCGTTTTCCTCTCCACTCCTGATGCGTTTCACCCGGAGGAGTGTTCAACCAGTAGCCCACGAATGCGAAAGTCTCTCGTAGCACCTTCAGGTTTTCGTCGCCCGGATATTGGTTGCGGTCAAAGCCCAAATAAGTGGATTGAGCGGCCAGATTCCCTGATACCAGACCCGCCAACGCCAGCAATAGCAAACGTCGAATCACCCAACGATGTTAAATTAAGTTCGGAGCAATTGAGCGAGGTGAATTCCATGGCTGAAAAGAAAATCATTGCGGTAGTCGGCGCAACTGGCGCGCAAGGCGGAGGATTGGTGCGCGCCATCCTCAACGATCCCAGCGGAGGATTCGCGGCTCGCGCTATCACTCGCGAGGTAAACTCCGACAAAGCCAAGACACTAGCCAAGGCCGGAGCCGAAGTAGTCTCGGCCAGCGTCGACGATGTGGACAGTCTGAAGAAGGCTTTTCACGGCGCTTACGGCGCCTTTTGCGTCACATTTTATTGGGATCATCTGTCCCCGGAAAAGGAATCGGGACAAGCCAAAAATCTTGCCGAAGCCGCAAAGGCCGAGAAGCTTCAGCACGTAATCTGGTCTACCCTCGAAGACACCCGCAAGTGGGTGCCGCTGAACGACAATCGAATGCCGACCCTACAAGGCAACTACAAAGTTCCCCACTTCGATTCCAAGGGATCATCCGAGCACTTCTTCACCGATGCTGGCGTCCCCACCACGTTTCTCCTAACCTCGTTTTATTGGGACAATTTCATCACCTTTGGCATGGGACCTAAGCCCGGTCCCGACGGAAAGCTGTCGATCGCGCTTCCCATGGGAGACAAGAAACTCCCCGGCATCGTTGCTGAGGACATTGGTAAATCCGCGTATGGAATCTTCAAAAAAGGGAAAGAATTTATCGGGAAAAAAGTAGGCATCGCCGGTCAGCACCTGACTGGAAAGCAGATTGCCGAAAGCTTCAGCAAGGCACTCGGCAAAGACGTCTCTTACAATGCCATTCCCCCGGAAGTTTACCGCAGCTTCGGATTTCCTGGCGCCGATGACCTGGGAAACATGTTCCAATTCAAAGTCGACTTCGAAGGCTACTACTGCGGCGCCCGCAACCTGGACTTCACCCGCTCCCTAAACCCAGATCTGCAAACCCTGGATCAATGGCTGGCAAGAAACAAAAGCAAGCTTGGCTAATGTAGAGACGAACCAGCCTTATGATCCAATTTTATCGGCGCTTTGATGCACGCAAGATTAAGCTGTTTGTTTTTGATTTGGATGGGACTCTTATTGATTCACGGCTCGATCTGATCCATTCCGTAAATGCAATGATGCGTCATTTGGACCGGCCCGAACTACCCGGTGACGTCGTGGCATCGTATGTAGGCGATGGCGCACCTATGCTGGTTAGAAGGGCGCTTAGCGATCCTGATGATCAGGCCCTATTAGACCGCGGATTGCAATATTTCCTGGAGTACTACCGCGATCACAAACTAGACTACACACACTTGTACGACGGGGTGAAAGATACCCTGGCCGCTATCCGGCGGTCGCAAAATGGTCATCCCCGGCATATGGCCGTGCTTACCAACAAGCCGGTAAATCCCTCACGCGCGATCGTGGACGCGTTGGGCATCGCCGATTTCTTTACGAGCGTCTATGGTGGTAACAGCTTTCCGACCAAGAAACCGGATCCGCAGGGACTTTTGACCATTCTCGAAGAAACCAATTCTGCACCCGAGGAGAGCGTAATGATTGGCGATTCCTCCATCGACGTGGTAACCGGCCGCAACGCGAATTTATGGACGTGCGGAGTCACTTACGGTTTCGCCCCCCACACCTTGAACGATGCCAAGCCGGATGTGGTGGTGGACAAGCCGGAAGAACTGGCGCAGATCTTCGGCTAGCGGTTAAACTGCCTCCACATGACAAACGGGTTTACCCCTGCAGAACTGCGCAAACTTCGAAGCTTGAAAGAACCTCACGGTATTCAACGGTTTCTCGATGACATGCCATATCACCTTGCCGATACAGGCTGGTCGCCGCGGCAGGTTCTGCGCGAAAACACCTCACACTGTTTTGAAGGGGCCATGTTGGCGGCGGCGGCACTGCGGGTGAATGGATATCCGCCGCTCATTTTCGACCTCGAAGCTGAGAATGACACCGATCACGTGGTCGCCATTTATCGGATCAGGGGACATTGGGGAGCCATTGCTAAGTCGAACTACACCGGATGCCGGTATCGCGAACCTGTCTACCGCACTTTGCGCGAATTAGCTTTGAGCTATTTCGAAGGCTATTTCAATCTGCGCCGTGAGCGCACGCTGCGCACATTTTCGAATCCGGTTAACATGGCCCGTTTCGATCATCTGGAATGGATGATTACCGATAAGCCTCTGTGGTTTGTTGCCGAATATCTGCTTGAGATTCGTCACTTCAAGCTGATTAGCCCAGTTATCGCCAAGCACCTACACCGGCTCGATGACCGCTCCTTCCGCGCCGGGTGCCTGGGGCGGGCAGAAAAGCAGAAAGCCTAGCGATCCTCGATAGGAGTGCTCTTTCTCGGGGAACCGCGCGGTAGTGCGATCAGCTTCAAGCGAGTCTCGCAATGCCGTTTCGCGCAAGTTAGCATTGACCGTGCTTCCCTGGTTCTTAAGCTGGTCCGCGTCCCGAAGCGGCAAATCCTGTGAATGCCTCATTGCTCAAAATCCTGGCTTGCCCAAGAAATCGTAGCCCGCTACACCACATCAGCACTCATCTGGTTTGTGCCGTGGGACACCGGTACGCAATTGTCGACGGCATTCCGGTTTTCCTCCTCTCCGAGGAACCGCAAACTCACATTGAGGGGACAAGATCACTCGCCACAGCTGAGAGCGGAGTCGCTCCCACACCGCCCACCGACAACTCGGATCCCAACGCTATCGGCCACTGGACGACGGCCGAACTGGCGCGTACTTTCGGAGATGCGATTGGCCCGTCTCGAGTTTTTGTGGATGGATACTTTTCGTTGAACCCCCAAATCAGTGACATACACTTGTTTCCCCGACGTTACCGAACCCTGGTGCGCCTCTCTGAAGGTCTTCGGAAGATGAGCCAGAGTTTCGCGTCTCTCGCTCGCGTGGCCGACAGTCTGTACGTTTCGTCACAAAAACAATAGGGCTTGACTATGGCAGAGGTTGTTCAAACCCGTTGTTGCATCGCTGGCGGTGGCCCGGCCGGCGTGATGCTGGGATTCCTCCTTGCGCGCATGGGGGTGGATGTTGTTGTTCTAGAAAAGCACAAAGACTTCTTGCGCGATTTCCGCGGCGACACCATTCATCCTTCCACGCTGGAGTTAATTTACGAACTGGGATTTCTCGAGGAATTCCTGCACCGGCCACACCAGAAAGCCCGCGAACTGTCTGGACAGATTGGCGACGAGATGTTGCCGCTCGCCGACTTCTCTCATTTGCCCACGCACTGCAAATTTATCGTGCTGATGCCGCAGTGGGATTTCCTCAATTTTCTGGTTGAGAAGGCGCGAAAGTATCCTTCCTTTCACTTGCTGCTGGAAACAAAGTTCGTGGACCTGATCGAGGAAAATGGCCGGGTCGTTGGTGCACGTGCAGAGTCACCGGATCGAGAACTTGAAATCCGTGCCGAGCTAACCGTCGGAGCGGATGGCCGTCACTCCGACGTTCGCGACCGGTCAGGCCTGAAAGTGATTGACCTCGGTGCGCCAATCGATGTGATGTGGATGCGGCTCACCCGCAAGCCGTCTGATCCGGGCCAGACCTTTGGCCGAATTGACACGGGGCACATGCTCGTCCTCATCGATCGGGAAGAGTATTGGCAGGTGGCCTTTGTAATTTCCAAGGGTGCCTCCCAGGATGTGATGAGACGGGGTCTTCCAGCCTTTCGCGAAACCATTTCTCGCTTGAGCCCATTCCTGAGTGACCGTGTTGACGAACTGCGAACCTGGGATGACGTCAAGCTTTTGACCGTTTTGGTTGACCGTCTGGAAAAATGGTCACGTCCGGGACTGCTTTGCATTGGCGATTCTGCCCATGCTATGTCGCCAGTCGGGGGGGTCGGAATCAATCTTGCGATTCAGGATGCTGTTGCTACCGCCAATCTCCTCGGCGATAAGCTGTTAAGAAGCGCGATCGACGAGAAAGACCTTGAAGAAGTAGTGCGGAGACGAAGATTTCCCACTCGCGCCACACAGATGCTGCAGGTGGCGATACAAAACCGGGTGATTCGGCGAGTGCTCGAAAGCAGAAAACCGCTTAGGGCGCCTTGGCCGGTAAAACTTCTCAAAAATTGGGCGTTTCTGCGGCGTATTCCCGCCCGAGCGGTGGGCATTGGCGTTCGCCCCGAACACATAAAAACTCCCGAAGTAATCACTAGCCCAGTCCCGGCAAGGCCCTAAAAGGCCGTAAAATTGAGCCTCGTGATATTCTTTATCTAGCCAGCTGCGACCCGCCTCAAGGCAAATTCCCCGCAGTTTTTCATAGGAATAGATGATTTCTGTCAGCAATGTGTCGATGCGCTACGGCGCCAAAGTTCTGTTCGAAGACGTCTCCACCGCCTTCACGCCGGGAAAGCGCTACGGCCTGACGGGGCCCAATGGCGCCGGCAAATCCACCTTCATGAATCTGCTGACTGGAGAGCTTGATCCGCAGAAGGGCACAGTCGTGCGCCCACGCAAGTTCGGTGTCCTGAGTCAGGACCAGTTTGCATTCGACGCCTATCGCGTCATCGATACCGTCATCATGGGCAACAAGCGTCTTTGGGCGGCAATGGAAGAGCGTGACCACATTTACGCAAAGCCGGAACTCACCGATGAAGATGGCATGAAGTTGGGCGAGTTGGAAGGTGTGATCGGCGACGAAGACGGATACACCGCCGAAACCGACGCCGCTCTGTTGCTTCAAGGCCTCGACATTCCGGATGAAGCCCACGAACGCAAGATGGGGGAATTACAAGGTGGACAGAAAGTCCGCGTACTGCTGGCCCAGGCGCTGTTCGGACATCCCCAGGCGCTGTTGCTCGACGAACCTACGAACTACCTGGACTTGGACTCGATCCATTGGCTGCAGGGCTTTCTCAACGAATATGACGGAGTGCTCATCGTCATCTCGCACGACCGCCATTTTCTAAATAGCATCTGCACACATATCGCCGACATCGACTATCAAACCATCATCACCTACACCGGAACCTATGACGACATGGTGGTAGCTAAGACGCAGATACGCTCGCAGATTGAGTCGCAGAACGCCCAGCGCGAGAAGAAGATTTCGCAGCTGAATGAATTCATCGCGCGATTCTCCGCCGGCACGAGATCAAGCCAGGTGCAGTCGCGGCGCAAAGAAGTGGAGCGGTTGCAGGTCACGGAACTGGCACGTTCCAACATTCAACGCCCATTTCTCAAGTTCGAGCAGAAGCGTCCTTCCGGCAAGCACATTCTCGAAGTCGAAGGTGTTTCGCAAGTTCTACGACACGGTGAAAGTTGTCGACACCTTCACCGCCAGCGTTACTCGCGGCGAGAAGATCGCGCTCATGGGACGCAACGGGGCCGGTAAAACAACCCTGCTCAATGCTCTATTGGCGAACTCACCGACAACGCCGGACGCAGAGCTTCGTAAGACTAGCGGCTACGATGGACCTTTCCTCACCGATGGAAAAGTCATTTGGGGGCACGAGGCTTCGATTGGATATTTCGCTCAGGACCACCGCGCTCTGCTCGCTCCCGGCATGACGGCATTCGAGTGGCTGCATCAGTGGGATCCGTCCGCCTCCCACGAAGAAATTCGAGGCCTTCTCGGCCAGATGCTTTTTCCGCGAGAAGACGGCGATAAGAAAACCGAAATTCTTTCGGGGGGAGAAGCTGCCCGACTGCTGTTCTGCAAGCTCATGCTGCAGAAGCCCAATGTGCTGGTGCTCGACGAACCCACCAACCATTTGGACTTGGAATCCATTAATGCTCTGAACATCGCGCTTCAGCGCTATCAAGGAACGGTGCTGCTGGTCACCCACGACCACGATTTGATCGATGAAGTTGCCACCCGAATCTGGCACTTCGAGCTAAACCACAAGATTACCGACTTCAAGGGCGCCTACCAGGAATACCAGGCAATTCCAGCGTAAAACTCTGGCTTGAAATCAATCGTGTCGCTCCGGGCTTTCCCCGTGCAGCCTTTGCGGGGAACGGGCCGGAGACTCGTCCCTACACGTTGGTGACGAAGGTAATCGGGAACGCCGGGCATGAGTCATACAGCAAGTGCCCGATTGTCCGCCCCGCTACCGAGGGGCAAAATGGCTCTGGTTTTGGAGATCCGGGATGAGCCCTTTGACGATCGTCGCCGACGACAGCCCTCTCCAATACAAGAGCCGGCGACCTCGTCTTCTGGAAGATGGCTGGGAAATCTGTGCGGATCCGATTGAAGGGGAGGTGGTCGGCGACAAGCGGGAGGCCGCCATCGTCGACTTTCCCACCACCGACGATGAAGCGACGACGAAAGCCTGTCGATCACAGTCCGAGGATCCTCCATGGCTTGTAATCACGGTTCACAAAGAATCGCGTCTTCTGCACTACGAGTCGCACTACCAGCCGCGGTCAGCGCGTAAACCCGAATTGGCGCCGGCTTTAAGAGCCGCCGTCCATCGTATTGAATCCTTCCAGGCTAAGAAGGTGGACCCTTTGGTATCACAGTTAAGTCTCATTGAAAACCAGTCTCGCGACTTTTATGAAGTGGATGTCCCCGACGCCATCGCCATCGCAGTACACAATTACCGTCAGCGTCTCAAACAGGACATCCTGGACGAACTCGTTGAGCTAAGAGATTCGCCTCCACTCCAGTAGCTACCGGTTTAGCCCGGGGCAGGTCACCCGTTAGAATGGTCGCTTGCCCACGCCCACCAATCTCGAAAACTTGCGCGTCGTTCTGGTATCCGCGCGTAATCCACTCAATATCGGCGCTGCGGCCCGTGCGCTGAGCAACTTTGGATTCCCTCAGCTGCGGGTTGTCAATCCTTACAAAGTAGCCTTTCGCAAAGCGGTTTCGGCGGTGGGCGCGACCGAAGTGATGCGTAATGCGCAAGAGTATGACACTCTGGCCGAAGCGATTGCGGATTGCACTCTGGTGGTGGGCACCACCGCGGTTCGAGATCGCAAATTGAACCATCCATTCCGGCGCCTGGAGGCGGGAGCGCGCTTGATCCGCAAGCTTCTGCCGTCAAGTCCGGTCGCACTGGTCTTCGGCTCCGAGAAATTCGGATTATCCAATGATGACCTTAGCTACTGCCATTGGTTGATCCGAATCCCAACCGTGGAGGCAAACATCTCTATGAACCTGGCGCAGGCAGTCGCGGTTTGCCTCTACGAACTCATTCGCGACGCCAAAGCCCCGGGGACAGTTATCAACCAGAAGCTTTCGCCTGCCCGGATGGCCGACATTGACCGCTTCACGGAATTATTGCTAGCGGCACTGGACGAGAGCGGATATATCAAGCCAGGCACCGAGGTCCCCACTCAGGAGAAGGTGCGCCGTCGGGTGCGGCGTCTGAAAATGCCCGCCGAGGATGCCAAGCTTTGGCTGGGAATCCTGCGGCAGATCTTGTGGAAGCTGAGAAAGGCTTGAACCACCTAAGATCATGGGTCTCACGAGGCCGTTTCCCTTCGTGAACCTTTGTGTCCTTTATGGTGGAAGCCATTCACGGACCTGGGATCCCGTTTTGCTATCATTCCCCGATGCCTGCACAACCATCTCGTGGACGTTTTATCACTTTTGAAGGCCTCGATGGCTGCGGCAAGAGTACACAACTGGAGAAACTAGCCGTGGTCTTGCGGAAGGAAGGTGTGCCTTTCCTGATCACCCGCGAGCCGGGCGGGACCGCAACCGGAGAAGTGATCCGCAATCTGTTGCTCGACAGCGCAACCTCCGGCCTTTCACCCTTTACAGAGTTGGCCTTGATGTTTGCCTCACGGACGCAGCACATCAACGAGATCATCGAACCCGCTTTGAGCGAAGGAAAAGTGGTACTTTGCGATCGCTTTACGGATTCCACTGAAGCGTACCAGGGCGGGGGGCGTAAGCTGGGGAGTCAACCGGTATTGAGTTTGCATCGAATCTTGTGTGGTGGCCTGCAACCGGATGTAACCATCCTGATGGACTCCGACGTGGCGGCCAGCGTGGAGCGTGCGCGGCGCCGCAACCGCTCGCGGGCGGTCAACAGTCCGGAAGAGAGCAACGAAAATCGATTTGAGCAAGAAAGCCGGGCTTTTTTCGGAAGGGTTCACGGCGCCTATTTGAAGATTGCGGCACGTGAAAAGAAAAGGGTTTTTCTGGTGGATGCGCGCGGCACTCCGAATCAAACGCACGCCAAAATTGCGGAAATCGTCCGCCGGAAGTTGAATTTGGGCAAGTCCTGAGACTCATGGGATTTTCAGATTTTCACGGCAATACCGGCACAGTTCATCGCCTGCGCGAGATGCTGGCACGAGACCACTTTCCCCAAGCCGTCATCCTTGCCGGGCCTAGTGGATCGGGAAAGTACACCCTGAGCCTGATGCTCGCCAAGGCGATGAACTGCCTCTCGCCTCGGGTGACCGACGGCCTGCCTGATTTCTGTTCCGAGTGCAGCAACTGTGTGCGCATCGGACTAGCCGACGATCTTTCTGCCCTCTGTGCGGAGGCAGTGGAAACGCGGGATAACCTTCGCGAAACCGATAAGAAAGAAACCCGGCTCTTGATTCAAACCCATCCCGACGTCCTGATTATTCCGCCCGACCCCCCGCAGATGATGATCAAGGTGGACCAGGTGCGGCGCGTGATCGACAGCATTTATTACCGGCCGGCGGAAGCCAAAGAAAAGGTCTACGTTTTCACCGCTTCGGCATTCATGAAAGAGGCCGCTAACTCTCTTCTCAAGATTCTGGAAGAGCCGCCCGATTTCGCCACCATCTTGTTGCTGACCGACAATCCGGGAGAATTGCTTCCCACATTGCGGTCACGATCGATGACGGTTTCTCTGTGCCCACTATCGATCGAAGAGATGGAGCAGTATCTGGCGAAACACCGACCGGAATGGAAGGCCCCACAGCGTGCACTGGTGGCGCGCCTTTGTGAAGGTGCGGTAGGTCGCGCTCGTGGCTTCGATCTCGAGGATTACACGGCAGCCCGCGCCAATGCGCTGGTAATTCTGAATTCCGCATTGCGTGGTGGTGAGCACGGAGAGCTGTTCAAAGTGACCGAGAGCTACCGTGCAGGCGCCGAAGGGCGCGAGAAAATCGAGAAGCTTTTGCGGACAATCTATTCTCTGCTGCAGGATCTTATGTTCTTGCAGGCGGGAACTCCGGCCATGGTACGAAACGCGGATATCAAGACCGAACTCGTCCGGTTGGCCTCCACTGCCGATTTCGATTGGATCGCCCAAGCGGCAAATCGGCTAGGCGAAGTCGAACGCGGCATGCGGCGAAACCTTTTGCGATCGCTTTCGCTGGACGCGTTTGCGACCGCTCTGGAGCGGGCTTAGCGACGTTCGTTTCGGGCGGCTCCCGGAATGGAACCCCTTGACCCGCTTGGGTTTCGGGGCTTTGAGGTTTACCACCCAAGCAGCATTGTCAGACCTCCGGTACCTGTGCTAGCTTTAAAGGCAATTCACGCCTAAACCAGTACCCACAATCACAGAAGCGCCGTGTTGTGGCCCGCGAAAGCAGCGTGTCGAACAGGTGGTGCCCCATGAAAGATGCAGTGGAAGCAGTGCCAGCCGAACGTCCGATGGAACAAGAAGGTTTCGCAAACCGCAAGCTGATCCGCCCGTCCCTGACCCGGAATGATCACAATCATTCAAACCACAACCACTCCAGCCAGAACAACCACGCCGCTTCCGCTGGCGAACGCCGCGAGCGTCCCGAGCGCCAGGAACGGCCAGATCGTGGCGACCGCGGCGGCTCGATGGGTGGAAAAAAGAGCGCGCCGCCGGAACAAACCAACGCCGAGAACTTTTACTACCAGAAACAAATGCAGACCAAGACTCCCATGGTTGTGGTGCTGCGCGACGGCGAAGAAATCCGCGGCGTCATCGAGTGGTACGACAAGGCCTGCATCAAGCTGAACCGGGTATCAGCGCCCAATCTGATGATCTATAAGCCGTCAATTAAATATTTGTACAAAGAGGGCGAGAATAGCGGGAAGTAGTTTTTCGCACGCTGCATTCGCCTCCCCGGCCGACACCACAGAATTTTCATTCCGCGGCCGGGCCCTATCGCGTAACTGAATCTGCTGGAGACAGATCAAGCTCCACAACCAACCTGACATTTTGGTGTAACTACAACTTCGGTAGCACGATCCCCTTCTGGGACTGATACTTCCCCTTGCGATCCGCATAGCTCGTCTCGCAGACTTCATCCGACTGGAAGAAAATAATCTGGCACAACCCTTCGTTGGCGTAGATACGCGCCGGCAGAGGTGTTGTGTTTGAAATCTCGAGAGTGACGAACCCCTCCCATTCGGGCTCGAAGGGTGTGACGTTAACAATGATGCCGCAGCGAGCATACGTCGATTTGCCCACGCAAATCGTCAGCACATCCCGCGGAATCTTGAAGTACTCCACCGATCGCGCCAGCGCAAAAGAATTCGGCGGCACCACGCAGCAGTCGGTGCGCACAGTCACAAATGACCGCTCATCGAAATTCTTCGGGTCGACCACAGTGGTGTTTACATTGGTGAAAATCTTGAACTCGTCGGCGACGCGCAAGTCATAGCCATAGGACGACAGGCCATAGGAGATCACACCCTCCCGTACCTGCTTCTCGGAAAAGGGGTTAATCATGTCGTGCTCTTTGGCAGTACGGCGGATCCAGCGGTCACTCTTCAGCATGTAGCTCCTCGGGGATGTGAAATTTTGTAATTGAGTAATTGGTAATTTAAACCCCGCCGATACAAGGGTTTGGGTGTGGAAATCACTAAATTACCCAATTACCGAATCACAAATTCTGCAGGCTGGTGTGGGGTAATCTTACGGGATACCAAGTACCGTTGACAATCTAAGCTATCTCCCTTAGCATCAATCACTTGGTGGGCTGCACGCTTCGCCGCTCAGGAGCCTATCGTGATAAAGCTAGATATTATCAACGAAGTAGTGAACAAAACCGGTATCACTAAGACCAAGGCCGAGCTGGCCGTGGAGACCGTCTTTGAGAGCATGAAGCGCTCGCTCGCCAAGGGCGATCGTATTGAACTGCGGGGGTTTGGCGTATTTAACGTTCGCCCGCGCAAAACTGGTATCGGTCGCAATCCGCGCACCGGTGCTGAGGTCTCGATTCCACCGGGCAAGGCCGTTCGCTTCAAACCGGGTAAGGAACTGCAATCTATCGACTAGCCGCTGTGGCCCGTTCTTAGCCGCAGATTTCTCTCATCGCTCTGCGGTGTTTTTTTTCATGGCTGATTTAACTCCTCCGTTATCCGCACCTCCGGAAATCCACGCTCCGGTCAAGGTGATGGTTTACCATCCGCGCAAACCCCGCTACTGGCTGCACACGCTCTTGCTGGGGCTGACGCTGCTTACCACGCTGGTGGTCGGCGCGCGCATGGAATACAACTTCCAGCACAACCTGCCGACGTTCTATGCGGGGGACAACGGGCTCGACTTCTTCCCTTGGCAATGGGCGCTCCATCCCGCGAATCTTGCATTGGGGATTCCCTTTTCGTTTTCGCTCTTGCTGATCCTCCTCGCCCATGAGATGGGGCACTATCTCTTCTGCCGCAAATACGGGGTTTGGGCCACGCTGCCCTTTTTTATTCCCTTCCCCTCGTTGTTTGGGACTATGGGCGCGTTCATTCGAATTCGTTCACCGATTCAATCCCGCAATGCCTTATTTGACATCGGGATTGCAGGACCGATTGCCGGATTCGTGGTTGCGGTGGCGGTGCTTTGGATTTCTCTCGCGCTTTCGGTTATTTCTCCGGGCCTGGCATCACTGCCAGCCATTCAACTTCAATATCCGCTGATTTTTCAGTGGGCCAATTATCTCCGCCATGGTGGAGTTCCGCTCAGCCAATGGAATCTTCATCCCACGGCAATCGCCGCATGGGTGGGCATGTTCGCAACCGCTTTGAATTTGCTACCCGGGGGTCAACTCGATGGCGGGCATCTCGTCTTTTCACTCGCACCGCGGGCCCACCGTTCCGTTTCTGTGCTTGTGATGGTGACGTTATTGCCCTTGGGCTACTACTTCTGGGCGGGCTGGCTGATCTGGCCAATTCTTATCGGAGTTACCGGCCTTCGCCATCCCGTTGTGCCGACGTGGCCCGGCGTGGATGGGAAGCGGCGCACTCTCGCGATGGTCGCGTTGATCATGCTGATATTGACGTTTACACCCGCCCCGGTGGCAGATCTTTCTCTTCCTGCATTCATTCACCAAGTCCGCGGGCATTAGTCAGACACACTTGCCCACCATCTAATCCACAATTCTGGCGGTCATCTCTTCGGCCGGTTCACCCCCTGCCATTGACTGCGCAATAATCAGGCGGCGAGCCTCTACGCGAACTTTAGGCAAGGTGAGCCCAAACCAGATCGCTCCGCCCAAACCGGCGACCGCTCCAATGCCGACGGTCAGCGGCGCACCCAAATGATCTGCCAAAGCACCGCCCAGTAACGCACCAAACGGCGCCATCCCCATAAACATCATGGAGTAGACCGCCATGACGCGGCCACGCAAACGGTCGGGCACCATTGCCTGGATCAGCGTGTTCGACGATGCCATTTGCAACATCATGCAAAAACCCACTGGCAAGAGGATCGCGGCGGAAAGCCAAAAGCGGCGTGAGGCAGCGAACAGCATCAGGCTGATCGCAAAGCCACCACACGAAAGCGCAACCCATTTCCCTAAACCCTTCACTCCGCTGCGAGCTGCCAGCGTCAGAGCGCCCAACAGCGCTCCCACTCCGGTCGCACCCATCAAAATTCCCAGCCCTCGCGCCCCTCCATGCAGAACCTGGTCCGCAAACAGAGGCATGAGGACGGTGTACGGCATGGCCACCAAACTGACGACGCCGAGCAGAATGAGCAGCGCGCGGATGGGAGGAGTGTGGCGAACAAAGCGGAAGCCTTCCGCGATGTGAGCCAATGGAGAAGCCGTCGCGGCCAGCGGTGCAGGGCGGTTCACCCGCATCATCAGCAACCCACTGATGACTGCAATGTAGCTAATCGCATTTGCAGCGAAGCACCATCCTTCACCAATCTTCGCGACCAGGATTCCTGCAATGGCGGGCCCGACCACACGAGCTCCATTGAACATGGAAGAATTTAATGCGATGGCATTCATCAAATCTTCTTTGCCAACCATGTCGACCAGAAACGACTGCCGTCCCGGAATGTCGAACGCATTGACCACGCCCAATAACGCTGCCAGTACAAATACGTGCCAGACGCGTATCCATCCTGTCAGGGTTAGCAATGCCAAAATGGACGCCAGAATCATGGCGGCCGCCTGTGTGGCAATCACTACGCGATGGCGATTCTTCCGGTCGGCCACGATTCCGCCAACCGGCGCTACGAGAAAGACCGGGATCTGGCTGGCGAAGCCGACTGCGCCGAGAAGGAGTGCCGAGCCCGTCAGCCGGTAGACCAGCCAGGACTCGGCAATACTTTGCATCCAGGTTCCGATCAGTGAAATCAGTTGGCCACTGAAAAAAAGCTGGAAGTTGCGATGCTGCAACGCACGCATTACCTGCGGCAAGCCGCCCGAGGATGATGAGTTTTTAGACGTAACCAAATGGTCTGCTTTGCTTGGCTGCTTAACCGTGGAGTCCACCTCTACTATGGATGTCCTTCCATAGGTTTGCGATCTTCCGAGTCCAACCTGTGGAAATCTAGTCACCAACTTGGAACTTCCCAGAGGGTTCTGCGTGGAGTAGAGTCAGCGGTTGGAGCTTTATTTCGAATCTAACTATTAAGTGCGCTAGACAACGGACGCTCCGTATTGGGAATCTTGTCACGAGGAGAAAATATGAGCACAAACCCGGTTCGTTTTGAGCGAAGAGCAGCTCAGCGGTTTGATGTCCACCTTCCAGTGACGGTGAATATCCCCGAGAGCGCAAGGTCTGGGCATGGATTCACGCAGGATCTGAGCGCGCGAGGAGTTTTCCTTTACACCGACTTCCCGCTTTCGGAAGGCGATGCCGTCGAACTCACGCTGGTAATGCCCTCGGAAATTACGCTCGCCGAGAACATGCCTGTACGCTGCCGGGGCCGAGTCATGAGAGCTGCGGTGACTGTCGGCAGCAACCAGATGGGCATTGCGGTACACCTTGAGGGTTACGAATACCTGCCCGAAGCAACTTCTGTAACGGAAGTTTCCGCTTACGAACGGGTTTCCAATTCCGCTGCTGATCAGGACAACCAGGAAGCTGGAATAAGCGCCCACACTTTCATTTTCGCCCGGTAGTGTTCTCGCCTCAGGCGGTCTCCTGTGGATTTCCACTGCAAAGCCCTTATTTCAAGGGGGAATTGCTACGAAAAACCCGTCTTTCCAATCTTCTGCACTTTGAATAGAATGTAGGGATCGGCGATTCCCCTGCGCCGAATTGAATTCTCCGCTAGCCAGTTGATCGATTCTCTGCCGGACGGGAATTGCTTTTCGTGCTATGCAAATCACGGTACCAAAGTCACTTGGCGTAACGTACTTCGGTTCATAACATTGGTAAGCGGCACACACTCAAAAGGTCGGGGTCCATGCACGGCATAGCGGTCGCTCTTCTGACAGAAGACAGGGAAAGGCTGGCGGTGCTCAGGCACCGCCTGGAGACCAGCCAGGGCGGGCGCATAGTTTTTACCTACGTAGGATTTCCCGCCAACGCCTCGGATCCTATCCTTAGACAAATTCAAGATGTCCATGCTGACATCGTCCTGGTGGAAATTGATCCTCGCGCCGAAGCTCGCGCTTTGGACGCCATTGAGCTGATCCGCTCCAATACCCCGCAGGCAGCCATTTTCGCCATCGGCGAACTGAGGAACCCATCCACGATTGTGGCCGCCATGCGCGCCGGGGTTACGGAATATCTCGAAGGCAATGCTACCTCGGAAGCCATGGCTGAGGCGCTCAGTCGCTTTGCCAACACCCGCAGCAAGACTCGCGCGACCGCAGGACGGGCCCGCGTCTTCATGGTGACCAACGCCAAGGGTGGCGCCGGATCCACAACGGTTGCGGTGAATACGGCGATTGCGCTGCAGGAGGCCCATGGCGGCGTCCTCCTGGTGGATTTTGCGCCTTTGGGACACGCGGCGCTGCACCTGAATCTTCGTCCAGCTTTTGGGGTCTTCGATGCGCTGCAAAACCTGCATCGTTTGGATGCCTCGCTGCTCGCCGGCCTGTTAACGCAGTGCAAGGGCGGATTGCAGCTTCTGGCTGCGCCCTCGCAGCCATTTACCTTGTCTCCAACCGCGGCTGAATTGGCCCGCTTGTTCGATCTTCTCGTATCTCAGTTCCGTTTCGTGGTAGTGGACTGCTCCAATCGCGTGGACGGCACTGCCCGTTTGCTTGGCGAGTTGTCGAATGCGATCCTGCTGGTCACCCAGGCAGACGTAGTTTCGCTTTGGAGTGCCGGCCGCATGCGGCCATTTCTGGAGGAGGGCGCCGGCCACGACCGGGTTCGCCTGATTCTCAACCGGTACAAGAAAATTCCCGGCTTCACCGACGAGGATGTAGAGAAAGCTACCGACTGCAAACTGCTCTGGAAGTTGCCCAACAACTACCAGGCAACCGCTCCTGCCATCGACAAAGGGGTACCCGTGGCATTTGGCGACCAGGATATCGGCAAGTCGTTCCGCGGGCTTGCGACTGCCCTGGCGGACGCCGCCCCAAGCGCCGAAGGATCGCTGGATCTCGTGTACGAGCACGATAAGGCTGACCGCAAGCGGAAACTCGCGGGCCGTCTTCTGACACCACTGCGCGCGGGGCAATAGAGCGCTCCCCAGCTTCCAGGCTAACCCCTTGCTCTCGACCATCCCCGGAGGAGCGCCTCAAGACTGGTAAACCCCCATTTGTCCAGCCGAGCCTATCTAAAGCGACAAGCTACTTGCCGGCCGCAGCGCTGGCTTCGGTGGGGGCGTAGATGGCGGGATTGGTGCAGACTTCGTAGTACCAGCGGCCGGTCCATTCCACCAGATTAAAATTGTTGGGATCAATATGTGGGATGCGGCTGGCTCGAACTACAATCTTCCGGAAGATATCGCTGCCCACGGGCACCATTCCGGTGAACAAACGGAAATCTTCGCTTCCCCACAGTTGAGGAAGTTCCATGCGGGCAGGTTCCAGACTGATCTCGCGCTTTAGTCGCTGGAAAGCTGCTTCATTCATTCGAATTCCATTGAGGTTATAGTGCATCATGTAGTCTTCCGGACTTTCGGCGGCTTCCTTGTCGCTTACCGCCTGGAAAACATACACATTGAACGGACTCTCCATTGCCTCGATACTCTTGCGCATGCGCTTGCTGCACGAGGACAGCCGGTCACTTTCATTGAGAGCATCCGAAATCATGACTTGCTCGCCCCCGTCTACCAGATAGGTAGGAGGCGATTCCTGATATGAAATGCCGATTCCCAATTCCAGCGGAGGCAGGCCGGCGCGTTCGAGCATCTGGTTATATCCGCGCACGATTTCAATAATCTCCCGCGCCATCACGCAGGAGCGGCTCACTGTCAGCCCGGGTTCGCCTTCGCGCTCCAGCAAGGCCAGGATGATGGCATCGCCTTCGAGGAAAACTTTGTTGGCATTGTATTTCGGCAGCAGCTTGTTGACCGGATCGTAAAAGTTCAGCCCGAAATATGAGGCTGGGTTCATCCCGCGCTCTATCAGTGACTTCGTCAGCCGCGAGGAATCGCGCACGTCGGCCTTGAGCACAACGTGGTTGAGGATCTTTTCCTCCGCCGGCTTCTGCTCTTCCGGCAACAAGTATTCGTACAGCGAGCGGTTCATGGCAGAGAGTTCGCGCATCTTCTCTTTGCCTATGAGGTTCACGCTGTCGAGGGTTTCGTTCATTTTCTCCAACCGGCGCAAATCGCGGTGATAGCGGAAGAAGTCTCCCAGAAAGCGCGCCGCTATTTTCATCCGATCGGTATCCCGGGTGTTTGCCATGCGCGACAAGGCAGACGAAAAACTGGCAGGCGACATCTTGCCATGATCCAAGATCAGCTTCTCAACCCGTGCCCGCTCTTCACGGGAGATCAACGCATTCTTTAGCTGTTGAGCGTGAATCTGCGGAGAATACTCCCCCAGCAGCGGCACAACCTCATAGGAAGCGATCACGTGTTCCATGACGCGCTCCTGGTCCAGCATGGTTAGCCATGCCTCCAGGCGTGCCCGTTGGGCGCGCTTGTTCGGAGTAGAGTCATCCGGATTGCCGTTGCCAAGTATTTCGAAGGCGTTTTCAGGGGCGCTCAACCAGCGGTCGAGAACGCCCTCGTCCTCCGCTTCGGCTCCCAGGCCCAAAGACTGCAGGAATTCGCAAACGATCCGCCGCATGTTGTCAAAACGGTCATGGTCACGATCAAAGTTCCCCAACATGACGTAGTTCTCGGCGTTGAGGTAAGTATCGCGACCGTCGTCGGTAAAAAGCAGGGGATTCAGAAACAGCTCGTACTCCGCGTCGCCCCGCGTTCCAAAGAGCGAGCGGCGAGTTCGCGCCAATGTTTCCTTTTCAATCTCGCGCAGTGTCCGCAGCAGCTCTTGCCCAGTCTTCCGGAGGATTATTTTTTTGGAAACCTGAAACTGCGAGACCCGTTCGCGATACTCCAGAGCCTTCTGTTGCCGCACACCCTCATAGCTGCGAAGCATCATGCGGCAGCGTTCCAACATGAGCGCAAATTGTTGGTTAAGTTCGACGCGCAGGAACTTGATGATGGCCACTCGGGCCAAGGTATCCACCGCGAGATTTCCCGCTACTTTTGCGCGATTCAGAGCCGACAAGTGCAGGTCAGCCAGGAGCGGTTTCAGTTCGGTCCGTTCCTGCTTGACCGGCGCTTTTACCGGTCCGGCATTGCGGGAACCGGCAAAATAATTCGGATTGAGCTGCACCCGCTCCGGCGGAGCGTCGTTGGCAATCAATCCCTCTACGTTTCCAAATTTCGAGATCAAACGGGCCACGTGCTGCCGGGCTTGCTCTACAAACTTTGGACTGAGGTGAACGTCATGCCTCAGGTTATCGATGCCGAGCTGCAGTCCATCCAGGGCAAGAGTCGGAGAATAGCCGATCAGAAATGGAGGTTCCCACTGCTCGGAGGTCTGTCCAATCCTGAGAATGGGGATCCGCATGGTTAGTTCCCCGAGCCCGGCAAAGTCCGTTATCTTCGCACACTATTGCTTGGAACTTGCTGATTCTGCGGGTAAAAGGCAGGGTAACACGCTGATTCGGAGGCGCAAACGTTACTCAAGTTTACCCTCGACCGGGTACGCCCCGGCTAGGGCCGGGTGTCGAGCGGATGTTTCGCTTTCTCGAAGAATTCATTCTGCAATTTCAGGCTGGCGTCATCAGCCTTGACGGCGCGAATGGACTCGACAATCTGGTCGATCCAGGCCTTCATGTTCGCCTCCCCCAGCTCACGATTCGCGGCGGTCCCATCCCCAGAGTAATGGTTGGGAAAGCGGGCATACCACCAGATGGCGGTATAGAGATGCTCCGGTAGGGTAAGCCGTGCCTGGTCGGCTCCCGATTCCTTGCCTGCCCGATCCATATGCACCAGGTCGGGATGAGAAACCATGACATTAGAAGTTTCGCCTTCGCCGGCGTGCATATCGATCTTGGTTTTCTTCGCGGGACCATTCGGGGGAGGCGAAGGCAGGCCGAAAACGTAAACCACATAGTCATGTGGCTTCTCGAGCTGGGTCTGTGCAAAGTACGGCAGCAGGCTTTCGTTGCCACCGTGCCCATTCACGATCATAACTTTCTTGCAGCCGTTGCGGGCCATTTCATCGGTGGTCTCCTGCAAAAGCGCAAGTTGAATCTGCGGGCTATAGGCGACCGTGCCCGGTTCGTGCCGGGCCTCAAATATTTGGGCAAAATAGTATTCCGGAAAAACCACCGCATATTCCTGCTCAGCTGCATGCAGCGCAGCGTAGCGGACATCCAGCAGGTCCGTCCCAAGGGGCAGATGTGGCCCATGCTTTTCCAGGATTCCGATTGGCAGCAGACAAGTGCCACGCGACTGCTGTACGCCGGCCCGAAAATCATCGGAGGTCAGCTCCTCCCAATGGACAGAAAGCTTGGTTTGCGCAAAGCTGCGACCCGCGACGGTCACCAGCAGGATCAGCAAAAAGAGACTTGAACGTTTCATAGATATCCTGTGCGCTGCGAATTCTATCACTGCTCCGCGCGCTCCAGACTTGGTATCAAATACTGATCCTTGCTAGAGTGGTGTCTGTTCAGGAGGTCCTATTGCCGACTCTGGTCGCCGAGCCTACCCGCATCACCGCCGCCGGCAACAAACCCAAGTTAATTGATGAATACATCGGTCGCGTCAACTCCAAGACTTCGTCGGTAAGCGTAGCCCATATGCGTAGTCCGCAGGGATGGGAGGAACCCGGGCAGGCACCCGAGTTCGACGAATTCACGGTGGTATTAAAGGGCACGTTGCGGGTACGGCATCGGAGCGGTGAGATGGACGTTGTCGCCGGGCAGGCCGTAATCGCCCACAAAGGCGAATGGGTCCAATACTCAACCCCCAAGGAAGGCGGCGCGGAATACATTGCTGTCTGCTCTCCGGCATTTTCGATGGAATCAGTCCATCGCGACTCCTAGCGGAATTTGGAAGATCGCAGAGACTGGATTCTTCCCGCAATTTAGCGCATCCTATCCAGTAGATGGTCGCACCGCTCTTGAAGTTCGCCGTGCTCGTACTGCTACTCTCAATAGTGACCACCGGCTTGTCTGCGCAGTCTTTGGTCGTGGAGTCGACAAGACCTGCGGCATGCCATTCCCAGCTTCGCCATCCCGCTTCCGCAATGTCGGTTGACCATGATTGCTGCCAAGCTGGCCATGATTCTGCGCTGGTAAAGCCTGCAATTGACGCAATTCCAACTCCTGCTGCGCGGTCGATTTTCAAGCCCGTGCTTACATTGATCGATACAAAGACCCACTCGCCGGAGACAATCAGGTTCTCCGGAGACCCTCCTGTTTCTCCTCCCCTGCTGATCTGAATCCTGTTCGCCGGTTCGCACCTACTCGCCGTTTCAGGCGAGCGGCCATTCGCGTCAGGGTTTTCAGAGGGGGGTTTGTGAAAAGTAAAGCTCGGATTTTGGTTTTTGTGCTTTTGTTCCTGCCAGGCCCAGCGCACGCGCAGGACATGGGCTCTATGCCGGGAATGAACCATCCGGCTAGGCGCGAGGGATCTGGCTCATTGGGCGAAGTTATCGAACACCACGCCACGTTCTGGGACCGACGCCCAACCTGCGTCGACACCCATAGACATGCTGATGACCAGTTGGCATGGCTGGATGTGGATGTTCCACGGCGAAGCGTTCTTAAATGATGTTCAACAGAGTGGGCCGCGCGCCGCCGACAAACTGTTTTCCACCAACTGGATCATGCCAATGGCCCAGCGGCGTTTCGGCAGCGGCTTGCTCACTTTCAAGGCTATGTTGAGCCTGGAGCCCGGCACAATTTCGCAGCAGCGCTATCCCGAATTGTTCCAGCAGGGAGAGACCGCCTTCGGAAAGCCGATTGTGGACGGCCAGCATCCCCACGATTTTTTCAGTGAACTCGCCGTTATCTACGACTACAGACTCAGCCCCAAGACTTTGCTGTCGTTCTACGCCGCTCCGATAGGCGATCCCGCGATGGGGCCGAACGCCTACCCTCACCGTGCGTCAGCCTCAGAAGACCCGATAGCGCCGCTATCCCATCACTTGCAGGACTCGACCCATGTGGCCGATGAGGTAATCACCGTCGGAATCACGCACACCAGCTTCCGCCTCGAAGCCTCCGGATTCCATGGGCGAGAGCCCGGCGAATATCGTTGGGACATCGACTCAGGCAAGATTGATTCCTGGTCAACCAGGGTCACGGTCAACCCGTCCGCAAATTGGAGCGCGCAGTATTCCATCGCCCAATTGCACAGTCCAGAGTCGTTGGCGCCGGAAGATGACGTTCGCCGCATGACTGCTTCGGTGGCTTACAACCGGCGGTTCGGCCGCGGGAACTGGGCTTCTTTATTTGTCTGGGGCCGCAATCAGTCCCTCGAAGATGGAAATGTTGGGAACGGATACCTGCTGGAGTCGACCATGAAGTTTGTGAACCGCAACTATGTCTGGGCCCGTATCGAGAATGTCGACCGCACCAATGAACTCTTGCTCGGAGACAATCCGGAGCCCACGGGTTTCGGTGAGAGATATTTCGGACGAGTTCAAGCCTACACCGCGGGCTATGACCGCGAATTAGGGCACATACCCCACCTTTCCACCGCGATTGGCTGCCAATTGACGTGGTACGGCGTCCCTGAAGTCCTGAAACCAGCCTACGGATCCCATCCGGTTGGAGTAGTCTTGTTCCTGCGAATCAGGGCGCATTGATGTTTACTGGCAGCAGGAAAATGAACCGCTCCTTTCGGGCGGCGAGTCTAATCAAGCAAGTGGACCCTGACCGAAAATCTAGCGGCGCGTCGATACAGAAGCTGCGAACCATCTTCCCCGATATTTGGGACTTGATCCGTCCACGCCGCTGGCTGCTGGCGCTGGGCTTCCTTCTTATGGTCATCAACCGGATTTCCGGGTTGGTGCTGCCTTATTCCACCAAATTCCTAATTGACACTGTGATCGTCAGGCATCAGGCGGAGCGGCTGAAACCATTGGTGCTGGCGGTTTTGCTGGCCACTGTAATCCAGGGCATTACCTCCTTTTCACTGACACAGCTACTCTCGAAGGCTGCCCAGCGTCTTATCACCGAGCTGCGCCAGAAAGTCCAGGCCCATATCGGCCGTTTGCCTGTTTCATTTCACGATTCGACCAAAACGGGCACTCTGGTGTCGCGCATCATGAGTGACGTCGAGGGCATTCGCAATCTGATCGGGACGGGATTGGTGGATCTCGTTGGCGGATTACTTACCGCGGCTATCGCATTGGTCGTTTTGTTTCGCATCAGTACCCTGATGACGGCACTGGCGTTCACGTTCCTGCTCGGTTTTGCGCTCGCCTTGCGCAAGGCTTTTGGAACCATCCGTCCCATCTTCCGCGAACGCGGAAAGATAAACGCAGAGGTCACCGGCCGCCTGGCTGAATCTCTTGGCGGCGTACGGGTCGTGAAGGGCTATCACGCCGAAGATCGAGAAGAGCAAGTGTTTTCGACGGGCGTACGCCGCCTGCTCGACAACGTAATTCGAAGCCTGACCGCGACCTCAGTGATGAGCCTATCGGCGAGCTTGCTTCTTGGCGTGGTCGGCGCCGTGATCATGTATGTGGGCGCGCGTCAGATCGCCGCAGGGACCTTGACCATTGGCGGTTTCTTCACCTACACGTTGTTCATGGGCTTCCTCATCGCTCCGATCATGCAGATCGTCCAGATCGGCACTCAACTGACCGAGGCGCTCGCCGGATTGGAGCGTACCCACGAGATTCTCGCCGAGCAGCCGGAAGATCGCGATCCCACACGCGTTGTGAAGTTGCCATTGATTCACGGAGATTTGGATTTCGAGCGAGTGAGCTTTAGTTACGACGGAACCCGTGAAGTATTGCACGACGTTTCATTCCACGCAGCACCGGGGACAGTAACCGCACTGGTCGGAAGTTCAGGATCGGGCAAATCGACGACCATCGGACTGATTGCCGCTTTCCATGTTCCGACCCAGGGCAAAGTTCTGGTCGATGGAATTGATTTGAGCACCGTCAAGCTCGACTCCTATCGAACGCAGCTCGGCGTGGTCTTACAGGAATCATTTCTGTTCGATGGCAGCATTCGCGAGAACGTCGTATTTTCCCGTCCCAACGCCACCGAAGAACAATTCCTGCACGCTTGCCGTATCGCACGCGTGGATGAATTCGCGGAAACCTTCGCAGACAAATACGACACCGTCGTTGGCGAGCGTGGAGTAAAGCTTTCCGGAGGGCAACGACAACGTATATCGATTGCCCGGGCGATTCTGGCCGAACCGCGTATTCTGATTCTCGACGAGGCTACTTCGAGTCTTGATTCAGAGTCGGAAGCGCTCATCCAGCAAGGGCTCTCCTATCTCATGCAGGGCCGCACCACTTTCGTGATTGCACATCGCCTCTCCACCATTCGTCGTGCCGATCAAATTCTGGTGGTCGAGCAGGGGCGAGTGGTCGAAAGTGGTAGTCACGAACAACTCTACGAACTGCATGGGCGGTATTACGATCTCTACACCAAGCAGCATGGACTTGAACAAAACCTCTTCCTTGCGCCCGGCGAAGGAGACGCTGCCGTTTCTGAGGAAGACAGCAAATCCGCCGAAAGCGACCCTGATCTGGGTGACGCTCTGCGTCTGGTGAGGGGCGAAATCCGCTAGTGACCGCCACTCCGCTTGCCGTCCAGACTGAAAATGCCTGCCGCCACTACACCATGGGGCATTCGCTGATTCGCGCCGTAGATGGAATCTCTCTGGAAATAAGATCTGGCGAGTATGTTGCGCTGCTCGGCGTTTCTGGGTCGGGAAAGTCTTCGTTACTAAATCTGATTGCCGGGCTCGATCGCCCGACGTCCGGAACAATTTTGGCTGACGGTAAGGATTTGGCGAAACTGTCTCGCGAAGATCTTTCGAAGTACCGGCTCCACACCGTCGGAATGGTATTCCAGTCTTTCAACCTTATTCCCGGCATGACCGTGCTCGAAAATGTCGAGCTGCCCTTGCGATTCGCTGAGGTGGATCGGAGCAAGCGCGCCGGGCTCGCGACTGAGGCCCTCAGCCGGGTGGGGTTGAGTGGGCGGCTGAACCACCGTCCTTCGGAGCTTTCCGGAGGCGAGCAGCAGCGCGCCTCACTGGCGCGGGCGCTGATCAACCATCCTACTATGTTGCTGGCGGACGAACCTACCGGCAATCTAGACAGCCGCACCGGCACCGAAATCATGGAGTTCATCCGCGAGTTCAACCGGTCGCTGGGAATGACTGTCATCATGGTGACTCACGAACGTCCATTGGCGGAACGTTATGCTCATCGCTTGATTTTTCTCGAAGACGGAAAGCTGATTCAAGAGCAGGCGAATCCTGGAGCGGCGGCCAAGGGCGACTCATGAAGATTTACGACGTCACCGAACTTGCCCTCCGCAACCTTCGTGAATCCCTGCTGCGCAATTCGCTCACCACCGTTGGCATTTCCGTGGGGGTGGCTTCGCTGGTTGCGATGTTGTCGCTCGGAATCGGGCTACAACAGCTGGCTTCGCGTCGGCTGGCCAAATCCGGGCTGTTCGATACCGTCATCGTCACCTCACGACGTGACGGGCGTGACTTCAATCGCGATCAGAACGCAGAAGGGCCTCCACCTGCGGAAAGCCCGTCACTCGATGAAGCTGCTCGCAAGCAGATCGAACAATTGCCCGCTGTAGCCGAGGCCTACCCCGACATCCGCTTCATCACCGAGCTTCGTTATCAGGATAAGCCGCATGTCACTATGATCGCAGGACTTCCCGCCTCCGCAAAAAACAATGACGCATTTGAAGGAATGCCTGGGCATTATTTTTCTGACGACAACGCCCGTGAAATTATTTTGCAGAAATCTTTCGCCGCAGAGCTGTTGGGTTCTCAGCGGAATTCCGAGGATGTCGATGTCACAAAACTGGCGACACCATTACTCGGCAAAGAATTGGTTATGCGCTACGCCGAACGCACCGCAAATTCTGGAAGTTCTTCGGCTTACTCGGTCGTTTCCCGCGAACAGACACTCAAGATTGTCGGTGTTTCCGATCTCGATCCCGATAGCATGCGCGGCCCAACCCGTGCACGAGTCTTCCTGCCTCTAGCCCTGGCCCAGAGTTTGCACGTCATGCAGCCCGCCGATTTGCGCGATGCCGCCAGCCGGCCCGGAAATTCTCCGACCTTTCTGACCGTCAGCGTGCGTGTGAAATCTCCTGCTGAAATTGGTTCGGTCGAGTCCTCCATCAAGAAGATGGGATTCAATACCTTCTCAATTGTCGATGCCACCAAGAGCATGGGACGATTCTTTGCCGTGCTTGATCTATTTCTTGGAATCTTCGGCAGTCTTGCCCTCACCGTAGCCTCTATCGGAATTGTAAATACTCTGGTAATGGCTATCCTCGAACGGCGCCGGGAAATCGGCATTATGAAAGCCCTGGGAGCGAGCGACGGCGATGTAAAGTTATTGTTCTTCGCGGAGGCTGGCGCCATGGGCCTACTGGGCGGAGCCGTGGGCGTCGCGCTGGGGTGGACAATTGGACGCATCATTAATTTCGGCATGAACATCTATCTGAAGCAGCAACACTTTCCACCCGAACAAATCTGGTTCGTTCCCTGGTGGCTGGTGCTGGGCTCGATCGCATTCGCTCTGGTTGTCAGTCTGCTTTCCGGCCTCTATCCGGCCAGCCGCGCGGCCAAGCTCGATCCGGTGCAAGCGCTCCGCTATGAGTAGACTGGCGTTCATTTCCTTCGCTCTGCTGGCGTGCTCTTTTTCGTTTCCGCCAGCCCAGGCCCAGAGTCGCATCGATTGCGATTCCATGAATAGCCGTATCCTCAATCAGGCGGTTCATTACTGCGTCATGCTACCGGCCGGCTACGACGCCGCAATCGCCATGCATCCGGCAAAACAGTATCCAATTCTTTATTACCTGCATGGCCTGAGCGACAATGAGCAGGCGCTTTTCAAGTCCGGCGGATGGAATCTGATCGAAGATCTCCGCCAGCAGCACAAGATCGGTGACTTCCTTATCGTTGCGCCCGAAGCTAAGGCGACGTTCTATATCAACTCTGCCGACAAGAAGGTCTTGTACTCTGATTTCTTCCTGCGCGAGTTCATGCCGTCCATCGAGAAAAAATACAGTATTCGCAAGGATCGGAAAGACCGCGCCATCAGCGGCGTTTCTATGGGCGGATACGGCGCATTGCGTTTCGCGTTCGCTCATCCGGAATTGTTCGGGTCAGTCAGCGCACAAAGCGCGGCACTGGTGTCGCAACCCAGTCATCCGGAGAATTCGTTTGGACAGTTCCTAGGCTCGGTATTTGGCAATCCCATCGACGTTCCCCATTGGAAGCGGAACGATCCGCTCACGCTTGCCCGGCAGAATCAGGCCCGCCTGATGAACCTCACGATTTATTTCAATTGCGGACGTAACGATGAGTACGGATTCGAAAACGGAGCCGAAGCCCTGCACCGCCAACTCCAATCGGAATCGATCAAGCACGAATATCATCTCTATCCTGGCAATCATGGCGCTGCCTATTTTCTCTCGCATCTCGACGAGGTCATGAAATTTCATTCCGCAGCATTTCAAAGCACCCCATAGTCTTCGCAATGCTGCGGATTTGAGATCCGCCAAATGGCATATAATCCAACCGTGTAAACGATTACACTCGCTAGCCATAGGGGTCTCGATCTAACATTGAGGAGCTTTCATGTCGACTTTTAGCCGTCTTCTTCGTCTGGCTCTGAGCGGTTTTCTGGTTGCGTTTACACTCTTCGCATCTGCCGCAGCCCAAACCCCTCCACCGCCGCCGCCAATATTTTTGGGGACCGCATGGTATCCGGAACAGTGGCCCGAGTCACGGTGGGAAGCAGACCTTGCACTGATGCAACAAGCCGGCGTGCGCCTGGTGCGGGTTGGAGAATTCGCCTGGAGCCGCCTCGAGCCCAGTGAGGGCAACTACGATCTGGATTGGCTCGATCGCGCCATTTCGGCCGCGGCCAAGCATGGCATCTATACGGTCGTTGGAACGCCTGGCGCCGCGCCCCCGGCATGGCTGACGCAAAAATATCCCGAGACGCTTCGCGTCGACGAAAATGGAAAGCGCGCTGAGCACGGCAATCGTGCCCATTTCAACTTTGCCAATGCGAAGTACCGTGAATTGACACGCAAGATCGCGGACGCCATGGCCAAGAGCTTCGGACACAACCTCTACGTCATCGGCTGGCAAATCGACAATGAGTACGGAGAAGAATCGTACGACCCGGAGACCAAGGCGCAATTCCAGCAGTGGCTGAAAGCGCGCTACAGCACGCTCGACAACCTAAATGCTCGCTGGACCACCACCTACTGGAGCCAGACATATTTCGACTGGAACCAGATTCCCATTGAAACCAAGTATGGCAACCCTGGGCTTTTGCTCGCTTGGAAACGCTTTGTCAGCGACACTTGGCGCGGCTACCAGAAGAACCAATTGGACGTCATTCGTCCGAATTCCGATCCGCGGCAGTTCATCACCACCAATATGATGGGATGGTTCGACGGTTTTGACCACTACACCGTAAGCCAGGATATCGACCTCGCGTCCTGGGACGACTACGTCGGCAAGGGCCATCTCGACCCGGTGCGCAATGGCGCAGCCCATGACCTGACCCGCGGGTTCAAGCGAAAGAATTTCTGGGTAATGGAGACCCAGCCCGGTTTCGTGAACTGGTCGCCAAACAACAATTCTCTCGACCGGGGCGAAGTAAGAGCGATGGCGTGGCATGCCATCGGACACGGCGCTGACGCCGTGAGCTATTGGCAATGGCGCAGCGCGCTGAATGGCCAGGAGGAATACCACGGCACGCTCGTAGGTCCTGACGGCACGCCAGTTCCCCTGTACTCGGAAGCCCAGCAAATCGGCGCAGAATTCGCCAAAGCTGGACCCGCTCTCGCAGGGACCTTTCCCAGATCTGAAGTCGCGATTCTGCATTCGTATGCCAGCCGCTGGGCCATCGACTGGCAGCGCCACAACAAGGAATACGATCCGGTAGCGGAACTCCTCAGCTATTACAAGCCGCTTCGTGCCATCAGCCAGTCGGTTGACATCATCCCGCCAACCGCTTCTCTGGCTGGATACAAGCTGGTAGTCGCGCCCGGCCTTAATATTCTGTCCGATGAGGCCGCGAAAAATCTGATCGACTATGTTCGCCAGGGTGGCCACTTAGTTCTTGGCCAGCGCACGGCCATGAAAGACGATGACAATGCCCTGCAAACCGCCCGCCAACCGGGACCACTGGGCGAACTACTCGGTGGAAGGGTCGAGCAGTACTATTCCCTGGTGGATCCGGTTCCAGTTGAAGGAAAATTCGGCACGGGAAGCGGCAGCATGTGGGCCGAGCTGCTGAGCGCCGAAGCTGCCGACGTCGAGGTCTTGCAAAAATATGGCAAGAGCAACGGCTGGCTTGATGGACAGCCTGCAGCCATCACCCACAAAGTAGGCAATGGGCGGATCACCTACATCGGCGCATGGCTCGACGATCCCGTTATGAACTCTGCAGCAAAATGGATGACGACCATCAGTGGAGTGAACCCCGCCCTGGGTCCCGTTCCTGACGGCGTCGAAGTTTATCCCCGGTATGGCGATCGCGGAGCGGTCTACATCCTGGTTAATCTTTCGAAGGCACCACAGAAAATTTCTCTGCCTTCACCTATGGAGGATGTTCTGGCAGGCGGAGCGAAACAGGCGGTAACGCTGCCCGTGTATGGTGTGGCCGTGTTATCCCGCTCACATTAAGTCATCCAGGACAGGACCTGCGCCAGGTCCGCGGTGGAAGCCGATTCCGTGCCACGCGGCATCGAAGGCCCGACGGCCAGGGCCTCGCCGTGGTCCTCAAACCACACCAGAAAACACGACTGCTCCGCTCCGGGCAGCCGCTGCTGGTTCAGCCAGTTGTAGTAAGCCCCCATATCTGCGTCGACCAGTGAGCCCATGGGATCAAACTCGATCCGGTCATTGTTTGCTGATAGCAACTCATTCATCGGCTTTTGCCGTTGCCGCGGCGCAAACCGCACCAGCAAAGTCAGTGGCTGTGCGCGGCGGAGCGTCTCCCGCGCCGCCCATTGCGCAAATGTAGTGCTGAAGATTTGCGTTCCTGAGCCTTCTGTAAGCAATCGAATCTGGAAACGATTGAGCACCTCGTCTCCGGTGCCTAACCCAAGGTCGGCAGGGCGCAATTTAGCAAGAATCGTTCGCAACGCTTCCGGTCCCATGCCCGGACGGTCGATTTCTTCTCGCATTTTGCGCAGTAATGCAGTACGGGCGGGCTCCAGATCGCCGTAGGAAACTGTTGTAAGCACAGGATCGTGCTCAGCCGCTTTGCCGCCGTCGATATACCAATGTCCATACGGTTCCGGATGTGCCTTAGCCCTTACCGCAACTGCGCTTAGCAATAGACGCAGTCCATTTTCGGGCTTGATGCGATTGAAATAAGCACCGTTCGCCCTCAGTTTACGAAACAGAGGTTCTTCAGGCGTCGCTACTCCCTGACCGATCACCGCAATTCCAAGCCTCGGGATGGCAGGCTTTTCCGGCGGGGCGGCCTTCTCCAGACGGGCGGCATAATCAACCGCGGCGACACGGAAGGCGTCCAGTTGGTGGGTCGTCCAGAGGTAAGCGGAGAGTTGTTCGACGAATAAAGCCGGAGAATTGATCCAATCCAAGTCTTCCAAAGCAGAATTGAGCTTGATCTTGGCGAACCCTGCGAACCAGACAGCAGATTCATCAGAAGAAATTGCTTTTAGGTTTGCCAGCTCATGGTCGACCGCCTTTCGTTCCGCTGGAAACTTGAAATCGTAATCGATAACCTCACGCAGCAAGCTTGGCAAAATACTGAGTGGTAAACCTTGCAGCGCCGGAATATACCGCGTGACCACTCCTCTCGCCTCCGGCGGATAGTTCTTGAACAACTCCGGCTTGAGGTCGCTTGGAAGCATAGGCGCTACAACAGCTCATGAATTGGCTTGCCCTGGGCCAGTGATGCGGAAAAGCCCAGCATCGATCCCAGGGTCGGCACCAGATCAGTCGAATCCACCGCGCGGTCAAAAACAATTCCCTCGCGGACTCCCGCGCCCATGGCCATCATCCAGGTAGTGCGGGAAAGCGTGTCGCCCGTACGATGATGCTGGAAGCCATTTCCGCCGGAATCATCGTCAGAATCCCGGCCAAAATCCGGCAGAATGAACATCGTCGTATTGCCCGCATATTCCGGCTCGCTTTCGATCGCCTTCCAAATCTCGGCGCAGAGGCGATCGGTACGGCGAATGCCATCTATGTAAAGCGAATACGCTCCGGCATGCGCAATGTCGATGTCGTGCATGGTGATCCAGAGCAGACTGGGCGCAACTTGCCGCATCAGTTGGCGCGCGATGTAAACCGAAAGCTCGTCGGGGCTCGAGAGTGTCCGCGCATGGGCCTTGAATTCGTCTACCGACAGTTTCAGAATCTCTTCGAGTTGATTGAGTTCGACTTCGCTTCCACCCAGTTCCGGCGCATAGAACGGGGTCTCGTAGTTATCGCGCAGCAAGTGCTGGTAGTCCCGACCGCCTGAAGTCGCCGCGGTTAGCAAATGCTTGGGCAGAAGAACCCGAGCGCCCAGCCCGGATCCATAAGAGCGATGACTGCTCTCCCCAATACGGTTGAAGCCATTGCTGGGCGCGACCACCCACGCATCTGACGAAGGGCGTTTCAAGTCCTTGCGGAAATATTCGAACGCTGTAGGATGCTCCGGCGGCAGTGAGGCGAAGTTATTGATGGTCTCGTACACTCCGGTTGCCAGGCTCGCGGTAGCAACGTAGTGACCGAGAATTCCACGATTTACTACCTGGGTGAAAAACGTGGATTGCGGAATCAACTCCCTCATCAGATGAGGAATATTTTCCTGACCTTCGGGAGCGAAGGTTTCCTGATCGCGCGCGCCTCCACCGAAGGTGATGACGACAGCTTTTCTTCTCTTGGGAAGCGTCACTGCTCGCGCAAATGGCCCCATAAGAGCGCTGCCGAGAACGGCTCCGGTCGCGGCTCGAAGGAAGTCCCGGCGATTACAGGCAAGCTGCCACGCCGCTTCGCGCGGAGCCATCTTTGCCGGCAAGAAATTTCCGTACGCCATTACTGTGCCTTCGTCCCCGGGCCATTTTTGGCAGAATAAATAAACTGGCGAATCTCGGCTCGTTGCCGTTCAATCTCTGCGAGATGCTCTTCGCGCAACTTCTGATATGCGGTAAATTCTAGTTGGGCCTTATCTTTCTGCCCGGTGTGGACGTAAGCCTGGCCCAGCCGATAGCGGATATCAGGGAGATTCGAGTTAAGTTCCTGCGCCCGCAAATACTCCGGAATCGATTCGGCGTATTTCTGCTCGTCGGAATAGAGATTTCCCAACTGTAGATGCGCTTCCGCGAACCTAGAGTCGAGACTGAGCGATCTCTTGAGTAGCGTCTCGATCTGGGTTCGATCGAGTCCGGCATCCTCCGTCCGCTTTCCCTTCCACAAACTCATCGCGTAATAGTAATGAGCTTGCGCATTGCGCGGTTGCAGTTCGACAAAGCGTTTGAATCGTGCGATCACTTCCTCTGCCTGGCCCGGCGAGCTGGTATACGCCTTGGAAAGAAACAGGTAGCAGTTTGGGTCCGAGGGGTTCATGTCCGTCGCTTTTAGCAGCGTCTTGACCGCGTCGTCATAGTTTCCGCGCGCATAGAGGGCCATACCAAGTCCCATGGTTAGCCTTGGGGAAGTTGGATAGCGTTCAGTAGCGTGCTGAAAAACCTCCACTGCGGGATCCAGAGTGCGATGCAACAGCAATTCGCTTCCCCAGTCAAACAGATTGCTTTCGCTGGGATCGGCATGCGCGGCTGCCTCATATTCGTTCGCCGCAGTCACGAACTGGCCATCTTTCTCTTCGATCTCTCCCAGAAGGTTGTGCAGTTCGGCGGTGTCTTTCAGCTTTAGCAGGCTGTGGACCAACTCCCGCGCATCCGCCAGCCGGTCCGTGAGTAAGTAAGCCAGCACCAGATCGTAGCCATTGTCGTAAGACGCCGGATCGATTTTCTGGGCCCGCTCCAGAAACGGAGCCGCCTTGGCCAGCTTGCCCGATCGAACGTACGATTCGCCGAGGTTATGGTTGGTATCGAAGTTATTTGGTTCCAGCTCCGCCGCCCGCTTGAATTGAGCTTCCGCCAGATCCAGTCTTGCCTAACCGGGCAAGATTCGCTCCCAGATTGCTTCGCGCCGCCACGGATTCGGGCTTTAGACGCACCGCTTTATCAAGATGAAGGTTAGCTTTGGAATCCTGGAACTGGGCGGAGTAAACCAGGCCGAGCAACTCCTGCACTTCAAAGCTTTCAGGAGCCTGCCGCACCAGGGTCTGTAGCTTCGTGGCGGCTTCAGCGAAGTTGCCGGAATTGTATTGCGAGACAGCTATCTGGAATTGGCTGTCCAAATCTGACGCTTTCTGGGTCTCGGCGACTGCCGTGGAAAGGCATGCCATAACGGCGAGGAAAACGCACAAACTCAACCGGCTTCTGAGGATCACAGCCTTCGTATGGTACCACCGCAATTCGGGCCCATGAAACAAACCGCGAAGGCGCATCCAGGCGCCCTCGCGGTCCGGGCTAAGCGGAGGTCGATTGCTTGTCGCGGGTGTAAGTCGCTTGCTCGCCGTTAACGTTTAATTCATTCCGATAAATTCTCATTAGTGCCAACTTTCCAGACATCGCTAACTAAATCGCTATGAAAACAATGGGGTTGTTGGCTTCGTTTCGCAAAATGCTTACCTGATCCGAGCGCTGTTAGAAACCCTGATCTTTCAAATCCTGAAACCATTGGACGGCGCGTTCAAGTCCGCGCTCGGCGCTCGTTGAGTAACGGCTCGCGAGATCCAAGGCAGGCAGACCATTGTCCCGATCGCCTTTGTGCGATTCTAGCCGATTGATCTGCAGTAGACTTTCGAGCTGAAGGCGTGTGAAATCAATAATTTTGATGGCCATCTGCCAGGAGAGCTGCGGATCCACAACAAATTCGACATTCGAGTCTGGGTTGGGCTTTGGGAGAGGTGCTTTCCCCAGCAGTTCGTCTTTAGCCGCAAGCATCATGGCAAAGTGAATAGCGGTTGGGCTCATGGGGCCCATTTGGCAATTAAGCGGTAGTATTCCGCGCCAAAAGCGTTGATTATCGATTCTCTCCAATCCTCGGCGTGCATCAAGCCGTTTCTTGAATGTCTTGCCCGTACATCTTCTAGAAAGTGAATAGCCTTTAGCAGATCTGGCATTCTAGGCAAACCACCTGGAAGAATAAGGTTTTCGACCGACGTTTCGATTTCAGCGTCGCCGCTCGGTGGGGCTAGCTGAGCTTGAGGTCGCTTGGTTTCGAGCCGAATTGCGAGCTTGAGGCGCCAGCAGCAGTTCAGGATGCGGTCGAACGCGATTTGCTGAAGAGCCGAAGCCGGCGAAAGCTGGCTGTAAAGGGCGTTGCGCAAAGCGTCGAAGTCCACCTGCTCCGTCTCGTGAATGACTAGCTCTCCGGGTAAGAATTGTATGTTTTGAGGAATTGGCACGTGCACGTTGCTTTCCAATTATTCTGGTGGTCGGACCGGTGGAACGCATCGCATTCCGCCGATTAGCAGCGATTCGCTTTTCTGAAGTCATAGGCCTCCTTCGAACAGCCATCAAATCCGCAGAAATTGTGACATCAGTCCGAGCAAACGTTCCTATTTCCGTCAGACCCGACGAAAATCTTGCAAATTGAAATTGGCTTGTGATGCAACCCCGATGGAGACGTGTCTTGAAGGAAAATCCGAAGTCTGGTGAGTAAGCAGCGACTATTCGAATATACCATGCGTCAAACGTTCCTACCAACTTGTAAAGCCCGATTGGCACTTCCAAGGGAATAGTTCCTCTTCGAAGGGGGCGTGTGCGGGATATTCACCCTCAGTCTGGGACACTCACTGCAGTCCTGGCGCTGCGCTTTCGACCGGCTTTCCCGGATTAACATATACGTTTTTGATAACATTGTTGATGTGGCGAAGGAACAGCGGGTTACTCGTCGTCGATTGCATAACACTGTACGAAAAACTATCCTCGCGTATTTCTCCCAGGAAGAAGCTGCATTAGTAGTTAAGGCCGCCAAAAAGCAAAAAATGACAATCAGCAATTTCGTTGCCTCTGCAGCGCTTAAGGAAGCTGAAGTCATCAACTACCTTCCCGGAAAACGGCAATAACCCGACCCTAAATCAGACTAGAACCTCATTCCACGTTGACAGTGTGATATCAGATATATAATATCATTATAGTGATATCATTAATAGAGAGACCACAGTCAGCGAGGGACCCGATGACAAATAAGAGGCTTTTAATACGGGAAAACCTGGCCATTGCTAGAAAGCGGTGGCAGGGAGGAGTGAGCAGTCTTCACCTCCGATCGTTGAAAATGTTAACGGATCGTCACCGATTCTCTATCAGCTTGGGCGATTTGATCCTGCTAGGAAATGGGTGGTACGTTACGCACTCGGGCCTAATAAGATTGGCTCGACGGGGCCGTTGCTCCGGAATCCACGTCGAACCCGCCGAGCCCCTTTCGGAAGCGAAAACCGGCCGTTGGGCTTTCAAGGCTACTGTTTATAAATCTCGCAGCATGCAGAGGCTTCGTCGGCTATGGCGATGCGGACCCTTCCAACGTTTCTCCGCTGGTCCGCGGCGCCGAAATGCGGGTGGCCGAGACGCGGGCGGTTAACCGCGCCCTGCGCAAAGCCTATGGCATCGGCATCTGCTCGGTCGAGGAAATTGGCTCGTTTGCCGAATCCAATCCACCGACGCAGCGAGCCGAAAAAGCTACCGCCCCAATCGGCGAACGGAAATGGCGGAAACTACGGCGGCCCCAAGGTCCGCGACCGTCTCTGCCAACTAATCCGGCAGCACCAGCTCGATGCCAACCTGGTCAAGTCCTACGCCGTCGATTTCTGCGGCACCAAAACCCTCCGCGAAGCCTCCCGTGAGCAAGTCGAAAGCTTCGTGGCTCATCTCGCCGATTGGGCAGAAAAAGATCGCAATGCCCTGCTCTGCCAACTCAACAGCTATGGCGGCGGAAAAGAAGGTGTCGCATGAAACGCTATTTCGAATCTCTCCGCCCGGCGGATCCCTCGATCCCACTCGGGTCGGTTCACGAGGGCTTCTTCCTCGTGCGAGTCGTCCACGCTCGATATCGCTGGCACCGGCGGAATCCTTTTTACGAAATCCGCTTCGCAGTCCTTAAGCCCAAGCATCTAATCGGCACCTTCATCACGAGCCGCCTGGATTGCAGCCCTAAGGCCATGTGGAAGCTGAGCTGGTTTCTGCGCGAGTTCGGATATGACGCCGAGCTACTGCGACGTGGCGAGATCGATGACCAGGCGCTGGTCGACCTCTGGGGCGTAATCAAGGTCAGCCACGCCATCGTGCGCGGTGTAACCGTGCTTCAGCTCGATGCTTTTTCCTCCGCGGACCGCTGGGAAGAACCCGGCATTTCCTGTGCCCCAGATGCCGGCCAGTCAGAGGTCGCCTCGTGACCTACAGCTACACCCAGATCAGCCAGTATCTTTCTTGCCCGCGCCGCTATAAGCATCGCTACCTCGATGGCTGGAAGGAAACCGATACCCGCGCTGCCATGATATTCGGCCGTGCTTTCGAGCTAGCCATAGCGGCGTACTTCCAGCATGAAGATGCCGCCGCCGTGCTGTATCGGGAATGGGCTGCCCACCGGGAAAGCCGGCTTTACTATTCGCAGCGTGACAGCTGGGACCGCATGCTGCAGTTCGGAGTTCAGCTGCTCGAGCGCTTTGCCCAGGACGATCGGGTTCGCATTCGCCAACCTCGCGGCAATTTGCAGGTCAAATTCCTGAAATCGTTGACCGGCCAGAACGATTTCGTGGCCCATGTTGATGCCATTGGCGAGTTGGACGGCAGAAGATGCCTGCTGGAATGGAAGACTACTGCGAGCCGCTATCCGGAAGAGCCGACCGGTCTATTAGCTCTCGATCCTCAGCTGGTCTGCTATTCCTGGGTCACGGGAATAGCCGAAGTAGCTCAGGTGGTCTTTGTGCGCAAGCGGCTGGTTGAGATTCAGTACTTTCGCACCATCATCACCGACGAGCAACGCGAGGAATTCGGACGTCTGGTTCAGAATTCCATTCAACGGATCGAATCGGCAGATTTTCTACCCCACAGCGGCATCCGCTTCCCTCAGAACCCCTGCACCAGCTGTCCTTATATAGGGCTTTGCCTGGGCAGGCCGGATTTGGCCGAATCCAGACTTGTTCGACGTCCCGGAGCAGACGACCTTGGTTGGCTTGACGAGCTTACGTTCTAGGAATCCGCCTATGCTGCCCAAGCTCAATCCCAAGCGAGCCCGCTTCGTTCTGACCAAGATTGACGAGATCCTGGCCTGGGAGCGGCGCTCGGAAAACGAACGGGATACTCGCTTTGTCGAGCTTGGGCGCTATCTTTGCGAGGTGCGCGCTGGACAGTACTGGCGAGTGGAAACACTGAAGTCCTTCGATGAATTTCTGGAGAGGCGGTTCCCCGAATCTCGGCGCAAGGCCTACTACCTGATGTCCATCCATGAGCATCTGCCGCCGCAGGCTCGGCGGGAACTGAAGGAAGTGGGATGGACGAAGGGATTGGAGTTGGCGAAAGTAGCCAGGAGGGATGGGCAGGATTTCGATTGTGCAACCTGGTTGCACAAAGCGCATTCCCTGCCAAAGGATCAGTTCAAGCGGGAGGTGGAGAAGGAACTAACCGGGAAGGACTCGGAACCGTGGGAAATTATCTACTTCAAACTCTACAAGACCCAGATTCCGGTGGTCGAACAGGCGATGGAGACGGCGGCGTTGATGCTGGGTACGGACAAGTCGCGAGGCTATTGTCTGGAGATGATTTGTGCGGATTTCCTGGCGGGGGCGAGCCTCGAGGAGCCGGACCAATCGATGCTCTTGAACTCGCTATCCAGGCTCATCAAGTTCCTTCCTGATGAGCAACGCCAAGACTTGTTCTCGCAAGAGGCTCACGAAGCGAGATGACTAAACCGCAGCCCAAGCAGCCGCGCTTGCGGTTAGCTCCCGAGCCGTACAGGCAACTCTGCCGACAGGTGATGAAGCGGGATAGTTGGCGATGTCAGAGCTGTGGTTCCAAGCAGAATCTGCAGGTCCACCACAAACGACGACGCAGTCAGCAAGGCTCCGATGACGAGCACAACCTAATTACCCTTTGCGCGACCTGCCATGAAAGGCTGCACCGGACTTGCTGATGCTGATCAAGACGAAGTTACGCATCCGCCGGGATAACTTTTCTGGCACTATCGGAAATTTGTCGAGGCGGACCTTCTTGCCGCGGGTTCAATCAGTCCGTAGTGGTGTCACGAACCCTGCCTCCTTAGAAGCTAGAGCAATCCGTTCGATCTTCGCCACCTGTTCACCCTTTCGGACAAATCCCAAATAGCACACCTCCATCACGGTCGCGGGCAGAACTCCTGGACGCCTTGTATCCCCCTTCGTGCCAGCCTGGATAGTTAAAGGAATTCGTCGAACACGGTCACGGTGCCGTAACTATCGCGTCTCCAAGCAGTCAAAGATTGTCCATGTCGAACTGTAGAGATCAGCATCCAGGTGCAAGAAAGCAACCCGTTCCTTATGCTGCTCGCGAAAGGCAGGTATCGTATCCTGAAACCATCCCTTGTGCAGACGCACAGTCGGCTGCACCTGCGGCAACGACTCCAATGCGAACGTTCCCTTTTCATGGCCTCGCTTCCAATCCTCTGGTAATCTCTGAAACGAATCGAAGCCCGACCTTCCGACGTTCTCACCAGAGACGCTGTAAAATTGACTGTTTCGCCACGATAAACGCTGGCGCGCAAATTCGATGTCCTTCGTAGCTTCGAGAGTTCCCGGTTCAGGTGATGCTGCGCCAACACGGGCTCTAATTCAGCATCACTGATTTTAGTAGTACAATCCTTAAAGGGAATTCTTCGGGCGGAGGGAGGGCTATGGGCGTGCGGGACGGATCGATTTTTCCCGCGTCGATCACATCTCTGGATCCACTTTTCTTCGACCCAGTCCGGGTCTTTGACTTTTCACCTCGGATGCGTCGCCCAGGCTCTGCCCGCATCGCAGAAAGACCTGCCGAGCGTCCTCGATGTGGATGCCCCTCCCGAGGCGACGTACTCGTTCAGTGGTGGTGTTGTTTCCGGGCCCAAAGTTCGCCATCGCCTCTGCCAACTGGGCCATGCGGCCATGTTTTTTTTTTTTTTTTTTTTTTTTTTTTTTTTTTTTTTTTTTTTTTTTTTTTTTTTTTTTTTTTTTTTTTTTTTTTTTTTTTTTTTTTTTTTTTTTTTTTTTTTTTTTTTTTTTTTTTTTTTTTTTTTTTTTTTTTTTTTTTTTTTTTTTTTTTTTTTTTTTTTTTTTTTTTTTTTTTTTTTTTTTTTTTTTTTTTTTTTTTTTTTTTTTTTTTTTTTTTTTTTTTTTTTTTTTTTTTTTTTTTTTTTTTTTTTTTTTTTTTTTTTTTTTTTGATTCTCGTTCGTCCGCGCGCTCTCTCCGTCAGTTTTGAGCTCGGCTGCGCTCTCTCTCTCTCTCTCGCTGCGCGCGCCCGCGTGCAGTGCCTTACAGTGCGTGTGAGCCAAGATTACCTATTCCTCGCGTGATAAGCCTA
>CAWGQZ010000054.1:0-12414 GCA_963824805.1 uncultured Acidobacteriaceae bacterium | reverse complement strand
TGAGAAGGAAGCCTGGTATCTATAAGCGGGGCAATATTTACTGGATCACCTTTCACCTGGAAGGGACGCCAACATTTTCGGTCCTCACATTCTTCCGACATTCGTCAGGCTGAGACGCTGCTGGAACAGACGAAGAACGAGATCCATAAAGGGTGGAGGCCGACCCGCCGCGCAGATGTTCCAACCCTAGATCAGCTCTTGGGATCTTACATCGGGCAAGTTGAGAGTCCTTCCACCCAAAAGCGGTACCGGCTCTCGCAGGAAATTCTCCGCAGACATTTTGGAAATTTGCTGATTACAGACATTGATGCGTTCATGTTTGATCAATTGAAAGAAAGCCGACGCAACGAAGGTGTTACCGCTGCCGGCATCAACAGGGATATGGCTCTCGCTCGAGCCGCTTTCAATTTCGCGGTAAAGCGCAGGATACTTCCATACAGTCCGCTTAATGGAGTGAAGTTTCTCAACGAAACTAAGAATAGAAATCCTCCACATGCGATTTCTTACGCAGAGGAAGAAAAAATCCTGATGTGTTGCGACATGAGACTGCGAACGATTGTCACCACGCTCTTAGAAAGCGGAATGCGCGTCGGGATCGAAGCTCTGTCTCTAAAATGGGAGAATGTCGACTTGGAAGAAGGAACGATAACTGTTCCCTCTCCAAAACAGCGTCTGGTTTGAGGACTCTCCCAATGACTTCGCGCTTGAAATCTGAGCTGGAAAAATGGCGGAATGCCACCGCATCGCTGTCCCCATATGTTTTTTTCAATCCTCTACGTCCAGAAACGCATATTCGTAGCGTAAAGAAAGCGTGGCATCGTGTGCTGAAGCTTGCCGGAGTCCCCGCCACGCCTATTTATCAGTGTCGGCATTCATTTGCCACCCGACTCGCCGCAGCTGGGATCTCAGACACCGTGATCGACCAGTTGTTGGGACATTCGAGGAGGGATGTTCTGAGGTTTTACACCGCAAGAGTGCCGGAATACCTTCGGGACGCGATAGATGCTCTGGATAAGTTCAGGGTTTCCAAAGCTCCGAAGGTTGTTACCGTAAACCTGGATTTCTGCGAAGAGTCATCCGACCGCTAAGACCCCCAGCATCAACTGAGTACCGGGCAAAATCCTCGCGGATCATTACAGTTTTATTACATCTTGCATTACACTGCACCAAATTTGGTGCAATACCTTTGCCCTTTGCCTTCTGCAAATACTTGGGAATGAACAACTTAATTTGGTGGCGGCGCGTGGACTCGAACCACGGACCTACGGATTATGAGACCGTCGCTCTAACCACCTGAGCTACGCCGCCATGTTGGGTTGCAGCAATTTGCAGAAGGTCGCCCTGGGGATCATCCCGCATGGGCCGCAAGGCTCGGCATTATGTTCGGTGCCGATGGGGATACAACCAACCCTGATATTGATTGTAGACGCTGAGTCGCGAAGCGTGCAACGCCACGGAAAGTCGCAGAGCACGCTCGTGCAATGGGATTAAGCGCGCCGGTTGGTTCGAGCTTCCCTTGCGATCATTACAGGGGATGGAAGCTGGCTGTGGAAATATCGGGCTTCACCGCTCAATAGCGCCTCTACTCCGGCTACTACTTCGGCCCCATTTTCTTTGGTTACGACGCCGCGGAAGCCGGCGTCGCAGATGTCCTGGGCCCCGGGCTCTTCAATGTGCTGCACCGTGCACAGCAACATGGGGAGATCGGGTTGGAGTTTGGCAATTTCACGGCCGGCGTCCAAGCCGTTCATCTTCGGCATGCTCAAGTCCATAATGACCAGGTCGGGTGATTCCTGCATGACTTTCTGGACGGCGTCGATTCCGTCCCCAGCTTCGGCGCAGACCTGCCAATTGGGGTTGGCTTCGAGCAGTCTCTTGAGCAACATGCGGATGGTTACGTCATCATCGGCCAGCAGGATTCGAATCATCAAAAGAGCCCATCCTCCACGCAAAAAAAACGGTGTTCCTTCCCATATCTGATGCTCAAAATATTCCAACGATATGGTCTTTCCGCTTGACAGCCGGTTACCAAAGATAGGGACCGGTAATTATTCTCCGGAAATGTGTCACACTTTTAACCATGAACGCTATCGCCGTGATCCCCGCTCGACTGGCCTCAACCCGCCTGGCACGGAAGATGTTGCGTGAGATCGCCGGGCAGACGCTGCTCGCCCACGTCTACCAGGGAGTGCGCGCTTCGCCACTTCTGGCCGACGTAATCATCGCCACCGACTCTGCCGAGATCATGGAGGTCTGTGCCCGCAAAGGATGGAAGGCGCAGATGACATCTTCCGATCATCGCAGCGGAACCGAACGGGTCCATGAAGTCTCGAATTCCGCGGCGGCCGACGTCTATCTGAATGTGCAGGGAGACGAACCGCTTACCCGCCCAGAACACATAGCCTCTTTGCTCGATGTGATGAAGAACCCTGGGGTACAGGTTGGAACGCTAAAGACTCCCGCGCCCGCCGTGGACGTGAATAATCCCAACGCCGTTAAAGTCGTGACCGCGAGGGATGGGCAGGCACTTTACTTCTCCCGCGCTACCATACCGTTCGACCGTGATGGATCTCACCCCGCCTACTTCAAGCACTTGGGTTTCTACGCCTACCGCAAGCCCGCCCTGGATCTTTTTGTGCGTTTGAAAGAATCTTCGCTCGAACGCAGCGAGCGCCTGGAACAGCTGCGATTCCTGGAAAACGGCGTTGCCATCCACGTAGCGGAAACGCCCCACGACACCGTGGGCGTCGACACCGAAGAGGACCTGCGCCGGGTAGAGCAGATCCTGCTTCGGAAACAGCTTTAGTTCCCTTTCGGGTTATGGCGCATGGCTTTGTGAATCTTCTTCCATTGTTCTTTTTGCGCTTTCGCTGCTTTGGGATCGACCTTGCGCTGCTGAAATGCAAGCTCGGCACGGAGTTTGCGATAGCTCTCGAACCGGTCCCGTTCCAGACTGCCGGATTCAACCGCAGATTCCACCGCGCAATCGGGCTCGCCTTGATGGTTGCAGTCGCGAAAACGACAACGCAGCGCAATTGATGCGATATCGTCAAAAGCCCTCTCCACTCCTTCATCGCTCTCCCACAATTGCAGTTCGCGCATTCCCGGGGTGTCGATGACCATGCCGCCTTCTCGCAGAAAAATCATTTGCCTCGTGGTCGTAGTGTGGCGGCCGCGATCGTCGGCTTCACGCACCGGCCCTGTCGGTAGTGAACTCTGGGCCAGGCGGTTAATTATGGTTGACTTTCCTACGCCGGACGATCCGACGAACGCCGCCGTCTTTCCGTGCGGGATGTACCTCAGCAGGTTTTCCAGCCCGCTGCCTTCGCGGGCGCTTAGGGGGTGCACCGGCACTCCGGCGGCCACAGGCGAGAGTTCAGCCACGAAGGAGACCCAATCAGAGCATAAATCGGACTTGTTGAGAAGCACCACCGGTCGCGCACCGCCCTCGAGCACCAACGTGAGATAGCGTTCGATTCGCCGCAGGTTGAAATCCCGGTTCAAGCTGGTGACTACAAATACGGTGTCGAGGTTCGCGCCAACCACCTGTTCCCGCAGTTCGCGGCCTACTACCTTGCGGGAGAGCTTGGTTTTCCTCGGAAGGATATTCTCGATTTGTCCATGGGACGAGGGCATTACCCGAACTGCAACCCAATCCCCTACGGCGGGAAAGCCCACTCCCTGACGACGCTTTTTTCCGGCCACCTCGGCGAGGAATTCCTCTTCCGAAGTTCGCACCCGGTAAAGACCTCTTAGTTCTTCGACCACTCGAGCCGGAGCCAAATCCGGTTGCGCCAGAACATTCCATTTTGACTCGAAAAATGCATTCCAACCCATGTCATACAGGCTATTCACGCAAATCTCCTTCTGGATCCTCGAAGATCCATGGCCGACCGAAACAAGGCACTGTCGCGGAAGCTGGAAAAAAGATCTGCCGAAAATGCACTAGCAACAAAATTTTGAGGCAGACCTATGGGATGGGTTGGAAACTGCAGTCATAGGCGCCTCCTGGAGGGAATGGTTCTAAATCCAAGCTACGAAGAGGTTAGGGTCGCCCGGGTTCGAAGTCAAGCCAGTTTTAGTTGGATCGGTGTCCTAGGTCGAGCTTCATCTATCGGACAATTGAATTGGATTAACATTAGGATCCTTGCCGTCGCAGAGACAAAACGTCGGCCCCTGCCGGACCTTACCGAAGCTTGCTCCACGCGCCACCAGCGTCTGACGCAGGGCAGCGAAGTCCTTGGCATAGAAGACGATCTTCGGCCCCTTCCGGCCTGGAGATGAAGGGCCAGAATGCAGCGCGATTCGTGCGCCGCCTGCGGCAAACTCCCGCCAGCCTTTTTCATTGGTAACCTGCTTTAGGTGCCAAGCGTTTCTCCGTAAAATTTACCCATCGCTTCCAGCTCGCCGGTAAACAAGATCCCGCGTGCCAATTCCATCTGGCACTCGAATGTCTCTTGGAATCGATCGGGTGGTAATCCGGTTTTTAATAATAAATCGCTCTGACCTCTTCTTGTTTTGGTAGGCCCGGGCCGGTGAAACTCAACGTCCCCTCACAACCCTTATCACACCGCATCGGGTTGCAGTGTGATTGTCCCGCCATGCTGTATGGCTGGCCCTGTCAGCCCAATTTGTTGGCCTTGCGGTTCCCGGTTTGCCCTACATCCATACGCTGTCTAGCTTCCTCCTCATTCGTTGAGACAAGGAGTCCGACCCTATGGATTGTCAATCGCTACATTCGAAGTCATCACAGGTACGCGTTCTGCAGATGTTATGGGTGCTGGTTGTTTGCCTCGCCGCCCCATGTTTTGCCCAGCGCACCACCGGGACCCTGCGGGGACAGGTGCTCGATCCTCAGGGGGCCGTGGTTGCAGGCGCTAAGGTCACTGTAACCAATGAGGCCACTGGCGTGGCCCAACTGGTGCAGACCACATCGGCAGGCACCTATAACCTGCCCAGCCTGATCCCTGGGAAATACACAGTAGCAGTGGAAGCAGGTGGTTTTAGATCGTTTGTGAAGCGGGGCGTAAGCGTACTGTCCGATCAGGAAAATGTCGCCGACGCCCAGCTACTTCTTGGGTCTTCAAACGAAACCGTTGAAGTAAATGCCGGAGCAGTAGAGGTACAAACATCGTCCTCAACCCTAAACAATAATTATGATTCGCGGGCAGTTGTTGATCTGCCCAACGCGGGGGGAGCACTGAATGGCAGCCCATTGAACCTCGCGGTTCTGGCGCCGAACGTGGTCGCGCAACCCGGAGGAGTGACCGGAGTCGGAGGTTCGGTCGGCGGCACGCGTCCCCGAGACAACAATTTTGTGGTCGATGGGGTCGACGACAACAACCTGGGTGTTACCGGACCGAATTCAACAGTTATTCCTGACGCCGTAGCTGAATTCGGGTTGCAAACCAACCAGTTCAGTGCGGACACAGGACATTCCGCTGGCGGCCAGTTCAATCTGGTGACGAAGACTGGAACCAACAGCTGGCATGGATCCGGCGAAGAGTATTTCCAGAATCGCAATCTGAATTCGCTGGACAACCTGACTGCACAGGCCATCTCGTCGGGCACTCTTCCGGGAAAGCCTGCCTACGACAACAACCGCTACGGCGGCACCATCGGCGGACCGTTGGTAAAGAACAAGTGGTTCATCTTTGGAGCTTATGAGCGAACTTATCTTCACGGCCAGGGCACGCCTACTGCACTGCTAGGGCCGACTGCAGACGGCTTAGGGACTCTCCAAGGTATGGCTGCCAACTCGGTGATTTCGAGCATTCTTGACTACTATCCGGTTGCGCCCGCGAATGATGCGGGCACGATTACCGTGAACGGCCAGGACATACCCATCGGGAACCTGATTCTTATAAGCCCGGTGTACCAAAAGGAACATGACTTCCAGGTCAATAGTGACTATTCGACGAGGAATCATCAAATCTCAGCGCGCTTCCTATTCAACCACGAACTCTTTAGCAATCCGGTGAATTCAACGCAGGCGCAATTTAATCAGGCGCTGGGTGTTGACAACCGCAAGCTCGCCCTCGGCGATGCCTGGAGTCTAAGCTCACACCTGGTGAACGATCTGCATCTCTCATATTCGTTCTATCACCAGAACTTCCAGAATCCCTGCGATTCCTGCCCGCCCGATGTCACCATTTGGGAACTGGGACCAGTCACCGTCGGACCGGGAGACAACCAGTTCAGCAAGCAAAATACCTACCAGATTCTCGACGCGCTCTCCTGGGTAAAGGGAAAACACACCTTCAAATTTGGCGGTCAGTACGCCCACTTCATCGCGCCGCAGTACTTCCTTTCCCGAAGCAACGGCGACAACTGGTATTTCACCACCGAAACCTTCATCAACGACCTGGTACCGGACGATAGCGGCCGCACCTTACGCAACGCGGGTACCGGCAGCTTTTTGGGCACTCAAACCTTGTTTTCCGGATTCGCGCAGGATGACTTCAAGGTCACACCGCGTCTGACCATCAATCTTGGCATTCGTTACGAGTACTGGACCAATCCACTGGGAGCGAGCGCACAGGCACTGAATTCAATTTCCGATGTGCCAGGGGTGGTTTCGTTCAGGAATCCGGATGTCGATAAGAACAACATCGCGCCACGAATCGGTTTTGCCTGGGACCCGCGGGGAACCGGTAAGACCGCGCTCCGCGGCGGATTTGGCGTTGCCTACGACGTGAAGTTCCAGAACTTCGCTTCGATCACCCTGCCTCCCCAGTTGCAGAGCGAGCTGAACGAGAACTCAGCCTGCACACTTTCACCGCAGCCAGTATGGTGCGCCACCGGCACGAACTTCCTGGCCAGCGGCGGGCTGCCCCCTTCCTACATTGCTCCCGCAAATCAGACTGATGCTCGAGCCATCACCACCAGCTATATCGATGACACGGTCATGCCCAAGATCTTTTCCTGGAGCCTCGGGCTGCAACACGAGATTTACCAGAACGCTACCGTCGAGGTCCGTTATCTCGGCACTCGTGGCCTGGAATTGCCGGTGCAGTACCGACGCAATTTCATCAGCGCCTTCGATGCCGGAATCACTCCGCTGCCGACGTTCCTCAGCCCTTCCGATGTTCCATCCACCTTCGACGCCAGCACCCCTACCGACATGGCAGTCAACAGCTTTAATCCCAATACCTATGCTCAATACGGGTTTCAGGGAATCGTCACCGGCGACCCCGCGATCGGCGCCAGCTCGTACAGCGGAGGATCGGTGGTATTCCGGCAACGCTCGCGGCACGGTCTAACCTTTGACGCGAGCTATACCTACTCGCACACCATCGACACCGGGACCAATGAATTCTTCACCAGCCTGCTGAATCCGCGGCGCGCGCAGGACACTAACCGTCTTGACGAGGACCGGTCTAACTCCGACCTCGACGTACGCCACAAGTTCTCGCTCTCCTGGATTTGGGAAGTGCCAAAGACGAGGACCGAGAACGGATTTCTCAAAGCGCTATTCAATGGCTACCAGATCGGCTCGGTTTTCCTCGCGCAGAGCGGGCAGCCGGTTACACTGCAATCGGGACTGGATTCGAACGGCAACGGCGACAGCGCTGGTGACCGCCCGGTGTTCAATCCTGCCGGAACACTGGACACCGGATCAGACGTCTTCCCGGTTTGCGCGGCCGCGGCAGGCTCTACCTCCGGGGCTGCCGTTGGCAGCACCTACCTCGGCCCGGTCTCAATTCTCAACAACGCAAACCCGACCAACGGATGCGCTGACAATCCCGCCAATGCGTTCGGTTTCGATCCCGCGATCGGTTATACCCCGGTCGATACCACGGCGAGGTACGTGATTACCGGCCCCGGAGCCCGCGCCACCGTGGGACGAAACAGCCTGAACACTCCCGGATTCGGGGTGTTGAATCTCTCCATATTCAAGAATACGCACTTCACTGAATCCAAGGTCCTGCAGCTTCGTGCGGAATTCTTCAACGTGCTCAACCATCCCAACTACTCGCTGAGCAACGGCAATGTCTTCAGCACAGCGGGTGTGGTCACCGCAACCTCGGCGCCCGGATATGCGCAAGTCAGCAGCCCTGACTTCTTGAACGCCAAGTTGTTCAGTGGAGGAATCCGGTCGGTGACTTTGGGAGTGAAGTTCATCTTCTGACGATGCGGAAGGTGAGGACACTGAGGCACGCCTCGGCGTGCCTCGTTTTTTTATTAGATAGTTTCGCCAACCAGAAGGGGTAACTGCTCTTTGAATCCACGGCTCAGGGTGAGCTCCTTGCCGTTGTGCATGAGTACGACATATTCCCCTGTCGGCCAGGGACGAAGTTCCTTCACCTTCTCAACATTCACAATGGTCGAGCGATGGATGCGGACGAATCGCTTAGGATCGAGCCGTTCCTGAACGGAGTTCATGGTTCCGCGCTGCAGATAGGAATCTTTCCCTACATGCAGCCGCAGATAGTTGCCCTCGGCTTCGATCCAGTCGATTTCACCACTTTTCAGAAATACGACTTTGCCTGAACTTTTGATTACAAAGCGCTCGGCATAGCTGTTCCCTTGCCGCTCGCGCAACAGTTCTTCGAGCTTGTCCCCCAGATGGTCCCAGCGCCCCTTGCGCAGATGATTTTTTGCCCGGTCCAGCGCCTTGAAGAATCGGGCTTCATCGAACGGCTTTAGCACGTAGTCCATGGCATGGACATCGAAGGCCCGCAGCGCGTATTTGTCATAGGCGGTTACGAAAATGGTGAGCGGCATCTGCTGCGGGCCAACCGCATCGACCACCGCGAAGCCATCCAGATCGGGCATTTGAACGTCCAGGAATACCAGATGAGGATTGCGCCGGGCAATCGCCTCCACTGCCTGCCGTCCGGTCTCACATTCGCCGATCACCTCAATTTCAGGATCGGCCTTCAAGAACACCCGCACCGCCTCGCGGCCGAGGGGCTCGTCATCGACTACGAGCGTAGTTATTTTCATAGAAAGCCTCTCCATCCACAGCCGTCGCCCGCTGGAACGGGACAGAAACGGAAACGCGAAGTCCTTTCTCCGGCTGGTTGATCAGTTCAAGCTTCTGTGTCTCACCATAAAGATGAGCAAGCCGGGAGCGGGTGTTGCTGAGACCCACCCCCTCTTTGGCAGGGACGTTCGGATTGATGCCCGGCCCGCTGTCCTCTATGTCGATGACCAGCCTGCTCTGGTTACGGCAGCTGGCAATCCGCACCCATCCCCGGCCCGGTTGCAGGGCGACTCCGTATCGCACCGCATTCTCCACCAGAGGTTGCAGCAGCAGGTTGGGAACCAAGGCATCCAGCGTCTCGGGCGCGATGTCGAGTTGGACAGTCAGCCTGTCCTGGAACCGCGTCTTCTCGATTTCCAGATAGTTCTCCACGAACTCAAGCTCCTGCTTGAGGGTCACTTCCTGTACGTTTACCGATTCCATGGCCTGGCGCAGTAGATCACTGAGCCGCACGATCATGGTCCGGGCAGCGCCAACGTCACGGCTCATCAAAGTGGAGATGGCGTGGAGAGTGTTGAACAGGAAATGAGGATGGAGCTGTGACTGCAGAAGGCTGAGTTGGGCTTTGGCCAGCTGGGTCTGTAGCTTCGACTCCAGCAGTTGCCGCTGTCGGCTGTCGTTATAGTAAAGAACTGCGTACGTGATGCAGATGATGGGAAAGTACATCCAGAGCGCATCTTCGAAGTTGGAGGTCCAGAAGTCTTTAAGGACCTCAAGCGATGGCGGGACGACAGCTCCCGTCTTGACTATGCGAATGGGAAAGAAGTTGACCCGAAGCACTGCCCAGGCAAGCGAAAAGACTCCGTAGCCGAGGGTCAACGCGAGCAGCGGGACAAGCCATCGGCTTCGCGTAAGCCGGAAGCGGCGCGCTAGCATGATGACAAACGGAGTGAGAACCGCAAACAGGCTGTAGTTGCGGGCACTACGGAATATTTTCTCCCGCAGAGAGCTGGGATAGTCCATACCCAGGGAATTCAGGTGGGCCTGAATCCCTGAAATAATGGCCACCACCACCCAGACGGCAACTATGACGAGGCCGTAGCCAAGCCATTTCCGAACGGTACCGGGTGGCTTCGATAAAGAGGCTTTTTCCAAGCGTTTGAAGTGTACCCTTGACGGCGGCGGTTTTCGACAGAAACCCGCGCCTCAGGCTGCGCTTCGTCCCATGGAAAAGTATGTTCATCCCAGCAAAATGCGTTTTTAACCACGAAGGGCACTAAGGAACACCGGGGAGAAGCCAGGAGTGTTTGTTTTCCTTGTTATAGCTTGGTGGCCTTTGCGGTCAATGCCTCCCTCGATTGACGCTATCCCGCCATCCCATTTAGAATAGTTGGGTTTGACTGTACTCGCGGTTCCGTTCTAGCACCGCCCCGTAATGTTGCCGAGTGCCGGCGGGAAAAACAGCAAGCACAAGAAATTTCATCATCCCCGGGCCGGGTAAGTGTGCCACGGGACAGGATTTCGGAGGCATATCTATGTACGCGGTCATTCGCGCCGGTGGCAAACAATACCGGGTGGCGCCCGGGGACGTGGTGCGGGTAGAAAGCGTCGTCCCGGATGGCGATGGCAACGTGCAGTTTGGCGATGTGCTCGCCATATCCGGCAGGGAAGGACAGATCGGCAAGCCGGAATCGGAAGCCTTGGTCACCGGCCAGGTGCTGGAGCAGGGCCGCGGCGCCAAGATTCTGGTCTTCCATTACAAGCGCAAGAAGCAATACAAGAAGCTGCGCGGACATCGCCAGGGATACACCTCGGTTCGCATCAACGAGATCTCCTACGGAGGCGAATCGTTCAAAGCCCAGGCACTTCCCAAGAAGGAACCAAAGGCTGAGAAGACGGTGGCCCCGGTTGAGAAGACCGGACCACGGTCCCATGGGAAGGCGGTAAAGGCGGCGGCTCCTGCGTCGACCAAGAAGGCTGCTGCGAAAAAGCCGGCGGCAAAGAAAGCAGCTTCCAGGAAAAAGAAATAAAAGTAGAGGAATTCAGATATGGCACACAAAAAAGGATTAGGCAGTTCACGAAATGGTCGCGACTCAAACGCACAGCGGCTGGGATTCAAGGCTTTTGGCGGACAGGTAGTCCCCGGCGGCACCATCATTGTGCGGCAGCGCGGCACGCGAGTGAAGCCCGGTCTCAACGTCGGACGCGGCAAAGACGATACGCTTTTTGCCAAGATCTCCGGGCGTATCAAGTTTGTGAACCGGGGTTCGATGGGCAAGTTTGTCATGGTTGAACCGCTGGAAGCTGCCGCCACGAATTAGCGGTCTTACAATCCTTCGAAAGTCGGATAGCCCCGCAGTTCTTAGGGGCTATTATTTTTTTGTGAAGCTCGTCATTCTGAGCGCGAGCGAAGAGTCCCTGCCGCGAGCTTTATGCTGACGGAATAGGGATCCTTCGCCGCAAAGGCGCTGCTCCAGGATGACATCATGAAATCTAGCGCCCCCACATGTTCATCGATGAGGCGAAAATTCGGATCAAGGCCGGCAACGGCGGCAATGGCTGCATTGCCTTCCGCCGGGAGAAGTTTGTCCCGCGCGGCGGCCCTTCCGGCGGCGACGGCGGCCGCGGCGGCGACATCATCATGGAATCCAGCGAACGCCACAATACGCTGGTTCATTTTCGTTTCAATCCCGAATACAAAGCGCAACGCGGACGCCACGGTGAAGGCTCCAACCGTACCGGAAAAGAAGGCCAGGACATTCTCCTGAAAGTTCCCGTCGGAACCATCGTCTACGACCGAGAAACTGGAGAAGTGGTCCACGACTTTTCGCGGGTCGATGAACGGGTGGTGATTGCTCGCGGTGGGCGCGGCGGGCGCGGCAATGCCCAGTTCGCTACCTCGACCCACCAGGCTCCACGCGAACATGAGCCCGGACGTGAAGGCGAAGAACGAGTACTGAGGTTGGAGCTCAAACTCCTCGCCGATGTCGGCCTGGTCGGCTACCCCAATGTGGGGAAGTCGACGCTCATTTCACGCATCTCGGCGGCGAGGCCGAAGATTGCCGACTATCCGTTCACTACCCTCGAGCCGAACCTTGGCGTGGTGGTTGTCGGAGATCAGCCCGAGGAGACCAGCTTTGTGGTCGCCGATATTCCCGGACTCATCGAGGGCGCACATACCGGCTCGGGCCTGGGAGTCCAGTTCCTGAAACATATTGAGCGCACACGCCTGCTGGTTCACATGGTGGATATTTCCGACGCCAGTGGGCGGCCCAATCCCGGTCAAAGACGTTGAAGTGATTAACACCGAGCTGGCAAGCTTCGGCGCCGGCCTCGAAAATAAGACCGTGCTGATGGTGGCGTCGAAGACTGACGCAGCCAATAAAGACAAGCTCGCCAAGCTGAAGCAGTATTGCAAGAAGAAGGGGCTGGACCTTTATCCCATCTCGGCAGTCACCGGCAAAGGCGTGGAAGAACTGAAGTAC
>CAWGQZ010000053.1:0-82699 GCA_963824805.1 uncultured Acidobacteriaceae bacterium | reverse complement strand
CGGAAGGCTGATCCGGAGATCGCTGCTCGAATTCGCGCGCTGAATCTGAAGGGCATTTTCTTCCAAAAAGAATCGAAGCGCTTCTATCCCAAGAACGATCTGGCCGCACAGGTGTTGGGCTATGTAGGCATGGATGATGAGGGCTTGAGCGGGGTGGAGCGCCAGTACGACGATGAGCTCCGCGGAACGCCGGGCCGCATGATGGTTTCCGTCGACGCGCGCCGCAAGTGGTTCGGCAGCGTGGAGAAGCAGCCCGATCCAGGCCAGAGTGTGGTGCTCACCATCGATGAGCGTATTCAGTACATCGCGGAACGCGAATTGGAAACCGCAATGGCGGAGACCCACTCCGAGGCGGGCACCGTGCTGGTCATGAATCCGCGAACCGGCGAAGTTTTGGCCCTGGCCAACCGGCCGACCTTCAATCCAAATAATTCCGGCGAGATCAAGCCTGATCGCCTCAAGAACCACGCGGTGAGCGACATCTACGAGCCGGGATCGACCTTCAAGCTGGTGACGATTGCGGCTGCGCTGGAAGAGAAAATCACGAACCCGAACGAAGTTTTCGATTGCCAAAACGGATCCATCGTTATCAATGGATTGCGGATTCGTGATCACAAACCCTATGGTCTTCTCACGGTTTCGAAAGTTCTGGCCAATTCGAGCGACGTGGGCGCCATCAAGATCGCTTTGCGCCTTGGAGAAGACCGCTTTTACAAGTACATTCGCGCCTTCGGATTTGGCCAGCAGACCGGAATTGAGCTGCCGGGCGAAACCCGTGGGATGACAAAGCCCGTGAGCCGCTGGTCCAAGGTTTCCATTGGCGCAATTTCGATGGGTCAGGAAATTGGCGTGACGCCATTGCAACTCGGCGCCTTGGTCTCGACCATCGCCAACGATGGTGTGTGGGTAGCGCCGCGAATTGTCGCGACGACTGCCGAACCGCAGAAAGCTCCACAACAAGTGGTGTTTCATCCCGCAAACGAACATCGCGTGATCTCTCCGCTGACCGCCGCCCAGATGAAACAAATGATGCAGGGCGTGATCCTAGAAGGAACCGGCCCTAAGGCGATTCTCGATGGCTATTCTTCAGCGGGAAAGACCGGCACGGCACAGAAAATTGATCCTGCGACCGGCGCCTATTCGCATACCAAATACGTGGCATCGTTCGCCGGATTCGCGCCAATCAATAATCCTGCGATCACTGTGGCTGTAATCTTGGATTCGGCTGTCGGCCGGCATCAGGGTGGGGAAATTTCTGCACCGGTTTTCCGGCGGGTTGCCCAGCAAGTCCTGGAGTATTTGCATACGCCGCACGACGTAGACATTTCCGCCAGCCGTCAACTGATGATAGCGCGCCGCAATGCAAGAGAAGATGATCTTGGTGACAGCCCACCCGATCATTTGGGGACGCCGATGGAGGCAACTACCAGCGCGCTCGTGGAGGAGGAAAAGAACTCTCCGGAACAGACTGACATTGTGGCGGCTGGGTTGAGGCAAAAAGAAGTGCTGGTACAAACGAAGGAAAAGCCCACGGCCTCCATAAATATGCCCGTGCTAAAACCTTCTAGCGGCACCGTCATGCTGGAGGTCGAGCAGGGCGGTATTGTTGTGCCATCATTCGTGGGCAAGAGCGTGCGATCGGCGGTTGAGGTCGCGGCGGGAAGCGGACTTGATCTCGACGTGGTGGGAAGCGGCTTGGCCCGCGAGCAGGAGCCGGTTGCCGGATCGCACGTCGCCGCCGGATCACGGGTGGTAGTGAAGTTTGCGCGATAGTGTAGCGATATAGCTCCATTACGCCTGCGTCCGAAACCTGTGCTGAGCCGAGACATTGTGCAGCAACGTCTCTACACCTGAATCAAGAGACCTTAGACTTACCTCCTATGACCTTCCGCGAACTTCTTGACGGTGCGGAAATCCTTGCCCAGAGCGGCAATCCTGCGATTAGCGGCGTCGAATACGATTCCCGGCGGGTTGAACCCGGCGATGTTTTTGTTGCCATGCAGGGGGAAACCAGCGATGGCAACAAGTTTATCGAGAATGCGATTGCCGCCGGAGCGGTGGCAGTGGTCTCCGATTCAACTACGGAAAAGCCACGAGAAGGAGTGGCTTGGGCACAAGTGGCTCATGGCCGGCGGGGGCTGGCTCGGCTGAGCGGGAATTTCTATAAGCATCCTGCAAGGCGAATAGCACTCACTGGAATCACTGGCACCAACGGGAAGAGTACTACAGCCTTTCTGCTCGAATGTATTATGTCGGCGGCAGGCCGAAAGAGCGCGCTGATCGGGACTATCGAATACCACGTCGCAGGGAAGGTTTTGCCGGCGCCGCATACGACTCCTGAGGCTTTGGAACTCAATCAAATCTTGGCTGAAGCGGCCGGGATAGGCGCAACGGAAGCGATAATGGAAGTTTCGTCGCATGCGCTGGCGCAGCAGCGGGTTTTCGGTATTCCTTTTGACGTCGCAATTTTTACAAATCTCACCCGCGATCACCTCGACTACCATCGCACCATGGACGAATACTTCGCCTCGAAACAGGCTCTTTTCGAGGGAGTTGGCACCGAGCCGCCTCGGGTCGCGGTTTCGAATTGCGATGATGAGTATGGGCGCAAGCTAACCGTGCTGAGCAAGAAACGCGGGTCGGAGGTGCTGACCTACGGTTGGACGACGGGAGATTTTCATGCCGCAAGAATTGAGATCACGTCTCGCGGGACAAAATTCGATGCAGTGACCCCCGCAGGAGCGATTCCTGTTTTTTCTCCGCTGATCGGCAAGGTGAACGTCTACAACATTCTTGCTGCGGTGGCGGCGGGGTATGCACGGGATTGTGGCCTCGAAGTTCTTGCCAAGGGAATTGCAGGCCTGGCACGGGTTCCCGGGCGCTTCGAGCGGGTGCAATGCGATCAGCCATTCACCGTGGTGGTTGATTATGCTCACACCGATGACGCGTTGCGGAACTTAACGGCGTTGGCCAGCGAGTTTGTGAAGCAAGCAGGAGAAAAGGGGCGCGTCATCACCGTTTTCGGGTGCGGCGGTGACCGCGATCGCGCCAAGCGTCCGTTAATGGGGGAGGCCGCGGGGCGAGGTAGTGATTTCGTGGTGCTGACCTCCGACAACCCCCGCAGTGAAGATCCCCTGGCCATCATGAACGATGCAATGGTCGGCCTGCAGCGTGCGGGATCCAAGTACAAGATGGAACCGGACCGGAAAATGGCGATCGCGCTGGCCATTCGTGAGGCCGGGCCGGGAGACATCGTACTCCTGGCGGGGAAAGGCCACGAAAAAGTACAAATCACACGCGAAGGTGCTATTCCTTTTGACGATGTCGAGGTGGCCCGTCAGGTCTTGCGGGAAGCTGGTTACGACTGCGAGACTACAGGCAAGCCTACATGAAACTTCCTCTTGCTCGCATCGCGGAAGTCCTGGCCGCCAGTGGCGAATTTGATCCCGATGCCCTCGCGCAAGGCTATTCCATTGATTCCAGAACCATTCGCCCCGGTGAACTCTTTTTTGCCGTCAAAGGGGAGAATTTCGATGGTCACGACTTTGTAGAGCAAGCGTTGGGCAGCGGAATCGCGGCAATCGTCCGAAAAGACCAGCTTGGGCGATACGAGAACAAAACGAACCTTATCGCGGTCGAAGATACGCTCTCGGCATTGCAGAGGCTGGCTACGGCAGTGCGGCGGTTGTGGGCCAAACCGCTGGTAGGGATCACGGGATCAGCCGGCAAGACCACAACGAAAGAGGCGATTGCGCATCTTCTCGCCACTCGGTTTCGGGTTCTGAAGTCCGAGGGAAATTTCAACAACCACTTCGGACTTCCCCTCATGCTGCTCAAGCTTGAACGTGAGCACGATATCGCGGTCATCGAGATGGGGATGTCTCACGCGGGCGAAATCGCAGCGTTGGCCGAGATCGCGCAGCCTGAAATTGGTGTCGTAACCAACGTTTCGGCGGTGCACCTGGAATTCTTCAAGTCGATCGCCGAGATCGCCCGCGCCAAGTACGAACTGGTGGAATCGTTAGCTAGCGGGGGGACAGTCGTTCTCAACGCCGACGATGAATACGTTTCGCAGTTTGGGCGAAATTTCAAAGGCAAAGTTGTGCTCTTCGGCATCAGGCCAATGGCTGATGTCCGGGCTGAGAATATAACGCCGCGGGGAGCAGAGGGCTCGAGCTTCGATCTGGTCGTCGGCGGTTGCCGGGAAAACGTCCTGCTGCCATTGGTAGGTGCACACAATATTCAGAATTCATTGGCCGCCGTGGCCGTGGCCTTGGAACGTGGCCTGAGTCCTTCCGACGCTGCCAACGCGTTGGCTTCGCTCCGCCCTGCCGACAAGCGTGGACAGGTACTCCAAGTGGGTAACATCGCTGTGATCAACGATTGCTACAATTCCAATCCAAAGGCGCTGGAGGCCATGATCGATGCTTTGGCTGAAATGTCTGCTAAACGCCGCATTGTGGTCGCAGGCGAAATGCTGGAACTGGGCCCGGCTGCGGAAGATCTTCACCGCCGCAGCGGGCAGCATGCGTCCCGCAAGGGCATCGATATCGTGATTGGCGTTCGTGGTCACGCGAAGCAGATCGCTGAAGCCGCACGCGATTCGGGAATACGGGCTGAGTTCCTCTCCACTCCGGAAGAGGCGGGTGAGTGGCTGGCGCGCGAAACCCGCGAAGGCGATGTAGTACTTCTCAAGGCTTCGCGAGGGGTAAAGCTTGAGCGGGCATTGGACACGTGGAATGCCCGTCGTAGTAATGCAGCCAGCGGGCGCGGATAACGAATAGGACTCGACGGAGGCGGATTGCTCTATTGGCTGCTATATCTTGAGCTTTATCGTTACTTCCCGCCGTTCCGAATTTTTCGTTACCTGACCTTCCGTACGGCATTCGCCAGCATGACCGCGCTTTTCACTGGGCTGGTGATCGGACCGCTGGTCATCAACCGGCTGCGCGAATTCCAGATCGGCCAGTACATTCGCGAGGAGGGCCCGCAGGCTCACCAGAAAAAAGCCGGCACCCCCACCATGGGCGGACTGCTAATCGTCATTTCCGTAGTCATCCCTACGTTGCTATGGGCGGATCTTAGCAATCGCTTTGTGTGGGTGGCGGTGATCGCTATCTGTGCGTTTGCAGCCATCGGGTTTACCGACGACTACATCAAGATTGTTCATCGTCGCAATCTGGGACTGACGAGCCGCGCTAAATTTGGACTCCAGGTACTGACCAGCCTGCTTATCGGAGTGGCCCTGATCGCGATGCAGAATCGTGGGCTCTACTCGACCAACCTGATGGTGCCGTTCTTCAAACAGTTCCGGCATGACCTAGTCATCGAAAATCTGGTACACAATGCCCACCTTTGGCCACTGGCATTTGTTCCTTTCATTGCCTTTGTCGCAATTGTGCTGGTGGGGTCGAGCAATGCTGTCAACCTCACTGACGGATTGGACGGTCTAGCTATTGGCTGCACGGTGATTGCGGCAGCCGCCGAAGCGGTTCTTACCTACGTCAGCGGGCACGCTACCTTTTCAACCTACCTCGAGCTGGAACGCATGCCGCAAGTTGGTGAGCTGACGATCTTTTGTGGCGCCATGGTCGGCGCCGCTATCGGATTCCTTTGGTACAACGCCCATCCTGCTGAAGTTTTTATGGGCGACGTGGGGTCGCTGGCCTTGGGTGGCGCCATCGGGACGGTCGCCGTGATTATCAAGCAGGAATTATTGTTGCCCTTTATCGGAGGGGTCTTCGTCATCGAAGCGCTTTCGGTGATTTTGCAGGTCGGTTCCTACAAACTGCGCAAGAAGAGAATCTTTAAAATGGCACCCATCCACCACCACTTTGAGCTATTGGGGTGGTCGGAGTCGAAAATTATTGTGCGTTTCTGGATCGCGTCACTGGTATTCGCTTTGTTCGCGCTTACGACATTGAAACTCAGGTAGCACCGGAAACAGAGCAATAAACACGAAGGGCACCAAGGTCCGGGAAGCAAGCATGGGTGTTCTTCGTCTCCTTTGTGGTTAGTTGGGTCTTTGTGGTTCAATCCAAATCGTGGATCTCACTAACAAGCGGGTTCTGGTGGTTGGACTGGGGAAGTCGGGCGTGGCCTCGGCGCTATTTCTGAAGGCGCATGGGGCAACTGTCACGGTTACCGACGCCAAGACGCAGGCCCAGCTGCAACCAGAGATCCCTCTTCTGCTCGACCATGGCATCGTCGTCGAAACGGGCGGACATGGGGAACGCACTTTCCGGGAGAAGGATCTGATCGTGGTTAGTCCCGGCGTTCCGGTAGATGCACCGCCCTTGGTTCAAGCGAGGGCGACTGGTGAGCCGGTAATCGGCGAGATCGAACTGGCAGCGAGGTTTTTCCCCGGCTCGATCGTTGCCATTACGGGGTCGAACGGCAAGACAACGACCACCACTTTGGCGGGCGAAATTGTCGCTGCGGCCGGAGGTCCGACTGTAGTTGGCGGAAACATCGGCACGCCGGCCATTTCGTTGGTTGAAGGTACGACATCCGAAACCACCATGGTGCTGGAGATCTCCAGCTTTCAGCTCGAGACGATCGAAAGCTTCCATCCCAAAGTCGCAGTTGTTCTCAACCTGACCCCAGACCACCTTGACCGTCACGGGACTTTCCGTGCCTATGTCGATGCAAAAGCCCGCATTTTTGAGAATCAACAGCCAACCGACTTTGCGGTCTTGAATGCTGACGACTCGACCTGCACAGAGCTTAGCCCCAAAGTGAAGTCTCAGGTTTTTTGGTTCAGCCGAAAGAAGGAATTGGCGCAAGGCGCATTCGTCAGGGACGGGAACATCTATTTTCTCTCATCCGGCGGATTAGAAGACGTCATGCCGGTCTCAGAGATACCGCTGAAAGGCGGGCACAACGTGGAAAATGTGCTGGCCGCAGTGGCGGTTGGCAGATTATTGGGTACTACGGCAGCAAAGATTCGCCAGACAGTCCAGAACTTTAGGGCCGTGGAGCATCGTATCGAGTACATCGCTACGATAAAGGGCGTCGAATACTACAACGATTCCAAAGCCACCAATGTGGACGCGACCATCAAGGCTCTGGAATCCTTTCCCGCCAACATCCACGTGATTCTCGGCGGAAAGGATAAAGGCAGCGATTATACCGTCCTGCACAGCCTGCTGCGCGAGCGGGTGAAACACGTTTATACCATCGGCGCCGCCGCAGAGAAAATCGAATCGCACATCAAAGGGACCGCCGATATTGTCCGTGCCGGAACCCTGGAGTCCGCGGTAAACCTAGCCGCTACAAACGCTGTGGCTGGCGATATTGTGCTCTTGGCTCCGGCCTGCGCCAGTTTCGACCAGTTTGATAACTATCAGCACCGGGGACGGGTCTTTAAAGAAGCAGTGGCAAAGTTGGGGGATCGGACCCCTTAGTTCTCCGCATTCGGTTTTGAGCATTCAGCTATGGCACCCGAACCAAGTCAGTCACTCTCTGCCTGAAAATCTGCACAAAAAAATCTTCGCCTCCCAGTTCCTACGTGGTGGAATGAATTTCCCATGGCTAAGCGTGTGAGTGTGGATGGGTGGCTGTTTACGGTCACTCTGATCCTGGTTTTTGTCGGGCTGGTGATGGTCTTCAGTGCTTCAGCCATCATGGCCAAGGAAAAATTCGGCTCTGGCTACTACTTTCTTTGGAAACAGCTGGGTTGGGCCGTCGCCGGAATGGCCGCCATGGTCGCCGGCATGAAGATTGACTACAAGTATTACAAGGAGTCCGCGGTCGTTTTCTCGGTGCTAGGCGGGACCACGCTGCTTTTGATTCTGGCCTTATTCCTGGATCGTTCGCACAACACACATCGCTGGATCCATGTGGGTGGCTTTTCACTGCAACCTGCAGAGCTGGCGAAACCTGCGCTGATCCTGTTTTTGGCTTTCTTTCTGGAGGGCCGGACTAAAGAGATGAAGGATTGGCGGCGCACCTTGCTACCGGCCATTGTTCCGACGATGGTGTTTTTGGTGCTCATCGTCCTGCAACCCGATCTTGGTACCGCTATCGCCTGCGCTGCAATCACGGTATGTATCATGTACGTCGCCGGGCTCGATATGCGGTACATCGGCTACGCTTTTGTAGGATCGCTGCTACCGTTGTATTTCCTCATCTTTCATGTCGCCTTCCGCAAGGCCCGCATTCTGGCTTTTCTCAATCCCTACTCCGATCCGCAAGGCAGCGGCTTCCATATCATTCAGTCATTAATTGCGGTCAGCACGGGCGGTATAACCGGTCTGGGTCTGATGGAGGGCAAACAGAAGCTCTTCTATCTTCCCGAGCCGCACACCGATTTCATATTTTCGGTCACTGCCGAAGAGCTTGGCCTGATCGGCGCACTACTTGTGGTCGCACTCTTCGGAACATTCCTGTGGAGAGGAATCCGCACTGCGCTCAAGACCCAGGATTTATTCGGCCGCTTTCTGGTGGTCGGAATTACTTCCATGGTGGTGGTGCAAGCCTTCATCAACATCAGCGTGGTTCTGGGCATGATGCCGACCAAAGGTATCCCACTCCCGTTTGTCTCCTACGGCGGATCGTCCTTGTTCATCACACTGGCCTGCGTCGGAGTCCTTCTAAACGTGAGCAAACAGGCCGACTGAGCTTCACGGTATAGTCATTTCATGCGGGCAATTCTGGCAGGTGGAGGCACTGGCGGACACGTTATCCCTGCTCTGGCAATCGCCCAAGAACTAAAAGCGCGATACGGGGCTGAGGTTCTTTTCGTGGGCACGGCGCGTGGAATCGAAAACCGTCTGGTGCCGGCGGCTGGATTTCCCCTCCGCCTGGTTGAGGTCGGAGCTCTCAACAAAGTTGGTCTGAAAACCCGTCTCAAAACGCTGTTCGCCCTGCCGATGGCCGTTTTCCAGGCGCGCCGAATTCTTAAGGATTTCGGCGCACAAGTCGTGATCGGCGTCGGCGGGTACGCCTCCGGTCCTGCCATGCTGGCTGCGGTACTGGGAAGAGTTCCTACAGTGGCTTTTGAACCCAACGTGGTCCCTGGTTTCGCCAACCGCATAGTTGCCCGCTGGGTTTCCGCCGCAGCGGTGCACTTCGAAGAGACCGGAAAATTCTTCCCTCGGGCGCAAGTCACAGGGGTCCCGGTTCGAAACGCGTTTTTCGAGACTCAGACGAAATCCACGGAGGGCAGGGATCTCCTGGTTTTTGGTGGAAGCCAAGGCGCAAGGGCGATCAATCAGGCGGTGATCCAGGCGTTGCCGGAACTATTGAAGCGGGTACCTGCGATTCATATTGTCCACCAGACTGGAGAAAGGGATTTTCCGGGAGCCCAGGCGGCTTATTCCACATTGGGGCCAGCTGTCGAGGTGTATCGATTTATCGACGACATGCCGTCGTTCTTTTCTCGCGCAGATTTAGTTCTTTGCCGGTCGGGCGCCAGTACCGTGGCCGAAATAACCGCTGCGGGGAAACCAGCTGTCTTTGTTCCCTTTCCGCACGCAGCCGATGATCACCAGAAGCGCAACGCTGAGGCTCTGGAACAGGCTGGAGCCGCCGTCATGCTGGAAGAAGCGAAACTCACGGCCGAAAGTCTGGTAGAAACGGTACGCGCTCTTTTCAGTGACCCGGCGCGGTTGCAGCAGATGGCAGGTTCAGCGCGCAAACTGGCGCATCCGTCGGCAGCACGCGACATCGCGGCCATGGCTGCGAAGCTTGCCGGAGTGAAATTAGACAGTTGAATGTTTGCCAAGATACAACGCGTGCATTTTGTCGGAATCGGGGGCATCGGCATGAGCGGTATTGCCGAAGTGCTCCTGAATCTTGGCTTTAAGGTTTCCGGATCCGATCTAAGAACTTCCAGCGTCACCCTTCGTCTTGCCAGCCTGGGGGCCATCACGTACGAAGGCCACCGCCCGGAGCATATTGCCGGCGCAGAAGTCGTCGTTATCAGTTCTGCTGTCTCTCCGGAAAATCCTGAAGTAGCCGAGGCCCACAAGTTTCATATTCCGGTGATTCCGCGGGCAGAGATGCTGGCCGAACTCATGCGGCTGAAATACGGCATCGCCATCGCCGGGATGCACGGCAAAACCACAACGACATCGATGGTGGCGGCGGTTTTAGCCGCGGGGGGACTTGATCCTACCGTGGTAGTTGGCGGCCGGGTCGATGCCTTGGGTTCCAATGCGCGCCTGGGAAACTCGCAATATCTGGTGGCGGAAGCAGACGAGAGCGACCGTTCCTTCCTTAAGCTCTCGCCCATTCTTTCAGTCGTGACCAATATCGATCGCGAGCACATGGATTGCTATCGCAATATGAATGACGTCAAACGTGCCTTCCTTGAATTCATGGATCGAGTTCCGTTTTACGGAATGGTGGTGCTCTGCAACGATGATCCAGTACTGCGGCGAATGTTGTCGGTCATTCGGCGCAGAATCTGCACTTATGGGACGCGACGCGGGTCCGATTTCGAAATCAAGCTGGGTTCAGCGAGCTTTGATCAGAGCCAGAATCAGCCGACTAGTCATTTTCGTGTGAAATATCGGGGCGAAGAACTGGGAGAATTTCGGTTGCATGTGCCCGGTACCCACAACATTCTCAACGCGACTGCGGCGATTGCCGTCGGCACAGGGCTCGATGTGCCCACCGACCAGATTCGCGCCGCCTTGGCGGGCTTCCGGGGCGTGGATCGCCGGTTCCAGCTCAAGGGAAAAGCCGCGGGCGTCAGCGTGATCGACGACTATGGGCATCATCCCACGGAGATTCGGGCGACGCTGGCGGCAGCCAAGCAATGCGGATTTCGCAAGATTCACGTTATCTTCCAGCCCCACCGCTACACCCGCACCCGCGATCTTATAGAGGAATTCGCCACTTCGTTCGAGGATGCCGATTCAATAATTGTTCTTGATATTTACGCTGCCAGTGAGCCGCCGATCGAAGGTGTTACTGCGGAGGCAGTCGTTAGCCGGATTCGTGACAATCGTCGGCCCGCGATTTACGCGCCGTCGTTTGAAGATGCCGTAAACGAAGCGGTGGCAGACGCGCAAGACGGCGACATGATTATGACGCTCGGGGCGGGCAGCGTATCCCATCTTGCCCCCCAACTGCTACAGGCTCTTTCAATCCGTCAGCCTGTGGCCTAACCGCCTAAGTTGAAATACTTATACCGATTCCGGGAACCGGCTTCCCTGACTCCCCGTACATAACAACTACGGGTGGGCTGGTGACGATTTGTGGGGCGTCCCGTCTAACCTCGGTAAGCAATTTAGGAGTGATTTATGGCTTCCGATAAGAGTATGTACTGGTTGGCAGCAGGCGTTTTGGCACTCGGCATCGGCACTCGTTATGGTCACAGCGATACCCCAAACGCCTGGGTCGCATGCGCATTCAACCGCACCTCGGAGATTCTTAACCGGGTCTCCGATCGAGCCGATAGCCGCGTTGACCGGGCAGTCTATGTAGCCGTTAGCCGTCAGAATTGTGTTAACGCCCGCGCTCAAGAAGTCATGGCTCGGGTTCAAGCGCGATCCGCCGAAGTGATGGCGCGTCGCGAGGCAACGGCCCGGGTTCAGGCCGCTTTGGCGAGAATTGATGGCAAAGTCGCTAGCATTGAGATCGACGACGACTCCGAATGAATTTTTGCGCTGCTGTGCAAAACTGCAGCAAATTTCTGCTATGTCAATTCCGCAAAAGAAGTTATAGTTAAAACCGCTCGCGGTTCCCACGACAACTGACCTGTATTGATGGCACGGAAAAGCGGTCCTACCATCTCGCAGGAGGAGTTGTATCCACCATCCGAAGAGGCAGTGCGTCCTGATCTTGACGACGCCCGCGTGCTTGATCTGGATGTGGAGGAGGAATCGCCATTCCTTCGCGGGCAGAAGCGTGTCTCCGCCCGCCGTGGTTCAATCCCCAAAAAGACTGCCAAACGCCTGACATGGATCGGCGTGGCTGCTGTTCTGCTTGTGCTCGCAGCCATCGGCGCGGGATTTATCTACCGCTACGGCGAACATTCGTGGCGCTTCCGGATTGAATCCAGCGATGACATTGAGATTGCCGGTCTTCAGAACGTTACTCGCTCTCAGGTAATGGAAGTCATGGGCGGGGACATTGGGCGTAACATTTTTTTTGTTCCACTGGCGCAACGCCAGACCCAGCTCGAGCAGATTCCATGGGTGCAAGCTGCCAGCGTCATGCGGTTTGTTCCGAACCGGCTCAAAGTTGAAGTTCACGAGCGCACACCCACTGCATTCGCTCGGGTCGCATCCAAAATTCTCTTGATCGACCCGAGCGGCGCTTTGATGGATTTGCCTGGGGGAGTAGCAAAAGTAAATACTCGTTCCCGGTAATCGTCGGAACCAATCCGGGCGAGCCACCATCCACGCGGCTCGCCCGCATGAAGATTTACGCTGATGTTATTGGCCAACTTGATTCCGGGGGCGGGCACTACTCGCAGGAGTTGAGCGAAGTCGATCTGTCGGATCCAGATGACGTGAAAGTCCTGGCCGACAACAGCGAAGGGGAGGTCCTGATCCACCTGGGCTCTTCGGACTATCTGGACCGCTACAAGATTTACGTCAGCCACATTCGCGAATGGCGGCAGCAGTTCGACAAGCTTGAATCGGTCGACTTACGCTACGACCGGCAGATCATCGTCAATCCTGACCTGGGAGGCGCGACGAAGCCAGTGCCATTGTCGGCATCGATTGCCAAAGCCGCGATGGCCGCAGGTGTCAAGCCGGCAGCTCTGGTGACGCGGGACCCGTTGCCAAAGTCGGCCAAGGCCGTGGTTCCGTTGCCGGCAAAAACGAGCGCTAAAGCGCAAGAGAGACCAGCCGCTCATAGGGTGTCCAGGCCGGTTCACGCCAGGACTGTGACGAAGCAGAAACCAAAAGCCACCGTGAAGAAGGCGGTAGCGAAGCCAGCTCAGGCGAAGCCGAAGGTGGTGGCGAAGAAGAAACCAAGTCCAGGAATTGCCAAAACTCAGGACTAATAGACGCATGGGCAACCAGTACGAACAATTCTTAACGGTGGTCGATGTAGGTAGTGCCAAGACCTGCGTATTGGTCGCCGAGATCACGGACAACGGCCTTCGCTATCGCGGCCATGGTGTCACAGAAAGTCGTGGCACACGCAAAGGCGTTATCGTTGAACTGGAGAAGGCGTCGGCATCCATTCAGAGAGCCGTCGAAGCGGCCGAGGACAGTGCCGGTGTGCCGGTGGAGCATGCATTGGTCGGCATCTCCGGGCCGCATATTCGAGGCGTGAACAGCCACGGAGGAATCAACTTCGGCTCGCGCTCGCGCGAGATCGCCCGCGAAGAAATTCGTATGGCTGTAGAGAAGGCTCGCGGGGTACCGCTTCCCGCCGACCGCGAGGTCGTACACCTGCTCCCGCAGGAGTTCATTCTCGATGACGAAGCTGGGGTGCGCGATCCGCTGGGCATGATGGCCACGCGTTTGGAAGTCCGCGTCCACATGGTCACCGCCGCGTCGAGTGCGGTGCAGAACGTGGTCACCGCGGTAAACCGTGCCGGAGTTCATGTTGACGATACGGTATTTGAAGCACTGGCTTGCGCCGATTCCGCCCTGCGCTCTGATGAACGCGAACTCGGAGTCTGCATCGTGGATCTTGGCGCCGGCGCCAGCAGCCTAGCGGTCTTTCAGGACGGTTCAGTTGGACACACTGGAGTAATTCCCATCGGCGGTGACCATTTCACTAGTGATCTGTCGGTCGGACTCTGTACCCCCGTAGCGGAAGCCGAGAAGATCAAACGGCACTATGGCAACGCAGCGGTGACCCTGATCCCCGAAGGGAATGAGGTCGAAGTTCCATCGGTAGGCGACCGTCCCTCACGGCTGGTTTCTCAACGAACAGTTGGAGAAATCCTTGAGCCTCGAGCCCGCGAGCTGTTTGAGCTGTTGCGAGACAACCTTCGCCACGCCGGAATGCTCGAGCATTGCGTGGCCGGAATCGTTCTGACCGGCGGTGCATCTCGGCTGCCGGGAATTCTTGATGTTGCGGATTCGGTTCTGCGAAGACGGCTGCGGCTTGCCTGGCCGGCGGCGCTGGCCAAAATGCCGTCGACCCTATCAGAGCCAGAGTTCGCAACCGTACTGGGTATGGCCACCTATAGCCACCGATCCCGCACTGCACGCGGATTTCAAGACGGCCGTTGGAGTTCGAAATTAAAAGCAATGTTGGTCGGCAAGGGAGCTTGAGGGTTCAGGTAACAAAAAATTCACTTGGAGTGGCGGCGCACATGAAAAAAGAGGACGTTCGCATCAGCTATATCGAAGACACCCGCAACGATGCCAAGATCAAGGTCATTGGGGTGGGCGGCGGCGGCAACAATGCGGTCAATCGCATGATTGACTCCGGTATGGAAGGCATCGAGTTCGTCGTTGCCAACACCGACCTGCAGGCGTTGCGCATGTCGCGCGCGCCGGTAAAGATCCAGCTGGGCGTCAAGCTCACCAATGGATTGGGTGCAGGCGCCAATCCAGAAGTTGGCCGCAAGGCCGCACTCGAAGATTCCGACAAGATCATCGAAGCCCTCGAAGGAGCAGATATGGTCTTCGTCACCACTGGCCTCGGCGGGGGCACCGGCACGGGCGCCGCGCCGATCATCGCGTCTCTGGCCAGTGAAATGGGCGCGCTGACGGTCGCGGTCGTGACCAAGCCGTTTGCTTTTGAGGGCAAGCGCCGCATGCAGCAGGCGGAACGTGGTATCTCGGAACTGATGGAGTCGGTTGACACCACGATCGTTATCCCCAATGAAAAGCTGCTGGCGGTCGCCCAAGATGCCGGTTTCTTCGAGTCGTTCCGGGTGGCGGACGATATTCTTCGCCAAGGTGTGCAAGGCATTTCGGACATCATCACCATTCCTGGAATCATCAACCGCGACTTTGCAGACGTGAAGGCCATCATGGCGGGTATGGGGTACGCCGTAATGGGCGCGGCGTCGGCCAGCGGCTCCCGGCGCGCCACTGAGGCGGCCCAGAAGGCAATATCTTCGCCTCTGCTTGAAGCAGGAGCGATTGACGGCGCGCGCGGCATCCTGATTAACATTACCGGTTCGGCTTCGTTGAAGTTGGCCGAGGTCCAGGAGGCTTGCTCCATTATTCAGAATGCGGCCGACGAGGATGCCAACATCATCTTCGGCGCGGTACTGGACGAAAAGATGAAGGACTCAGTGAAGATCACGGTGATCGCCACCGGATTCAAAGACTCAGACCGCCTCCATCGCCGCAAGCAGAGTCTGGACAGCTTTACGGTATCAAATGAGTCTGCTGAATTTATCGAGCCGGAGCCAGACCGTGATCCGGTCCCGACTCGGGTAATGTCGCAGTTCACCGGCAGCAGCGCTGGATTAACCACCGTCGAGACGTCACGTCGGGATTCGGCTCCGGAAGCTGTGGTAGCTTCCTTTGAGCCGGACGATCTGGATGTGCCGGCGTTTATGCGGAAGCGAAGCGAAACAATGTAAAACGGCCAAGGCTCTAGCCGTTGACGCTGCGAAGACTTTGGCAAGAGCGGTGGAAGTGCCCGCCTTCAGGCGGGCGAATCGGAGAGCGAATTGACGGGCATTTCAGCGCCTGCAAGGAAAATGGGCGCTAAAGCGTGTGTTTCCTGAGGAGTTGATTCGGGGCGGTAGTTCCGGGAAAGAGTGAACTCCCTAGGTGAAGACTACTGTCTTGTTCCCGTAAAGCAGCACGCGGTTTTCAATGTGCCAGCGCACCGCACGCGAGAGCACTACTTTTTCCAGATCGCGGCCCTTCTGCAGCAGGTCTTCGAGCGTGTCGCGATGGGAGATGCGCACCACATCCTGCTCAATGATGGGGCCGTCATCGAGTACGTTGGTCACGTAGTGGCTGGTAGCTCCAATCAGCTTAACCCCACGCTCGAAAGCCTGGTGGTAAGGCTTTGCGCCGACAAATGCCGGCAAGAATGAATGATGGATATTGATGATCCGGCTCGGGTACTTATCCACGAAACTCTCCGAGAGAACCTGCATGTAGCGCGCCAGCACCAGGAAGTCAGGATTATGCTGACGCAGCAACCCTAGAATCTTTTCTTCCGCTTGCTGCTTGTTGTCTTTGCCAACCGGAACCACAAAAAACGGAATCTTGTAGAAGTCCGCCAACGCCTGGTTGTCAGGATGGTTGGAAATCACCAGCGGGATATCGCAGGTCAGTTCTCCGCTCTTATGGCGGTAAAGCAAGTCGGCGAAGCAGTGGTCGTATTTCGAAACCAGGACCGCCATCTTCGGCCGGAAGCTCGATTGCGCTAGCCTCCACTGCATTTCAAACTTCTCGGCGATAGGCGAGAAGTGCTGGGCGAAGTCGGCAAGAGGAATATCAAACTGTGAGGGATCGAACTCCACCCGCATCAGGAAGATACCGGATTCTGCGTCTCCATGTTCGTCGGCGTGAAGGATATTTCCGTTGTGCCGGAAGACGAAATCAGAAATGCTGGCCACCAGTCCACGGCGGTCAGGGCAGCAGATCAGCAGGATGGCGGTGTTCTTCATGGCCTGTGTTGCAGAGGCTTCCTCGCGGCACTTACTTTTTCAGAGCCTTAACAATCTCTTTCGCCGCATTCGCGCCGGAACCCCCGGTCAATCCCGCGCCCGGATGGGTACCCGAGCCACAAAGGTAGAGATTTTCGATCGGCGTCTTATATCGTCCCCAGTCTAGTAGTGGCCGCATGGTGAAGAACTGGTCGAGCGAAAGTTCTCCATGGAAGATGTGCCCGCCAGTCAACCCGCAGAGGTCTTCCAAGTCCTGCGGAGTGATGATCTGATGGTGCAGGATCAGTTCCGGCAAATTTGGGGCATACTGGGCAAGCGTCTTCACCACCGTATCGCCCAGCGCCACCCGCTGGCTTTCCCAATCGCTGTTCTTCAATTTGAATGGCGCGTACTGCATGTAAATGGACATCACATGCTGACCTTCCGGAGCGAGCGAGGAATCGGTCATGGACGGAATTACAACTTCCAGATAGGGCTGCTTGGAGAAGTTGCCATACTTCGAATCGTCGAACGCCCGCTCCAGGTAATCAATTTCAGGACCTATGTGGAGCCGTCCTTGAAGTGCCGTGTCATTTCCCGACAAGGCCGTGAACTGCGGAAGACCCGACAACGCTAGATTGACTTTCGCCACCGTTCCCGGCATGCGGTAATGCTGAAGCTTCATGACGAAGTCCGGTGAAAGATGGGTGGAATCAACCAGTTTCAAAAGCGTCCGCTTGGGGTCGGCATTCGAAACCACCGCCTTCGCAGAGATTTCTTCGCCATTCGAGAGCACAACGCCGGCAGCAGCGCCGTTCTTGACGCGGATTTCTGCGACTTCCGCGTCGGTGCGGATCTCGGCGCCTGCCTGCTTGGCCGCCGCCGCCATAGCCTGCGTGATTGACCCCATGCCGCCGGCGGCGAATGCTGCTCCTCCCGCGGGATGGGCATCACCTGCGGCCCGGATCAACAACACCAGACTGCTGCCTGCCGACCACGGACCGAGAAATGTTCCGAATACTCCGCGCCCCCCGATCGCAGCACGCAGCAATTCGGTCTCGAAATATTCCGCGACCAAATCTGCAACCGCCATGGGACCCCAGCGCAGCAACCGGTACATGTCGCGCTTCCCGAGATTGCGAATCGCGCGCCCGGTTTTCAGCATGCCCCAGAGATCGCCTTTGCTCGGGTCGTCGATGTTCGGAGGCGCCAACGCCAGCGCTTCGCCAATTACTTTGCCAAGCTTGGTGAGGGATTGCGCGAACTCCGGATACTTCGCGGCATCTTTGGAGGAGAACTTCGAGATCTCCTGTACCGTGCGATTGGTATCGCCGTAGAAACTCAGGGCCCGGCCATCCGGGGAGAGCGCGGTTAGGCCAATTTCCGGAGAGATCAGTTTCAGACCATGCTTCTCAAGCTGCATGTCGCGTAGCACATCGTGGCGGAGAGGCCCGGCGGCATGAGCGAGGATCGAGCTGCGAAATCCGGGGTGGAATTCTTCGGTGATCGCTGCGCCACCCGGCTGACCACGGCGCTCGAGCACCAGCGGTTTGAAACCAGCCTTGGCAAGATAGAAGGCTGTGACCAATCCATTGTGGCCACCTCCAACGATGACGACGTCGCGTTGATCGGGCATCGTCTAGGCCGCTCCCTTGTCTTTAAGAATTTCCAGCGCCGCCAACCGCCCCGGAGCGCCCATGATCCCGCCGCCCGGATGAGTGGCTGACCCGCACATATATAGATTGTCAATCGGAGTGCGGAAGCGCGCCCATCCCGGTACCGGCCGCAGGAAGAACAGTTGTTCTAAAGAAAGCTCGCCCTGAAAAATATTTCCTTCACTCAGGCCAAAATCCCGTTCGATATCGAGCGGCGTCAAGACCTGTTTGTGCAGAATGATGTCTTTCAAGTTCGGCGCGTATTCGGAAATAGTATTGATCACATTGTCGCCGAATGCCTGTTTTTGCTCGTCCCAGTTAAGTCCGGGGCGCAATTTGTAGGGTGCGTACTGCACGAAGCAGGACATCACATGCTTTCCCGGCGGCGCGACTGACGGATCGGTCAGCGACGGAATCACCATGTCAATGTAGGGGCGGCGCGAGAAATTACCGTACTTCGCGTCATCGTAGGCTCGCTCCATGTATTCGACACTCGGCGAAATCGACATCGCGCCGCGCAGGTGCGCGCCCACGCCGGGCAGGCACTTAAAGTTTGGCAGCCCGTCCAACGCAAGATTCACCTTGCCCGAAGAGCCGCGATATTTGTAACGATTCACATCCTCTAGAAATTCGCTGGGCAAATGCTCTTTCTCGATGAACTTGGTGAACGTTAGTCGCGGGTCGACACTTGACGAGATGATGTCCGCATGTATCTCATCGCCGTTGCCGAGGACAACACCGGTAGCCTTGCCGTTCTTGACCAGAATTTGAGCGATCGGCGCTTCGGTGCGAATTTCGACTCCGGCTTCGCGGGCCGCGTCAGCGATAGAATTCGAAATGGCTCCTGTGCCCCCACGGGCAAATCCCCATGACCGAAACGCGCCGTCGATTTCGCCCATGTAGTGATGCAGCAGGACATAAGCTGTTCCCGGCGAGCGAACGCCCAGGAACGTGCCGATGATCCCAGAGGCCGACATAGTGGCTTTGAGGACATCGGTCTCAAACCACTGGTCCAGAAAGTCGATGGCGCTCATCGTCATCAACTGCACCTGGTTGTATTTGTCACCGCTGTTCATGTCTTGAAAGCGCCGGCCGATGAACAACAACTTCATCAGTTCTTTGGGATTCAGAGTGCTTGGATCTGGCGGTACCATGCTGAGAATGGGCTTTACGAAGCGGCACATCGCCTGCATGGCTTTGCCGAATTCGTCGTAGGCTTCTGCATCTAGCTTGGAATGGCGTGCGATCTCGCGGTGAGTCTTGCCGTGATCATTCACCCGCCACAGGTAGTCTCCGTTCGGCATTGGTGTGAAGGTGCCGTCGAGCGGCAGGATTTCCAGGCCGTGACGCGGGAGATCGAGATCGCGAATGATCTCGGGGCGCAACAAGGAAACCACGTAAGAGCAGACTGAGAACTTGAATCCGGGGAAAATTTCTTCGGTAACAGCGGCCCCGCCGAGCACGTGACGCCGCTCCAGCACCAGAACTTTCTTGCCGGCGCGGGCCAAGTAGGCCGCATTGACCAGGCCATTATGGCCTCCGCCGATGACGATTACGTCGTACTTTGATTTCGATCCATTGGAAGCTGCCATATTGCCTTCAGTCTGGCCGTCCAGAATCGCAGCGATTCTAACAGGTGCAATTCAGGAATGAGGTCCTTGGTGATGAGTGAAAGATCAAGGTCTCTCAAAACAGGAAAAGTGCGAGGAGAAAGGGATCAGAGCCCGCTAGGCAGGACACTCCAACTCAACATGATTTTTAAGAGCGGCGACATTGGGTGATCCGGAATGAAACGTCATTCTATCCGGAAGCGCGATTTTGTCTGCAGCGGGTGTCCTCAATGCTGTCCGCCAATTTTGAGGCGCAATTCTTCCGGCAGCCGTTCGCGGATTTCTGGTGGAAGGCGATCATGCACGTGACGGGCTCCCATCAAGGCCGCATCGACCACGGCCATAGGGGCCGGTGTCGCCACCGCTACTACCAGCCACATGAGTGCCGAAAAAGCGAAGCCTGCGAGCGCCCCCAGTTCCAGCCAAAAGGTATGACGAGGCTCGAAGTGGCGGATGACTCCGAAAGCAAAGAGGAAGACTGCAGCCGAGACCGAGGCCAGCGCTATGAGAGCCACGTCGATACCGCGGTGCAAGCGCTGACGGGATTGGCAAAATTCACAAACTTGAAAGTGATGCTCGTAGTCGCCGCGCATTTCTGGCGCCAGGCCAGAAATGTCATAGCGCCAACCGGCGAGAATCTTTCCTACAACCGGATCCACACACTGATTCATAGTGGCTACAGCTGGATCGGCTGCAGCGGCTCCGATTGAGTCGCCAGCAGAACCCGATTCCGCAGCAGCGTTTGGCGGGAACCCAGGGCTTTTTCCGCCGCGCTTCGTGCTAGCTCAGGATGGTTGTTCTGCTCGGAAAGATGCGCTAGCACAACGTACGCTGCATCCCCATCATAATCGTTAGTGAAGAAATCCGCGAGGGAGTCATTGGAAAGATGACCAACCCGGCTCATGACCCTCTGTTTCACTGACCAGGGATACGGCCCTCCCCGGAGCATCTCAACATCATGATTCGATTCCATTACCAGGACATCGCAGCCGCGTAGGTGATCGCTGATACTGACTGGCACATAGCCCAAATCGGTCGCGAATCCTACTTTGATGCCTTCCGCTTTGAAGGTGAATCCTACTGGATCGGCGGCATCGTGCGGGATGGTAAAAGGCATCACCGCGATGTCTCCGATTTGGAAGCAACGCCCGGAACAAAAAACCTCCAGTCGCCCTAGTTTCGGGAGTTCGTCAGCGTCATCCCGCAGGGATCGAGCCCAGGCATAGTGCGTGGCCTCCGTCATATAAACCGGAATATTTAGCTTGCGCGCCAGTACGGCCAGGCCATAGACATGGTCGGAATGTTCGTGGGTTATCAGAATGCCACTTAGGGAGTGCGGGTCTTCTCCCAGGGCCTTCATGCGCTTGAAAGTCTCGCGGCAGGAAATGCCGGCGTCAACCAGCACGCGCGTGCTTGAGCTGCTGACCAGCGCGGTGTTGCCGCGGCTGCCGCTAGCCAACACCGTTAAAGACACACCCATGAGCGAAGCATAACCGCTCCCGCCGTGGAAAAAGAATAACTTTTTGGTTAGCCTGCACCTTGGTTCAAAACAGGGGAGCTAGTTCCCACTCCATACGCGCTGTAGGGTTTGCCGCAGCACCGAACCCCCATAAGCGCCGGCGATGCCCGGAAGAAGCAGGAGCAACGATTCGTAAACCTCCCCACGGGTTGGTTTTTCGACTAGAACGACCCGGGCCAAGAGCTGCGTGAGCGGCACCACGAAAGGAAATAGAATCGCCCATCGCCACGGGCTTTGCGGGCGCATCGCTCCCAGCACCATGGCGGAGGCGACAACCAGCAATGCTGTGAAAAGTAGATCGTGAACTTTTATCTGCAGCCATCCGCTGGCCAGTGCAAGAACAACGCTAAGAAAATAGCTTGCGCCGTCGCTTCGCGGGGTGCTCATCCGTGCTGATTCTAAGCGAGTGTGAAGAATGAATTCGGTTCGGAGTGCATAATAAAACGACCATGGCACTTCTTCGCTATTTGATGGTTCTTTCGCTCATTGTCTGGATTGGTGGGATTGTCTTCTTCGCGGCGGTCGTTACTCGTGCCGCTTTCTCGGTTCTGCCAACCCACCATCTTGCCGGCAATATCGTGAACCGCACACTCGCCTCCTTACACTGGATGGGAATCGTCTCGGCGATAGTTTTTCTAGTCAGCTCTCTGATTTACTCGCGTCTTCACGATGGCTCTGTCCACCCGCTGGCGTGGCGGCACATTCTGATATGCGTCATGCTCCTGCTTACCCTAACATCGCAATTCGGTGTCTCTCCAAAGATGGCTAGTCTCCGTGCCTCCATGGGCGACGTGGACACAGTTGCTGCGACTGACCCCGCACGCGTCGAATTCAACAAGCTTCATGGTTGGTCGACGCGGCTCGAAGGCGGCGTCTTACTACTGGGCCTAGTGGTGGTATATCTGACGGTCGCAGGTCGGTAGCGTTCCACACCATTGGCGTTTGGGTTATTCTCAAAGTGGCGCGTTTGCCTTGCGGAAGGCTGCAACTCCCTTACCTTATGAAAACCGGCATCATCGGCCTGCCCCAGGTAGGCAAATCCTCTTTGTTTCGAATTCTCACTAAGGCCCAGATATCCGATCAGGGCTATGCCAACCCTCGTGAAGCCCACATTGGAGTGGCGAAAGTACCGGACGAGCGTCTGGATAAACTGGCTGCACTTTACGATCCCAAGAAGTTGACGCATGCAGCAGTCGAATATGTCGATGTCGGCGCCATCGGCCAGGAAGCCCTCAAAGAGACGGCATTTCTCAGCCACTTACGCAATGTTGATGCTCTGGCGCACGTAGTGCGGGCTTTCGACGACCCATCCATCCCGCACGTCGGTCCCGTTGACCCCCTCCGTGACATCAAGAATGTCGAATTTGACATGATGGTCAGCGATCTTGGGCAGATCGAAAAGCGACTGGAGCGCGTGGAAAAAGACCTGAAAAAGATGAAGACTGCTGAGCTGGAGAAGGAATTCGAGCTTCTGAAACGCGCCAAAGCGCAGATCGAGTCGGAACGCCCGTTGCGCGAGATGGAGATGACTCCCGAAGACAAAAAGCGTTTGCGTGGATTCATGTTCCTCAGCGAAAAGCCCATCCTCTACGTGTTGAACGTCAGCGAGAGTACGGAACTCGGAAAAGAACTGGATGAGGCAGTCACAAAATATGGCCTGACCGAAGTCGCCTCTCGTCCCAACTCAGGTGCTACCGCCATCTGCGGTAGAGTGGAAGCCGAACTCGCGGAAATGAGCGAAGAAGATGCCGCCGAATTTCTGGGTAGCTACGGCCTGACCGAAAGTGGACTTACCCGCCTGATCCGCACCAGCTACCGTCTGCTTGGCTTGATTTCTTTCTTCACCGCCGGCGAAGACGAATGTCGTGCCTGGACAATCCCTGTTAACACCCGTGCTGCTGAAGCTGCCGGGGCCATACATTCCGATCTGCAGAAGCACTTCATCCGCGCTGAAACCATCCGATGGGATCAGCTTCTCGAAGCCGGCTCGGAAGCCAACGCTCGCGCCAAGGGCATTCTCCGCCTGGAAGGGAAAGACTATATCGTCCAGGACGGCGATGTTATGCATGTTCGGCACAGCGGATAAGGAACTCTAGTTCATAATTCTTCGTCGGCTAGGTGCGCTGAGTTAAGCAAGATCATTAGCGGCTTAGCAGTGCTATCCGACCGCGGCCTGACTGAGAACTCAGGACGCGAAACAATGAACCAGCGTTTATCTCCCTGTTATCATTCTGGCTCGCATGCACCCCATCCTGCTGAGCATTTTCCTCGGCTTAACCGCTGCGGCCGCCAACGTCTTTGGCGGCGCGATTATCGTGCACAAGCATTGGGATCGCTCTTACCTAAAGTATTTCGTGGCGCTGGGCGCGGGGTTCATGTTGGCGACGGCTCTGGTGGAACTCCTTCCCACGAGCCTCGCCCTCAGCGGCAATCGTGGCGCTTTGTTTGTGCTGGTTGGATATCTCATCATTCATTTCTTCGAGCACACCGTCACCCCGCACTTCCACTTTGGAGAAGAGACGCACAATGAGCAATTCGTCCACAACCACAAGAGCTATTCAATTCTGATTGGCCTGATCATCCATACTTTCTTTGACGGAATTGCCATCGCTTCAGGCTTCATAGTTTCCAACTGGCTGGGCTGGATCATCTTTCTTGCCGTTTTCCTGCACAAGATTCCGGAGGGCTTCACGGTCGCTTCCATTATGTTGGCCAGCGGCCGCAGCCGCAGCATCGCCTGGGGTTCATCGATGGTCCTAGGAGCAGCAACCCTGGCAGGCGTGTTCACCATGGCCCTCTTTCGCCACCAGGTGAGCTATGGACTGCCTTTGGCGGCTGGAGTCACCATCTACGTGGCCGCGACTGACCTCATGCCCGAGGTGAATCATGAGCCGGGGGTAAAAATGGCTCTGGTGGTATTCCTGGGCGTAGGTCTTCTCTTCTTGCTAGATCAGGTTGCCCACGTTCACTAATCGACGGTGTGTTTCGCGGTGTAGCCGTCGCGGGCAACGATTTCGTATTTAACGTCCTTACCGTGCTGATCCTTTACTTTTAAATGCCCGCCATCCGGGGCCACGACCTCTACCTTCAGCTTGCGATAAGTGCCGTCGAGCTTCGGATTGGTCGGGTGGTAGGACAGCGAGTACTGCTGGTGAATGTCCGAAGTGATGTCGTGGAAGATCTCCGGCAACTCGCCCTGGAACCGAGGGAAATACGCCCGGCCGCCTGTCATTTTTGCGAAGGTGTTCAACTGATTGTCCGCTTGCAGGTAGTCCATATTGGAAATCGGGATACCCATTCCGTGCGGCGCCGCCCTGCCATGACTTTCCATATATTCCCGTAAGGCACGCCCCACGCTGACTGGAAAGATCGTAATATCTTTCGTGGTCTTTACCTTTTTCAGAATCTGATCAAGGTTCAGTTTGCTGAAGGTGTCAACTCCGGTGCTGATCAGGATAATGTACTTTCTCCCTTCGATCCTATCGAGCCGATCCAGAGTGTCATACAGCGCGTCAAATAGGTTGGTTTCAGCGAAGCCGGGAAAGCGCAACTCCCCCAGCCCTCCCATAACCGCCCGCTTGTCCTGAGTGAAGTCCACCAGGATGTGCGGTCTCATGTCGTAGGATTCCACGGCAATCCAATCATTTTTTCGCAAATTGCTGGCAAAGGTGTAAGACGCATTAAGGGCATCGACCATGAAGTAGTAATTCGTCGAGGCAAATTCGATGAGCATCACCGCCGTGATCGGGGCTTCTGACTGGTTGAAATTAATGACGTTCTGCGCAACTCCGTCCTCGTAGACCTTGAAGTTCTCTTTCTTCATCCCGGGAATGAACTGGCCCTCTTTGGTGGTGACCATGACATCGACATTCACCAGCGGCACATCCACCCGGATGGAGTAGTCCGGCATGCCCTCAATCTTCTTGGGCCGCTCCGGCGGGGGAGCAGGTGGCTCCTCTTTCTTCTTAGGGATGGCATATGGGCCAACGTCATTTTGCGGTCCACCGGCCTCAGGCGGGGTTTCCTGCTTATTGGGATTGTCGTTGGTGGAGGGGGCCTGGTCTTGGGCCATCAAGGGGCCAGCCACGGCTGCTAAAGCCAAAGCTATAACTATCAGAAAAATAGGGACAAATGGCCTCCGAACTAATTCGGAGAGGCGCATTACTGGGGTGCGGAACATGCGGCTCCTTGCGAAAAACCTATGTTAGTATAGACGCAACAAGTTCGCGGTTGGGATGTTTTGCTTGATCGCGATTCCTCTCCCGTTAGCAAGAAAAAGAACGAAAGTTGTCGAGAATGCTTTTGTTGTTGGCAGACCTTTGTTGGGTCTTCCGGGGATAATTCATGAGACGGTTGTTTTTCTCGTGTGTCGTGTTGTGCATTTCGCTGTCACCCGCCCTGCAATCCCAAACCTTCACGCCTTATAAGACCATCGCGGTTAAGGACATTCATGCTGGAATGCATGGCACCGCCTATACCGTATTTCAGGGAACCAAGCCAGAGCCCATGGACGTCGAGGTCCTGGGTGTCCTGAAGAATGCTAACGGGCCCAAGGGCGATATCATTCTGGTCCGGCTCGGCGGTAAGAAAGCCGAGTACACCGGCGTGGTGGCCGGGATGAGCGGCAGTCCGGTCTATTTTGACGGCAAGCTGGCCGGCGCTTTGGCTTTTCGTATCGGTGAATTTTCCAAGGAGCCAATCGCCGGGGTTACCCCCATCGCCGAAATGCTCGAAATCAATGCCATGGACCGGAACCCGATGAACCAGGCGCCTCCGGTGAAAGCCGTAGCTGGCGAGCCGGTCAAAGTCTCCAGTCCAGGTCTGGCGATGCCCCCCGTCGCGAATTTCGCCAACTACCTGAAGCCGATTGACGCACCTCTAGTTTTCAGCGGATTTTCGCAGGACGCCGTCCAGATGTTTTCTTCGCAATTCGCATCGGCGGGTATCGTTCCGGTGATGGGAGTTGGCTCCGTCAGTGACGTTAAACAACCGGAGCCTCTGGAGCCGGGTTCCGCGGTGAGTGCAATCCTAGTCCGTGGCGACATGGATATTGCCGCCACCTGCACCGTCACCTATGTCGACGCTAACAACTTATTGGCTTGCGGGCACCCGCTCCTCCAGTTCGGTTCGGTTGCTCTGCCCATGACTAAGGCGCAGGTGCTGGCTACACTGCCGTCGCCCCTGAACGCTTTCAAGATTGTGAATGCCACTGAGGCGGTCGGCTCATTCGTTCAGGACCGTCACACCGGTATTCTCGGAGAGTTCAACAAGAAACCGGACATGATTCCGGTCACGCTGACGATTCATGGCGGGCCCGCCAGCCGCGAATTCCACTACGAAGTGCTCAACAATGCCCGCCTGAGCCCGGTTGCGATGATGGCTACGGTCTTCAACGCATTGCACGGAGTGAACGAATACGGCGAAGAAATTACTTATCACATGAGCGGCAGTATCAACCTGAACGGCTACCCATCGGTCTCGATGCAGAACATGTTCACCCCGGCCGATGGCGGACAGCCGGCTGCCATGCTTGCAGCGATATCCATGGGCGATCGCTTTGGCCGAATTTACGACAATCCGTACAACGTCCCTGACATCAAGGACGTTCAGCTCGATTTCGAGCTGGTTCGCGAGCGACGCTGGGCACGTCTGGAAAGCGCGCGCACCGATGGCACCGAAGCCCGTCCGGGTGAGACCATCAACATCGAAGCTATGCTCCGACCCTATCGTGGAGAGGGAATCGTGCAGCACATCCCGGTCCACATCCCGGCTTCGGCCTCCAAGGGTCCGCTGCGCATTTTGGTAAGTGACGGCGATACGCTGGATCGCTTTCGTCCGGGCTCCGCCCAGTTCGCCCGCAAAATGGACCTGGCTTCCACGATTTCTTTGCTCAACAAACAGCACATGAATAACCGGGTGTATGTTTCGTTGCTGGAGTCAGACCCGGAGGCGACGGTCGCCGACAAAGTAATGCCGACCCTGCCGCTTTCCATCATGAACGTTATGGATGGAATGCGCAGCACCCAGGACATGGTGGTACGCGCGGAGTCTTCCGTCAATGAAGCATCCACCACTCCGCTTGATTTCGTAGTATCAGGCGCTCAGGTTCTGACCATCAATATCAAGTAGGCCACGTTTTCATGCCGGGTACCTCGGTACCCGGCGCTTGTACTTTCCACCGTGGTACTCTGAAATTTCTTTCCACGCTTATTGAGGTATTGCTTTGGCTATCCGCCATTTAATCGCGCGCAGTTGTCATTTCCATTTCGATTGCATTGTTCGCCGGCGTTGCTGCCGCGGAAGGCACGCGTACCTGGCAACAGTCCACCTTCGACGAACTCAGCAAGGGTACGTCGAATGGTGTCGCCCTTCGCAGTACAGGCGGACTCGAGCTTGCGCCTTCTTTCAAGTCGTTGGTGACAACCCCCTCCAGCTACATCTGGGCAGTAGCCGCGGGGAACAACGGTGAGTTGTTTGCCGCCGCCGGTTCCCCAGCGAGGGTTTATTTTGTGACCGCGGACGGCAAGGCGGCCCCGATATTCGAGCCTCAAGAGCTGCAGGTACAGGCCCTGGTCGTCGATAAGTCAGGAGTTCTCTATGCGGCCACCAACCCGGATGGCAAGGTCTACCGCATCGAGCGCAAGGCTAAGACCGACTCCAAGCAGACCGCGGAGAAGGGAAGTAGCACCTCAGAGTGGAGTTCTTCTGTCTACTTTGAGCCCGGCACAAAGTACATATGGGACCTTGCTCTCGACAACGCGGGCAATCTCTTCGTGGCGACGGGGGACAATGGGCAAATTTTCCGGGTTACTGCAAAGGCCACTTCTTCCGTCTTTTTCAAGAGTGACGAAGCTCACATCCGGGTGCTCGCTCTCGACAATCAGGGAAATCTGATTGCAGGCTCCGACGGAAGCGGCCTTATCTATCGGATTTCACCGAACGGTGACGCTTTCGTGCTCTACAGCGCGCCCAAGAAGGAAATCACAGCCCTAACGATTGACAAGTCCGGCAATATCTATGCAGCCGGGGTTGGGGAGAAGCATTCGACAGCCGGTTCTTCAGCTGCGCCAACGACACCGATCATCATGATGGTTCCCGGAGTAACGGCTGGAGGGCAAAATCCGCCCGCAACCGGCCCGGGTGGCGCAGCTGCCGGTCAGTCAATCCTGCTAAACCGTACCCCAGGGGCGACGGCGGCTGCCACCGGCGGATCAGAAATCTACCGCATCGCCAGTGATGGCTCTCCAACTCAGGTCTGGTCCTCCCGCGACAACTTGGTCTACGCGCTGACCTTTGACGCACAGGGACAACTACTGGCCGGCACCGGCAATCAGGGACATATCTACGCCATCCCTGGAGAGGACCGCTACACTGACTTGCTCGATGCCAGCGCTACGCAAGTCACCGGATTTGCCAAGTCGCAGAGCGGTGGGATTTACGCCGCCACCAGCAATCTGGGAAAGATTTTTCTTGTGGGCGGCAATCCCGCTTCAGAAGGGACCTACATAAGCGATGTGCTCGACGCTCAAATATTTTCACGCTGGGGCCGAATGGAATTCCGCGGCACCGGGACAATCGATTTATTCGCGCGTAGCGGAAATGTCGATAATCCCGACCGCCACTGGAGTGCCTGGACGCGGGTCGATTTGCAGAAAGACGTGGCTATCGGTGTCCCGGCAGCCCGATTTCTGCAGTGGAAGGCCGTGCTGCACAGCGGTCCTGTGACGCCGCAGCTGGAGATGGTTACGGTTAATTACTTGCCCAAGAACGTCGCCCCGGACTTCGACGAAGTGAATGTGCAGTCGGGGGTGCGTTATCAACCGGTGGCACGTCCCGGTGGCGTCGAAATTACTTTGAGTACGAATCCCAGTGGCAGCCCATCGCAGCCGAAGTTTGAGCCGCCTCCGCCCAGCATTCACGATACGGACTCGATTGGAATCCGGTGGACGGTTCATGACGATAACGACGACCAGATGGTGTATGCCATTTTTTATCGTGGAGATGGCGAAACTCGCTGGCTTTTGTTGAAAGAAAATCTAGCCGACAAGTTTTATTCGTTTGACTCGTCGTTATTGCCGGACGGGGGATACACTTTTAAGATCGTAGCTTCCGACCAGCCTTCGCATGCGCCCGGGGAGGGTCTCCACGCGGAACGGATGAGCCAGCGCTTTGAAATCGACACCACACCGCCCCAAGTCATAAATCTCAAGGCCACGTCGGAAGGCGGCAGGATTCGGGTAACATTTCGCGGAGAAGACAGCTTCTCTCCCATCAAGCGCGCGGAATATTCGGTGGATGCCAGCGATTGGCAATTCGCCGAACCAGTCGGGCAAATTTCCGACTCGAAGACGGAGAATTACGACTTCTTAGCGCCGATACCGCAAGACTCGAAGGCACAGCCGGCTGACAATGCGGGCCTCGATCACGTTGTGGTGGTCCGCGTATATGACCGAGCGGACAACGTGTCTTCAGCCAAAATAGTGGTTAGAAGTAAATAGATTGATGACTGGGCGGGCGCCCTCGCCCGCCTATCCTTGACTCGTCAGCTGATCTGCTCTCCGCAGTTCGGGAAAACGCCAGGCCCAGATCCCGATCACAATCAAGGTCCCCACGCCACCCAGAATCACAGCTGGAACTGCTCCGAACCAGTGGGCGGTGAGCCCGGACTCAAATTCTCCTAGTTCGTTCGAAGCTCCGACGAACACCATATCTACGGCATTTACCCGCCCGCGCATTTCGTCCGGCGTGGCGATCTGTACCAGCGTTCCGCGAATCACCACGCTAATCATGTCCGATGCTCCGGCTAGGGTGAGCGCGATCAGCGAGAGCACAAGACTGTGCGAGATTCCGAAGACGATGGTGAAGACTCCGAAGCCCGCCACCGCCCATAACATAGTGACGCCAATCTTGCGCCTTAGCGGACGATGCGCCAGTAACATCGCCATTGCTCCCGCGCCAATCGCCGGCGCTGTTCGCAGCAGGCCCAGTCCCCACGGTCCGGTTCTGAGAATCTCCCTTGCAAATACCGGCAGCAGAGCCACTGCTCCGCCCAGTAGCACCGCAAACAGGTCGAGAGAAATCGATCCCAGGATTACCTTCTGTTCCCAGATGTAGCGGAATCCCGCAAACACTGTTCGCAGACTGATCTCTTCCAGCGGCCGGACCTGGGGTTTGGCTTGAATTCTAAGCATCGAGAGCATGGCCGCGAGAGAAGTGACGATTGAAGCGGCATAGACGGACGTTGGCCCATGCGAAGACGCGTAGAGCACTCCGCCGAGCGCAGGGCCCAGAATAGTCGCAGCTTGAAATACGATTGCGTTCCATGCCACTGCGTTCGGGAAGTGCTCTTCTGAAACCAGTTGCGGCAACAGCGCGCGCGCGGAGGGTCCATTAAACGACCGCACTACCCCCAGCAGGATCAAGATTGCGTAGATCGGTCGCACCGAACCCATATTGCCCCAGGTAAGCAAGAGCAATGCTGCGGAGCAGAGTGCAAATCCGAGATAACAGACGATCAGAACCTTACGCCGGTTGAACCGGTCAGCGGCATGGCCGGCAAGCAAGAACAACACAATTCCAGGAAGAAATTGCGCCAAGCCCACCAATCCCAGATCGAGAGCCTTGCGAGTGATTTCGTAAACCTGCCAGCCCACTGCGACGGACTGCATTTCCAGTGATGCCACCATGAAGAATCGGGCGGACTCAAACAGCGTGAACCCAGGATAGGAAAATGCGGCCCGCGTGGCTCTTGCAGGTTTCTCGGTCTCGAGCATCTTTGTTTCGATTGTACCGTGATCCAGAATAGGGGTCATTTGCAGGCATCAATCCAGAAGGGAATTGGCTGCACCTGATTTGGTGCAATCCAAGCGGAGGCAAGCATGTTTGGACAAATTGGTGTTGCAATTTTGTGTTGCGAGCTCCTTGTCGCGCAAACCTCACCTCCCGAGCGGGAGGTGAAGGGTAACGTCATTCGGTCTGCAGCGAATCCTAAGGTGAGAATTCAGCTACCCGCGACCGGGCACTACTACGTAGGTGCCGACCGCTGGGTGCTGTACGGCACTGGCAGGATTGCGAACTGCACGCATTTGTCGAGGCCGACAAGCGGCAAAAAGTCCGTAGGCTTTACTGGGTTCAGTTCGAAGGGTACTTGCCGAGCCGTCCCGAATTGCAACATACATATGCCTCACCCAAGCACGCGAACCTCGGCGGAATGGACTTTTACGTAGATATCTGGGCAACAAAAACGAGCGCGACAATGCGAGCGGGTTGCGATATCGACCACGTCATGAGCCTTATCACGGCGAAGGGTTACCGTATGCCGGAGTCGATGTTTTATCTCCGTCTGGTGCACCTTCTGGATCGGAGCAAACGGAAGGAGTTGATGATCATTTACGCCGACGATATCGCGCTTAACAAGTTCGCGGGAAAGATATCGCAGGAAATCCGCCCGGGACTTACTGACGAATTGCTGGCAACCGCGCGAAAGAACATCATCGTTGAGCCAATGGAGCAAGCTCCTAGTTCGACTTCAATGCGTCCATCGGATCGGCGGCCGCCGCTCGCATGGCGGGGAGAGAGGACGCAAGCAGCGCCACCACGATGATGGTGACGGATGCCAGAGCATAGACCAGTGGATCAAATGGGCTAACCTCGAAGAGGAACGAAGTGACAATTCTCGCCACCGCCATCGAAGCGAGGAGGCCCGTGGCGCAGCCGAAGGCCGCGATCTTCGCTCCGGAAAGCAGTACCAGCCTGGCGATGCTAATCCGCTGTGCCCCCATAGCCATCCGGATAGCAATTTCTTGGGTCCGCAGTGAGACCGAAAATGCAACCACCGCATAAATGCCGGTGATGGTAAGCAACAGCGCCCCAGCTGCGAAACCGGTGATGAGATAGGTGTTGAATCTCCGCGGGGCTTCGGTACTGGAAATCACCGCCTCCATGGTCTGCACCTGTTCGAGCGCCAGCATGGGATCGATTTCGGACATAACCGAACGAAGAATCTGAGTGATTTGCTGGGCAGGGAGTTTAGACCGGATCGTGATGTTCCCGCCGGCGGCGTCCGACAACTTGCCGGCGGAACCATAGCCATCAAGCGTGGCGGGCTGTGACTCGGGTGCGAACCATTGACTTATGACCGGTTCGTCGCGGGCGCCGAACCTGGTATCGGCAACCACGCCAATCACCGTCACCCAGGGCAGCCGCTTTTGAGGGCTACCCACGTGCAGCCGCTTTCCGATGGCACTTTGTCCTGGCCAGCAATGCCTTGCCATGGATTGGTTGACAATGATCACCAGAGGTGAGTTCGCCCGATCCTCTGGGGTGAAGTAACGGCCGTCAAGCAACGGTATGCCGATGGCATGGAAATAGTCGCCGTCGGTGATCGCGAAGCCGGCGAATTCCAGCTTCCAACTTTCGTCGGACCGTCCCTCCAGCGTGTAGGCGGTTTCCGGTGAAAATCCAGATGCCGGCAAGGCCGACGTGATTCCAACCGCAGTGACTCCTGGGGTAGGCTCAAGCCGGTCGAGAATCGCTCGATTGAAATTTTCAACTGCGCGGTCGGTGGAGTATTGATTCAGTGGCAATCGATAACTTGCTGTTACTGCGTGCTCGGGGCGAAATCCAGGATCCACTGCCCGCATCTTCTGGAAGCTGCGGAGGAAAACCCCCGCCACCGTCAGCAACACCAAGGCAACCGCAATCTCGGCGACGATAAGTCCGGAACGAAGCCACCGTTGACCGGAGGCGTCTGTTTCAGTTCGTCCACCTTCCTTCAGACTGTGCATCGGTATCGTATGCAGCGCGGCAAAGGCTGGCGCCAGACTGCACAGGACCCCGGTTAACAGGGTGGCGCCGATGGCGAACATTACTACCCGGACATCCAGAGCAATGGACGACAGACGTGGCAGGAAGGCGGGCAATAAATTCGGGGCAACCATGATGATCGCGGTAGCAAATCCCAGACCTAGTAAGCCTCCCGGGATGCTGAGCGCCAGGCCTTCGATGACGGCTTCGCGAATAATCGCCCCAAACCGCGCGCCCAAGGCCAAGCGAAGGGCGTACTCCCGGCGTCTGCGAATTGCTCTCACCGTCAACAGGCCGGCTACATTGACGCAGGCAATGAGTAATACAACCGTTACCGCACCGAACAACGCGCGTAGCGCGGGGCGAACACCGCCGACGGTATCCTCGAGCAGCGGAGTCACACCTCCACGAATGTGAATTGCGGAGAGCGCAGGGGGAAAATCCTTCATGACCAGCTTTGCAACGCGGTCCACGTCTTTTTCTGCCATATTCGAACTGACGCCGTTGCGAAGCCGCGCGATCATCTGGTATCCCCAGTACCCAGCGTGTTCTTCCGAGAGTTCTTGCGGCGTGAGACTCATCGGGACCCAAAGTTTGGTTTGATTGAACAATCCGGACTGCGCCGGGAATTCAAAGTCTGGCGGCATTACGCCGATGATCGAGTAGGATTTCCGGTCGAGCGAGATCGTTTTCTTTAAAATGTCAGGCGAGCTTTGATACCGGTCATTCCACAAGGAGTAACTGATGACGGCAACCGACTGGTGTGACTCCTCTTCTTGCTGGGAAAAGACACGCCCGCGAATCGGTTCAACTCCCAGAGTGTGAAAAACCCCGGCGGTAAAGCGTGCAGCCGCGACCTCCTCGGGTACATCCCCACCTGATAGCTCGTAGGTGACGTCAGCGAAGCCGCCCATCGAATCGAATGCCTTGATTTCGGAGGAATACAGACCGATTTCTCGAGCCGTGACCGGCGTGCTCAGACCCTCGCCAACGTGATCACCCATGACGACCAACCGTTCCGGGTTCTTGAACGGCAGCGGTTTTAGCAGAATGCCTTCGACTAGCGAGAAAACTGCGGTGGTTGACCCGATTCCCAGCGCCAGCGTCAGGATGACAGTGAGGCTTAGGCCTGGTGCGCGCCGCACCTGGCGAAGAGTTGTGCCGATGTGTTGAGCGAGATCGAACATCTGCCTCCCGCCGACCTCGGAGTTTAAGGCCATCGCCAGGGCCAGTCAATCTGATTGATCGCGGGGGATGGAATTGCAGGAAGGGGCATTAACAGTGTGCGAACAACAGCAGTGCGAGGAGTTCACCCGTATAATTTGTTTACCCCATGCGTTTCGAATTTTTTATCGCTTCGCGATATCTCCGGGCGAAACGCCGGCAAGCCGTGATCGGCATCATCACCGGTATTTCCATAGCTGGGGTCGCTGCCGGGGTTGCCTCGCTGGTGGTCGCTCTCGCCATCAACAATGGTTTTCGTCAGGACCTGCAGGACCGCCTGCTCGGTTCCACCTCCAACGTTAATCTGATCCGTGTACAGGATGACGGTATTCGGGACTGGAAGCCACTTCTCGAGCGCCTTAGCAGGCAACCGCATGTGGTGGCCGCCGCTCCAGCGGTATTTGAGCAAGTGTTGATCTCCCGTGGTCCACGGGCGCGCGGCGCGGTGCTTAAAGGAATGATCCCCTCGTACGAGCGCAACGTCAGCACTCTTCTCAACAGCGTGAAGTTTGGTTCGGCGGAGGCGCTGGAAGAAACTCCGAGCCATGGGACGGGAGATACCCAGACTGGCCAACCGGGCTATGGAAACACCGGGGTCCAATCCCCTTCTTCCCTCCAGGGCGTCCAGCAACGCCTTGCTGCCATGCCTCCCATTGTTCTCGGTAAAGAGATGGCGGATGACCTTGGAGCGACGGTTGGTTCGTCTGTGCTGGTAACAAGTCCTCAGGGAGAGTTGACGCCCTTCGGTCTTGTCCCCAAATACAACCGCTTTCGCGTGGTTGGTATCTTCAACTTTGGCTTCTACGACTCCGACAGCACATGGGCCTTTACCCGGCTGTCGGATGCGCAGCGCATGTTTGGACTGGGCGATCTAGTCGCAGTGCTGGAATTCAAGCTGGACGACATCTACCAAGCCGACAAGATTGGGAATGAATTGGAGAAGGCCGCCGGCTCCGGCTACATGACGACTAACTGGATGGAGCAGAATAAAGCTCTTTTTCACGCCTTGCGCCTGGAGAAGTTGGTGACGTTCATCACCATCGGTCTCATCGTCTTTGTGGCCGCGCTCAACATCCTTATTTCACTCACCATGATGGTGATGGAGAAGACCCGTGATATTGCGGTTCTGATGTCGATGGGAGCCCGCAAGTCGCAGGTTCGCCGTATGTTCATCGCCCAAGGCGCTTTGATTGGGATAATCGGCACTGCCATCGGGCTGATTCTTGGTTACGCACTCTCCTGGTTCGGCGGCCACTACCATCTGTTGTCCCTTGCTCCTGAGGTCTACTCAATCGACTATGTGCCTTTCGCCTCCCGCGCCATAGACGGCGTCCTTGTAGGGTTTGTGGCAGTTGGAGTCTCTTTAATCGCTACGCTTTACCCATCCTGGTCGGCTGCACGCATTCTTCCGGCAGAGGCACTCAGATACGAGTGACCTCTCGCTCCGTTTCTGTCACCTTCAACCCCTTTTTGGCATCTCGAAGCTGCGCTCTGCCAGTCTTTCGCTTGGATGAGGAACGTCAGAAAGATTAATATGAGATTTCACCGAAGAAATATGACTTCTCAGGGAACGATTTCCGAACCGGGAAGCCCGCTCGCTATAAATATTTGGGGCGGAACAACCTTCGACTTACCGCGTTCAATCAGCGGTGAAACTTGCTCCCAGAAGGGGGTGAAGTGCATCTAAGTAAGCGGGAAGAACTATTACGAGTCGAAGGATTAAAAAAGGCATTCCGCTCTGGCGGATCGGATTTGGTGCTCTTTGAAAACCTTTCATTCCAAGTGGCGTCCGGGGAAATGGTGGCCATTGTCGGCGAATCTGGCTCGGGAAAAAGCACTCTGCTGCACATTCTGGGGGCGCTTGATAGACCTTCGGCGGGTGACGTATACTGCGCCAACTTACGGTTAGGGTCGCTGTCTGAGGATGGCGCTGCCGAGTTTCGTAACCGCGAAATCGGCTTTGTTTGGCAATTCCACTATCTTCTCCCAGAATTTACGGCTCTGGAAAATGTGGCCATGCCGCTTCTTTTGCGCGAAAGTTCTCCTCAGGAAGCGCAGAAAGACGCTTCCCGATGGCTCCAGGAAGTGGGGCTTTCAGCACGTTCTCATCATCGCTCGGGAGAGCTTTCCGGGGGAGAACAGCAGAGGGTCGCACTGGCCCGGGCACTCATCACCAAGCCGAAGCTGCTATTGGCAGATGAACCTACGGGCGATCTCGACACCCGTACCGCGGACTCAGTTTTTGAATTGATTGCGCGGCTGCATCGCGATTATCAGTTGACCTCTCTAATCGCTACCCACAATTTCTCTTTTGCCCGCAAATGCCATCGTGTATTGCGGTTGCAGGGAGGACAAGTTGAGGAAGCGGTCCCGGATTCGCTTCCGGTATGAGTGAATGAAAGGCGTAGAAGCGAGCCATTGGGCGTTGATCCTTGGCCTGGAACAACGACTAGTGGGGAAGAATCGGGTTTAACTAAGTGGCACTTTTGGTGCGCGTTGGCTGCAGACGGGTGCGCAGACTGCAAACCATAGGTATCTTTAGTAATAGCGCTGTCGTTTCTGGGAGTAGACTTTGGGTGCTAGGGATTGTTGGCACTTTGATTGCATAATAGGGTAGGGTAACAGGTTCCCGCTAGGGTAGGCCGGAAGAGCGGAGTAAGCGCCCAACGAGAGCTTCCAGGGGGAAAAGGGTTATATGTTCGAACGTTATACGGAAAAGGCAAGGCGCGTAATCTTTTTTGCGCGCTACGAAGCCAGCCAGTTTGGGTCTCCCTACATTGAGACGGAGCACTTGCTGCTGGGACTGTTGCGCGAAGATAAAGCCCTGACCAATCGTTTTTTGCGCTCTCATGCTTCGGTCGAATCCATTCGCAAGCAGATTGAAGGCCGCACCACGATTCGGGAGAAGGTTTCCACTTCCGTGGACCTTCCGCTAAGCAACGAGTGCAAGCGCGTTTTGGCCTATGCCGCAGAGGAAGCGGAACGGCTCTCGCATAAACACATCGGTACAGAACATTTGCTTCTGGGCTTGCTGAGAGAAGAGAAGTGCTTCGCTGCGGAGATTCTGCACGAGCGCGGACTGCGTCTTTCGACCATTCGGGAAGAGTTGGCGCGTACCAGCCAGGAAAAAGCGCAACCCCAACGGCAACGAGAATCCTCGTTGTTGAGCGAATTCTCCCGCGACCTTACCCAGTCCGCCATGGACAGCCAGCTTGATCCGCTGGTGGGCCGCGACGGCGAGCTGGAGCGCGTCGTTCAAATCCTCTGCCGCCGCACCAAGAACAACCCGGTGCTGATCGGCGAACCCGGCGTTGGCAAGACCGCCATCGTCGAAGGTTTAGCACAGCGTATCGCCGACGGCGAAGTGCCTTCATTCCTCGCCGACAAGCGCATCCTGGCACTCGATCTTTCGTTGATCGTGGCTGGCACCAAATACCGTGGGCAATTCGAAGAGCGTCTGAAGACCATCATGAAGGAGTTAATGGAGTCGCAAAACTCCATCGTCTTCATTGACGAGTTACATACGTTAGTTGGTGCCGGTTCGGCGGAAGGCTCGCTCGATGCTGCCAACATCCTGAAACCTGCGCTTTCGCGCGGCGAAATTCAGTGCATCGGGGCTACCACCCCAGGCGAATATCGCAAGTCGATCGAGAAAGACCGCTCGCTCGAGCGCCGCTTCCAGGCTGTCAAGGTACCGCCTCCGAACGAGGAAGACGCCACCAAGATCTTGTTCGGTATCAAGGACCGTTATGAGAAGTTCCACGCGGTCACCTATACCGACGATGCCATAAACTTCGCGGTCTCGCATTCGAACCGTTACATCCCAGACCGTTTTCTGCCAGACAAGGCTATCGACTTGGTCGATGAAGCTGGCGCCCGTGTAAAGCTGCGTCAAACTTCGCTGCCGGAAGAGATCACTGAAGTCCAGAAGCGGATCAAGTTCATCGTCCACCGTATGGAGAACGCCATCGCGAACCACGAGTTCGAGAAGGCGCGCTTCTACTCGGACGAGGAACGCAAGGAGCGCGAGAACCTGCGCGCCCTTCGCGAAAAATACCACCTCGATGAATCCTCCACCGGCGTTGTCGGTCGCGAGGACATCGAGGATGTGGTATCGCGCTGGACGGGCGTGCCCGTTACCTCGATTAAGGAAGAAGAATCGGCGAAGCTGCTCCGCATCGAAGAAGAGTTGCACAAACGCATCATCTCGCAGGACAAGGCAATCACCGCTCTTGCTCGCGCCATCCGGCGCTCACGCGCTGGGCTCAAGAGCCCCAATCGTCCGATTGGTTCGTTTTTGTTTCTAGGCCCGACCGGAGTTGGCAAAACTGAAGTTGCGCGTACGCTGGCGCAGTTCATGTTCGGCAGCGACAAATCGCTGGTCCGCTTCGACATGTCCGAGTTCATGGAGAAACACTCGGTCTCGAAGCTGATCGGTTCGCCTCCGGGATACGTAGGCTACGAAGAAGGTGGCCAGCTCACAGAACGCGTCAAGCGCGCACCTTACTCGGTCGTGTTGCTGGACGAAGTCGAGAAGGCCCACCCGGATGTCTTCAACATCCTGTTGCAGGTCTTTGAAGATGGCCAATTGACCGACGGATTGGGCAACACCGTCGACTTCAAGAACACCATCATCATCATGACTTCGAACATCGGCGCCCGGCACCTGCAGCGCCGCGAAGGCCTGGGCTTCCAGTCAAGCAAGGAAGACATGATCTCGGAGAAGGTCGAGGACCTCGTTAAACAAGAGGTCAAACGTACCTTCAATCCAGAGTTCCTGAATCGTCTGGATGAAATCATTCTCTTCATGGCTCTGACCGAAGGCGACCTGATCCAGATTCTGGAACTCATGGTTAACTTGCTCAACCAGAACCTGGCGCAGAAGGCGATTACGGTCACGGTCACCGACGAGGCCAAGAAATGGATTCTTAACCAGACGCTGACTGATCGCAGCTACGGGGCGCGTCCACTGCGCCGGGCCTTGCAGAAGTACATTGAAGACCCGCTGTCGGAGGCGCTGATTCAGGGCACCATCACAACCAGGCCGGCGTTCATCGAAGTCTTCCTGGACGATAACAAACTGTTTTATCGGCCGGTGGATTCGTCGAAGGAAACCGAAGGCGTATTGCTTTACGAGTAGTTGCAACCTTTAGGGTTAAAGCCGCCAGGTGACCGGCGGCTTTTGTTTTGGGCCTTCAACCTCTCAATTACCTTCCCTCTCCCAAAATGGGAATACCACCAACCTCCCTTCCCACCCCACTTCGGTGGCGTGTCCCACGGACACCATCTTCCGTACCGTGGGCAACCCAGCCAGCAGAGCCGAAAATAGAGCTTTGACGGACTGTGCGGCGTGACTTCTCCCAATACCTCGCAGCCAGCCGATCCAGAAGATGCCTGAAAATCAGAATCCAAATGATGAGCCGGTAGTTAGCGCCTGGGCAAACGTGCTGCAGGCCGGTCTGGGCATCTCCCTGCTGGTCGGTGCCGGATTTATGGCGCATTACTATGCCCCGCCGGAGACGGCAAGCCTGCAGGCGGAGGTGTCCCAGCTCACGGAGCAGGTGCAGGAGCTACAGCAGGCCCAATCGATGCCTACGCTGGTCCTGAACCGCTATCGTGACTCAATCTGCTACGTGTTTGGCGTCTACCAGGTGGGCTTCCCGGGGCGTACCCCGGCGCTGCGGGCGCGTATCTCAGGCACGGGATTCGTAGTATCCGATGGATTGCTGGCGACCAACCGGCACGTGGCGCAGCCCTGGTACGGCGATACTGAAGCAGCGGCCTTGATCAATCAAGGAGCAACGCCGGTACTCGAAAAGCTATTAGTCTTCTTTCCTGGCCGGCCGTCGCCGGTGGATGTTACTCCTCTGGTGGTTTCTGCCCAGGGTGATCTGGCGGTTTTGAAGATTGAAGATCCGGGCGGCAAGAAGTTTCGTCCCTTGCCTTTAGCCGAGCAGGTGTCCACTCCCGGAGAACTGGTGACCGTGGTCGGCTATCCCATGGGAGTGCTCGGCATGGTGGCTAAATCGCCGCCTGCAGTCTACGAGAGACTGGCGTTTCGCCGCGACGACCAGGGCTCAGCCAATGAACTGGCAGCACTCTCCTTGATTCGCCCTTCTGCAACCTGCGGCCATCTGGGCGATGTGGTCGGAGACAAGCTGGTATACGACGCGCCTACCGCCCATGGCGGCAGTGGAGGCCCGGTGTTTAACGCCCATGGCCAAGTAATCGGAATCAACTCCGCCTACATCGATGGCTTTTCCGGCGGTACGCTAGGAGTATCGGTAGATGCTCTTCGTCCGCTCATCGTCTCCGCCAAAAAGAAGCTCAAGACGGCAGTACCGGCGAACTAACAACCAAAAACTCACAACTGGTTTCTAGCTCCGTGACAAGCCGGCAATCCAGCCCCGTTCACGTACCCCTTCTTCATCGAGTCGTCGTAGTCGTGCCGCCATAACGCCCGGCCGACCAATGTAGCCGACAATTCGACGATTATCCTGACGGTCCACGACTGCTAGCCTTCCCACGTTATGGCGCAACATCTTCGCCGAGGCGTCATGCAGAACCTCGTCGGGATACGTCACCACCACTTTGCGGCTTCCGGCCTCAAGCACACTTAGAGATCCCGACGGATCGTTTGCTAGAGCGCGTAGCACATCGCCACGTGTAACCACTCCGGCAAGCTTACCTTCCCTGTCGACGATGAAGAGTCCCTGATGCCGCGATACTGCAGGATCATTGCGCGCAATGCGATCCGAGAGGTCACTGACAGTCACTTCCGCCGGGACTACCGGAGCATCTTTGTCCATGGTCTCCGCAACGTAAACCTGCTGCAGAACGTCGGTCTCATACTCCTGGTGAATGCGCAGGCCGCGGCGCGCGCAGTTTTTCAGTCATGATCGAAGCCTTGGGCTCCAGCAGTACGGCCACACCAGTCGCAATCACGCTGACCAGCATCAGCGGCAGCACTGAGTTGTAGTCGCGAGTGATCTCGAAGGCGAAAATGATGAAGGCGAACGTTGCCCGCGACGCTGCGCCAAACACCGCACCCATGGCGACCAAGGCGAATGCTCCGGGAGACAGGTGGGCAGAGGGGAAAATCCAGTTGATGCCCGTGGCAAATGTTCCACCCATAGCTGCACTCGACATGAACATGGGAGCCAGCAGTCCGCCTGACGTGCCGGATCCGAGCGAAATTACCAATGCGGCGGCCTTCGCCACCATCACCACAAGCAAGACTTTGAGCACGAGCGATCCATTCAGAATATCGCTGATGGTGTCGTAGCCGACGCCGAGAACCCGGGGAACAAAATAACCGATCATCCCCAGTCCGAGGGCCCCAATCGCCGGCCACCACAGCTCATCGAGGGGCAATTTCTCAAACTGGTCTTCGGTCCAATACAAGAGCCGGCTGAAACCGACAGCTGCCAACCCGCAAAGCAATCCCAGAACCAAGTAGTACGGAAGTGTACCCGGGATACCGAATGCCATCTCTTTCACCGTGAACATTGGTCCCGAACCCATCAGTTGCATGTGAACTGCGGTAGCAATGGTGCTGGCGATGACGAGCGGAATGAATGACCGCGACTTAAATTCAAACAACAACAACTCGATCGCCAGTATCACCCCGGCAATCGGGGTGTTGAATGTGGCCGACATTCCCGCTGCGGCGCCACAGGCCAGCAAGACTTTCCTTTCTGATCCCGTGGTGTGGAAGAGCTGTCCAACCAAAGAGCCGACTGCGCCTCCGGTTTGAATGATCGGACCTTCTGCTCCGAACGGCCCCCCGGTGCCGATCGCGATGGCTGCGGAAATCGGCTTGAGAATCGCAACTCGCGGTTGGATCCGGCTGCGATTGAACAGAACAGCTTCCATGGCCTCCGGGATGCCATGGCCTTTAATCTTGGAGCTTCCGTACTTCGCCATGAAGCCGACGATAATTCCGCCCACCACCGGAACCACGATGACCCACAGACCGAGAGTGTGGAATCGCACGCTGACGAAATCCGTCGACCAGCGATGGTAGAAGCACAGGTTAGCAAACAGCCCGATCAGTTTGTACAGTGCGAAGGCGACTAGTCCCGCAATCAAGCCGATACCGGCTGAGAGAAATGAAACTAGGACCATGCGAAAACTAGCCGGTATTGCTGGCTCCGGTGAAGATGAAGCGACGTGAGTCATTATTTGTTCTTTCCTGTCTTGGCGGCGGTCCGCATAGCGTGTTTCAGTGCGATCACCAGAATCGGACCCTGGGTGCGAAGCTCGGTGCTGTGATCGAGCGACAGCTGCCGCAGGACTCTTTCTCCCTTGGAAGTCAAAGCCACGAAAACTTCACGGCGATCTTTATCACTACGGTGGCGGCGCACAAAACCACCCGACTCCAGCCGGTTTACTAGTTCGACTGTGCTGTGATGCTGGATCTGCATGCGCTCGGCCAGTTCTCCTATCACAGGCCGTTGCCCCGAGGGGAGCCCTTTAATGGTGAGGAGCAGTTGATGCTGGCGGGGCTCCATCCGGGCCCGATGCGCGACATTCTCGCTGAACTTGAGATACCGCCGTATCTGGTAGCGCAATTCTGCCAGCGAACGATAATCGGACAGACTGAGCATTCCCGCCATATTTATATCGTATCACGACATATATCCACGGTCGAACGGTCGGGGCCATAGCCCGCTAACCGCTGCGTTGGACGTCATACGGACTATCCTGCCGGTATCTCTTTTCGAACTCTTCACGGGTGCACAAGGTCCGAATATTGGTAAGCCGATCCACTGCCAGAATTCCATCCAGGTGATCGATCTCGTGCTGCAGCAGTTCGGACAAATCTCGCTCCGCTCCAGCCCGCAGTTCGTGGGACTTTCCGGCAAGGTCCTGATAACGGATCGTCACCTCGCAATGCCGCTCTACCTGCATGAAGATCGAAAGAAAGCTAAGACAGCAATCCCACACCACCATCTTCTCTGGACTGCGTTCGACGATGACGGGATTAACCATCGGCCAGGGCTCGGCGTCCGGAAGTTGCAGGAACACCACGCGCAACCCCGCACCGATCTGTGGCGCCGCGATTGCCCGCCCATAACCGGTTGTTTCTCGCCAGTGCGCTAGCGTGTCCGAAAGGTCATGAATCAATGCCGCGATCTGGGGGGTCCGTCGGATCGGCTACTGGTTCTGCGACCTCGCGTAAGCCTGGGTCTCCTAGCTGTAGAACATTTCGAATCGCCATATCGCCCCCTATATTTGCACATTGAAATGCGACGCGCACGTTTCGGCAGCCGGAAGCTGGTTTCCTCCAGCTGGTTTCCGGCCAGCTTTCCCCGCCCCGCTCTCACCATTTAGAATCCATAGTTCTCAACCCACGATGAAACGCGAGGTACGAAGCCTTTGATCCCACGCTATAGCCGGCCCGAGATGGGCCGCATCTGGAGCGACGAAAACCGCTTTCGCACATGGCTCGCGGTAGAGGTCGCCGCAACCGAAACGCTGGCGGAAGCCGGCATAGTTCCCAAATCCGCAGCGAAGGCTATCCGCGAGCGTGCGAATTTCAAAGTCGAACGCATCCATGAAATCGAAGCGGAAGTGCGTCACGACGTCATTGCCTTCACTACTGCCGTCGCGGAGTTCGTCGGTCCCGAATCGCGCTGGTTTCATTATGGATTGACTTCGAACGACGTGGTCGACACCGCGCAGGCTCTGCTGATTGGCCAGGCCTCGAAGATCATTGCAGAAGATTTGCTGCGGCTAGCGGAAGTTCTCGAACGCCGAGCTTGGGAATTCAAAGACACACCCATGGTAGGCCGCACCCATGGCGTTCACGCGGAGCCCATTACCTTCGGATTCAAACTTGCCAACTGGTATTCGGAGGTTCAACGCGATATCGTGCGCCTGGACGCTGCCATCGAAGACATGCGGGTCGGCAAACTCTCCGGAGCCGTCGGAACGCTGGCTCACCTCAGCCCGGAGTTGGAAGAAAAGATCTGTGCTCGTCTGGGGTTGAGAGCGGCCCCTGTGACGTCGCAGGTTATCCAACGCGACCGCCACGCTCACTACCTGGCAACATTAGCGGTGATTGCCTGCACTCTGGACAACATCGCTACGGAAATTCGCCACCTGCAGCGCACCGAAGTACGGGAAGCGGAGGAGTTTTTCAGCGAGAAGCAGAAGGGATCCTCCGCCATGCCGCACAAGCGGAATCCTGTGACCTGTGAGCAAATCAGTGGGTTGTCCCGAGTTGTCCGGGCGAATGCGCAGGCGGGATTTGAGAATGTTGCCTTATGGCATGAGCGCGATATCTCCCACTCCTCGGCTGAGCGGGTAATTATTCCCGACTCTACTACGCTGGTGAACTATCTCTTAAACAAGACAACCAACCTTATCGACACAATGTTCGTCTATCCCGCGCGGATGAAGGCCAACCTGGAAAGTACCGGTGGCTTAGTGTTCAGCGGGCAGCTTCTCCTGGATTTGGTCGAACACGGAGTGTCTCGTGAGGATGCCTACCGCCTGGTGCAAGCTCACGCCATGCGGGCTTGGAAGGAAGGGCTAAATTTTCGTGAACTGATCCTGGCCGACCAGGAAGTTACCGGCCGCGTGCCGCGCAAGCAGATCGAATTAGCCTTTGATCTGCAGCGGCAGTTGCGAAATATCGATAAGATTTTCTCCCGCGTCTTTGGTGCAAAAAAACCCAAAAAGAAATCTCGCGGAGGTGCTGCTAGGGAATAGCCTTTATCCAGGGAGAATCGGGCATGCTCCGCTTTCAAGAACCTAGTCGTCTCCGCCGGTGGTAACTTCCGTTTCTGCGGGGATTTCCTGGTCTTTGTATTGCAGCTGGTAAAGCTTGTAGTAGATTCCGCGTTTGGCCAGTAATTCCTGGTGCGATCCGATTTCACGCAGCTGGCCCTTGTGCATGACGATGATCTTGTTGGCGCGCTGAATCGTGGAGAGACGATGGGCGATGATTACTGAGGTTCGCCCTTCGACCATTCTCTGCAAAGCATCGCGAACCCGGAACTCGGTTTCAGTATCGACACTGGAAGTGGCTTCATCGAGCACTAGAATTTTGGGGGCATGCGCCAGGGCGCGGGCAAAAGAGATTAGCTGCTTCTGTCCTGTCGACAGGGTTGAGCCGCGTTCGCGGACTTCCTCTTTGAACCCGTTGGGCAGGGTACGGATGAAATCGGCGAGGTTTACCTCCTCTGCCGCTTTTTCCACCTCGTCCTGACCAATCCACTCAGTCCCCAAACGAATGTTGCTCTCGACTGTCCCGGTGAAAAGAAATGGGTCCTGGAGAACCACGCCAAAGCGGCGGCGCAGGGCGGTGAGATCCATCTCCTTAGTGTCGACGCCGTCAATCTTGATTGCTCCCTTCTGCACGTCGTAGAAGCGCATCAGCAAGGAAATGATGGTGGTCTTTCCCGCCCCGGTGTGGCCGACGATGGCAACCGTTTCTCCGGGTTCGATGGTGAAGCTGACGTCACGGAGAATCCAGTCGGGCTCAGGCTCGCTCGGTGTCGAGGCGGGCGACGCCCCTGCCGAAGCGGCGAGGGCGTCCGTCCTGACCTGGTCATTTGTCGGCCCATAGGTGAACCAGACGTGGTCGAATTCGATCCTGCCAGGACCTTGCGGTTCTTTTGACACCGCCGGAGAAGTGATTTCCACCGGAGCATCCAGCATCTTGAAAATCCGCTCGCTTGCCGCCATGGCCGATTGCAGGATGTTGTACTTCTCGCTAAGGTCCTGAATTGGCCGAAAAAAACGCTGCGCGTACTGGATGAATGCTACTAACACGCCTAGAGTCGCGGTTCTTGCGATCACATCGTGACCGCCAAACCAGATCACACAAGCGATGGCGATCGCAGAAAGAATTTCGACAATCGGATAATAGACGGCATGGGCCCAGATGGCGTCCTTGAAGGCCTCCATGTGGACTTCGTTCACTTTAGAAAACTCTTCGAAGGCGCGTTGCTCGCGATTGAAAAGCTGCAGTACCACCATGCCGCTGACGTGCTCCTGCAGGTATGCATTGATGCGGGCGATCGCTACGCGAATCCGGCGGTAGGAGGCACGTACATTGTCGCGGAAAATCTTGGTGGCGATTCCGATCAAAGGCAGCACGGCGAATGTGATCAATGCCAGCTTCCAGTCCATGTGCAACATGATCCCCACGATGCCGGCGAGGACGAAGATGTCTTCGAAGATTGAAACTACTCCGGAAGTGAACATTTCATTGAGCGCATCGACGTCGCTGGTAATACGTGTAACCAGGCGCCCAACGGGATTCTTGTCGTAGAACCCAATGTGCATGCGCTGCAGGTGGCGGAAGAGTTCCTTGCGCAGGTCGAACATCGCCATCTGGCCGGTCCACTGCATGAAGTAGGTTTGCAGAAAATCGAACAGAAAACTCAGCCCCAAAAGGAGCACGTAAATTGCCGCAATCTCGCCAATCCCGGTCAGAGGCTTGTTACTAAGGATCGAATCGAAGAAGGAATGAGTTCCGGCAGCCTTGACCAGGTAACGGTCAACTGCCACCTTAGTCAAGTAGGGGCCCAAGACATCGGCCCCAGCTTTCAGAACGATAGCCACCAGCGCGATCACCACCTGCCAGGTGTAGGGGCGCAGGTAAGTCATGATCCGCCGCATCAGGCGGCTGTCGTAGGCTTTTCCTAGTACTTCTTCTTCGTGCTGAGAGGCCATGGACTACTTCAAGGTTACCTCAAAATCGATGGACAGAAACCTTGCCACAAGGGACAGCCCTGAGCCACAGTCCCGGCGCCCTGTCACCCGAATTCCGAGCGCCCGGGTTGCCTGCAACTTGTCTGTTTCTTGTACGTGTCCCGACTGCGGACCAATGTAACGTTTTCCCTGTCCGGGAAAAACAACATAATTACTTGGAAGCAAAGGGGATAAACCTGTCCCTAGTTGTTCTGCTGTGGATTGATACAGCAGCTCATCAAACCATGGAAGTTCTCACCTCCCTCCGACTGCGGATCGTTCTCAGCTTCCTCCTGGCGGCCCTTGTATTGGGTACGGGTGGCGTGATTCTGCACCGCTCATCCCGCCGGACGCAGGATGTCCGGGCCGAGGCGGGGAGAACCAGAAGCGAAATCATTGCCTTGCAGGCCTTGCTTGCCACGATGGAGGACGCCGAAACAGGGCAACGAGGCTACCTGCTAACGGGAGACCAGTCCTATCTGGCGCCTTACCGCCAAGCCACGGCCCTGATCGAGTCAGAACTTTATGGGCTGGAAGGGTTTCAGAAGGGCGATCGCCTGCTGCAAGCCAATTTCCTCCCGCTGCAACGCCACATACACGCCAAACTTTCAGAACTGCGCCAGACCATAGGTCTTTGCCAAAACGCCGATACTTCAAGTGCACGAAAAATAGTGCTAGAGGGCACCGGACAACGGGAGATGGGATCCATTCGATCCTTGATCTTGACTCTTCTCACCGAGCAGAACCATAAACTGGACCAATTACAACGCGATTATCAGACCAGCACGAGCAGTAGCAATCGCCTGTTGGCAGGGGGAATTGGAATCCAGTTTCTCCTGCTCGTACTGGTGTTCGTATTTTTCTATCGCGATGCGACCAACCGTTTTCGCTCCGCGCGCGAAATGCAGAGGGCCCATGCGCGCCTGGATGCCATCCTCTCCACCATGAGCGACGGAGTCTATCAGGTCGATAGAAGCGGCAAGCTTCTTTACCTTAACCCCGCCGGCGAACAACTGCTTGGATATAGCCTGCGTGAGATTGAAGGGGTAGGTATGCACAATCTCATCCATGCTCACAGCCCGGGCGGCGAATATCGGCCGGCTGACCAGTGCCCTTTTTCTGAAGTAATGCGCTCGGGTGTTTCCTATTTCCTCCCTCCGGACCGCGATGATTGGTTTAGGCGCAAGGATGGATCGTTCATTACGGTGGAATATGCCGGCGTTCCAGTGCGCGCGGGCGAGGAAATAATCGGGGCGGTGATTTCGTTCCGTGACGTAACGGAACGCAGGCGGCACGAAGAGCAGTTGCGCGTCATGACCGAACTGCAACAGGCGATTCTGAGTAGTGCGAACGTTGCCATCCTCTCATGCCGCGCCGATGGAGTGATAACCACGTTTAATCCGGCGGCTGAGCGAATGCTGCAATACCGGGCCGATGAAGTGATCGGGAAGATGACTCCTTCCACCATTCACGATCCTGAAGAGATAAGGCGGCGCGCCGAGGAGCTGTCCAATGAGATGGGAATTCCCGTCGCCCAGGGCGTCGAAGCATTTACCACTCAATCGGGTACGTTTGGTTTGGCCGACCGGGCGGAGTGGACCTACATCCGTAAGGACGGAAGCCGGTTTCCTGTGGACTTGAGCACCACTGCATTGCGTGACGCGGAAGGCAAGGTGAACGGCTACATTGGGATCGCGGAAGATATTACGGAACGCAAAGCCTCGGAGGCGGCCATCCGCGAGAGTCAGATTCTGCTGCAACAGGCCTTGGAACGTGAAAAAGACGAAGCGCGCCTGGACTTTCTGACGCAAATTGCCAATCGGCGTGCTTTTTATGAGGCGGCGGCCACGGAAGTCATTCGCGCCCGACGCTACCACCGGCCATTGACGCTGGTTTACATTGATCTCGATAATTTTAAAGTGGTCAACGACACCTTTGGGCACAAAACGGGTGATGGCCTGTTAGTGGAGGTAGCTGCAACTCTTCGTATTAACATTCGAGGAAGCGATACCGTGGCCCGCCTGGGGGGAGACGAGTTCGTAATCCTTCTTGCCGAGACAGATCAGGACGCTGGAATGCTGGTAACCGAAAAGCTGCGCGGGCTTTTGCTCAACGCAATGCAACGCGAAAACTGGCCGGTGACGTTCAGCATCGGGCTGATCAGCTTCCTGAATTCCCCGGAGTCGGTGGAAGAGATGATGAGCCTGGCCGATGCGATGATGTATTCCGTGAAGCAAAAGGGAAAGAATTCGATTGCCGCGCGGGTGTTGGCCTGAGTACGGCCGTCCTTTTTGTCCCCACAATCGATGGATTGTCATCCGAGCAACACTAGAAATCCCCGGCGCGACTGTTGGGGTCGATCGTCTCCTCAGGGTGACGATACTAGTATTAGAAAAGATGTAGCAGCCTCGAGGTTGACGAGAGATTAAGCAATCTTCCTTAGCACCACCGCCGAATTCTTCGAGCCGAAGCCCACGCAGTTGCAGATGGCGTGTTCTATTTGTGCGCGTCGGCCAAAGTCAGGAACATAGTCCAAATCGCACTCCGGATCAGCAGCGTCCAAATTGATTGTCGGCGGAATCTTTCCGTGCTCCATCGCGACCAGCGTTGCCGCTATGCTGGCTGACCCACAAGCGCCCTGGGCGTGGCCGATCTGCGACTTCAGCCCTGACATTGGAATCTTCGCCGCGCGTTCCCCCAAGGCCAGCTTTAGTGCCCGGGTTTCAACCCGGTCATTCATTTCGGTCGAGGTTCCGTGCAGATTCACATAATGAACCTCTTCCGGCGTGATGCCTGCTTCCTCAAGTGCAATGCTTATGGCGCGGGCCGGCTCCTCAGGTGAATCGCTCATTCGCACGCGATGGAATGCCTCGCAAGTCGAGCCATATCCGACAATCTCCGCGTAGATATGAGCATTGCGGGCTCTGGCGTGCTCGTACTCTTCGAGCACAAACATCCACGATCCTTCCGCCACGACGAACCCGTCGCGGTCCGCCGAAAATGGTCGGGACGCCCGCTCCGGCTGATCGTTCCAAGACTGTGTCAGGGCGCGCAGCAGAGTGTAGCCCTTGATGATCCCCGGAGTGATGGGAGAATCGACGCCCCCCACCAGAAACATGGGCTGCACTCCGGCTTGAATGTGCTGGTAGGCATAACCAATGGCGTCGGTCGACGACGTGCACCCGGCGGTCACGACGTGGCTGTAGCCGCGAAAGCCGAAGCGCATGCTGATTTCGCTGGGTAGCGTTCCCATGGTGCCGCTGGGGATACAGAATAGACTCACCTGCTTGACGTGCCCGGTATGCCAGAGTCTGTATTGCTCTTCGGAAAATTCCTGTGCGCCGCCCCCGGTGCCGATAATGACGCCGATTTCACGCTTCTCCTCCATCGACATGCCCACATGCTCGATCCCAGAGTCTTTCAGGGCTTCGGTCGAGGCGGCCAGTGCGAGCGGCACCACTCTCGAAACGTGCTTTCGCTCCTTGGCATCAACCCAGGAGAGTTCGTTAAATTCTGGAATTTCTCCCGCGATGTGTACAGGAAGGTCGGAAGGATCGAACCTTGATATGCGCTTCACTCCGCTCTTGCCGGCCAAAATGGCCAGGCAGAATGCCTCTTTGCCCATCCCATTCGGACTCACCACACCCATGCCAGTAATCACCACGCGAGGAACCATTCAGTTTTTGTGGCGCAGATTGCCGCGCCTATGCCTTTCCTGATTTAGTGGTTCTTGCTGCAAATCGTCGTGCCATTGAGATGCCGGGCCGCAATACGCGGTTCGACGGGGTGCAATAATCACTACGGATGCCCCTGGGCCTCTACATCTCGGTGCCATTCTGTCGAACCAAATGCAGCTACTGCAATTTCGCCTCGGACGTTTTCTCCAAGGTGGTCTTCCAGCGTTACGTCGAGCGAGTCTGTTCCGACCTTAACCACGCCCGTCAAACCGCTGCAGTCGTAGGCGGGCAGTTCGAACCTGCCGCGGACTCTGTTTTCCTCGGCGGAGGCACACCTACTGTACTCGAAAGTGGGCAATTGGAGGCATTGTTTACTGCGATAGAGAAAAATTTCCATTTGCAGCCCGGAGTCGAGATTACGGTGGAATGCGCTCCGGGAACCCTGACACCCGATATTTTGCAGGCTTTGCAGCATTGTGGAGTGAATCGGGTGAGCCTCGGAGTTCAGTCTTTTGTTGATCAGGAAGCAGTCTCGGTCGGTCGCATACACAAAGCGGCGACCGTGCGGGAAGATATTTCTCGGTTGCGCGGCGCCGGTATTTCCAACATCAATGTGGACCTGATTGCGGGGCTACCGCATCAGACCCATAAAAGTTGGGATTTTTCGGTGCAGCAAGCGATTGCTTCTGGCGCCCCTCACGTCAGCGTTTACATGCTCGAGGTGGATGAAGATTCGCGCCTTGGGCGCGAAGTTCTCGCCGGGGGTACCAAATACCACGCTCACTTCGTGCCCGACGATGATCTGACTGCCGATCTTTATCTTGAGGCCTGTGAAAAATTGAATGCTTCGGGAATTGCCCAATATGAGATTTCGAATTTCGCGCGCCCCGGTCTTGAATCAACGCACAACTTGAAGTATTGGACGCGCCAGCCTTACATGGGATTTGGTGTCGATGCACATTCGATGTTGTACGCCACCGAACCAAAGAATGCGCCGGCCGCTGGAGGAGTCCGCTTTTCGACCCCAGATTCCTTGGATGCATTTCTAAGAGGTGAGAACGTGAGCCAGACCCCCGTTTCCGCCGAGGCCGCGTTGGAAGAGACTTTCTTTTTGGGATTGCGGCTCAACCGCGGTGTTGACCTCGCACAAGTTCAGGAATTTTTCGGACCAAACTCGCTGCTTGCGTTCGCCCCGGTGATTACGGAGCTTGTGGGAGAGGGCTTAGTGGAGCAAGCAAGCGGCGTAATCCGCCTGACATCGCGTGGAAGATTGCTTTCGAATGACGTCTTCGAACGTTTCCTATGCACAGGGCATAGCCTTTAGGCGGGAGCCGCGAGACCGACACCGCCAAGAACTTGTAAGTGCGTCAAGGCTTAAGTAGAGTACAAGCGTTCTTGGTGTTTACCATTTGCCGCCGTGGTTTCGGTCTATTGAATCGATTTAGCACTGACTTGGAGGCAGGATGAGCAACCGCGAGTTCCGCGTTTTTACTTGGATGCTGCGTATCGGTGTGGGCGCCGTACTTTCGCTGCTGCCGGCGACTTGCTTCGCGGTGTCGAGCTCCTCAACCCAGCCGATGTTGCAACTTCATCGGGGTTGGACGCTTCAATCTTCGTGCCAGGTTAAGTCGGCGGGGGACAAGATTTCTTCTCCCGGATTCGCGACCGCCGACTGGCATCGCGCCGAAGTGCCGACCACCGTAGTAGCGGCCCTCGTGGCCGACAAGACTTATCCGGATCCCTATTTCGGGAAGAACCTAAAGTCATTTCCAGGGATGAATTATCCGACTACAGATTTTTTTGCAAATCAGGAAATGCCAGAGGACAGTCCCTTTCGTTGCTCGTGGTGGTTTCGCACCGAGTTCACTGTGCCCGCGGAACTGCGTAAGAAGTTGATGCTTCTGCATTTCGATGCCCTGAACTATCGCGCGAATGTCTGGCTGAATGGCGAGAAGATCGGTGATGCACAGGATGTTGCGGGAACTTTCCGAGCCTTCGCCTTTGACGTCAGCAAGCGACTGCATGCGAAAGGTACAAATGCCTTGGCCGTTGAAGTATTCGCGGCGCAAAAAAATGATCTCGCGATCACCTGGGTGGACTGGAATCCCACCCCCGCGGATAAAGATATGGGACTCTGGAAAGATGTCTATCTGACCAGCAGCAATGCGGTTTCGCTGGAGCATCCTTGTGTTACCTCCAAGCTTGATTCCGAATATAAGATCGCCGGGCTGACACTGACAGCGGAGGTAGGTAATGCTGCAGATCATCCGGTGACGGCGACGGTTAGCGCCGGGGTTGACGATGTACGCGTGAGCCAGAAAGTTGATTTGGCAGCCGGGGAGTCGAAGACAGTTAGTTTTGCTCCTGAGAAATACGCGCAACTCAAAATGGCGCATCCGCATTTGTGGTGGCCCTACCAGATGGGAACGCCGGAGTTGTACCTAGCGAAGTTCAGCGTTGCCATTGACGGCGCGGTATCAGATTCTGCCGAAGTGCATTTTGGTGTCCGGGAAGTTACGTCGCTACTCACCGAAAAAGGTGGTCGACTGTTTTCTGTAAATGGACGGAAGGTTCTAATCCGTGGCGCGGCCTGGGCACCCGACATGTTGCTGCGCTGGTCGCCCCGTGAGGCGCAAGCGGCGATTGACTATGTTCATCATATGAACCTGAATGCGATTCGCCTGGAAGGAAGAATGGAGCGCGACGAATTCTTCGACATGGCGGACCGCGCTGGAATTCTGATCATGCCGGGATGGACGTGCTGCGATATGTGGGAGCACTGGGACGACTGGAAGCCGGAGCACATGAAGATTGCCGGTGCATCGCTGGAAGACCAGATCACTCGCTTACGCAATCACCCCAGCGTTTTTGTCTGGCTCTACGGAAGTGATGGTCCTCCACCGGCGAATGTGGAGACGATGTATTTGCAGATTTTGAAGGATAAGCAGTGGCCCAACCCATCGGTTTCATCAGCATCGGAAACGCCAACTGCCGTGACCGGCGCCTCGGGCGTGAAGATGACGGGGCCGTATGATTTCGTTCCTCCCAACTATTGGTTGACCGATACCCAGGCTGGCGGAGCCTATGGGTTCAACACGGAGACTAGTCCAGGGCCAGTGATTCCACCGTTGGAAAGTTTGAAGCGCTTTCTGCCTGCCGACCACTTGTGGCCGATGGATGACTTCTGGGCCTACCACTCCGGCGGTGAGCGATTCACCAACATCGACAAGTTCACCAATGGACTTGATCAACGCTATGGAAAGTCCGCCGACCTGAATGATTTTCTCCGGAAGTCGCAGGCAGCGAATTATGAGGCGCAACGGGCGATGTTTGAGGCCTACGGAAGGAACAAGTATGTTTCCACTGGCGTGATTCAATGGATGCTGAATAATGCCTGGCCTTCGTTGATTTGGCATTTGTATGACTACTATCTGGTTCCGGCGGGAGGTTATTTCGGGACCAGAAAAGCCTGCGAGCCCCTGCACGTGCAGTACTCCTACGACGACAATTCGGTGGCCGTGGTAAACGGACAAAACTGGGTCGTGTCCGGGCTTACCGTGAAGGCGCGGATCTTCGATATCAGCGCGCAAGAGCGCGCTTCGCGGGAAGCTACACTCGACGCTCCAGCTGACAGCAGTACCCGAGCGCTCTCGTTGCCCACTGTGGACGGAATCACTTCAACTTATTTTCTGAAGCTGGAATTATGGAACACTGGGGGGAAACTCGCGAGCGAGAATTTCTATTGGCTTTCCACCAAGCCTGATGTCCTCGACTGGGCCAAGAAGCTCGACACCGTGTACACCCCACAGAGTGCGTATGCTGATCTGACCGGTCTTAACTCGCTACCGGAAGCAAAAGTAACCGCGACGGCTCGGGCCTCGCATGAGGCCAATGATGAGGTGATTCAGGTTTCGTTGCAGAATCCCAGTTCCAGCCTGGCTTTTATGGTGCATGTTCGCGCAGTCGACCCCAAGAGCGGAGAGGATATCACTCCGATTTTCTGGGACGATAATTATGTTTCGCTATTGCCGGGAGAAAGGCGGGAAGTGGTGGCCAAGTATAGTTCAACCGAAGCGGCAGGGAAGCCGAATCTGAGGATGGACGGGTGGAACGTTACTCCAGGTGTGATTCCATTGCAATGAACTACCGCGGCTCGCGGCTGACCTCAGGGTTGGGAAGCGGGCCACTCTCAAATGCTTTTTGGCGTCTAGTCAGCGATTGTTCGTAGAGTTCGTTCGCAGCCTTCATTTCAGCCTGAGCTTCCTCGGTGCGACCCAGGCGCTTTAGAATCTGTCCGCGAAGATAGTGGAGCGGCTGGTTTTTAGGGCTGAATTTCAAGGCAGCGTCGGCTCGGTAAGCGCCTCCGCGAATTTCCCGTCACGCTGATAGACGCACGCCAGCTCAAAATGAGCACTGGTAGGGCGATTGTTCAGTTGTAACGCATGTTTCAAATGTTCCTCAGCTTGTGCGTCTGTTGCTGCAGGTAGGCAATAAGACCTAGTTGGTCGTAGTTATCGGCCAGGTCGGGTTCGATGGCCACATCTTTCAGGAATTCAGATTTCGCCGCCTCTAGATCCTGCTTTTTCAAATACGCAAGCCCGAGGTTAAGTGGACGAACGGCAGTTTAGCGTCCGTCTTCGCCGCCTGCTGGAGTTCCGTAATCGCTTCGTCGTATTCCTCGCGGTTGAGGTGAGTGGACTTACCAATCTTGCGATCCATACAGTTTTTCCAGCGGCCCCTCCGGAGATTTCGGGCCTACGGAGTATAACCCCGCTGCCTTCCCCGCGCCCCGCGGACTGACCTTTGGGGCTCTTCGACGGAACGTCATTACCAACCCCAGCCGCACCAACCTCGATATGGCTCTGTTCAAGTATTTCGCCATCACCGAAAATGTCGGCTTCGAATTCCGGGCAGAGGTGTTCAACGTGTTCAATCACAGCGAGTTCGGGGGGCCGGGAGGAACTTGCTCCAAGCTGGACATCGACAACCACTGTCTTTCGGGCGATGGGTTCCTACAGGTAAGTTCGGCCCCCAATCCGAGGATCTGCAGTTTGGAATGAAGTTTATCTTCTAGGCGGCAAATCGCTGGCCGAAGCAAGAAAAATGGCGCGCTTCTTGTACCAGAAGAGCGCCATTCTATTTCCGGAGGCCTAAAGTAAAACGATCGCTACGCCCGAGCCGCGGCAGCGGTGTCGGCGGAAGCGGGTGTGGCCGCTTTGGCCTCTTCGCCATTGGGCTTCTGTCCCGCTTTGCGAATATCGATCCCACCTTTGAAGAAGGCACCGTCTTCAATTGAGATTCTGGCTGCTACCACGTCCCCAGTGAGCGAGCCGTCGCTGCGAATATCGACCCGGTCACTAGCGGTCAGATTGCCACGAACCTTGCCCAGCACCACAATCTCACGAGCATTGATGTTGGCAGAAACTACACCATTGCGTCCCACAGTGACCCGATTTCCGGCCAAATTGATGGAGCCTTCCACCCGGCCGTCAATGTAGAGGGACTCCGATCCAGTGACCTCACCCTTAATAACCAATGACTTGCCAATCGTTGCCTGATCGGCGGTCGCGCTTGCAACCACAGGCCGTGCAGCGGCTGCTACGGGCTCACTGGCGGACGTAACAGGTGGGGTGGAAACTGGAGTCCTTTCCGGTTCATTGGGCCGCGCAGAGGGGGTTGCAGGTTGGTTTGTGGGTTTCCACATTGTTCGTAGATCCTTTCCTCGGGAAATGTTATCTCGGTTGGAGTTGCAATCGGGTAACCAAACTGCATTGTACTCCGCAAACCTGAATCGGCACTGTGGAAATTGACTTTTTGAGACATAGTCAGCTTGGTTCGGGATCAGGAAATACCTGATGCTAGACTTCGGCCATGAATGGGAACGAGATTCTAGTTCGTCAGGCACAGATGGAGGATATTCCGATAATCCTCCACCATCGTTTGGGGATGTACGAGGCCATGGGCGTGGGGGATGCGGAGTCCAGGGCAGAGATGGCAGAAGCATCCGCCGGGGTATTGCCGGAGGCGATAAAAGACGGTTCATTCCGCGGGTGGCTGGCGGAGATCGATGGGAAGGTGGTTGCTGGAGGTGGCGTGTTTGTAACTAAATGGCTGAGCCATCCTCGCGATCCTCTGTGCCGGCGAGTCACCGTCCTGAATGTATACACCGATCCGGAATACCGACGCCGGGGAATCGCCCGCAAGATCATGGAGACCATTCTGGCGTGGTGCCGCAACGAGGGCTTCGCCGATGTCTTTCTTCACGCCAGCCATGAGGGGCGTCCGCTGTATGAGCGGTTGGGATTTCAACCGGGAAACGAAATGCGGTTGCGGATCGGGCAAAAGGCGTGAACCACGAAGGACGCGCAGAAAAACCATGGTTTCCCTTTGTGAACCTTGCGTTCGGCGTGGTTATTTGGCTACTCGGCGGGCTCCGGTTAACGCAGATGCTAAACTGGCCCCATGCTGGCTGATTACGCCGTGCGGGTGGAAGACACCCGCGGACGCCGGTACCCTGAGCCGCAGCATTCCTACCGCAACGAATTTCAGCGCGACCGCGACCGTGTAATTCATTCCCGTGCCTTCCGGCGGCTGGAAGCAAAGACGCAAGTTTTTACCCGCCGATATTCCGATCACTTTCGTAACCGGCTGACTCACACCTTCGAAGTGGCGCAGATTGCTCGGACCATTGCCGGTCAGTTGGACCTTAACGTCGATCTGGTGGAGGCCTTGGCCCTAGTGCATGATGTCGGCCATCCGCCCTTTGGCCACGCCGGCGAGCGGGCCCTCGACGCAGCCATGCGCGCACACAACAGCTTCTTTGACCACAATCTGCACGCTCTTCGAATTGTCGAAGATTTCGAGATGCGCTATGCGGCATTTCGCGGGCTGAATCTGACCTTTGAAGTTCGCGAGGGAATCGTCAAGCACTCCCGTGACTACGGCGCCGACCAATATCCAGAACTTTCGGAATATCTGCTCGCCCTGCGTCCACCGCTGGAAGCTCAATTGATCGATCTGGCAGATGAGATTGCATATGACACCGCCGACCTCGACGACGGCTACGAAGCGCATCTACTTACACGGGAAGAGATGGGCGGCGGAATTCCGGTATTCGCGGGACTATTTGCGGAAGCAGAACGTTCCTGGCCGGACGTGGCCGAGAAGCTGCAATTTAACGAAGCATTGAAGAGCTTGCTGGACCACTTGGTCGGGGATCTGATCGGGAATACAAAGGCGCAAGTTTCCGCCACAGGGGTTCGAAGTCTGGAGGGCGTCCGAAAGTGCCCGCGGCGCCTGGTCACTTTCAGCCCGGCCGTAGATAGAGAGCGCAGACAGATCAAAGACTTTCTGCATCGCGAATTGTATTTGAGCAAAGCACTCGATCCCGACAAAGAAGACGCGGAGCGGGTGATTACCGAAATGTTCAATTTTTGGATGGTGAAGCCGGAGAATCTACCCCCGAGCTACCGCGAGAAAGCCACGCAGGAGCCGCTGGCAAGGGTGGTGTGTGACTATATTGCGGGCATGACGGATAATTTTATTCTTGAGCAGTACCAAAAATATGCGCTGTAGTGGGCGTCGGCGGACCTGCGAAAATGTGGTTCACCCTACCGCTTTAAAGACCCCGGATCCCGACTATCCGCGCTCGGCGGCGGAGAACAGGCTGGGTGGAACGGTAACGGTTTCTCTAACCGTAGAAACGGACGGGTCAGTCAGCAACGTGCAGCTTCTTGGAAAGCGCCGGCCATGAGATGGACAGCGTGAGCCAACAAATCCTGAAGACTTGGAGGTTCAAACCGGCGATGCCGAACCTGTCCCATACGATATACACGGTGATTGTGACTTTCCACCTTCGCTAGATCGAATGCCCGCGAATTATTGTTTGTGGCCGGTTTTCCCCGCCAGCAACCGAAGTGCGTGCGGCAACAGCTCGACCACTGCTTCCAGCGACTCAACCGCGCCTTTGGGGCTTCCTGGCAAATTGAGGATGAGCGACTTCCCCCGCGTGCCGCAAACCCCGCGGCTCAAGGCTGCGAACGGGGTCTTCTTCGCCCCTTCCGCCCGCATTCGCTCCGCGACACCTTCGAGCAAGCGCTCACAGACCGCAAGAGTAGCTTCCGGAGTTACATCCCGCGGCGCGACTCCGGTTCCACCCGTCGTTACGATAAGCCGCACCTCCGCAGTCAGCAGAGCGATGGCATTTTGAATCTGGGGCTGTTCGTCCGGAATAATCTCGGTTGCAACCACGGAAAAGCCGTGTTGCGTGAGGCATTCGACGACTGCTGGACCGGAGAGGTCGGCGCGTTCTCCGCGAGCGCTGGAGTCGCTCACGGTAAGGACGGCAGCGGTGAGCGTTTCAGGTGTCGAGGAAGACATCTTCTTCTTCCTCAGTGCCGCCACCTTCTTCGCGATTCGCCTCGTCCAGCAGGCGCAATCCTTCCATGAGGAGGCCCTGCGTGTTCAACGTCGTAGTTTGCAGCTTGGTCTTGCCTTCAAAATTCAACTGGAAGTTGCCACCAGTCCAGCGCAGCACTTTGAAAACTGCGGCATCGCCTTTCAATTCGCCGTATACGGCATGAGTGACCTGGCCCTCGACGAAGTAAACTTCGCAACGGTCGCTGCCATTCGTCAAGACCAGTTGGCAGCTCTTGCGGCCCATCTCCAGTGACTGCATGAGGTCGATGACGTTCATCTGCGAGAGATTTCCACGCAGTACGCCATCCGAGGCTGCCGTCTTGGCCATTTTCTCCAGGGCAATTTTGTCTATCACGCGCTTAATACGGCGAGTGGCTTCCTTCAGGAAAAAAGGCTTCTCGACATAATCGTCCACGATCTGGTCCTGCTGGGCGAGCTTATCGGAAATGTCGCTCTTGGCGGCCAGAAGCACGGCTGAGATCCCCGCGGTGGTGGGGCGCCCACGCAGCTTTTCAACTAACTGGCGCCCATCCATACCCGGCATGCGGTAATCGCTTATCAACAGGTCGGGTGGGTCGTCGATGGCTTTCAACAGGGCATCAGTGGCGTCAGTGGCGGTAGTGACGGTAGCGAGCGATGTAAGCGCCCCTCGCAGCAGCCCCATGACCATGGGGTTGTCGTCGACCAACAATACTTTGACGCGATTCGCCATCGGATCTAAATCTTTTTCCGGCGGCGCACATAGTCGCCGCTCTTGCCACCGGACTTGCGCTCAAGCTTAATCTCGCGAATGCGAATGCCCTTGTCGAGTGCCTTGCACATATCGTAAACCGTCAGTGCAGCCACACTGACGGCGACCAGCGCTTCCATTTCCACGCCAGTTACCGCAGTCGTAGTAACTCTCGAGCTAATAGCGACGCCATTTTCGCACAGCCGAATGCTGACATCAACGTGGGAAAGTGGCAGCGGGTGGCACATTGGGATCAGGTCGGAAGTTTTCTTGGCGGCCATAATTCCTGCCAGCCGAGCGACTTCCAGAGGATCGCCTTTAGGATTCGCGGGTAGCGCCCGCAATACCTCGGGCGTAAGTTCGATAAAGGCGCTGGCCTCGGCTTCTCGCTTCGATACAGACTTTGTCGAGACGTCCACCATCGTGGCGCGCCCCGCGCGGTCGTAGTGGGAGAGTTTTGGCATGTCTCGGAAATGTAATCTTACATCGCGGGAAGCAGGATCCGAGCAGCATGTCGACGATATTTGCTTTTCGCCGGTTACCTGGAGGACATTGGGGAATGGGGTCGCCGCCCTTATAGGATCGTTTCTCGGCGTATTCCTAGCGCATTAAGACTGGAACCCATTCCCCGGCCTGGATCATGTCACGGTCTGGAGTGATTACTGCGTAGCAGTTGGCTCGGGCTGTCGCGGCGATGTCGCCTGAGCCCTGCCAGCGGGCCAACTCAACTTCGGGAGTGTCGAATTCGCCGGAGAGGACGGCGGGGAGGAACCGCCTTAATCCAGGCTTGACCTTGATTTCGGTTTTCAGTTGAGCCCGCAGGAAGACCAACTTTCGCGGTTGCATGCCAGCGAGCGCCTCGATGATCGGTTTGGCGAAAAGGTCGAAGGTCACCATGGTTGAGACTGGATTTCCCGGTAGGCCGAAAAAGTATTTGTGCTCGTGCCCGCTCTGGACAGCGGTGTCCGCACCACATTTTATGTTGCCAAAGACGGTTGGCTTTCCGGGCTGAATAGCAACGCTGGTGAATAGAAATTGCGCACCCAGTTCTGACAATACTTGCTCGACCAGGTCGTACTTTCCCATGGAGACGCCGCCCGAGAGGAGAAGCAGGTCGGATTGCAATCCCTGCAAAATTAGTTCCCGGAGACGGATGGTTTCGTCCGGCGCAACCGGCAGCAGCTCAGGTTGGCCTCCCGCAGCGGAAATTTGTGCGGCCAACGAGTAGGAGTTGGAGTTGCGAATCTGATACCTGCGGGGCCGAGCGGCAATGAAAACGATCTCGTCCCCGGTGGCGAGAATGCCAACACGGGGCTTCTTGAATACTCTGAGCCTTGACTTGCCGGTTGAAGCCGCAACCGCAATGGCGGCGGGATCGATGCGCATGCCGGGGTCTAACAGTTGTTCGCCAAGCGCGGCTTCCGATCCTATTGGTACGATGTTTACTCCTGGCTCGATGGTCTGATGAACCTCGACTTCCTGTCCACGAAGAGTCGTGTATTCCACCATCACAACCGCATCAGCGCCGGGAGGCGCGGCTGCTCCGGTCATGATAGAGACGGCTTGCCCAGGGCCTACCTGAAGGTCAGAGTCTGCTCCCGCTTTTATTTCTCCAATCACTCGAAGCTTGGCCGGAACATGGGCTAAATCTGCGGCGCGGACAGCATAGCCATCTCGTGCAGCCCGAAGGAAGGGCGGAAAGGGACGATCAGCGGCAATGGATTCCGCTATAACCCGTCCTGGGGAGTCGAGCAGATCGACTTCCTCTGTATCGTTTGCTCCCAGATGAGAGGCGTCCTCTTCCACAATATGGCGGGCTTCTTCAAAGGATATCGGTCCGGTGGAATTGGCTGCCATTCCTTTGAATTTACTCCAAGGGCGGCAAGTATGGCAGCTTATGGTTTTGGGTAGAGAGTAGCTGTGCTACGTCTTTACACATTAACCGCAGGCTTTAGCGGCAGGCGGTCACGGTCGCAGTGAGGTCCAAATCTTTCTTCAGCGAATTGAAGTTCATGGCGTTTGCCTGAGAGCAGAACGCGGATGTGGATAGTGTGTACTCCACCTCGAATACGGCTTTATTGGCACCTATAAAAGGAGTGAGCTTGTCGCACTCGCCAAACTCGAAGCACTGTTCATCCAGCGCGAAGTCTGAAACTAGATCGGTTACCTGATCCAAATCGTTTTTCAATGCGACTGACATTCCCATCGAATGTGCAGTAGTCGCGATCCATCGATTGTAAGCAAGCTGGTCGGAAGCAGTCAGCGGGAATCCGGTGACGTTGGTGTAGCCATCTACGTTGTCTGGTTCGACTGCGTCAAAGCCCTTGTCTTTGCACATCTGGAGGCGGGCTTTCATTACTGGGCTGAGAGTACTGATTTGGCGGACGTCAAGCCAGTTCTCTCCCGGCCAGCCGACTACCCCGAGACCTTTCGCCGAGGACGAGAAGGAACTCGCGTCGGGCCGCCAATCTTCAAAGGTGCCAAAGCTCACATAGCACACAGCATGAATGTTAGCGGAGTGCATCGCGGAAACCAAATTCGCATCCGCGTTAAACCCATCCACGTCATACATCTGTACGTTCAGCAGACCGCCAACCCCGGGCAAGGTCGAAAGCGGCCACTGCCAGGAGGACTTCAGCGCTGGAGCCCAGGTAGACGAATTGCCTCCACCCGTTCCCGGTGCAGGAGAGCCGCCGGTCCCGCCATCATTTCCCGGACTACCGGACGACATCCCCGCAGCCCCGCCACATCCTATTAAGGAAATGGCAAGCAAGACTCCGAAAGCCAGGGCAAAAACGGTTTGTCGGAGTTTCATCGAAGTTGGCTCTGTGTGCGGCATCGGGAGGTATCAACAGGAGTCGACTGGAACGAGCGCCAGTTGCCATGACTCGCAAGTTCTCCCCTGAAGGTAACCAGAGGTAACTTAAATTTGGGGAAAGGCTTCAGCCAGCGATTGCCGCAATTCGAAGGGCTCGCTGGCATGATTGATGGCAGTTTCAACATCCACCACGCCAGCCCGAACCAGTTGCTTTATGGCGGCGTCGAAGTGCTGGGTTCCGTTGCCCGAACTCCGTTTCATTTCGCGGGACAGGCTGGCGCTGGGGTGATTCTCCTGTTCCATGCAGGAGCGAATTTGAGGATCAACATTCAGGACTTCTACCGCGACGACCCGGCCGTTGCCGTCCTTGCGCGGGATCAGGCGTTGCGAGACCACATAGCGGAGGGTTTTGGCGAGGCGCGCTCGAACCGAAACGTGGTCATCCGTTTCAAACATGCTCACGAAGCGTTCGATGGTCTTAACCGCATCGACAGTGCTTAGACTGGAAAGGACTAGGTGGCCGCTCTCCGCGGCTTCGAGCATAAGTTCGAGTATTTCCTGATCACGAATTTCACTGAGCAGAATGACGCGCGGAGCCTGCCGTAAGGCTGCCCGCAACGCGAGGATGAAACTTGGAGTGTCGCTATGCAACTCCCGCTGGTGAATCGTGGCCCGCTTGTGGTTGTGCAGAAACTCAATTGGATCTTCGATGGTGATGATGTGGCAGTTCTGCTGCGTGTTGATTTGGTCAAGCAGGGCTGCCAAGGTGGAAGACTTTCCGGAGGCTCGAGGTCCGGTGACCAGTACAATCCCCTCGCGTAAGCTTCCGATCGCGGCCAGGTGGGTGGGAAGTCCAAGTGACTTCATATCCGGGATGTTGCTGGGAATTACGCGCATGACGACAGCACAACTGCCACGTTGAATAAAAATATTTGCGCGGAAGCGGGCCACGCCGGCGATTCCGTAAGATACATCGCAGAAGCCCTGTTCGCGCAGCATATTGACGGCTTGCTTGTTGCTGCCGATCAGGTCCGAGGCGATACGTCGAGTTTCATCCGCAGTAAGAGACTGCAGACGGGCGCCCTGCACGGGAATGAGCTGGCCGTGAATCTCAACCTGTGGAGAACGGCCTGGCGAAAAAATGATTTCGCTGATGTCAGGACGCCTGTTCAGCATCGCCGTAAGCAGAGCGTCAGTGGTGAGCGTGCCCGCCCCGAATTCGGTATCGAGCGTCAGCGAAATTGGAGCATTGCCAGGAGCTGCCATGATGTCTCGGTAAGTCTCGACGCGGGGAAGTAAAACGGCGGCTGTGCCTGCTACAAATTTAGCGAAGAAAGTGCGGCCATCCTACGAAGAACGTCATGGACATAGACCTTCGTAACAACAAAAAAGGGCAGCCACGAGGGCCACCCTTTCTTAACTGATCGATTCGGAACTACTTTTTGGCAGGCTTTTTCTTCGCGCCGTAACTGGTTTCAACCGCTGCGCCGATCCCTGCGAGCATGGCTTTCGCTTCTTCGGCATGCGGACCGGTCGGACTAAGTTCCAAATACTTCTGGAATGCCTCGGCAGTTCCATCGGGGGCGATCATCTTGTCGTCCTTCAACGTCGCCATCCCTATCAGGTTTGAGCCCTTCCAATAGTAAGAATCGGCTTTGGTTGGGTCGGCGGCAATAGCCTTATCGAACGCTTCCACCGCAGCTTTCCGCATAGTGGGATCGTTCGCCTTGTTGGCATTGGTCATGGTGGCGCCGAGATTGAAATAGTACTGTCCGGCAGCCGGCGGATTGAGCTGCGCAGCCTGATTGTACGACTTCACCGCGCCCTCGGTGTTTCCGGCCTTGGCGTAGGAATCGCCGAGGTTGTTGTAGTAGGCAGCAAGCTGCTTGGGGGCTTCGGGACTCTTGTCCTCACCGGCATCGATCGCCTTCTTCTTCATGTCGACAGCTTTTTCGATGTTGGTGATGGAGGCGTTCAACCGCTTGGCCTTATCGTCGTTGTCGGTAACCTTGGCAAGCGACAGGCGGTAGGCATCGCCGAGCTTGAACCAGAGCAGGTCGCGGGTTGCGTCGATCTGGGTGGCCTCGGTGAGCGTCGCGATGGCAGCATCGAAATCGCCCGCCTGTTCGCTGGTGGTGGCGGCGGCCAGCTTTTCGTTCAGACTCTTCACCGTTGTTTGTTCTTTGGCAGCATTGGCCTGTTGCTCCTGCATTTTCTTCAACTGCTCAGGACTGATTCCCTTTTGCTGGGCAGCTTCGTTTTGCGATTTCTTGAGGTCGAAATCGACGGTGTTGTCACCAAGCTGGACAGGGAAATTGGTAACTGAATCAAGCACCTTGCCGTCCTGGTTAAGCGTAACTTTGTATTTTCCAGGCTCGAGACCCAGAGAGAAATATTCCCCCTTGTTGTTTGTCTTCAGGTCGTATTTTCGGCCAGTGTCGCTGTTTGCAAACTCGACCGTCGCGCCGACAATCGGTTTGCCTTCCATATCTTTCGCTACACCCTTCACCGATCCGAAATTCTGCGCGATGGCGGCGGGCAAACTCAGACTCACCATAGCGCCTGCCAAAGCGAGTATCGTTAAAATTCTCTTCATCGTGGCCTCCCGGCACAAACTTAAGATGCGATTTTCAGCTTTCAAGCGCCGACCGCATAGTCGGCAATAGAAAATTGAAAATCGTTATTGCACGGCTGCCGCCTTAGCGTAAGCAATTGGATCCTGGGCCCCTGCCTCGCGAAACGCCCGCAGCCGCAACACGCAACTGTCACATGCGCCACAAGCCTGATCCTCGCGGCTATAGCACGACCAAGTTAACCGGAAGGGCGCGCCGAGTTCAAGGCCGAGGCGTATGATCTCCGCCTTCCGTAGGTGTATCAATGGCGTGACAATCTCTATTTTACCTTCCTTTGTGCCCTCTTTGATGACCTGGTTGAACGCTTCATAGTAAGCCGGACGACAGTCAGGATATCCGGAACTATCCTGCTCAACTGCCCCAATGAAAATCCTTTCAGCCCCGATAACCTCAGCCCAGCTTACTGCGACGGACAAAAAATGAGCATTGCGGAAGGGGACATAGGTCATGGGAATGTCCTGACCCAGGGTATGGCTCTGGGGCACGGCGATGTTGGGGTCGGTTAACGCCGAGCCTCCAATGGCGCGCAGGGCCTCGTTGCGAACGATCAGCCGTTCGCGGATCCTCAACACTTCACAAATCCCCAGAAAAGACTGCTGCTCACGGTCTTGAGTCCGCTGTCCGTAACTGATGTGCAAAGCTGCAGTCTCAAAGTCGCGGGTAGCCAGTGCGGCGCAGACGGCGGAGTCCATGCCCCCGCTGAGCAGGACCACGGCCCGGGTTTTTCGCGACCGCGACATTTAAACCCCTTTCATGGCCGGGTCCCATATGAACTTATGTATTTGTAACCCCAACCGGGCAGGAATGTTGTCCGCGAGCATCCAGTCCACCAGTTGCTCAGGATCCATCAAGCAGTGGCGAGCATCGCGCCAACCCGCGGCATCTTTGGCGAATGCCGGAGAAAATAGTATCGCGTTTACCCGCCGAGCAAGATCGTGGCGCAAAGTGAAGTCGCGGGCGAAATCGAAGTCGAGGCGATCGCTGATAACGAACTTGACTTCATCACGGGGAGTTAGAGTTTCCAGGTTGTCGATGCGGAACGTGTCAGGCTCCCCCGAGTGCGGGCACTTCACGTCGACAATCTTCACAACGCCCTTGGGCACTGTATCCAACCGCCGTTCGCCGCTGGTTTCCAGCAGCACGTTATACCCCGCATCCAGCAAGCGTTGCATCAGGGGGACGACCTCACGCTCCTGCAACATGGGTTCTCCCCCCGTGATCTCGACGTAGCCCCCGTGGGGCGAGAGCCTCTGAACCTCCGCGAAGACTTCCTCTTCCGATATCTTCTTTCCGCCGTAAAACGAGTATTCGCTGTCACACCATGAGCAGCGCAGATTGCATCCCGTCAACCGCACAAATACGCACGGCACGCCAGCGTAGGTGGATTCACCCTGGACCGACTTGTAAATCTCGGTGATCTGCATACGAATTAGGTCAGTTATTCGAAGTACGTTGCAGTGGTGCTGTCAGTCTCGTAGACAGTTACGCTGCGAATATGCACGCGCCCGTTCGTCACGGCCTGCAAGCGAGTGTTGGATTCGTCGAAGAAATACTTGGCCAGGTTCTCCGCCGAAGGATTGGTCACCTTAAACGGCTCCAGATCGTTGATCATCTGGTGGTCGAGGCGGTCAGTGACATGCCGCATTACCTCGCGTAAGTCCTTGAAATCAAGGAGCAAACCGGCCTTATCCAATTCTTTCCCTGCCAGCGTCACCCGCACCTTGTAGTTGTGTCCGTGCGGATTCTCGCACTTGCCCTTGTAATTGCGCAGGTAGTGCCCTGCGGCGAAGGTATCTTCTACCGTAACCTCAAACATGAGTTCCTTCCGCGAAAGCGCCCGCCGGGGCCGACGTGAGTTGATGGTTCTATTTTACCGCGTTCCATGCGCGCTTTGCCTCACTCGGTCAGGCCGTGGCCGCCGAAGAATTCTTCCACGACCTTGATGTCGGTGGTCCGGCGATATGGCGGCAGACTATCCACGAAAACCTTGCCATACTGCTTTTTCAAAATGCGGTTGTCGAGAAGCACCAGCACGCCGCGGTCGTGGAGAGAGCGGATCAGACGCCCGAAGCCCTGTTTTAACGTGATGACCGCAGCCGGGACCTGATATTGGAAGAAGGCATTGCCCCCATCGGCATCGATTGCCTTAACTCGCGCCGCCACCACCGGGTCGCTGGGTACGGCAAAGGGCAGGCGGTCGATGATGACGCAGCTTAGCTGTTCCCCCTGCACGTCAACCCCTTGCCAGAATGAAGAAGTGGCAAATAGCACGGCTTTCGGGGTCAGGCGGAATTCCTGAAGTAGAGCAGTCTTGGGAGCGTCCCCTTGCAATAACATGGGATATTCCAGTTCGCCTAACAACCGCTGATAAACGTCATTCATCTGCGCGTAGCTGGTGAAAAGCACGAATGCCCGGCCACCTGTAGTTTCCAGAATGCGCCGGATACGTTCCGCGGCTTTGGCGCAAAATTGCGGAGTCCGCGGATCGGGTAAATCTGGAGGCACATAGAACAAGGCTTGACTTTGATAGTCAAAATGCGAGGGCAGCACGAGTTCGCGGGAGTATTCGAGGCCAAGCCTTCCCCGCATGTATTCGAAGCCCCCACCGACCGCTAACGTTGCCGAGGTCAAAACCGCGCACTCCAGCTTTTCGAAAAGTGCAGGCTTGAGGATCGGGCCAACGTCGATCGGGGTAGCTTGCAGGAAGGTGTTTGCCTTCTGTCGGCCTTGTGCACCGCGGCGGCGCTCGATCCAGAACACGGTGTTACGGTCTTCCGACTCCAGCAGAAAGCCAAGTTGAACTTGAAGTTCTTCCGCTCGCCGGGCGAAGTTGTAGACCTCTTCGGGCTTCGAGGGGATGCCCGAAACTTCGGCATTCAGGCGGGTAAGGGCCTGTTGCAGCGCCATGAACTCCTCGCCGTTTTCCTCCAGGAATTCACGACGGTTTTCGAAGGCGAAGCGGCCGTCGCCAGGTGGCAGCAAGGCGAAGAAGAATCCTGAGCGCTCGCGCAGGCTCTTCACCGCCCCCGCCAATGCGGGCGAGAGCATGTGATTGCGCTGCAAAGAGATTTCCACGTCGCGGCATAAATCTTCGAAACGAAGATTGCTGACCGCTACCCCGAAGTAACTTCCGGCAACATCTTCGAGTTCGTGGGCTTCGTCGAAGACCACGCATCCGACGTCGGGCAGAATGCCAGCATCGGGCGCGTATTCCGCCTGTTGCTTGATGCCGAGATCGGCGAAAAACAAATGGTGATTGACGATGATAATGTCGCTTTCAGCCGCCCGCCGACGCATCTCGGTGATAAAACAGCGATCGTACTCACTGCACTTTTGCCCGGTGCAGGTATCCGCGCGGGCGTCCAGTTTGTGCCATAGAGCGCTGGCCTCGGGAAGCTCCGCCAGTTCGGCGCGATCGCCGTTTTGCGTATTCTTTTCCCAGGCGGAGATGGCCCGGTACTGCTCGATTTCCTGCAAACCACTCAGCACCGGCTGATCGGTCAGGTCAAAAAGTTTTTTCCGGCACAGGTAGTTATTGCGGCCTTTCATGTAGCAGACATTGAGCTTCCCCTGACCGTCAGGGAAGAGGGCCTGTTCCAAGAAGGGGATGTCCTTGTAAAAAAGCTGTTCCTGCAAGTTCTTGGTGCCGGTCGAGATGATGACCCTCTTGCCCGACCGGATTACCGGCAGAAGATAAGCCAACGTCTTGCCGGTTCCAGTCCCAGCCTCGAGGATTAAATGCCGCCGTTGTTCCAGTGCCTCCTCGACCGCCTGGGCCATCTGCAACTGTCCGCGGCGGAATTCGTAGGCCGGATGGGTTCGCGACAGCACGCCTCCGGGCCCGAAAAACTGGTACAGCGAAACCTCCTGTTTGCGGACCGGAACGACGGGTTGGGAGGTGGAAGCCACGGATGTTTCTATGACGAAGTCTCTATAATACAGTTGCGAGATTCGAGTACCCAGTCGCCAGTGCCGCCCCCAATGACCTCATCCACGCAGATCGCGGTAAAGCCCATCACCATCGCCATCGTTGGACGCCCCAACGTCGGGAAGTCCACGCTATTCAATCGGTTGACGGGGTCGCGGCGGGCGATTGTCGGCGATGAGCCGGGCATTACCCGTGATCGGCTCTACGGCGAGGGCGAGTGGCGAGGGCGTCCGCTGCGTCTGGTCGACACGGGTGGAATAATTCCGGACGATGCTGATTTCATTCCCGCAGAGATTTTCCGCCAGGCGAAAGTGGCGCTGGACCAAGCCGCCGCCATGGTGATGGTCGTAGATGGACGCACCGAGCTTGCTGCCCCCGATCTCGAGTTAGCCCGCCTGTTGATCAGGAGCGGTAAGGCGCTGTTCTTGGCCATCAACAAAATCGACACGGAGAAGCAGGGAGCGTTGAGCGGAGAATTTCACCGCTTGGGAATTCGCAACGTTTTCCCTATTTCGGCGGAAAACGGAAACGGGCTCGACGACTTGGTAGATGCCATCTTTGCTGCCGTTCCTGCGGAGGCGGCCGATGCCTCCGAGGAAACACCTGAGGCTAATGAGCCGGAGGAAGCGCCGGCCTCAGATAGGGAAATAAAGGTCGCCATCATCGGACATCCAAACGTGGGAAAGTCGACTTTGCTGAACCGGCTGACGGCTACCGATCGAGCGATTGTTTCCCCAATCCCCGGCACCACCCGCGATGCAGTGGACGAACTGGTCGAGCGCGACGGACGTCGTTTCCGGTTTATCGATACCGCAGGCATCCGGCGAAAAGGGAAGACCTACCTGATGGCGGAAAAACTCTCCGTGGTGATGGCGCGCAAGCATCTGGAAGACGCCGACATCGCGTTGATGGTGATCGACGCAACCGAAGGCGTAAGCCAGCTTGACGCGACCATCGCGGGGTATGCACATGAGAGCGGCAAGTCCGTAATTATTGTGGTAAACAAGTGGGACCTGGTGCTGAGCGGGGAAAAGAAAGCCTCGAACCAATCAAAAGCAGCGCGAATGCAGGACAGCAAGCGTACCGGCGATCGGGAGATCTGGCTTTGGTCCGAAACTCCTCGATGGCTTCCTTGTATTTCCCCTCACGAGCAAAGATTACACCCAGGTTTTCATGTGCTACCGCAAACTGCGGATCCATCTCAAATACCGCCTGTAATTGCTTCACCGCTTCATCAACCTGTCCCGCTTCGGAAAGGTAGCCTGCCAGACCGGACCGAAATAGCGGTGAAAGCGGATCAAGCAATATCGCCTGCCTACCTTCGTTGATGGCGTCGTAAAGATGGCCGACCATTGCCAGATACCCGCCGTACCAGTAGTGGGCCTGAGCGTAGTTCGGGGCTAACTCGATGGCCTGCCTGAGGGCCGGTTCGGCCGCCGCCGGGTCGAGGAATCGAAACAACTGGACAAAACCCAGCGCGGTGTGTGCTTCCCCTGAGGTCGGATCCAGAGCGATGGCCTTCAAAGCGGCGGCCCGGGCTTCGCGTATCGGAATACGGCATTCAGCCAGCCCCGCGTAAGGCGCGGCATACTGAGGGTCCTGCTTAATCGCGCGCCGAAAATACTCTTCGCCGATTTTCCAACCCGCCGTGGTGCGCTTGTTCCAATTGTAGCGGCCGAGCAGGTAGGCTTCATGAGCCTCCGGACTGGGGATGTGAGGTTGCAAGGATTTTTTGGCTTGGCCGATTGCGATGGAAACCCCAACCTGCCGTGCGATCTCCCCGGCCAGATCGCTTTCCAGTCGCAGCAGGTCACGCATGTCCTCATCGTAGTTGTGGGCCCAGACGTGCGCCTGGTCGGACACCTGAACCAGTTGCGCGGTTATACGAACCTGGCTGCCGTCGCGACGAACACTACCTTCCAAAACATAGTCCACGGCAAGATCTCTTCCAATGTCGCGAATAGACCGGTTGGAGTGCTTGTACGTCATGGCGGAAGTGCGTCCGATGACACCCAGCCGATGGGGGTCTTGATTCCCCAGCTGCGCACTCAATTCCTCCGTCATTCCGTCGCTGAAGTACTCCTGATTGGGATCGTTGCTCAGGTTTTCGAAAGGCAAAACCACGAGCATGATCTTCGCAGTCTGCACGGCTTGTAGGTGCGCCATCCTTCGCCGGGCCAGCGTCGCGCCTCCCATAACCAGCATGGCAACACAGACCAAGATCGCGGCAGCAGATTGCGCCTTGCGTTTCCACAGCACAGACTCCCTGGATTTGAATGCGGGGACCTGCACTTGGTAAGCGACAGGGGTGGGCGGGAGCACGGCGCTCTCCCTGCTATCCCCGGCAAGAGACATCAGCGAGCTCGAGAGGGGTTCTTGCTCCACTTTCGCGATAAAACGGTAGCCCTCACCGGCTACGGTTTCGATGTATGTCGGATTCTCGGATGAATCATTGAGGGCTGCCCTTAGCTTCGTTACAGCGACGGTCAGGCCCTTTTCGAAGTCGACGAAAACCCCGTCATCCCACAATGAATGCTGCAGATCGTTGCGCGTGACTACTTCTCCGGCACGGTCCAGTAAGTCGATGAGCAGTTGCAACGGCTTGCGTTCCAGCTTTACCCGAATGCCAGACTTGCGCAGTTCATTTCGGGCCGCATCGACTTCATAAGTACCGAAGCGGTAGCGCGAGATTGCAGGCCGTGCTGATCTAGTGCGCACTGGGGCCAAAAGCATACACCTGTTTCGAATGGCAGACTACCCATTCTCCGGTTGATCGCAAGATTCCGAGAATCAGCAACTTAGACCTTAGCCTGAAAATTAGCACCCCTTAGCTTGACGAGCGTGAACCAGAATGGCACGTTCTCTCCCGGCGGACCAATCCTGTTCAGTAGATTGGGCTCGGAGTTCTGGTGAAACAAGCCTACGCGATTTCCGGAGGTCACATAAAGCGGCCTACACTGCTTGCCCTTGCTCTGCTCGCCCTTGTTGCTTCGGCTAATGCTCAGTTCAAATTCACGTCCATTGATTTTCCCGGAGGAGGACTAACCACCGCTCGCGGAATAAACGATCATGGCGACATCGTTGGTGCGTACAACATCTCACCCCCCCGTCATGCCATGCTGATCAAGAAAGGGGCATTCATTCCGCTTGCGCCTACGACCATCCTGGGCACGATATATAGCGAAGCAACCAACATTAACGATCGCGGGGACATAACTGGGCAAATGGTCGATGACAACGGATTCGCACACGGGTTCCTGCTCAGTGGTGGAGTATTGACCACGCTGGATTTCCCAGGCGCGAGCGAGACCTTCGCTTTAGGAGATCAATGACTCCGGCCTGGTTGTCGGATACTGGGACCTCCTCGACGCTGACGGTAATTTGCTCGCCAATCACGGTTTCACTTGGAAGGATGGTGCCTTTACAAATTCGACTTTCCCGGCGCCGGGCCTACCGGGGTCACCGCCATATTTGGTATCAATACCCGCGGTGATCTTGTCGGCGTTTGGCTCTCCGACGTTAATTCACCCATCGAGCATGGCTTCGCTTGCCCGAAGACAGCTGAATGCTTCAGCTTGGATGCCCCTGTTCCGGGAACCATTCTGACGCAAGCGGATGAGATCAATGCTCTTGGGCAAATCGTTGGGGTCTACATCGGTGCCGACGATGTATGGCACGCATTCCTCATGGTCGGAGCGACGTTCACTAGCTTCGATTTTCCCGGGTCGACGGGAACCGGAGCGTACGGCATCAACTCGGCCGGTCAGATTGTGGGCAAATATTTCGCACCCGATGGATCGGCTCATGGGTTTCTGGCGAAACAGTAAGCGTGAATACTGCACTTCCATAAGTACGGTAAACAGGAGTGCCAATGCCGTGGGTGCGTTGAGACAACGTCTCACGATAAAGACTTAGAGGGGGCGGACAATGAAACTACGAAACTCCCTGCTGATTTTCTTAGCCGCGATTTCGTTCGCAAAGGGCGCGCCGAGGCAGAGCAATCTGCCTATCACCACAACTCTCAACGGTGCCGATTCATCTGGGCTGCCTACCGACATCCAGAGTGACGGGGCTGGTTCATATTCGGACGGCGTCGCGGGCGTGACCAGCTTTCTGACGACCAACGGCTATAACGGCATCGTATGGGGTGACTGGCAGTTTGGCACGCTAAACTCGACGACCCGTCTGGTCAGCATCAGTTTTGCCAATGCCATTCCGGTGGCGAGTGGTGGCACAGCCACTCCGCATCCACCCTTCACCATCAAGAATGTAACCGCTCACATAGAAGACAAATGCACGCAGCTTGGCTACACAATGCTTTTTATGTCTGTCGGCCAAACTTTTCGATGCCCCCGATCGTGCACTTCTTCGATTCCAACGGCGACGAATTCCGGATCTACATGGGACCGAATTGGGAACCGGAAACCACTTTTGCCCGGGTGATCTGCAATGTGTCCGCTTCCGATGGCTGCAACGATTGGTTTGTCGATCCCATACCGGGCACTGACGTTAACGGCAACCCGGTTCCGGGCGAGGCTATTGGCCGCCTGGTAGGCCCGCCCATCACTGGCCACGGAAAGTCGGCGAGCGACGGGAACCAGGGGGACTACCATTTCCGCTTCCACTTTCATCTCACGCGGCCCTGACTTGCCGAGTGATGGGTGTCTGGCTGGATTGGTCACGCGCGGCTAAGCGACGTTGACCTTTTCCGCGCTGCTCCAATTAGAAATCGGTGTCAAATCAGGGCGGGAGATTCTGACGGCGAGCGTACCTGGCTTGCGCCACAAACCCGGATCGACGGTCATCCGCCAGATGTTTCTCACCCCTCGAAAGGTACGCTCAAAGTAGATTGCCTCACCCGAAGGGGCCCAAGAGAACTTGACATCGTCCGCCCATTCCCCAACCACAGAGCCTGCCGCGCACTGCTGTCGTGGCAAGAGATGCTCACCGAATGCTCGTGGTCAGTCTTGGTGGCGGCCTATCGGTAACCCTACGTGGTGGCCACGAATTCATGGAATCGTACGCAGCGCCCACTCACTTATAGAGTTCAGAGGTGGCCAAAGTGACAGCAAACGGTTTAGGACGACAGCAGAGTTCTTGAAAGCCGTGGATTCCCCCCGTGATCAGGACTCGCCCATTACTCAACATCGTAGCGACATGCTCTGCTCGGTCTGCCTCGAGACTCGCGACGGTTGTCGAAATCGAAGTGGCCGGATCGAACAATTCAGCGGCAACCATCGTGAACCACTCTGGATCGGCATCGCCATCGAAACCGTGTGAAAACCCTCCAGCTACGAGGACAGTTCCATTCGAAAGCAAAATGGCTGAGTGGGTATCACGCGCGATTAGAAGCTTTCCTGCTGTCTTGAATAGGCTGTTAGCGGGATCGTAGACTTCCGCGCTGTCAAGGGAAACGGGCGCGGCTGCAGCGCCGCCGCCAACTGGCGCTGATCTGTGTGCCGCCCAACACCAGAACCTTGCCGTTCGGCAGAAGAGTCGCCGTGTGGTGGGCACGAGCCTGGATCAGTGACCCGGTGGTGCTAAAAAATCCAGAGGCCGGCTCGAAGAGTTCTGCGCTGTCGGTTTCGCTGACACTTCCCACCAATAGCACTTTGCCGTTGGCGAGTAAGGTGGCGGTGTGTTGCGCGCGCGGGTCCCAGAGAAGTCATGGCAGCCGACCGCTTCTGCCAGCCAGCGAACCACCGTGCGCTCAATAGTGACCCCTGCGGGCGACGAACGCCAGGCGGTAATATTCTGGGTCAGAATCGATGCCACAAGGTCGCCCAGCGCTGCGATGGGCTCTCCCGGCCCTTGTACGTAGCCAAAAAAGCGACCATTCTGGGCGCGAGAGTGTGCGATGACCTCACGAAGGGCGTCGAAAGCCTGGTCGCCCATGCCGTGCTCCGGCGCTTCCGCCGCGAAAAGCCGCTCCGTTTCTGCCCCACTTGTTCTTGGAAATACGGGACGTGCATCCAGAGTTGATAAATATTCGACAGAAAGAGCAACCATATCCGCAGCTAAAGCGCCGAAGTGTTCCGGAGAGAGTGCGAGTGGTTTCATCTGTGCAGAATTTAATCACACCGTGAGGGCGGAGTCACAACCGGCAAGCCGGGCGGTCAAAGTATCAGCCGTTCCTCGTTTACATGACATCACAATTTCACCAGTGACCCGGTTCTGAGTGTAAACGCCTTCCATGAGAAGGCCGGTCGGAGTCAAGTCGATTTGTGCGGTTCGTGGAACATCGTTGCTCTCCCGCCGAGTGGCCACTGTCGCCATGCTTCCATCCGCACTCTCGAGGAGCGATTTCATTTGATGTCGCAGTGCGAGATCTAGAAATTGCCTTAGCGGCTCTTGTGCTGGCGCGGATGACTGAAGTTCGCAGCGATGCTCTGCATAGCGACGTCCCCCACGAACGGAGTGCACAAAGGGCTATTGCTGCTTGATGCCCACGGCCACGGAATCGGGCAGAGAAAATGCATCAAGGCCGGTCCTGGACTCTATTTCGAGCCTTATAAGTGTCAATTCGCGCCTTCTAGCCGCGCAGGAATCTACCATTTCCAATTCCTAACCGTGTCGTCGCGATGGCGACGGGCACCATGGTACCAAGGAGCACCATCAAATCGGGCGTGGCACTCTGGAAAATGATTTCTAGCGAAAGAATCAGCCCCGCTAGGAAAAGCAAAGCCAGCGAAATTCCACGATGAAAACGCCGCACCTCCGATTGCAACCAGGAGTCGGGATGGTGCTCCAGCTTCCGGCCTTCCTGGGAATCAGTGCAGTTCTTCTTCAGCACACAGGCGTTACAGGATTTCGCTTCCGCCCGATATTGTGCGACACGCCGTTGAGAATCGAAGGCCCAGAGCTTGAGATACTGACCAGCCGGACACTCCCATACATTGAGGTGCTGATGATAAGTGAATCCTGCGGTTTGGTACTGACGAGATCTTTGTTGCGAATGCCGTCCTAGCTTTTCGAGGCAAATCGCCACCATAACCAGGAAAAGTGCATATCCGGAAGCCAACAGCACTTCAGTGTGGATGCTGCTCATTGTGATTCTTGAGGTCCGACAACTTCTGTGAAAAGGATTTCATCTGGTTGATCCCGAGTGAGTCGAGGAGCCATGTGGCGGACAGCGAGCCAGGACAAATACAAGATCGGTAACACTCCCCCGACTATGAAGAGCGCGTCACCAGGAAATCGCACCCACTCAAGTAAGGCGTTGCTTCTATTGGTCAAGAATTTTAGCGAGCGTGCATCGAAATAACCCGAATTGACAGAGTGATAAAGTTGAAGGATTCCCAACGGAAACAAAGTTGCGAACACCATCCAAGCCAGGCCGAGGTTTAGCGACCAAAAGCTGATCTTGGCCGCTCGGTCCGACCACCGATCCTCTGGAACCATGTAACGCAGGCAGAACAGGGCCAATCCAACGGCCAGCATGCCATACACACCCATCATGGCGGCGTGTCCGTGATTGGCGGTTAAGGCGGTTCCGATTTCGTAGTACGAAACGATGGGAAGATTGATCAAAAACCCGAAAATACCAGCGCCGAGAAAATTCCAAAAGCCAACCGAGGCAAGAAACATGACCGCCCAGAAATGAGGGAACGGCGTGCGCGAGGACCCTTCTTTATGAGCGCCGAGCTGCAGAAAACCCCAAGCTTCGACGGTGAGAAATGTGAGAGGGATTACTTCGGCCGCAGAGAAAAATGCACCGAGTGCCATATGAACGGATGGTTCGCCAGAAAAATACACATGATGCATGCTGCCAATTACCCCGCCGGCTGAGTAAAGCACGATATCGAGGTAAATCACGGTCAGGGCCACCCTTTCTTTCACCACACCGAGCAGCACGAAGATATAGGCGACCATGATGGTGGTAAACAACTCAAGAAAATCCTCGACCCACAGGTGCACCACCCAGAACCGCCAGAAATCGGTTGTCGTGAAATGAGAAGCGGGACGCGCCAACAACCCAACCGCGTAAAAGGCTGGGATCGAAAGGGCCGAAAAGAAGAACAACCACGGCATGTTGCCCATGTGGTCCGCGACCAGTCGCCCACGCAATCCACGGAAAAGAATGACCGTCCAAAAGAAAAGGCCTACGATCAGGAGAATCTGCCAGAATCGTCCGAGGTCGAGATACTCGAAACCCTGATTTCCAAACCACTCCCACCCCTGCTGAATCCACCCCTTAATCCCCGCATATTCGCCCATCATGCTGCCAAATACAACAATTGCGAGCGCTACGAGTAAGCCGTACGCCAGCCAATTTTGTCTCCGTGGCTCGCGACCAACAATCATCGGAGTCAGAAAGATTCCCGCGGCCAGAAAGGATGTCGAGACCCAGAAAATCGCCAGCTGAAGATGCCAGGTGCGGGCAATGTTGAAGGGCAGCAGGCGGGCGAGATCAATGCCGAAGAAGCTTGAGAGGTCTGCACGATAATGCTGAGTGGCTCCGCCAAGCAATGCTTGCAAGAGAAAAAGTAACGCCATAACCAGAAAAAACCACGAACAGGCCCGCTGCGAAGGAGTAAGCACAACCTCATTTGGAGGGCGGAAAGAAATCGCCTGCTGTTCGCTTCCATGCCACCCCAGAAAGTTCCAGCGGCCGAACGCAGCAAGCAGAATCCCAATTCCACCCAGCAGCGCGATCAATGACAGCACGCTCCAAATCACCGTGTCCGCTGTGGGATGGTTGTCCACCAGCGGTTCAGGAGGCCAGTTGTTGGTATAGGAGTAGGCCAGTGCTGGACGGCGGGCGGAAGCGGCCCAGGCTGTCCAGCAGAAGAAAGCCGTCAACTGTCGCGTCTGTTGCGGGTCGGTGATCGCCTCCGGTCTCAACCCGTATTTTGAGGTTGGGTCGGCAAAGAAGTCGTGGTAGTAGATTTTGAGTTTACCGAAGGCTTCCGCTTGCGCAGTGCTGAGAGTCAGTGTGTCGGTTTCAGCGTCATACCGATTCGACGTGAAATCGGTTATGGTCCGGGCTCTTGCCTGGTCCGATGACGGACCTCCGTATTCATCGATGACCAGGAGCGCCGCTCGGTGGAGATAATCAGCCGTGAAATCCGGACCGAGATAGGCTCCGTGTCCGAATATCGAGCCATACTCCATGAGACCGTTGCGGAGAAACACGCCCTGACCGTCAACAACGTCCTGGTGGGTAAACAGTACCTCGCCAGTCTCTCCCACAGTTCTCGCGGGAATCGGTGGTTCATCCTTGTATGTGCGGTAAGCGAGGAGACCCAAGACGAAAAAGCCAAAAACCACAACGATGGCGACAGCCTGAATCCACCCATTCGAAACGAGAAGGCCACGGTTCGTCGATTTCTTCATTGTTTCCATATTTCACCATTCGCCCCTTTACCTGGGACCTTGCCCGAGAACGTTCAACTCTCCGGCGGCCACCGGCGAAAACGGGGAACTCTTTAACTTTGTTAGTCCGTCACGGCTAAAAAACCTCAATGGCACCAACACCTCATCGCAGAGTTGCAAAATTGTGCCGAGATCACGGTGCTCGCGATCACTCGCGCTAGTAAATCTCGATGCACAGCATCTGGATGCTCGCGCCAGCAATTGTCTCGCACTGGTGGTTTGGCTTGGGCTCTCGCGGCATGGTCGGCCTGAGCTGCATTGCAATTCAATGGCTCGATTCGGCATTGCTCCACAACTACTAGCGTAAACGGGACGTTTTGCACGACCGTCCGTAGTCCAGAAAACAAAAAAAGGGCCGGATTGGCTCCGGCCCTTTTTGAAATAGTGGATCGGGTTCTTAGTTCGAGTTCACTCGCCGGTAAAGAAGACCCCATTGTGCTCGTGACCGATCAGGGACAATTCATTGACCGAAGTGTCGGCCGGGTCGGAGACGAACTGGATACCGCTTTCGGTCGCCGCCCAGGCAATGGTCGCTGGGGTATGCACGTACTGCCCAGCAAAACGGTTGGCCGCATCCCGCAACTCAAATCGGTCGGTTGCGCCCAACCAGTGGATGTCGAAGGATACCGTAGCCTCTACGGAAGGTCCATCTAGCAAGGCATTGACGATGTCGTGGTAGTCCTCTACGTCGAGCCCGCTGACGTGCAAGGAGCCAGTTCCCTTTCCGAAATGCACGTCCAGGCTGCTCTCCGGAAGGGGAATCGTCCAGAATAGACCGTTTTCTGCGATGCCGGGATTAAAGTCGTGGATTTGATGTGCGGGGTCCACCGGACCCTCATAGACGTCGAGTCAAACAAAGACAAAGGCGTTTCGGTGTACTCGCCCGTCTTCCCCGACATAGACACCCCGCATGAAGCGCACATCCACATCGAACGCCAGTCTCTTGGACGTGTTCGTGTTTGTGTCCGTCTGCGTGCCATGGCCTCCTACGTTGGCGACCCCGACCTCGCCGTTAAAGTCGGTGATTAAGGAGGGCTCGAAACCAGGGGCTGGCAGGTTAATGTGGAATATTTCTGTTCCCGGGCCAAGAGGCTGAATGCCGCCCGGGATCGGCTTGGGGGTGCTGGAACCTTTCCGAGCCGCCTCCGCCACTGATGGTGCGGCCAGACCCCCGAACAACAGGCCAGAAGCAGCCGCAGTCATTCCGAGAAATCCGCGCCGTGAAAGCGCAGCACGTTGCGCAAAATGCGCATGGCCGCGCGGATTGATGGGATGGAATGTTTGAGCCGCAAACCGCGGCTGTCCTCGCAGGTAAGAATCGGGTAGGGAATGGAGATTTTTGAGCGACATAGCTCGCCTCCTTTTTCATTTCATTGATCCTGGGTTCGGCCGGTTGGCAGCGTAGGGAAATTTCACCGCGCTGGTTTGTCGCCTCGCTGAGTATCGTCAAAACGGGTGGGGGGACTGGAGCCGCAGCTGGGCGATTTGAGCCAATGCTAGGCTTGGGTATCATCCTTGTCAATGAGGAAGTGGGCTCGTCGCACAGTAGATGCCGAGGCACTGGTTACTATCCGACCATGCAAAATAACGGCACCGCAACATGGTTTGGGTCTCGACAGTGCTGCAGCCCTACGAACAGTGGTGGGCCGAAACAATCGGCTAGTATCGTGACCAATGGAACAAAAAGCCGCACGCGCGCCTTTTTCGCCCCAAACCACGCAAGATTCGCGATTCAGATCTCCTGATAAATCCGAGACCTGACCGTGCAGAATTCGTGACCGCCCGACGTAGATTCCAATGTCCACCAAACTCATTGGTTCTTTCCTTATTTTTCCTTATATATGCAGGAATTCCGCACAATGGTATCAGACTGGATGGGTGCCCGCTGTCGACTTACTCCTCGGTCAGATGAATGACATTGAGGGCCCGCCGCAGCAGGTGGTCATGCGAACTCTTCTTAAAGTCCTGTTTATGGTCCGTTTGCCGTCACACCGATTACTGGGTTGCTTCGTCACCCGCAGACGGTTGATGAACCTTGTGCTTTCCGCTCAACCGATGCAAAACGAACAACACGCCCATCACCACCAGGATTCCCCAGCCCGCACGAGTGTTTGGGGGCATGACCATGATGATACAGATGAACCCGGTCCAGACAAGGGCCAAGACATTGATGAGACTGCTCAGGTTCCCAAGGTGCCAGGGGCCGCGATTTTCAATCCAGCGCGATTTCTTTCGCCAGCCCAGATACACGGGGATGCCATAGGATAGATAGAACCCAACCACACTGATAGAGGTAACAACCGAATACGCCCCGCTGTAGATCATTGCTGCGCACGCTAGAGTGGTCGAAAGCCAGAGTGCCGCAGCCGGTGTTTTGTGTCTGAAACTAACTCGGCTCCATATGTTTGAGAGCGGCATCCCCCCATCGCGAGCGAACGCATAAATCGTGCGCGAGAGAGACGTCAAGGAAGCGAGGCCGCAGAACCACATGGCCACGACCGTGAGCCCGAGTACAGCGATCACTGCCCGACTGCCCAGTCCCGACTGCACGATTGCCAAGACTGCGGGAAGCGGACTGCCGTCGGCACCTTTTGCGGAGAGCACCTGGGAAACGCTCGGAATCACCAAGGTCAAGGAAAGAATGAGCATATAGCCGAAGAGACCAGAGATAACGACAGCCATTACCATGCCCCACGGGGCACGCTGTCGAGGATCAAGGGTTTCTTCCGCAACGTGCGCGGAGGCGTCAAATCCCGTGTAGGTCCACTGCGCTTGCAGAAGGCCGAGCAGAAAAAGCCAGGCATAGGGGGCGTGAATGTCGCTGGAAGAACTTGCCTGGAGAAGAAAGTGAAGCGGCTGCTTGCGAACAAAAATCAGAAGGGCGCCAATCAGTACCACAACGCCGACCATGTGGATAGGCGCGCTGGCATCATTCAACCATGCGACCGAACGGGTGGAGTAGTGATTGATCAGCGTTTGCGACAGCAGCAGTAGGACGTAGGTAATCAGCAGATAGGGCGATTCAGAGCGAAGCCCGAGCATAGGCAAGAGGAATCGAGCGCAGCCATAGTCGATGCCGGCGATCACAGTCACGAGTCCTACAATGTTGAGCCAAGCGGTAAACCAAGCCCAAGTGGGGCCACCCAGTGTGGCAGACCAGTGAATCATTCCCCCCGAAGTGGGAAACGCGGAACAGAGCTCTGCCATGCTCAGGGCGATGAGAAGTGTTCCCACCGTGGCCAGAGGCCAACCCAGCGTCATCTCTCGCGGCCCACCCATCGAGAGCCCGTAATCGTAGAGGGTGATGGCGCCGGTCAGAATCGAAATGACCGAGAATGAAAGCGCGAAATTCGAAAAACCGCCGAAATCTCGCTGAAACTCCTGCTTGTAACCCAGGCTCGCCAAGTCCCGAGCGTCGGTTTGAGCTCGAGAAGCGTGGGCAATGCCTGAGACCACCGCGTTATCCACCCTTTCAGCTCCGCGCGGAACAAAGGCCCAAGTGTAATCAGGCTGTCGCTCCTGCAAAAGGCTCCCTTTGACTGGCTCTCGCACCAGCACGGAAGACAGTTTCGTAGAATCAAGAAATGGCGAACAGATGTTTGAAACGATCTAAAATAGCTGCCGACTTTATCACGAATCCGCCTCATCTGGGAGACCGCCGTCAGCCCAAAGCCTACGGGTGGATCAGCGAGTGACATGGACGACCTGATCCGGCTCAGAACTTGGCCCCTGGCACGGCGACGTTGCTGCGAGAGGCGGCGTCGCGGTTTGCGTGGTGGTACGGGCTGCTTTGCTGTTACGGGATGCGAGGACGCCGTTTCGGCCAATGTTGCCTCGAGCACAAATCTACCTTCGTTTATTGGCAACCGCAGTATTTACCCAGTATGGAGCGGCCAATCACAATGGATGAAGCATATCGGATGAGGAAATCAGAACAAATTGAAGTCAAGACAGAACTGGTCGTCTACTCGTGTCACCACATTGAGCGCGGTCTTGAGCTGCATACCTTCGTATCTTCTGGCCAAGAATCCTGGCGGCGGCCCTTTCGCTTTCAGTTACGGGGGCATTCATGGTTCTTCTCGATGTGAGCCATCCCCCGGCGGGCGCCACTAC
>CAWGQZ010000052.1:0-46538 GCA_963824805.1 uncultured Acidobacteriaceae bacterium | reverse complement strand
GTCACAGGTACGTTCGGGCTCGCCTCCTACACTGTAAGCAAGCGGCTGCGCGAGTTAAGCATCCGCGTTGCCCTGGGAGCACAGGCGCGGCAGGTCCTCTCGGCTGCACTTGGCCGGATGCTGATTGTTCTGGCCACAGGATCCGCGGCAGGCATTCTGCTTGGGGTCGCGGCCAGCCGTGTGCTTTCAGCAGTCGTCTACCAGGCTACGGCACAGGACCCGGTGGTGCTGATTGCAGTGGCGTTCACCGTACTGGTCACCGGCTCGCTTGCTGTCGCCGGGCCGGTGCGTCGGGGGCTGGATGTTGATCCGGCAAATCTTTTGCGGGAAGAGTGATTTTGCGAACTGTTCGGTAAGGAACGTTTTGTAGAGTCAAGGTACTTGCGACGGTAAGGCGACTATATTTCGTCGCCATTTCCCATTTTGGGCTCATTTTTGTCAGGGAGGATCATTTTCTGTGGTAAGGATTTCTCGCTTGATTCACGTCTTCATTCTGGGTCGCGCGTAAATAGGGCGGACAGGCGTGTCCGCCCTATGCAGATTGGGACAATTCCATTCAACCTTCCTTGACTCGATTCTCAATCCCCAACATAATAAAAGGTTCTGAATTCATCGGGGACGAGACAAGGAGTCTTCTTTGGCGTCAACCGCAAGCGCTGAACACCCTGTTACCAAAACCGGAGTCGCGCCGCTTAGAGCGGGTAAAGGAACATCTTTTCTTCTGCGCCGGCTGCATTCGCTCAGCGGCATAGTTCCTATCGGGCTCTTCCTGATCGAGCATTTTGTCTCCAACGCATTCGCTACCAACGGACCTGAGGCCTATACCCAGCAGGTCAAACTGCTCAGCAGCTTTCCATTCGTGGTGGGGTTAGAGCTGGTCGGCATCTGGCTGCCGATTCTGTATCACTCGCTTTATGGCTTTTTTATCTGGGCCCGCGGCGACAGCAACGTCAGCGAATATCCCTGGGCCGGCAACTGGATGTATAACTGCAGCGCTGGACGGGCGCTTTTACCTTCGCTTACATCGTCTGGCACACCTGGCATCTGCGGTTTAGCGGAGTTCATCTGCTTACCCACCCGGATGCGGCTTTCGGCAAGGTACAGGCGGAGTTTGCGCATCCCTGGGCGATCGCGTTTTATGCCGTGGGAATCTTCTGCGCTTCGTGGCATTTCGCCTATGGCCTGTGGCTATTCGCAGTGAAGTGGGGCATCACCACCGGTGACAATGCGCGCCGGCGTTTTGGATATGTTTGCGTGCTGATTGGGGTGACATTCATGGCCGTCGGCGCCGCGACCATGTATTCGTTCCTGACCACTCCGCAACAACCCTGGCATCCGGCAGGCGCGGAATCCTACGTAATGCGAGACTCCGGCAACGCCCGGTAGATTGGAACCCAGCTAGATGGCTTCGACTCCAAAGATTATCGTTGTGGGCGGTGGGCTGGCGGGACTTTCCGCCGTCATCAAGATCGCGGAGATGGGCGGCGCGGTTGATCTTTTCTCGATCGTGCCGGTAAAACGCTCGCACTCGGTGTGCGCACAGGGCGGCATCAATGCCGCCAAGAACCTGAAGGGCGAAGGCGATTCGACCTGGCAACACTTCGACGACACCATTTACGGCGGCGACTTCCTCGCCAATCAGCCTCCGGTCAAAGCGATGTGCGAAGCGGCTCCCGGCATCATTGACCTGCTCGACCGCATGGGAGTTCCCTTTAACCGCACGCCCGAAGGTCTGCTCGATTTCCGGCGCTTCGGCGGGACGTTGTACCACCGCACTGCCTTCGCCGGCGCTACCACGGGCCAACAACTTCTTTATGCGCTCGACGAGCAGGTACGGCGCTACGAGGCCGAAGGCAAGGTCAAAAAATTTCGAGGCCTGGGAATTTCTTTCCGCGGTCATCGACAGCAGCGGCGTCTGCCGCGGCATTTGCGCCATGGATTTGCGATCGATGGAGGTCCGCACGTTTCCCGCGGACGCAATCATTATCGCGACCGGTGGCGTGGGCGCAATCTTTGGCAAGTCGACCAACTCGGTGGTCTGCACCGGCTCGGCGCAATCAGCTCTGTATCAGCAAGGCTGCTATTACGCGAACGGCGAATTCATTCAGGTCCACCCCACATCGATTCCCGGCGAAGACAAGTTGCGTCTGATGTCGGAGTCGGCGCGCGGGGAAGGCGGCCGGGTCTGGGTGCCGAAGAAGCCGGGCGACAAGCGCGATCCACTCTCCATTCCCGGAGAGCGAGCGCTGGTATTTCCTGGAAGAGTGGTATCCGAAGTACGGCAACCTGGTTCCCCGCGATGTGGCTACCCGCGCCATTTTCAAGGTGGTCTACGAGCACGGGCTCGGGCATAGACGGCAAGCCGATGGTCTATCTTGACCTGACGCACATCGACCGCGACGGTGCTCGACCGCAAGTTGGAAGGTATTCTCGAAATCTACGAGAAGTTCGTCGGCGATGATCCCCGAAAAGTTCCCATGAAGATTTTCCCCGGCATGCATTACACCATGGGCGGCATGTGGGTGGATTTCGAAGCAGGCCACCAACGTTCCGGGAATCTTTGCGGCGGGCGAGTGCGAATACTCATACCATGGCGCCAATCGACTCGGGGCGAATTCACTGGTGTCTTGCATTTTTGGAGGGTTCCTCGCGGGCCCAAACGCAGTTCGCTACGCACGCTGCCTGGAGGCGGCGTCCAGCAATGGCCACTTTGAGGCCGAACAGAAGCGGCAGGAAGCCATCAATGTTGGGCTGATGAGCTCGAACGGGGTGGAGAATCCCTTCCGCCTGTGGCGTGAGCTGGGCGAATTGATGACCAAGGATTGCACTGTGATCCGCCACAACAAGAACCTGGTCGAGACCGACGCGTAAACTGGTGGAGTTGCTGGAGCGCTTCCAGTTGATCAACCTGAGCGACCGCTCGCAGTGGGCGAATACTTCCATCGTCTTCACCCGCCAGCTTTACAACATGCTGCAGCTTTCGCGGGTGATTGCGCAGGGAGCGTTGTTGCGGGACGAGTCCCGCGGAGCGCACTACAAGCCGGAATTTCCGGAACGCGACGACAAGAATTTTCTGAAGACCACGAAAGCGTCTTTTGCCCCGGATGCCGATGCACCGAAGTTTGAGTTCGAAGCTGTAGATGTCTCGCTGATTCCGCCCCGACCGAGAAAGTATTGATGTCGCAACCTGCGGAAGCCGCAAGATCTCTCGATTGCGCTTGGGGGGAAAGAAACCGAAAGAGTTGAAGGTTAAAAGCTAATGGCTGAGAAGACCGTCCAATTCAAGATCAAGCGCCAGGAAACTCCTGCTGCCAAGCCTCATTGGGAGGAGTTCGACCTGGCATGGCATCCCGGCATGAACGTGATCTCGTCTTTAATGGAGATTGCGCGTAACCCGGTCACCAAAGACGGCAAGACCACCACGCCGATTACCTACGACTCCAATTGCCTGGAAGAGATTTGCGGCTCCTGCGCCATGTTGATCAATGGCCGTGCGCGTATGGCGTGTTCGGCGCTGGTCGACAATCTGGAAAAGCCGATCAAGCTGGAGCCGTTCTCCAAATTTCCTGTCATTCGTGACCTGGCGGTGGACCGCAGCGTACTTTTCGAAAATCTGAAGGCGGTCAAGGCCTGGGTTCCTATCGATGGCACCTATGACCTCGGGTCTGGTCCGCGTATGACGATGGAGCAGCAGGAAGAGGCCTATCCGCTTTCGAACTGCATCTCCTGTTGTTGCTGCATGGAGGTCTGTCCGCAATTCAACGAGGAAACCGGCTTCGTGGGAGCGGCCACCATCGCGCAAGTAAACCTCTTTAATACGCATCCCACCGGGGCAGCCCTGAAACGCGAGCGACTGGCGGCTTTGATGGGCGACGGCGGCATCCAGGAGTGCGGTTACGCGCAAAACTGCGTTGAGATTTGTCCGAAAGAACTCCCGCTGACGCGCTCCATCTCCGAGGTTGGCGGTGATGTCATGAAGCAGGCCGTCGGCGATCTCTTCCGCAGGTAACTATCTACGGAGTGCTCTACAGTGGGAACGGTATTACCCAAAAACGGCATTCGATAACCCACGGTAATGGCAAAATCCGGCAAATGGCCATTCGCGATTTTCATTTGGGACAGAAAGTCCCTTTGCGGAAAGCCGGGGAGCAGTGGCCACATCTCCGTCATTTATCAACAAACAGATTATATTCGTTGTTTAATTCATTGATTTATAAGCACTTTTACGTCTCTAATGTTCAAGGATAACCAGCCCTTAGTAATCACACTTTTTATTCCGGTAACGTTACGCAAGGCTTTGCAAGACTTGGGCACTTGCGTGCATAGCGTACAATGTGCGCCTGCCACCGGCGCTTGAGATTCTGGAACAAAGGCTACTTCGTGAACAACAAACTGGTACGTGCACTCTGGCTGATTCTATTTACCGTTTCGTCGTGCGGCCTTTCGTCCGGGCTTGAGCACAACGGCCTTCTCGGCTCACGTGTGAGCAGCAAACGCTTCCACCGGCGGAGCCGCTGGAATCCGATGTTCCGGCCTTCGCGTGAATCTCTGTTGCGGCAAAACGCCGAGATTGATCGCGCTGAGCTCCCGCGGATTCAGGACGACGATGAGCTGGAAGCCCTGAAGGCCAGCCAGGTTCTGGTACCGATTATTGCCAGCGAGCATGTCCGCTTTGATCCTCGGCTGGATCCAGACCGTCGCTATTGCCGGCCCTGGACTCGCGACTTTGTCGAGGACCTTGCCGATTCTTTTTACAAAGAGTTTCACAACTCTATTCAGATCAACTCGGCGGTACGGACCGTCCAGGTACAAAAGAAGCTTCGCCGTCACAATCGCAACGCCGCTCCGGAAAAAGGCGAGATCGCTTCCTCGCATCTGGCGGGCATAACTGTTGACATTCAGCGCCGCGGGTTAAGCCGCGAGCAGATCAAATTCGTGCAACAGTTCATGCTGCCCCTGAAGAATATGGGATTGATCGAGCCAGAAGAAGAACGCCACCAGTGGGTGTTTCATGTGATGGTTTCCGGACGATACACGGAATGGCGCGATGCGGAAGCGGGAGTCATGGCCATAGAGCAGGATGCAACTCCGACATTGGCCACCAACGAAGTCTTGTCAGCACAGTAAGTCTACGCCTCCAACTCCTGGATTCGATATCCGCCGTTTGAGAATAAAATCTCGAACGACGGATATAATTTTGTGGCTTCTCTTCCCTTTCCATGATCATTCTGATGGCTGGTCTGCCCGGGACAGGCAAGACGACTTTGGCACGGGCGCTTGCCGAGCGCCAGGCTGCAACTGTTCTGAACAAAGATGAAATCCGGGCGGCGCTGTTTTCAGCCGCCGATATCGAGTATTCCACGGAGCAGGACGATCTCATCCAGCAGGTGATGCTTGGGGTCATGGAATTCATCTTGAAGAAGGACCCTGATCGGGTGGTAGTTCTGGATGGCCGTACCTACTCGCGGCGTTACCAGATCGATCGCGTTCTGGAAGTAGCATCCAAAATTCAGCAGCCGTGGCGGATTTTAGAGTGTGTCTGCTCAGAGGAGAGCGCGCGTCGAAGACTTGCGGATCAGGACCATCCTGCCGAGAACCGCAATTATGAACTCTACTTGCGGGTGAAGGCCCGTTTCGAGCCGATTACACTGCCAAAGACGGTCATCGATACTGATCAACCTTTGGAAGCTTGCATTCGGGAAGCAATGTTGGGCTTTTCCGTCAGCTAAGGGAATCCGATTTTCAGTTCGTTGGCTGGTTCCTAGCCGTTTCCGCGCACCTTTCCTCTTACTTTTACGGCTTCAGTTCACCGTATACAATCCTTCCCTTGCGGTTCCGAGGACCGATTCCTAATGAAGCCTCAAGCACTTGTGATTTTGGCGCTAACAGCCGTAGCGCCTGCTTTCTCACAGATCTCCTCCGACTCCATAAGCGCTCGCGCCCGTTCGGTACATGAATCGGCGATCGTCGTCGACACCCATGCGGATACGCCGCAGCGGTTTCTGGACGAGAACTATGACATGGGCAATACCGACCCGGCTGATCCCGGCCACATCAGCCTGAAGAAAGTCGAGGCCGGCAATCTGGGCGCGGAGTTCTTTTCCATATGGGTCGACCCGCAAACTACCACGCCTGCGGACTACGCGCGCCATACCATCGATTTAATCGACACGGTCTATGAACAGGTAGCGCGACATCCTGATCATATGATGATGGCCTACAACGTGGCCGACATTGAGCGGGCCCATAAAGAGCGCAAGCTGGCGGCGCTGATGGGGATCGAGGGCGGCCACTCCATGCAGAACGACGTCCGGCTGCTGCGTGAATATTACCGGCTGGGCATTCGCTACATGACGCTGAGCTGGTCAAATACCAACGACTGGGCCGATTCGTCGGGCGACATCAACGACGCCAAGGTGCAGCACCACAACGGACTTACCGACTTTGGTAAGCAAGTGGTGCTGGAGATGAACCGCCTGGGTATGATGGTGGATATTTCCCACGTTGCCGACAAAACTTTCTTCGACGCTCTCGCAACCACGCGAGCCCCGGTGATCGCGTCCCATTCATCAGCGCGGGCGTTGACCGACCATCCTCGCAACATGACCGACGATATGCTGCGCGCGGTGGAAAAGAATGGCGGCGTGGTGCAGGTGAACTTCTATTCCGCCTTCATCGATGAGAGCTACCGGCGGGCTTCCGCGGCCCAAGCGAAGGACCAGGACGCGGCGGTCCAGGAATTTTTGACCAAGAGTAAGGCCGAGGGCAAGTCGGTTTCCTATCTACAGGTCGACCACATCGAGCGGGAATGGAATTCGCGAATCCAGCGCCCTCCGTTGAAGTCGTTGATTGACCACATTGACCATATTGCCCAGGTTGCAGGCGTCGATCACGTTGGCCTGGGATCCGACTTTGATGGCGTTAGCGGTGCCATGCCCGAAGGAATGGATTCAGCCGCTGACTTGCCGAAGATTACCCAGGCCTTGCTCAACCGGGGCTATAAGCCGGACGATGTGAAAAAGATTCTCGGCGGCAATCTGCTGCGAGTGATGGGCGAAGTTGAAAAGGTGAGCCAACAGATGCAACGCGCCGGCAAGTAATGCCGGTTGTCGTACAATTCCCAAGATCAAGGAGCAACTTCATGCAAAAACGACTTCTGAGTATTGGATTGTCGTGCGTGCTTTCGACATTGGCAATGGCGCAGACCGCGCCCCAGACGCCAACCAAAACTACACCGAAGGCAGCGACTGGAACGAAACCAGCGAGCGGGACGACCAAGGCCGCGACTGCAGCGAAGCCTGCCACTGCTCCTGGCGCGGGGCCCAGCGCGATTATCGAAACGACCGCGGGCAAAATGACCTGCAAGCTATTCCCGGATAAGGCGCCCATTGGAGTAGCGAACTTTATCGGATTGGCCACTGGAACCAAGGATTGGAAAAACCCGGTGAGCCACGCAAAAAAGCACGGTGTGCCGCTCTATAACGGCACTATCTTCCACCGTGTCATTCCCGACTTCATGATTCAGGGCGGGGATCCCGCAGGCACGGGCGAGGGCGATCCCGGATACGCGTTCAAGAACGAGACCTCTCCGACTTTGAAGTTTGATCGTCCGGGAAGATTGGCCTACGCGAATGCCGGTCCTGGTACCAACGGCTCCCAGTTCTTTATTACCGAAGTCCCCTATCCCAGCCTTAACGGTAACTACACCATCTTCGGTCAGTGCGACGACGCTACGGTCGCTTTGGTGAAACAGATCGCCCGTATGGGACGCGACTCCAACGATCGCCCCAACCGTCCGGTAAAAATCAATCGCGTTGTCATCGTAAAATAACAGCTGGCGTAGTGTTCGTGGCGCCAATCAGCCTGAGGATGTTGTGCCTCACGCTGTTCCTCGTAATAGAAAGGACGATTCATGGCCCGGCAACCTGGCACTTATGCAATGTTCAATACTTCGGAAGGCGTAATCGTATGCCGTCTGTACGAAAAGGACGCGCCGAAAACGGTAAAGAATTTTGTCGACCTCGCGGAAGGTAATCGTGAGTGGACCCATCCTGTCACCCACAAAAAGAGCAAAGACCGGCTGTATGACAACACGATCTTCCATCGCGTGATCCCTGACTTCATGATCCAGGCAGGCGACCCGGCTGGAACCGGTTTCGGCGGACCTGGCTATCAGTTTGAAGATGAGACCAAGGGCTCTCCCCATAAGTTCGACAAACCGGGCAAGCTCGCCATGGCGAATGCCGGGCCCAATACGAACGGGTCACAGATCTTCATCACCGTGGCACCGACACAATGGCTCACCGGCAACCACACGATTTTTGGCGAGGTAGTGGAAGGACAGGACGTGGTGGAAAAAATCACGGCCACGCCGAGAAACCGTCAGGACAAACCGCTAAAAGACGTCGTGCTCAAGTCGGTGGACATTTCGCGGGAATAGTTAACAAATTGGGGTGGCCCGTCTTATCGCACTTTTTGCGACAGGACGGGCTTTTTGTTTGTGCGAGGAAACTCTACGCCAGGAGTGGCAAAGGGCCTTGTGCGAGATCGTCAGGCAGTGGATCGGCAATACTCCGCAACTTCGGATAGTGCCGTAGCAGAACTTCGGGGGCGCTGAGACGGCGTCCGGTCAGCATATTTTTCAGCTGCAACGCATTCACCGCGCCCTTGGCTTCGAAGTGATTGTTAGCGATGACGTAGGTGATTTGGGCCTTCTGAGCGATGCGCTGGACTTTTTCTTTCCATCCTTGCAGTTCATCCTCGTTGTAGAGATAGTTATAGCGGTCATGCGGGTGGTCGGGCTCGAACCACTGATCGTAGTTACGCCCATGAAGGCGGACGTAGCCAATTGGCGACGTCACATGATCGGTAGGAGGCAACGCGCGCCCAATCTGCGGCTGGTCGATATTGCAGAAAGAAACGCCCTTCTGCTCCATAAGCGCCAGGGCTTGGGGATTATCCCAACCGGAGTGACGCACTTCCACCACGCGAGGAAATTCGCTGAACTGTGCCAGCAGTTCTTCGATGTATTCCCGATTTAAGGGTGTGTTCTTGTAGGAAACGGGAAACTGAATCAGCAATGCCCCGAGCTTGCCGGTAGACGCCAAAGCGTTTAGGCCCTCGCGGGCCAGCCGCGAATCCTCGGCATTGGGATTAATCGTCGCCGCCGAAGTCGGCCCTGCCATGATTGCGGGAGAATGAGTAAACGACTGATGCAGCTTGGCGGTGAAAACAAATTTAGGATTAACGGCGTCCGCACGTTTCGCCCATAGCCTGGCCAACTCGGGCTTGATGTGGCCATAGAACGAGGTGTTGATTTCGACGACGTCAAAACATCGAGCGATGAACTCTAACGGATGTTGGCGACGCCGCTGCATATCGGATGGGTAAAAAATCTCTTCCCAGTCCTTGTATGCCCATCCCGCGGTGCCAATGCGAATTTGCGAAGCTATATCCATCGCCTATCGCAGGTTAGCAGAAAAAATGCATGAGAAACGTAAACCAGGAACTGATCACTGATGGTAGGTAGAAAAGAAAGTAGAGGTTAATAGAAGACTAGAAGAGTCCAATAAATTCCGTTGGGGTAACTCGTGCTTCGCGCAAAGCAGACGCCCGCCGAGAACCCTCGAACTGCAGGATCTTCGATAGCCTTCCTGACTTGTGAGGGCAAAGCCTCCGGTTGGGCAGTTGTATAGCGCAGCACATAACGGCCCTGGGGAGGCTCGTCTCCAGCGGCTGCGTGAATGGAATTATTTTTTCCCATAGCGCAGGCTCCCGATTGCAGGTAAGGACTGTCGCGCCGCTCCACGGCCGGAAGATTCTTTTCCGAGCGCATGCGCGTGACACTCTCCGCTATCAAGTCACCTGCTTTTTGCTGTGAAACTCCCTGCAGGCTATGCCCGAAATCTTGCACCACATAGAGCATGTTACCTTTGCGAACCACGCCAAAGCCAACTACGTTGTACGAAGGATGCAGCAGGTTCTCGCGGTGCGGCGGCGAGTGCATCAAGGTTTCCTGCACTCGGTCGACGCTATCTGCCATCGCCACGTTCTCTGCTGCTTCCTGCAAGAAAAGTGAAGAGGCCGCAGCCAAGCGCTGGCCCAGAGCAGGTTCTCCGGAAAACTGATGGGACAGTTGTTGATGCATCACCATGGCGGTCGCGTGATCGCGCGCAGCTTTGGTCAATCCGGAGTCCATTTTGAACGGCTGAAGTTCGTCCTTGGCGCGAACGCGATTTATCAGGCCAAGCAATTCGCTCTCAGCGCGAGCATCATAGGTGGGTTCGTATTCCTCAAAGGCTGCGTGTGCCGACACGATCTGCGGAGTCGGCAGCTCATCCATCGCGGCACTGCTCACCATCAACAGGGCTAAAGACGTTGCGATCGGCCAGAACATAAGACGAGCCCGGCGTAGGCCTGGGCGCAATTCCCTAACTCTAGACTAGTTTTGCGGGAGCCACGGCGGGTACTTACGATGGTGATTCACCGCTTCTAATCTATCGAGAGCGCAATTTATAAGGCCGCAGGAGCTTATCAGGAAAGTGGCTCTCACTGTTGAAAAACTTGTGCTTTGTTTCCAGTAGTATAGCGACTAGGATTCAAGTAACGACTTCTCATGACCGTATTTTTCCTGGTTATCCTTCTGCTCGTAAATGTCGCCTTATTGGGGCTGGGTGCATTGCTGTTCCGCCGTTTATCGCAAGCCACCTCGCAGGAAGATTCCCTGGTTCGCCTTGCCCGGCAGGCGGAGTCACTTCATCAGACCCTTTCGCAGCAATTCGCCGCTTCCACCGCCGACATGGCCAGCCGCCTGGAGCAAACCAAGGGCGACCTGCGCCAGCAGGTATCGGATCGGTTGGCAGACGGCTTCAATGGGATTCGCGGCGCAGTCGAAGAGCAGATGACCGCCGGCCGGCGTGAGCAGTCTGAACGTCTGGCGGAAGCACGCACTGAACTGACAAATTCGCTGGCGCTGACAACCTCTCAACTAAAGACGCAATTCGATGGACTCAACCAAACCACGGTGCAGAGTCTGGACTCGATCCGCGACCGCGTCGACACCAAGCTGATGGCGATCACCGAGCAGGTGCAAACCAAACTCGACCAGAACATCAAGGAAGGGTTTGCTCATTTTGAAAAAGTGCAGCAACACTTGAAAGCGGCAGAAGAACAACTGCGCGAAGTCGGAGCACTCGGCCATTCGATCAACGACCTCAACAATCTCCTGAAGCTGCCGCATCTGCGCGGACAATTCGGAGAAGCCAGCCTGGAGCGGCTTTTGGCCGATTTTCTGCCGGCGCATATGTTCGCAATCCAGTCGGCAGCGGGCGATGGCGGACGCGCTGACGCAGTCATTTATTTTCCTGATCGGCGCCTGCCTATCGACGCGAAGTTTCCGCGTGAACAAGTGCTGGCATTGTTCGAAAGCAATGTTGAGTCAGAGATCGAGGAGGCCCGCCATGAATTCGTACGCGTAATGAAGGTCGAGGCTCGGCGCATTAAGCTCTATATTCAGCCTGAAGAAGGCACCACCGACATTGCGCTGATGTATCTGCCCAGTGAAACGCTGTACATGGAAGCGATCCGCAATCGCGATCTCGCCGACTGGCTCAACCAGCAGCACGTGTTCCCAGTTTCACCCAACACTTTGCTGATGACTTTGCAAACCATCGCGCTGGTTCATAAGTGGTATGAAGTCGCCAGCCGCTTCGAGAAGAGCCGGCAGGAACTTGGCAAAGCGCAAAAATCGTTCGACTATTTCCAGAACCAGTTTGAAAACATCGGCAAGAGTTTGAACAAGGCTCAGGAAGCATTCGAAACCGCTCAGCGCCATCTTAAGACTTATCGCGGACGGGTAACTGCCTTAAGTGGTCAGGAGCAATTGGAGCTCGAGACTTCCAAGAATGGCGACGACACCCTACCCTTACTGGACAAAGCCAGCGCCTAATAGAACTCGTTGAAATTGTGATCAACTTCTTTGAGCTGATCAAGCGCCCCTGAGATTCCTACGCAACGAATGAAAGCGGTTTCAATCGAAGTGGGCCCCTCAAGTTCGCGTCGACAGCCTCAGGCCCTTCCTGACGCCTATTTCGGATTCCAGGATTCCCGATTTGGAGCTTGACGAGGGATGGGTTTGGAGTATTATGTCGCGGTTCCTTCCTCTGCCAATTTGAGTTTTCTGGGAGCACTGATGCGGTCTTTCCAAGTGCCCAGTAATCCAAACTCCGAGCAAAAACCATGGTCTCTCCCCGTGAACAGGGTGAGGTTGGGGGGAAGTGGAAGGCATACGGTCTAGTCCCCGTGTTTCTGGACGCTTGAAAGTCGAACCTTGGGTTTTCCTTTCCAGTACAATCCGGTTGTTTGTGCATGAGCGCTTTTCGAGGGGCGCGCCAAAGATGAACGTCTACAAATTGCTGGTTCTATCTCTGCTATTACCACTCTCCTGTTATGCGGCAACGACCGGCCTCCAAATCAAAACCAAGCTTGGCATTGTGGAGGGCAAAGAAGCCGGGCCGGTGCGCGCCTTTCTTGGAATTCCTTATGCGGCGCCACCTGTCGGTGAGCTGCGATGGAAGCCGCCTGCACCAGCCGCTAAATGGTCCGGCGTGAGCAAGGCCACCGATTTCGGCGCCCGCTGTCTGCAGAACGATGTCTTCGGCGACATGAATTTTCGCGATTCGGGCGGAAGCGAGGATTGCCTGACCCTCAACGTCTGGACGCCTGCCAAAGACGCGAAGGCGAAACTGCCGGTGATGGTCTGGATCTATGGTGGCGGCTTCGCCGCGGGAGGGACTTCCGAGCCTCGCCAGGATGGAACGGTTTTGGCGCAGCAGAATGTAGTCGTAGTTTCGATGAATTATCGTTTGGGGATTTTCGGGTTCTTTGTTCATCCCGAACTGGCGAAAGAATCAAGCCACGGATCGGCTGGCAACTACGGATTGCTTGACCAGCGGGCTGCGCTGCAATGGGTACATGACAATATCGCGGCGTTCGGAGGGGATCCCGGCAATGTCACCATCTTCGGTGAGAGTGCGGGTTCATTTTCGGTGAGTGCACAGATGGCTTCTCCCTTGTCCAAGGGGCTGTTCCATAAGGCGATTGGGGAGAGCGGTGCAGCGTTCCACAGCAGCGGACTTCCCTTCGATCCAATGTCGATGCGTGCGGAGAAAGACTCGAAGTTGGCCACTTCGACCCTGGGGGTCAGCACTCTGGCGGAACTACGCGCGGTTCCTGCCGAGAAGCTGCTTACCGCGTTCTTCAAGCCCGGTGGGGGATTTGATTTCCCTCCGGATATTGACGGATATTTCCTGCCCCAATCTTTATCCGAAATTTTTGCTGCTGGAAAACAGAGCGATGTTCCTCTGTTGGCGGGATGGAACCACGACGAAGGCAGCTTCGAAGTTGCTCAGAAGCCAACCGTGGCCAGTCTGAAAGCCACGGCTGACAAGGATTTCGGGGACAAATCCGCCGACTTCCTGAAGGTTTATTCCGCCCAGGACGATTCGCAAGCGCCGCGCGTGGCCGCAGATTACGCCGGCGACAAGTTCATCGCATGGTCAACCTGGCGGTGGCTGGAGGCTCAACGAAAGACCGGAAAGAAGCCGCTATATCGTTATCGTTTCGACCAGGCACCACCAGCCAGCGATCCCAAAGCTCCCGACCTGGGCGCTTACCATTCCGCCGAAATCGAGTTCGTCTTCGGAGCATTGGACTCCAAAACCAAAGTACCGTGGCGTCCCGCTGATCGGCAATTGAGTGAACAGATGCAGAAGTATTGGGCCAATTTTGCGCGTAGCGGCGATCCCAACGGCGCCGGGTTGCCGCAGTGGCCGGCCTATAACGCTGAGACCGGATGGCAATTCATGGTGCTGGATGAAAAGCCTGAGGCGCGGAAAGACGACTTCCGCGACCGGTATCTGTTTCTGTCGACCGTCTGGGATAAGTAACTTACGTTAGGCAGGCGTCCTCACCTGCCGGAGCGATTTTCGCCATACTTAGCTTTTGGTTTGCTGTTAGGGTGGGCAGAAGACACCCGTCCAAGGTGACTATCTCGGCCTCAGGCGGGTAGCCTGGTTGGGCACGATGCACGCATCAGACGCCGCTGCCAGGGCACCAGCCAGCGCGGTCCCTATTGCATTGAGTTCACTCTCTCCCATCACTCCCTGCATGCCTTCGAAAAGCTGGCGCTCTTCCTTGCGGATATGCTGCGCCAAGTTCTCGACGAACTCTTCCATGCCGGCAGGGTCCAACCTGCGTGCGGTCGCACGAGCAAACAACTCCCGCAATCGTCCGTGCTCGGCCTGAAGTTCCGTTACCAAGGATGCCAACTCGGCAAACTTGGCCGCTACCGGAAACACCACGCCTTCCTCGGCCGCAAAATGAACGCTGACTTCCTGCTCGAAGTGCTGCGCGATTTCTGATTGCCAGGCCTCTGCATCGACCGGACCGGCCTGTAAGGCGCGGTCTAATCGAACACAGAGCGCTAGGGCGTGATGATGCTGACGAGAGAGAGCGACGAGGTTCTTGTCACGTAACATCGCGAGAATTCATCCAGCGGCGGCAACCGCCTCGCCACGATCTTCAGTGGCGCGGCGAAGGGTTAGCCAGTCGGTGCGAACCCGGTCCCACTCCTGAATCAGAAGTCCCTGCGACTCGAAGAATTCGCGCACCTGCAAACGTCCCCAGCCCACGACATCTTCGAGGATGGGTGTAAATGCCGCCAAGGCATTATTGCTCAGCACGGTGCGTTTGGCCACTTGGGAAACGTGCCGTGCCTCCGACACCGCGATAGTGAAGCCATCCCGGATATTGACGTGCAGCATTACGTGTACGTCGGAACTGCCATCACCAACGTAGATGATGTGATCGGGACCGACTTGCAATTCATTCTGCAGTTTGTCGAGTACCGCTACCTTGCCGTATCCGGCGGTAGCTCGCTTGATGCTCTCTATTTCCCCCGAAGGCGTGTATAGAAACTCCGTTCCGAAAATATGATCGGCTGGGACAATACCTTCGAGAGCAGATCGGATCACCTCTACCGGGGACGCTGACAGTACATAAAAATCGAAGCGGTAGCCGTCAACTCCATTTTCAAGAATCCGGTAAAGCAGGTCGATGTTTTCTTTCAGGCGAATGATCTTTCCTACTTCATACAGGTGATGTTTACGTACGCGTTCGCGATACTCAGGATCGTGCAGCAGCAGGTAAGCAAGCTCCGCCCCTTGTTGGACAAGGTTCAACTTGGCCATGCCCTTCGCTTTGCGCTCGAATTCCTCAGTTGGAATGCCGACAAGCTCGCTCAACACGTAACCCGTGTCATTGAAGGTTAGGGTTTGGTCGAAGTCGCTGGCGAATAGGTAGTGCTTCATAGGTTCCTCACTCATGCCTATTAGATTCGACCCTGTTGTGGAAGACTAATTAAAAGCGTGAATGGGAGCTATAAGAGCTGCGTTGTTACGGAAAACAAAGGCCAAAAATGATCCTGCATCGTAAACAGGTAGGCTACCGAAAGTGAGGAGTTCGCAGGCAAAACGGTGTGGCGAATAAAGTTCGAGAATCTAGAGGAAGCACAGATCTCGCGGATCTCCACGGATTGAGCACAGTAAATACGTCCCTGATCCGTGTTAATCCGCGAAATCCGCGGTGTTAAGTATTACTGGCGGGCAGACGCAGGAACTCCGGCATGACGAGCTTCTTCCTGCATAGCGTCAAGCTTCTGCTTGGCGTCGTCGAGCGCCTTTTGCTTCTGCGCGATCTGTTGCTTGTATTGCGCGTCTTCTTTATCCCACGAGGTCTGATTGCGCAGACGATTTCCGGCGTCGGCGTACATGGCGGCCGCGCGCAGGCGGTATTCGCGCTGGGCGACGTCCAGTTCACGGGACATCAGGCTGATTTGATCCTTTTGCGTCGCGATCTTGGTCTTCCATTCATCGACGGCTTTTTGCTTGTCGGCGGCCGTGTCAGCAGGTTTGGCAGCAGCGTTCGCATCGGCTGGGGCTGCCGCGGCACCAGCGGCCGTCTGGTCCGCGGGAGCGTTGCCGACGATGCTCAGCTTGTCATTCACCGGCAAGTTATCGTTGTCATACTTCCTTACGGAAGTCTTAGGTTCCTTTTCTTTGTCCTTACGAACCGTACGTGCGTAGTCTCCCAGCGGCTGCTGCGCCTGCGCCACCGGACCCGCCAACATGCCAGCGAGTATTGCCAATGAACAATAGGTAAAGCGATTCATAGTTGCTCCGTTTCTATTTCTTTCCACAATCCGTACTACGATTCTTCAAACTCCGGCCGCTGCCCTGCTGGCATTCTCTTTCGCCAGAAACCCGCCAATATTGCTCTGTAGATGTTCCGCCTCGGTCGCGATATCGATCGCAAGTTGACGGTCACCCTCCGCATCCCGTGTGGTCGCCAGCCGACGGGCACAATCTGCGATAGTGTTAAGCGAGTTGCGCAACTCCAGCGCCATCTCGCTGGAAATTTCTCCGCGCAACTCCTGCTGGCGGCGAATCTCGGCGATTTCTGTCTGGTCATCGATCAGGCACGCGGCGCCCAGAACTTCCCCGCCTGGCGCTTTCACTGATGTCGTCGTGATGTTGAGCACGCGTTCTTCCGTTGACGGCGTGGTGTACCGTGCCCCCAGCTGACGGAATGGCGTCTTCTGCCGCAGACTTTCGGCGAGAATCTCAGCCACCGGAGGAGTCTCCTCGAAATTGGGAACGGTATGCGCGTCACGGAAGATGTCGGCAACACTCATTCCGACCAGCGATGCGAAGCCCAGAATCTGCCGCGCGGCATGGTTGGCTTGTCGCACCAAGCCGCTGGGTGTGATGAACAACACCCCAACGGGAAGGTGTGCCAGCACGGCTGCACTGATGTTTTCAGAAGTCTTGGCTCGGCGACGCTCGGAACTCTGGATATTCTGCAGCTCATATTTTTGCTGCTTTAGTTCCTGAATGACTGCCTGATAGGTAAATAGTGGCAAGGTCTCGAGCGAAGCTGGAGTGTCTTCCGGAAGCGTCTCGGCGATCAGATTCCGGCGCATGCGGCGAATCAAAATCGTTCCAATCGCGAATGAAAACCCACCGGCCACCAGGACCACGGCTACCCGCAAGAACAAAGGGCTGGTCAGCAAATTCACAGCAGCCTCCAGTACCATTGCAGGAAGCCGTTCCCGAAAAACAACGCGACGATTGCCATGCTTCCGAGAAATACTCCGAACGGCATCTGGTGACGGCGCAATGCGATCATGGCCGATTCCCAGGCGCGGCGCCGAGCTTCTCTAGCAGGCTCATGGTGTGCGATACGGCGGCGCGTACGCTTGCGCCAGACCGCGAGAAGAGTCCAGACCCCAAAAAGCGATCCCGCAATTGAGGCGGTAAAAATGGTAAAGATGGTCAGCTTCGTTCCCAGAAAAGCGCCAACCATCGCCATCAGCTTGACGTCGCCGAAGCCCATGCCTTCTACGCCGCGCGCACGCATGTAAATCGCGCCTGCGCCGTAGATGAACGAGGCTCCCACAATTGCTCCCGCGACTGAGTCCAACAATGAAAACAGGCGCCAGGCCACATCGAAACTCACCGGAAGTGAAACCCCATTCAGCATCTGCGAAGCAAGATCGTTTACCGGGACAAACAGGCTGAAGGCAATGCCTAGCGCCAACCCGGTCAGGGTAAGTTTGTCAGGAAGCAGAAACGTTTCGGCGTCGGTGAAGATCAAACCCAAGACCAAGAATCCGAACACGCAGTACTTCAGCATGGCCAGCGTCAGCCCAAAGTGCGCGTAACAGGCCAAGAAAATAATGCCGACCAATAGCTCGATCACAAAATAGCGCGGTGAAATCGGTGCGCGGCAATCGCGGCATTTCCCGCGCAGAATCAACCAGCTCAGCAGCGGAATATTGTCGTAAAATCGCAGCGCATGCTTGCAATTCGGACACGCCGACCCCGGCGACACGACCGACAAATCCCGCGGCATCCTGTAGATACACACGTTCAGAAAGCTGCCGAAGGCCAGCCCCAAGGCGAAAATCGCGACTGCAAGTGTCGGATCCACAGGTGAGCTAAATGACTCGATTATAAGGCGGAAGAAGGGGAATCCCGTAGGTGCCTAAAGTCATGTAACCGAGGCAAAATTCAGAAAATAAAGGGATTCGGATGTGGCGCGACCGCTGTTGTCGGTGCATTCGAGACTGAAAACCAAAAAGAATGGGCGCGAAAAGCTCCGCGCCCATTGAAATCCAAAAGCAACTACTGATTAGCTTCCAGCTTGGGGCGCCCCTCATGCGGGCCCTTAGCCGGCAAGACACTGACCGGAGCCTGCAGGGTGAAGTTCAACACGGTTTCGGAAGGCAGTTTGATCTGCTGTCCTTTGGTAGCCGCCTGAACGCCTCCGCCAAGTCCACCGCCCGCGGCGGCACCGATGGCTGCACCCTTACCGCCGCCGGCAATCGCTCCGATAATGGCTCCGATTCCCGCGCCAGCCCCGACTTTGGCTGCCGTGTTCTTGCCACGGGAACTTCCCTGCTTAGTCCACTGATCGGTGCTGATGCTGTAATACTTAGGTCCGACCGAGATGCGGTCGAGTTGGAGGGTCAGCTCAGATTGTCCAGCAAACTTGCCCGCGCTCTTGACGTCTACAACGTGGCCTTCGACGTCGTAGCCGGACGGGATCGCCACGTCACCTTCGGCGGAAAGCGGGCTATCCAGAGTTGCGTGGAAGGTTTGACCAACGGTCGCGGTCGTCGTATCCAGACCATCTACCAGGCGAACCGCGAGCACCGTTCCCGAAGGAATGGTGACTTTCTGCGGTGGCGGAGGAGGAGCAGGGGTCGCCGGAGCGGAAGCTACTGGCGCAGAACTCGACGGCGCCGGTGTGGGCGCTACCGAGGTAGTCGTGTCTGGCGCCATGTTGTCACTTGAAGCGGACGCGTGGTGCTTGCGTGAGATGCTGGGCCGCGGCTTTGATTCCGGCACCGGTTGCTGCACCTCCGGCTGGGGAGGCAGAGCCGCTTGCGCGGAAGCTACGGTCAGATTGTTTACCACTTGGTGAACCCCAGCTTCCGACGAGGCATATCGTGCCGCTGCCTCGCGTTGAGCATCGCTATCTACGGACCCTGAAAGAGTGACTACGCCTTTGTCCGATTGCACGCCAATTTGTTTACCCTGCAATCCGGAGTCGGCGTTGAGCTTGGTTTGAATGTCGCTGCTGATCTGCGCGTCGTTAGGCGCCTTGCTGCAGCCTGCAGCCAGTGCCAAAACCAAAAGAAGTGCAACGCTGCCGAATTGAAGAGACAAGTTCGTCCTCATCGTAAATGCTCCTGTTTTGTAAGCGATGCTTACTAGTTTAGATGCGGGTGGCGGCGCATTTGCAAAAATAAAGTTGCTGGGATTGGTGACCAGAGTACTCTCTAACGCCTATAGCTTCAACAACTTAGTACATCGGGAACGCATCCGGCGCTACTTGTCATGGTCAAACTGGTAATCGAGGATGGAGGCAGCCATCACAACTTCTTTGCCGTCCTCGCTGGACGGTTTGCCGCGGGTGACTTTTCCCTGGCAGAAAACCATGGCATCGCGCTGCCCGGAAATCTCTTCCGGCATTTCGAACCGCATTTCAACGATCGTGTTTTCCGGAAGTCCCTGCTGGGCCCGGAAGAGAACTCCCGACTGGCTGATATTGACCACGGTTGCCGGATACCACGCCGCCAGAGCCTTTACCCGGAAACGCATGGCAATGCTCAACTTCAAGCGGCGGGCACGTGGAAGCCAGGTCTGTTTGCGGGCGTGGCTGCGCTGGTGGCTAAGCGATGGGGTCTCCGGCGTGCTTCGCCCCAGGCGTTCGGTCCGCCGCATGGTCTTCCAGTCGTATTTGTATTCCCTCGCGCAAAGCATGCAAACCTGGTAGAACTCGCCGTCCTCCGCGCGCCTGGGCCAGGAAAATTCGTGCGAGCAGTGGGCAAGGGTCAGTACTTCCATAATCTTCTGTTGCATATTGGGCGTTTCCGGGAGGGATATTCCGGAACACAACATCATCGGATGGGGCGGCGAAGCTGGATAGATTACCTTCGTCTAGTAAAAACCCTGACCTCGGATAGGATCATACTAAAGGCGGGCTTGACCCTTTGGGATTTGCGCTGATTTGGAAAGCCTCAATCACTCAGGCTTAACCACGAAGGTTGCCCGAACCAAGATCTCCATGAGCACATTGAGACTTTCCTTCATGAACCTTCGTCTGCTTTATGGTTAAAGCTCTTCGCGAATCTGTATCATCAGCCCGTGGGAGACGTTGCAGCCTTCGTGTTAGCTGGCGGCAAGAGCCGCCGCATGGGAAAGGACAAGGCTTTTCTCGAACTTGGAGGCCGCACGTTACTGTCGCGCGCGCTTGAGCTGGCCGAATCATTGACCGAAACAGTCGCCATTGTCGGCAACGGCAACAACTTCTTTCCTCGGGGACGTGTAATAGATGATGTCTATCCTGGCCAAGGACCGCTGGCAGGAATTCACGCCGCCCTGACGGCGAGCGATTCTGCACTGAATCTCATGCTCGCGTTGGATATCCCATTCCTTGAAACGGACTTCCTTCGCTACCTGCTTTCCGAAGCCAATCGCAGCAGCGCAGTGGTAACCGTCCCTAAAACGAAGGACCATTGGCATCCTCTTTGCGCCGTGTACCGGCGGGAGTTTGCCATTACCGCCGACGAAGCTCTGCGTCGCGGGAAGAACAAAATTGACCCACTGTTCGCGAAAGTGGAAACCCGTGTGGTCAATCAGGACGAAATGAGGCGGTTGAATTTTTTCGACTCCATGCTCCGCAACCTGAATACTCCAGAAGACTGGAAAATAGCCGAGCAGGAGATTGCCCGGTGATTCGATGTGTTTTAATTCGTGTAGAGACGTTGCAGCGTAACGTCTCGGCTAGCGGTGCCAATGGAAGACTTTAGCCAGGCTTTATCCGCGATACCGGAGCAGAGCGGCCCCTACATCGATTTCCGCGGGGTTTCGAAAGCCTTTGGAGACAATCGCGTGCTCGACAATGTCAGCTTCGACGTTATGCCCGGCGAGACCGTCTGCATCCTGGGCCGCAGCGGTGTCGGCAAATCAGTATCGCTCCACCACATCATGGGGTTCCTAAAGCCGGACTCAGGCCGGGTGATCGTTGCCCACGAAGACATCACCGACATGTCCGAGCAAGACCTCGAACGCATCCGCAAAAAAGTCACCATGGTCTTCCAGAATGGAGCGCTCTTCGATTCCCTGACCGTGGGCGAAAATGTTGCATTCCCTCTGCGTGAACGCCCGGAGATGCAGGAGAAGCAGATTTACCAGATCGTCGACGGCTTGCTCGATATGGTTGGCGTAGGCGAGATGCGCGATCTGCTGCCGTCTGACCTTTCGACCGGCATGAAGCGTTCCGTCGCCATCGCACGGGCTCTGGCGGCGCAGCCCGAGTGCGTGCTCTACGACGAGCCGACCACGATGGTTGATCCATTGATGGCTCAGCTACTGGGAGATCTCATCAAGCGGCTGAATTTGCAGCTCCACCTTACCAGCGTGGTCGTCACACACGACATGCGCCTTGCCAAAAAATTGGCTTCGCGCGTGGTCTTTCTGCACGAAGCGAAGGTCTTGTTCTTCGGAACCTACCCGGAGATGGAGCGCTGCGCCGAGCCTATCGTCCAGGAATTCCTTGAATTGGACGAACTGCAATTAAAGGTCTGAACTATTTGTTAATGTCCTCTTTTGCCTGCAGCCGCTTCACCAATCCATCGATCGCCTGCTTTGCATAATCAGGAGCGCCTGCAGCAGCCAGTTTCATTTCCCTAGCGGCAGTCTCGAAGTCGCCTTTGGAACAGGCAATACGCGCCACTTCTCCGTGCACATACCACTCGTTGGGATGATTCTTGATGTTGCGCTGAAAGATCTCGAACCCTTCTGCCTGATGTCCGGACATCTGGAGTTGCCGGCCATAGTTATGCAATTGCTGAGAGTTTGCCATGGTCAGCGCCTTTTCTTTGCTGGCGGTCGCCTCTTGCTTCCTGCCTAAAGCTTCCTGGATTCGCGACTTGGTCATTAGATTGTCGAAGCGCTCTTCATTTTGAATTGACGTATCGGAATACTTCAGCGCTTCCTGCAAATCTCCGTGATTTTCCAGCAGGTAGGTCGCGGCGTCATCCCAGCCCTCCCAGGTATATTGCGCAATTCCACGCAGCTGGTTATGCAAACTGGCCTGCACAATTTCGTTCACGTTGACGCCCACCTGAAAAGGCACGCTTACCTTCTCCCATTCGAGAGAGACGGTTACCGCATTTTGCTTGGGATCATCAAAGGAATAGGTGAGCGCTTCGCGAAAATCGGCCGCTTTCGCTTTCACCATCACCCGCAATGCGTCTTCGGCCTGGTCGTAGGTGAAGCTTCCCCAAGCGGTGGAAGCCTTCGAGAAAATTACCGTCCATTCGTTTTCGCCCGGTATGGTATGCAGCCCGTAAATGCCCTTAGGCAGCGCTTTGCCCTCAATCGTCACCGGATCGCTGAACTCGATCGTAGTGTTCTGGTCAGCGCCGGAACGCCATACTTTCCCGTAGGGTACGGTCTTTCCCCAAATCTGGCGGCCATTTACCAACGGCCGATGATAGGTCACGGTAATGTCTGTGATGCCGACGCGCTGAGTAATCACCGCGCGCTGGCTAACCTCAGGCAGGTTGAGCAGAGCGGTCTGGTTTCCATTCTGAAATTGGCCATAGGCCGGGATACCGATCGCAAGCACCAACAAAAACAACAAGAAGTGTTTTGACATGAGAGCCTCCATTTCAAGACTCGAGTTCAAGGGATTCCCTCTGTGGTTAAAGACTTTGCGCGGGCCGGCAAAGAGCTTAATCGAGAAAGCGGAGGGCACAAGGAAACCCAATCTCCGGAGCGAGCGATTAGACCATGCGGGTGCCTTTTGGATAGCTGAGTTGTGACAGGCATACCTCCTCCTGAGATATTCCGCTATCCAGCGGGCGATCTTTGCTGTCTAACTTGGCAATGAAAATCGGGGAACAACCAAACAGTAGTCGTCGTATCTAATTACATATTTGGGCGGGATCCGAGACTCCTGTCCAGACCGGCCCCTGCCGTCCTCCCCGGCGGCAGGGCCAACCTATATGCGGACCCTCATCGACATCGTCAGGCAATCGCTCTCGACCCTCTGGGCACACAAACTGCGCTCATTCCTGACTATGTTCGGAATTGCCTGGGGCGTCGGCTCCCTTCTGCTTTTGGTGGGATTGGGCGAGGGCTTCCGCAGCGGCCAGGAGAAAAACATGGCCAATCTCGGACGCGACATCATGTTCAGTTTTCCCGGCCGGCTGCCCGCGGTCGAAGGCAGTATGCAGTCTGGACGCCCTTACAGCTTCACCTATGGTGACTATCTTGAAATTCGTGACAATGCCAAATTCGTCGGCCCCATCTCGCCGGTCCTGAATCGCGAAGACATTCGCGCTGTAAGCGACTATGGCAGTACCAGCGGCCAGGTGTTTGGTGTAGCGCCGGTCTACAACCAGATACGTACGGTGCCGATCGATCCCGGCCGCTGGTTCAACGATCAGGACAATAAAGACCGCCGCCGTGTCGCAATCGTCGGGTGGGAGCTGCTTAAGAACATCTATCCTGGACGCCCAGCGGTCGGGGAGAGCATGCTGCTCAACGGCATTGAATTCACCATCATTGGCATTGTCCCCAAGGTAGGACGCGAGGGAAACAACGGGACTAATGGCCGCATCTTCATTCCTGTCGAGACCATGCGGATGCTGTTTCCGCTGAAGACTAAGGGTGCGGAGGATGCACTGAGCTTTATCAACTACCGTCCGATCGTGCGCGGCGAGCACCTGCGCGCCAAGCAGGAACTGCACGCGGTGATCGGACGCCGCCACGGCTTCGATCCCACAAACGAAGATGCTTTCGGCGACTGGGACACAGTCGAGAACATGATTCGCGTGGCCAAAATCTTCAACGCGATGGACTGGTTCCTGGGCGTCGTGGGCGTAGTCACACTCGGCCTGGGCGCCATTGGAATTATCAATATCATGCTGGTATCGGTCACGGAACGCACCAAGGAAATCGGGTTACGCAAAGCGCTGGGAGCCACCCATCGAAATATCCTCACCCAATTTTTCATCGAAGGCGCGTTTCTCACTGCCTTCAGTGGATTTATAGGCTTGGCTGTTTGTACGGCGTTTGTGACGCTGCTGGCGCAACTGCCATCGCCTGAGGGCTTCGACTCTCCCCGCATTGTGCCTGCCTCCGCCGTGGCCGCAATTGTTTCGCTGACCATAGCCGGAGTGGTTGCCGGCCTCTATCCCGCGCGAAAAGCGGCACTGCTTCCTCCGGTGGAAGCCTTAAGGCAGGAGTAGCCATGTTTGGAGAGCTGGGCAAGCAGGCCTACGAAGCCCTTAAGCACAATCGCCGCCGCAGCGTCCTCACCATGCTAGGGATGGCCTGGGGAATCGCCACCGTCGTGCTGCTGCTGGCTTATGGATCGGGATTCGAACGCGGACTGATGGTCGCCTTCAGCAGCTTCAGCGGCAACATGATCGCCATCTTTCCGGGACGCACCTCACTTCAGGCAGGGGGCACCAAAGCAGGATCTGAGGTAAAACTCACCATCCAGGACCTGGAAAACCTGCGAGCGGAAGTTCCGTTCCTAAGACGTTCGTCGCCTGAGATGAACAAAGAAACCTCGGTGACATATGGCACCCGTAGCGGCACCTATAACATTCGCGGCACCTATGCCGGATATCAATTCATCCGCCACGTTGAGGTCGCAACCGGAAGTTTCTTCACCGAGCAGGAGGACTTCACCCACAGCCGGGTCGCGGTCATCGGATATTCGGTAAAAAAGAAACTCTTTTCCGGACAGAACGCCATCGGCGAGAGCATTCGCATTGGCGGAATTTCTTATCAGGTCATCGGCGTCATCACTCATATGATTTCCAACGGCGATGACGACATGAACTCGATGGTCTACATTCCCTATAGCGCGATGAGCGATCTGACCAATACTTATTACCTGAGCGCCATCCTGTTGTCGTACGAAGGGGAACACGCGAAGGTGACCAAGGCGGTACGCGACTCGCTGGCATATCATCACGGATTCAGTCCAAAGGACGAACGTGCCGTTTTCGTGTTTGACGCCGTGCAGGAGTTCGGTGAACTGCAAATTATCACCACCGGTATTAAGGTATTGCTCGGCTTCATCGGCCTGCTTACCCTGGGCATCGGCGGCGTGGGACTGATGAACATCATGCTGGTCTCGGTGACCCAACGCACCCGCGAGATCGGCGTAGAGAAGGCCTTAGGTGCGCACCGCTGGCACATTCTGTTTCAGTTTCTCGCGGAATCGCTGGTCATCACCTTCATCGGCGGCTTGGCAGGTGTGGCGCTGGCGTATTTAGTTTCGTGGTCCGTGGGATCGCTCCCGCTGTGGAGTGCCTTCATTGACGATGCCGATGCCGGCGATATTCACATGACCATCAACACCAGCATTCTGATCTGGTCGACAGCGATTTTGAGCCTGGTGGGAATCGTGAGCGGCATGCTGCCGGCAATCAAAGCCGCACGTCTGGATCCGATCGAAGCTCTGCGTTACGAGTAACTTATTCCCGGAACCAGGCTTGTTGTCGCGTCATCTGCACAAGGTCATCGCGACTATAGCGCCTAACTTTGCGTTGGGGATATGATCCCTCGGTAGTGCTGCCAGGATTCGTAACAGGCTAAGAGCTTATGCAGAATATCCGCCTTGCATTTCGATCGATCTTATGACCCACTCAGCATGCTGATAGCGGTGGGAGCCCTGTCCCTGGCAGCAGTGGTTGCCGCGTTGATTCCGGCCCGGAGGGCGTCAAGCATCGAGCCCATGGAAGCCTGCGCACGGATTGAGCGGCTACTCTCCCGCGCCCAGCATTGCAATCGGCATAGTCGGCGTCGCCGACCCGGCCTCGGGCTCTACGGTAATCGCAAATGCCTTGGCCTCCACTCCACCGGGAAGCGGAGGATTGATCACGGTAGCGCTTCCGTGCGCATCTGGCTTGAACACGCCCGCCGGGATCGGATTTCCCTGCGTGGGAATCAGCCAAAGCTCATAGGTCTTGTCTGGAGCCAATTTCGGCATATTGCTGGCCAGAAAAATCAGTCTCGAACGGTCGCGGACATAGATTGCCTTGCCTTGCGGTTGAGGCGGGGTCTTGCCTGCAACTAAAGTGACCCGCATGGCGTCCGTAGCCGTCAACGTCGAGACTACGTCGCGGGCTTTGGTCAATTCCGCCGCCTGGGTCGCGGACTCGTCTTTCAAGCTGGCAACCTGCCGCTGCAAATCCGCCTTGTCGTACCAGAACATCACGGCCAATAAGGCTGCCGCTCCCGCAATCACCCAGGGAACCGGCGACCACCAGGGGCGGCGCTGAGGCCCCCGGACACTGCGAGGCTCCCGGGCCACCGCATCCAGCAGGCGTTGCCGTGATCTCTGCGGCGGGGCCGACCCCGCCGTTGCCAGCGCCAGCAGCCCCATGTCTCCGCGAAGCTGCTCGAGCTCTCTGCGGCAGGATGAACACTCCTGAAGATGCTTCTCCAATGCCGCCAGTTCCTCGCCTTGCAGCGAGCCTAGCGCGTAAAGAGCCAGATCTTCCGCGAATTGTTCGTGACTACTCATCCCTGAAACACCTTGCGCAACGACAACAACCCGGTGCGAATGCGGGTCTTTATCGTTCCTAGCGGCTCGCCTGTCTTGGCCGCAATTTCGCTATGACTCAAGCCTTCGAAATATGCCATCTCCAGCGCGCTGCGCTGCGGGCCGGGCATAGTTTCAAGCGCTCCGCGAACTTTTTCCATGGCGCGTCCGCGTTCGGCATCGCTCGCCATGTCCGGCTCGACTGAAATGATCACATCGTCGATATCGGTCTCCGGATGCCGTTTGCGAATCGAGTCAATCGAGCGGTTGCGCGCGATCACCGCCAACCACGGCCCTAGGCTCCCCCGGCTGGAGTCAAACGAGCCTGGATTTCGCCACAATTGCATAAAAACTTCCTGCAGCACGTCTTCCGCGGCTCCGGTATCGCCGAGAACCCGCAGCGCCACCGAATACACTACCGAGCCGTACCGGTCATAAAGCAGGGCCATCGCGCCGGGATCACCCGCGCGTATCGCCGATATCAACGCTGCATCGGCGGAAGCCCCTTTTGTCTCAACGCTCGACAACAGAGTTCTCTTTTCTAGGTACGGCGGATGCATTCCGGCGGATTGCCACCGCCAAGCCCCCACTAACCGTTTGTAACCATCCAGAGGTTACTCACTCTCGTATATTAGGGGAAGGCCGACAATAACAGCATTCTCGTCATCTCGACAACTGGGCCTTTTCAACCTAAACGATTGGGAGGAATTAAGAATGAAGCGGATTCTAGCAATAGCAGCAGTAACGGTTTGCATGGCGATTGCCGTTATGGCAGCTCCGAAAGATGGCAGCTGGACGGGCTATGTGAGCGACGCAAAATGCGGGGCTAAGGTAGATGCCGCCTGCGCGAAGAAGTGCGCCGACGCTGGCGAAGCGCGGGTTTTCGTCAACGACAGCGACAAGAGCGTCCTCAAAGTGTCGAACCAGGACGCGCTCAAGGGCCATGAAGGCCATCACGTAAAGGTGAATGGAAGCGTCGATGGCGACACCCTTACCGTGGCCAGCGTGAGCATGGTTAAGTAAGAGCTGCTTCAGCCCTCTAGCTCCTCGCATCTTGCTAAACTCCCTTTGGTCAGGGCCTGGAGCTAGAAGAGGTTTTGCACCAATTGTGGAGGCCCCACCGGAGGCGCAGTCGGCCGTTGCGGCCGATCGGGACCGTCTGTAGGTGTATCAATCTCGGGAGCCTCGCCGGGACGGCGAAGGCTAGGCGGTTTGGAGGGGCCGCCTGCGGGCATCTCCTCTGAGGCCGGTGAGCTTTTTGCTACCGCGGTAGCTCCTTCAAGATCCACTTCTTTTTCGGTCCGGAGGGTCTTCTCTCCGTTCACTTTCATGGTCTCTACTCGCACCACTTCGTCGCCATTGAATCGAACAAAGTCGACGTCCTGCGGAGGGTCGCCGTAAATCCACTCTTCGTATTCGTTCTCCTCAACCTTTTCGCGGACCTTCTTCGGAGCCCGTCCTTTGGCGTAAATCACCATCTCACGATTCATGCCGACGAGGACGTGATGGTTCTTAATCGCGTCCTTTACTTTGGGCGGAACCGTCTCCATGTAGGCTTCGGCCGCCGACTTGGCGTTGAAATCGAAAACCGGCCAGAGCAGGTCCTTCAACTGTTGGGGATTCAACTCCGGCACGTAGTGATCGAACACTAAGTCAACAAATGAGCCGCGGGGATTGGCCTGAGGATCGCTGGGAGCTACTGGCGTCGTGCCACCCATTCCCCCCACCTCAATGTGCTGGTACCATTTCTTTCTCTTGATCGGGCCGCCGTTGATCTCGAAGTGAATGCGGTCATCTTTGATCCGGATGTCGGTAATCATGGCCCGATCGCCCGGCTTAGCCGCCGGCCCCCACAGCGCCATCATTTGTTGCAACTCTTCTTTGGTGGGGGTTACGTCGCCGTCTTTGATTTTGAGGCCGACCTTCCCCATGGGAAATGGCGCCCGGACGTAGACGAGCTCGGCATTGAAGGCACGAACCAGATCCAGACGCGTCTGCTTGGACATTCTGGGAGCATTTGGTTCCTGGCTGGCGAACGAAAAAGACGCGATAAGCAGAAGAGAAAGTGCCGGGACAAAACGTGGGATCATGAGGCACGCACCGGGCCGAGACTGGCTAGATTATAGTCCCTTCCAACCCGGCACCGGCAAGGCTTTTAACAGCCTGCGACTGTCAAATTTTTGTCACCCGGCCGACGCTAGGAAAGATTCAAAGCCCGCTTGATAGTGCCCCGCTCTTTCTGAATCTTGTCCTGAAGCAGAGTAATTGCATAAATGAGCTGCTCCGGCCGAGGCGGACATCCCGGCACATAAATATCAACGGGGATCACCTGGTTGACGCTCTGAACCAGGGCGTAATTGTTGAATACGCCGCCAGAAGTAGCGCAGGCTCCCATGGAGATGACCCACTTAGGCTCGGGCATCTGCTCCCACAGTTGGCGGATCACCGGGGCCATCTTATTGGAGACGCGTCCGGCGATGATCATCAAATCCGACTGCCGCGGCGAAGGACGGAATACCTCAGCGCCGAAGCGCGCGATATCAAACCGCGAAGCCCCCATCGACATCATTTCAATGGCGCAGCAAGCCAAACCAAAGGTCATCGGCCAAATGGAGTTCTTTCGCATCCAGTTGACGGCATTGTCCAAGGTGGTAAGCACCAAGCCCTCCGGCGCAGCGTTGCCGTAGGTCAGGTCTTTGACGACCCGCTTGCCTTTTTCGATCTCGACGTAAGGCCCGAAATTGTGATCAGCAACCATACACTTATTGTAAATCATGGGACCAACAGCCCAGATGAGCCGATAGTTTTGTCATTCCGAAGCGCAGAGAAATCACAAGAAGGATCAGTCCGGTTCACGGATTTAGCACAATCTTCCCGAACATTTTGCTCTGCTCCATGTACTCATGAGCCGCACGCGTCTGGCTCAACGGAAAAGTCGAATCGACAACCGGCTTCAGCCGTCCGCTGAATGCATGCTTCAAAACTTCGTGCAATTCCCCAAGGGTGCCCATATAGGAACCCAGTAGCGACAACTGCCGCGCGAACAGAAATCGCAGATCAATCGCAATATTCGGTCCGGTAGTCGCCCCACACGTCACCAAGGTCCCCGACGGCTTTAGGGACTTCACGCTTTCTTCCCATGTGGCCGCACCCACGTGTTCGATGACAATGTCGACACCCTCGCGTTTTGTCAGCTTTCGTACTTCGTCAGAGATCTTTTGCTGGTAATGGTTGACCACGTGATCGGCGCCGAGTTCAACCGCTTTCTGCATTTTTCGTTCGTCGCCCGCCGTGGCGATCACCGTAGCATTGAAAAGCTTCGCCACCTGAATCGCCGCGATGCCCACGCCCGAGTTCGCTCCCAACACCAGCACAGTTTGTCCGGGGCGCAGCCTGCCACGATTTGCCAGCATGTGCCACGCGGTGAGAAAAACCAGGGGCACGCTGGCCGCCTGATTGAAATCCAACGAGTCCGGAATTGGAAACACGCTATCCGGACGCGCCGCGATCAGTTCACAGTTCCCGCCATCGACTCGGTTCCCCAACACAGAGAACTCCGGACACTCGTTCTGCAGTCCGGCGGCGCATTTGGCACAGCGACCGCAGAACGTCATGGGCGACAACAATACCCGCTGACCTGTGCTTAATCCACCTACGTACTCGCCGACCTCCACAATCTGCCCCGCGACGTCACTCCCAAGAATGTGCGGCAACTTGATTCCCGGCAGCCCCTTCCGCGCCCAGAGATCGAGATGATTCAGCGAGCACGCCTTCACCCCTACCAGAACCTGATCTTTTCGCAGCTGTGGATCGGGCACGTCTTCGTACCGCAGCACCTCCGGCCCACCAAATTCGTGAATGCGGACAGCTTTCATTCCTATTTCCTCCCGCGATACAGTCCAGCAATGCCGAAAGTGTAAGGCTTCCACGACGCTTCGCGGAAACCTGCGGCCAACATACGCTGCTGCATCTCCTCCGGCGCAGGAAAGCGCTCGACAGACGCCGGAAGATAGGCATATGGGCCTTTGACTCCGGAAATAAAAGTACCCACTTTCGGCAAGACCTGCTTGAAATAGAACCGATACAAGTTTCCCATCAAGCCACCGGGCTCGCCAAAATCCAGAATGCCAGCCTCACCATCTGGCTTTAGCACCCGGAAGATTTCGCGCAATCCGGCGTCATAGTCGGCAAGATTGCGGAAGCCAAAGGCTGAAGTAACCAGATCAAAACTTTCCGCGGGGAACGGTAATGACAGGGCGTCCGCCTCCACCCAGCACAGTGCAGTTCCGGCTGACTTCTCATCGGCCCGCTGCAACATGGCGTGAGAGAAATCCGCGCCTACGATATGTGCGGTCTTACCACGTCGCAAGAGAGCGAATGTCATGTCTCCGGTGCCGCAACAAAGATCGAGCACCCGGGCCTGCGGCTTGTTCAGAATGCCGGAAAACTGGTCCGCGGTACGCCGCCACCAAAGGCGGTCAATATTAAAGGACAGCAGATGATTCAGCAGGTCATAGCGCGGCGCTATGGAGGTAAACATCTCGCGCACCGCGCGCGAGGCAGAAGCTGTGTCGGTCGCGCCTTCCGGCGCAGCCCCGACCACCGCCGGACTGGGACTGGAGGTTTTCAAATCCTAGCGGGAGAGACGCCGCAATTCGTCCACGGCCTGCAAGACCACACTCTGGGGTACATCGTTGACCACTTCCACCCTGCCGATCTTTCGTGGCAACACAAAATGCACCATGCCGTCGCGAGTTTTCTTGTCGGCCTGTAAACGATCCAGGATGTTGCGGCTCTTCACCGCAACCTTGGGCAACTTGCCTGACTTGAAGACCGCATCCGAAATACGGCGCACACTGTAATCGTCTAGTTTTTCGACCGCGCCCGCGATGTTGGCGGCTGCAACCATGCCCCACGCCACCGCCTCACCATGTAGAAAATGTTTATACGAAGTCTCCGCTTCAAGTGCGTGGCCGATGGTATGGCCAAGGTTCAAGACTCGACGCAGCCCGTTCTCCTTCTCGTCGGACGACACTACGTCGGCCTTCAATTTAACTGACTGGGCGATTACCCACTCCAGGGCCGCCGCGTCTTTGCGCAGAGCCTTGATCGAGGTGTTCTCTAGACGTTCGAACAGATCGGGCAATCCAATCACTCCGGCCTTCAGCGATTCAAATAAACCTGATCGAAACTCGCGCTCCGATAGAGTGCTCAGCACTCCCGGATCGATCGCCACCACTTTGGGATGATGAAAGGCTCCCATCAAGTTCTTTCCCGCGCGAAGGTTGACCCCCGTCTTGCCGCCGATTGAAGAATCCACCTGGGCGAGCACCGTCGTCGGAATCTGCACCACATCCACGCCGCGCAGATAGGATGACGCTAAAAATCCGGTGACGTCGCCCACCACGCCTCCGCCCAACGCCAATAGCACCGCGCTTCGTTCCGCGCCGAGAGAGACCAGTTTCTCCGCCAGAGCTTCGACCGTGGACATGCGCTTGTGGCGCTCGCCATCCTCCATTTCGAGGATCTGTGCCGCGAACCCGGAGCCGGTCAGCGACGCCATCAATCTCTTGCCCCACTTGCGGCGCACCGGCTCGACCGTCACCACGAACAGTTTCCGCTGCGTGCCCAGCATCTGGCGCAGAAGATCGCCAGTTTGCTCGATCAGCCCATTCTCAATAACTGCGTCGTAGGTATGCCCAGGAACAGAAATGGTTACGCGTCTCATGAGATTTGCTTTTCATCATATAACCTCTTCACCACAGAGGCACGGAGCCACAGAGAAATCAGTCGAGATTTCATGCTTTGCTCCGTGAGTCGGCGCTCCCTGGTGATAATGGCGTCAGCCTCAGCGTGGTACCATTTTTGACGATGGAGCAAGCGCCCCCCGAGACTGACTTCCTAGTAATTGGAGCGGGAGTTGCCGGATTGCGGGCTGCCATCGAACTCGCTCCCGCCGGCCGCGTATTCGTCCTGACCAAGCGAGAAGTCACCGACTCGGCCACCCAATACGCCCAGGGCGGAATCGCCGCCGCCCTCAGTGACGAAGACGAAATCAGCCTGCACCTGCAAGACACGCTCAATGCCGGTGACGGGTTATGCAATGTCGAAGCCGCCAAAGTGCTGGTGGAGGAAGGCCCCGAGCGGATCGAAGAACTGATTCAGTGGGGCACGGAGTTCGATCGCGAGGGAACCCGGCTTTCTTTTGCCCGCGAAGGCGCACATAGCCGCAACCGGATCCTACACGCTCACGGGGACTCCACCGGCCGCGAAATCCTGCGCGCGCTGTGGGCAAAAGCCAAAACGCTGGAGAACGTTTCCATACTCGAATTTGAGTTCTCCACTGGGTTACTGGTCGAGGACGGACGTGTCGCAGGAATTCACCTGATTCGCGACACCGGCGAGTCTGCCCATGTGCGCGCATCGGCTGTGTTGTTGGCCACCGGCGGACTTGGCCAGTTGTATCGCAATAGCACCAACCCTTCGGTGGCTACCGGCGATGGTGTCTCCATGGCATACCGCGCGGGCGCTGAAGTCAGCGACATGGAGTTCATCCAATTTCATCCCACTGCGCTCTATGTGAAGGATGCCCCGAGATTCTTGATCTCCGAGGCGCTGCGTGGAGACGGCGCTTATCTGCGCAATGAAGAGAAGGTCCGCTTCATGCCGAACTATCATGCACTCGGCGAACTAGCTCCACGCGATGTGGTCGCTCGCGCCATCGTAAAAGAACTGGAACGTAGCCCTGTGAAAGATCCGGTCGTTTATCTCGATCTCTCCCATCTGAACCCGGATCGGGTGAAAGTCCATTTCCCGCGCATTTACGAAACCTGCTTGCAATACAAGATCGACATCACCTCCAACTTGATTCCGATCCGGCCCGCGGCACACTACTCCATGGGCGGAGTCCGCACCGATCTCTTTGGACGCGCTTCCCTGCCCGGCCTCTACGCTGCAGGCGAAGCCGCTGCCACCGGCGTTCACGGGGCCAACCGGCTGGCCAGCAATTCGCTGTTGGAGGGCTTGGTATTCGGAGCGCGTGCCGGAAGTAGGATGCGATCGGAACTAAAAGAATCAGCGAAGCGGGCGAACGCCGCTGCTTATGCGATGACCTCGAACGGTCCGCTCGATGACGCCACCGAGCAGGTGGTCCGCAACATTCAGGACTTGATGTGGAACGACGTCGGCATCGTGCGTTCCGCCGAAGGCTTAAGACGAGCCATAGCAAAACTGCAAGCCATCGCACCGGGCGCGGCCCATCCCACGAGCCGGCGCGCCTGGGAAGCCCAAAGCCTCAGCACCACCGGGCTGCTGGTGGCGCAGTCCGCGCTTGCGCGTGAAGAAAGCCGTGGCGCCCACTACCGCACCGACTTCCCTACTCACAACGACGCAAAATTCCTTAAGCATTCAGTGGCGGGAGACGGCGCAATTCGGTTCGTGTAAGCGGACACTCTCGGCCGCCGGCAGTGGAAACAAGACGCCATCCGCGGTTCGCGTCGGAGATCTAAGCCCAGACCACGCCACATGTCACGCCTGTTTCTTCTTTGGAAACAGCTTCGACGCCAGCACCGACATGACCAGAATTCCTGCCACAATGCTCAGCGCAATCTCAGTAGGAACTTCGTAATAATGTGACACCAGCATCTTGGCCCCGACAAAAATCAGGATCAGCGACAGGCCATAGTGCAGGTAGTGAAACATCTCCATCATCCCTGCCAGGGCAAAGTACATCGATCGCAATCCCAAAATCGCAAACACGTTCGAGGTATAGACGATGAAGGCATTCAACGTAATCGCAAGAATCGCAGGAATCGAATCCACGGCAAAAATCAAGTCCGTGGTTTCCACCACGACCAGCACCACCAGCAACGGCGTCGCATAACGCCGGTTACCTTTGCGGATGAAGAACGCCTCGCCGTGATAGTCGTCGGTCACCGGCACGAACTTACGAAATAATCGCAGCACCGGATTTTTCTCCGGATGGACCTCAGCCTCTTCCTGAAAGAAGAGCTTGATCCCGCTGTAAATCAGCAGCGCCCCAAAGACATAAATAATCCAGTGGAATCTCTGGATGAGTCCGACGCCCAGCAGGATGAAAATAGCGCGCATCACCAGTGCGCCCAGGATTCCCCAGAAAAGGACCTTGTGCTGGTGCGGAGCTGAGACTTTGAAGAACCGGAAAAGAAGCAGAAAGATAAAAAGATTGTCGACGCTCAGCGAAAGCTCAATTACGTAGCCGGTAACGAATTCCAGGGCCTCTCGGCGGCCGTGCCAGAAATACACCACCACCGCGAAGGCTCCGGCCAGACTGATCCAGACGAGACTCCATAGCATCGCCTCGCGGAACTTGACCTTGTGGGTATTGCGGTGAAACACACCCAGGTCCAGCACAAGCATGGCCACCACGAATACATTGAAGAGAATCCAGAAGAGTATCAATCGGGCCTCGGTTGCTTTCTTTCAACAGCAGACTACTTTTCCCTTCCCCGTTTGCCGTTCTCCCAATCATCCCACATACCGAAGCCTTTCATTTCCTCGTCAAGCTTGCTCTCATGTAGCGTCACCGCAATCTGGTCACGATTCAGGCGAGGCCCAATCCGCCCGGGAGCATCGGCTAAGGCAAAAGCCAGGGCGGCTGCCTCCGCCACATGCTTCTTCAGCCGCGGCAAATCGACTTTGTCGAAGGTGTCGGACATGGCGTGATAGTTCAGCAAATAATTGTCTTCTTCCTGGTTGGCCACCAGCGTAGGCACTCCTTCCAGAAGAAAATCGAAATGATCGGTACCAGTCTGTGCGTCGGTGGTGAATGTAGCGGCGTCAAACTGCTTCAATGGCGCAGCCAGACTCGTCACCGCATCCACCATATCCTTTCTTCCGCCCAGGGAGAACCCGGTGACGCGCCCAATCCCTGAATCGAAAATAATCACTCCTGCCGCCTTATCAAGCTCCGCGCGATGCTTTCGAGCATAGACCCTCGAACCAATCAATCCTTCCTCTTCGCCCGAGAAGAGAATGAAGCGGATGCTGCGCTTGGGTTTTGCCCCTGACGCCTTGATCGCGCGTAGGGCGTCGACCACTAGAACGGCATTGCAGCCATTGTCGAGGGCTCCCGTGCCCAATTCCCACGAATCCAGGTGCGCTCCCAAAATGACAAACTCATCTGGCTTATCGGTACCGCGCAGTTCTGCGATCACGTTCGCGCTCTTTATGGGGCCGCCGATGCGATTGGGAATCGACAAGTCCGCATAAAGTTTCTGCCCAGATTCGAGCAGGCGCGCCATTCGTGCCGCATCCTCGCGCGCCACCAGTACCATGGGCAATCGGTCGATCTCGCCTTCGTCAGAATTGGTGTGGCGGTAAAGCAAATCATTAGGACGGCTCGACTGAAATGCTACCGCCAATGCCTTGGCTTTCACCGCCTGGTTCACCACCACCAATGCCTTAACGTATTCGGCGAACAGATCGTCCCAGGTCTTCATCTCTTGCGAGTGCACCAGTACGATCGCGCCTGCCACATTGCCCGCCTTGGCAAAATCCGCCTCGGTACCCTCCCCTGCATCGATCACTGGAACATGTCGGTGCGCAGCCAGCGCCGGAGCCCACGCAATGGAAATGGCGCGAACCTTGAACGACTCAGGTGCAACCACGTTCATCTCGGTAGCACCTTCTCCCCACGAGGCTTTAATTGGGAAATCCTCCGTCTTCACGCTATCTGCCCCCGCAGCCTTGAAGGCGTCAACGCCCCATTGCACTGCCTTTTGCATCGCAGGTGTGCCGGGGACACGGCCGCCGATCTGATCAGTCAAAGTACGCAGATTGGTTTCCAGCGGGGATGATTTCAATGCCTCGTCAATAATCTGGTTGTTCTGAGCAAACACGGTGCACAGCAGCACTGGGAGAAGAAGAAGCAACTTTTTCATGGCGCGAGGATTAGAAATGAATTTGCGGAAAAGCGAAAGAGGGGTGAGCAGAAACTAACACCCGAAACCAAGAACTTAGAACTGAAAACGATCCCTACAACTTCGTCCCGCCTATCCTATCGACTATCCAGCGCGCGCACCGTCGTCCAGGATCACGTTCCCAACAATCTCCAAACTTTTGGGGCTGAGTTTGTCGAGGGTATCCTGCGGCGTGTGGTGAAAGACGTTCCCGTAACCGTAGTCGAGATCGATAAGGTCTGCGCACGGTACCCCCATATGCACAAAGGGAATGTGGTCGTCTTCAATGGCAACGCGGCGTTCGAAGAAATGCGACTGGTAACCCAGCTTGGTCGCGGACTGCAGCACAAGGTCTTCCAACCAGGGGGTCGAGTTCTGCTCGTGCTCGATGTTCAGGTCGGCATCGCCGATCATGTCCGCGAGAAGGAAAGCTTTAATTTTCTTGAGTGTGTCGCCTTTTTGCCACTTGTCGGCCAGATGCTTTGCACCATAAAGACTGTCGGTTGCCGTCCAGTCTTTGACGGCTTCTTCTCCATCGGTCCAAAACAGCCACACGCTATAGCCGGAGCGCTTCGCGCCCCGCAGCTGATTGGCCAGCTCTAGCAGAATCGCGGTCGAAGATCCTCCATCGTTCGCCCCGACGTAGCCGGTATTCCGCAGGGGATAGTTTGTGTCGTAGTGACCGGCGATCACGATGATCCCGTCTTTGGCTCCGGGATACTTTGCGATGATATTTCTCACCGGCAGCTTCCCTTCAGGGGTATCCGCGACAAATGCATCGTCCTCGACCGTGTCTCCCTTCAGGTGAGAAACGATGTATTGCTCAAGCTTCTTGTGATTGGCGCTGCCGATAGGCCGCGGTCCAAATGCGACAATTTCTTTCACATATTGCATGGTGCGGGTGGCGTTAATCCCGGCCAACTGAGCGTCGGCATTTAGGCAAGACGCGAAAAACAGGTAAACACAGAGAACATAGGAAATCCCTCGTCCCCGTACGTCCAGCGAGATTTTCTCTCTGTTCCCACGTGCTTGAAAGGTTTTCCCGCCACTAATCTTCATTTCTTCTTCTTGGCGGCGCGGGCGCGTCTCTGCTTGGGGTGTACCAGGAAAGCGATTCCAATACTGATGATGTAGAGCGCCACCATGGGGGCAGCGAAGATGCACATGTTCATGATGTCGGTGGTTGGTGTAAGGATCGCTGCAATCGCGAAAATGGCAAGAATCGAATAGCGGAGGTTTCGCCACATCCAGCTCGCAGTCACCACTCCCATCAAGGACAGGAAAAAGACCAGAATCGGCAGCTCGAACACCGCCCCCAGGCCCAGAATGATGGTCAGGAACAGGTCGGTATACTCCCCAATCGTGATCATGGGCTGGAACTGTTTGCCGTAGCCGATCAGGAATTCGAGCGCCTGGGGATAAACCAGCTTGTAGCCGAAATATCCACCTGCCATGAACAGAAATACGGTACTGCACATGAAGGGGATAACGTACCGCCGCTCGTTGCGGTAAAGGCCGGGCGAGATGAACATCCAGACCTGGTAAAGAATGATGGGCGCGGCCACAAAGACGCCAGCCATGAGTCCGATTTTCAAGTAGAGGTTAAAGGGCTCTGTCGGACTCAGATAGACCAGCTTTTCCGGCATCCCGTTGCGCTTCAGCGCAATCATGATGGGCTGCTGCATCAGCGCAAAGATACGTTCGGCGTATCCCCAACAAAGGAAAAAGCCTGCCGCCACCGCGAGGATCGAGTAAATGATGCGCTTGCGGAGCTCCTCGAGGTGCTCGAGGAAGCTCATCGCCGGCATCGGTTCAGGGACGTCCTCGTCAGAACTGGCGGTAATTTCAGGCATCCGGCGCCTTGGTGAGAGAGGTGGACTCGGATTCGAGGGGGGCCGTCTCGACATGCGGCTCCGGCCCCACCGAAAGCGCGGCAATGGCGCCTACCGGGGGCTCAGGTGGCAAGATTTGCTGCTGGGGTTCGGTATCCCGGTCGAGCTGGGCGATTTCGCTTTCTATCTGGGATTTAAACTCATTGGAAGCGCGCTTGAATTCGTTCAGGGCACGGCCAATCTGCCGTCCAACTTCAGGCAATTTCTTGGGCCCAAAGATCAGCAAGGCAATCAAAAACAGGAAAATCATCTCCGGGAAGCCCAAATTCATGGACTTATGATAACCCCAGAGTCTGATACCAGCAAACCTCGTGCTTTCAACATTCTTGGCCTGTGCATGTTGGATCAATTGCGAACCGCCGACCATCGCTTTAGCATCAAACAGAACAGGCTCGGAGAAGAGCCAAAGGTGTTGTCCCAGGGTTACTTAGGACGGTCCTGCCGGGCACTTTTGGCGCGAATAAAGGTGCTATACTCCGGCAGATATCCACTCTCGGGACAGTTATTCTCGATCGAAGGAATTCAAGATGGTTGGTAGTTCTCGTCGTACTCTCCTCACAATAGTTTTCTTCCTGGCGGTTTGCGGATGCCTGGGCATGCTGTTCGCGCAAAAAGCGCCGACGATTGCACCCAGTGGCGACGCCGATGTTCGCGATAGTGTCCGCCAGTTCAGCACGGTTTATGACGTGGTGGAGCAGAACTACGCCGAGCCGGTAAATCCGGATAAAGCCATCTACAACGGCGCTATTCCTGGGCTGCTGCACGTGCTTGATCCGCACTCGAACTTCTTCGATCCCAAGTCGTATTCGTTGCTGAAGGAAGACCAGCGCGGGAAATATTACGGCGTGGGTATGACCGTCGGACCGCGCAACAACAAAGTTATCGTGATCGCTCCGTTTGTCGGAACCCCGGCGTATCGCGCAGGCATTCATCCTGGCGACATCATCATCGCCGTCGATGGCAAAGCTACCGACAACATGAGCACCGGCGATGTGGCTGACCTGCTGAAGGGACCCAAAGGGACCACGGTACACATCACCATGCTGCGTGAAGGCACCGATAAGCCGCTCGAGTTCGCGGTGGTTCGCGACGAGATCCCACGCTACAGCGTCGACCTGCACTTCATGATTCGTCCCGGCATCGGCTACATGCACGTGACCGGATTCAACGAGACCACCGAACACGAAGTCGCGGATGCCCTGGACCAGATGGGCGACCTCAAAGGCTTGATCCTTGACCTGCGGCAGAACCCCGGTGGTTTGCTGACCGAGGGCGTCGGTGTTGCCGACAAGTTCCTGCGTAAGGGACAGCTGATCGTTTCGCACCATGGACGCGCCTCGGCGGAAAAGCGCTGGACTGCGACTCATGGCAACGGTGGAAAAGAATATCCACTGGTGGTCTTAGTCAATCGCGGAACCGCTTCCGCGGCGGAGATCGTCAGCGGCGCCATTCAGGACCACGACCGCGGATTGATCGTTGGTGAAGTAACCTTTGGCAAAGGCCTGGTGCAGACCGTGTTTCCACTGTCTGAGAACACAGGGCTCGCCCTCACCACAGCCAAGTACTACACGCCGAGCGGACGTCTCATCCAGCGCGACTACTCCAACGTCTCGCTCTACGATTACTACTTCAACCGCGACAACAACGAGACCAACAGCAAAGACATCAAGCTGACCGACAGCGGACGCACCATGTACGGCGGCGGCGGAATCACTCCGGATGTGAAGATTGCTCCCATCAAGAGCAATCACTTCCAGGATTCGCTGTTGCAGCACTACGCGTTCTTCAATTTCGCAAAGCACTACAGCATTTCCCACCACATCGCCAAGACCTTCGAGGTGGACGACATCCTGCTGCAGGACTTCCGCAAGTTTCTCGACGAGCAGAAGATTCCCTACGCCGAATCCGACTTGCTGGAAAACAACGACTGGGTGCGCTCGAACATCAAGAGCGAACTCTTCGTCGACGCGTTTGGCCAGGAAGAGGGCTTGAAGGTGCGGGCGGAAGGTGATCCGCAGATCCTGAAAGCGTTGGATTTGCTTCCTCAGGCTAAGTCGTTAGCCGAGAATGCGCGCAAGGTGATCGCCGAGCGTGCGTCGGCACGGGTCATCAACCGGTAGATTGTTCTGGTTTCTAAAAAGGCCCAGGCTTCGACTTGGGTCTTTTTTTACGCGAGAAAAGGCGTTGGTCCTCTTAACCCATAGAGGGCCAAGGCTTTTAGTGCGTTGACTTAGAGTAGGAATCCGCCCAGAATAGGCCAGAGCTTTGTAGAACTGGCGCGCCAGCTCGATATGGCTTATCTCCCCTATCCAGAAAAGGTTGTGGAAACTAGCGGGCCGCGTTTCGGCGTCCCTTGCGCATGAGGGATGCGCTTTGGGTGCTTGCCGGAATCTTTGCCGCAATCGCCGGATTTACCGACTGGCGCTGGCGGCGAATTCCGAACTGGCTGACGGTACCGGGATTGGTTTTAGGTGTCGCTGGCAATGCAGCGACCGACGGTTGGGCGGGCGCGAAGACAGCGCTGCTGGGAGCAGGGTTAGGCTTGGCATTGCTGCTGCCACTGGTGATGGTGCGTAGCCTGGGGGCGGGAGACTGGAAACTTACCGGAGCACTGGGGGCGTTCTTAGGACCGCAGCGATTAATTGCCGTCCTGATGGGCACGATTCTGGTGGCTGGATTGATGGCCCTGGTTCTGATAGTCGCCAAGAAGCGGGTGCGAAAGACGGCGCGTAATATCTGGCATCTGCTGGTCTCGTTAGTGCGATTCCATATGCCGGCCCGGGATGTATCACTGGACAATCCAGAATCGCTGAAGGTTCCGTTCGGAGTGGCGATGGCGGTTACGGTAATTGCGCTGGCAGTGGGACACATGGCAAGGATTGGTTAGCTTGAAATCGATTCGCAAAAGAATTTTCGAGATCGTAACCGGCAGCGGCGGGCAGGAAATCGCCGAATTCGCCGTGGTGTTTCCGCTGCTGATCATGGTCTTGCTGGCGATCATCTCTTTCGGCCGGGCTTATAACGTGTACTCGACTATTGTGAGGGCGGCGCAAGACGGGGCGGCGGTGGCCTCGACTTACACCTGCGGGATCTGTGGCAATGCGGTCTCAGACGCTAAAGTAGTGAGTGCGGTGACCGATGCCATGGCCGCATCTAAAGTGGATTCGGTTCCGATTATTATTTACAAACCCACGCCTGCACCTTTGGCATGCACTGGGATCGTTCCATCCGGGTGCGCCTTCAGCAGTAAAATTACGATTTGCCGGAATGTGCAACTGAATCCCTCAAGCACCGGTCCCCAGCAGTGCGGATCCCTCGTGAGCTTTCAATATCCCTACCAATTTTCGATCCCGTTTGTGACTATCAATATGCAATCAATCCGACTTGACGGCCGTCGCTGAGCGGCAGATGGAAAATTAATGGCGACGTCATCTAAGGTCGCAGGCTTCGGCGGCACGATGGCAGAAGTTCCTGCTAGAAGACACCAGGCAACCCAGATTGTTGAGTTTGCGGTGGTCCTGCCGCTGCTGATGGTCGTCACGGTCGGAATCTACGATTTCGGTTCTGCCTTTACGGTGAAAGAAAAGCTGGTCACGATCGCTCAAACTGGAGCCAGGGTAGGTGCCGGTCAGCCGGGTAACGATCTGACCAAAACTGGCGGCGGTTGCGCCCAATTGATTTCGGTGTGCGCGATACGGGATGTTGTCGATCGGGGATTGCTTGACGCGCGCATGAACGACTGCGGCTTAGCCAGTGCGGCTCCGGTGTCTGGCGGAGCCGGAACCCTCACGTGGACAGTGACGGCGAACACGCGGTTGTCCGGCCCCCTTGGTTTTGAAGATTGAACGGGGTTATTTTTACACCACCGCCTTATCAACTCCGTTCGCGCCACCAGCTACTAACCCATATAACGTCATAGCCACCAAGGTGACCCTGTCGTATCCCTATCAATGGCAATTTAACCAAGTAATCGGGCTGTTGGGGGGCACGTTCAGCGGACCAGCACAGATCAAGACGGTCGCAGTCATGCAGAACCTGAATTAGGAGTTTCCATGAAAATCCGGACACCCCAGCGAAAGGGTGAACGAGGACAGACCATCGCGCTGGTCGCCGCCTCCCTTGTGGCATTGCTTGGGATGGCGGCTTTGTCGATTGATGTTGTTACCCTGTACGTGGCTCGAGGTGAGGCCCAGCGTGCCGCCGACGCCGCTGCACTGGCGGGAGCAAGCATATTCGCAACTTCCTCGTTTACTACGGTCCCGGGTTCTCTTAATCCCTCTGATGTTTGCAGCACGGCCGGGCCGGGTTCGGCGTCCGCCGTTAATAAACTGGCGGAGGCGGCCGCCCATGAGAATTTGATTTCGAATCTGCCCGCCACGATCACCAGTATTGTCTGCACCACTGGCGTAGCGGCCAATGGCAACCCGCGAGTAAGCGTCACAGTAGCGCGCAACAACTTACCGACATTTTTCTCCCGAATCTGGAACAGCGCCAATAGTTCGGTGAGCGCGACAGCGTTGGCTGAGGCGTACAACGCTTCTGGGCAGACCGCGATGCCTACCGTGAAAGGAGTGAAACCCTGGTTGGTTCCGAACTGTGATCCTAATGCGGGCGTCACCGGTGTCCTGCCGGCCGCTTGCATTGGCCACGAATTCGTCAATCCCGCTACAGGAGCAATCCCTGTAGGCAGCGCGTATATCGGAACTCCGATTTCCCTAACCAGGATCAATCCCACAGCGGCTACCCCGACTCCGCCTGTCCCAGGAAATTTTTACCCCTTAGAACTGAACTCGGTATCGCGGAGTTGTCCCGCAGCTACGAGCCCGTCCTGCGGCAGCGTTCTAACCAATAACTACGAGGACGACATTTCTTGCGCCAGCAGTACAGAGCTGAAATGCGGTCCCGTGTCCGGAGGGGCCATTTCTGTTTTGACAACTGCCGGGACTGGCTATGGAAACCGCACTCGGCGTGCAACCAGATGCCTCGTCCATGCTGACAATGAGGGTCTCGGCCAGGGGCAAGACGAAATTATCGGAGCCGGGCCGCCCCTTACAATTCGAGCGGGAGATAACTATCCCATCAGCAGTTTGAATGGCGAAACCGTCAGCCGCAGTGATTCTGTAGTTACTGTGCCGCTTTACGACGGGTCCACCCTATGCACCGGACCAGGGACGTGTGGTAATACAATCACGGTGGTCGGATTTCTCCAAATAGGAATCAACCAGACGACCACGTTCGCTCCAGGTAGCCCGCAGCTTCGTGGAGTCATTCTCAATGCGGTCGGATGCAATGGGACGGCTCCGGGCGTCTCGGCTGGCACAACATCGCCGGTGGCGGTTCGTCTCATCCATCAGTAGAAACGCGCCAAGCTGTGACCGTTGCGCCGCCCATCGGCGCGCGTCCTCTGTCCTGTTAGGCACGGCTGAAGCCGTGCCCGTACCTCAAAGTCAATCAAGATTTTAGTTGTAGCGGAGCTACATCGCTACACAATGATCCTCTACTGCACACATTGATTCTCTACTGCGGCGGTTGGGGCGGATCGGAGGGCTCGGGTTCGGAGGCGCCGCGGCGGCGGTGGTGGCGGGGGGACATGTCCGGCTCAGCCTGGGCGTTGTTGTCGGTGTTGCCGTCGGCGTCGGCCGCTGCCGCATCCGCCGGTTGGTCGGGAGCCTGATCGGGAGGATTCGGATTCTCGTCCAAAGGTGGCGCTTCGGTTGGCTCGGTCGCGGCCTCATTCGGGTCGGGCGGGACCTGCACAATTCCCGACGGCTGCGGAGCTTCCATGGCTGGAACTGCGACTGGTGAGCCATCTCGCGGACTCAGGATTACGCTGTGAAGCTGCGATGGGTCGGCTTCGGTACCTGCCATTACAAAGTTAAATTGCGTTCCGTTGAGCAATGCGGCCATTACGTCGCGAGCAGCGCCGGGTCCGAAGGTGCCAAAGACCTGCTCCTGCGCGGCAGAAGGCGGAATCGGAATATCCGCTCCAGTGCGGCGGCGGACTTCGGTCAGCACTTCCGCGAGGCTGGCGCGGTTGGAGAAAATCTTCAGGCTACCATTCCTGAAATCGACGGACATGCGCGGCGTTGGGGGCGCAGGCGGAGGCGGCGTGACCGCAGCTGCGGTGACGGGTGTGGTTTGTACCGGGAGCGGCGCAGTCGTGGGCTGAGCGGCCGGCACCGAGGCCACCTGATTGCCAGTGTTATTTAACTTCACCACGATGGTCGAGCCGGAAGGAACAATCTGGTAAGGCTGCGGAGCATCTAGGTCAACTACTACCCTTGTCACTGGTGGGTTTTCGGAGAACAGGCCCACGCGCAACCCTCTAATTTGTCCACGATTGATAGTGACATTGTGCAGGTCGTTGCCGGGAAGCGAGTTGGGGAAATCGATGACGATGCGGTCGGGATTGGTGACGACCTGGGTCTGCGGCGTTACCGGGCCGCTGGCGTTGATTTCTACTTGAACACTGTTTCCCTGTGGGAAGACTGTCACCCGGCGCACAGTGGTTTGCCCTGCGGCAAGGGTGCATGAAAGGCCGAGAAGAGCCAATGCGGCTGTACGGGGGAAATGCATGGCTGGTAGATCAATTCTAGCAGCCTGGAGGTTGGCCCAGGCGGAACCCTTAGGTGTTAGTACCGTGGGTTGGATGAAGGGACCACTGGCTTGGGCGAAATACAAGGTCCCTCTGCTCGACTCGGGATGACAGGCTTGTTGAACAAAATAGCTTCTATTTCAGATCGCGCCAGTCGAGGATTACTTTTCCCGCTTCCCCGGAGCGCATGGCGGAGAATCCCTTTTCGAACTCGTTCCATTTGAAGCGGTGTGTAATGACCGGCTTGATGTCCAGACCAGATTCGAGCATGACTGTCATCTGATACCAGGTTTCGTACATTTCGCGGCCATAGATACCGCGAACGGTGAGCATGTTGAAGATCACCTGCCGCCAGTCGATGGACATTTCCTGCGCGGGAATTCCCAGCATAGCGATTTTGCCGCCGTGGCTCATGTTGGCGATCATTTCTCGGAAGGCGCTGCCGTTGCCCGACATTTCCAGCCCCACGTCGAATCCTTCGAGCATTCCCAGCTGCTTTTGAACTTCTCCCAGGCTGGTCTCTTTTGTGTTCACGGCGAGAGTTACCCCGATTTTTTCCGCGAGTTTGAGACGGGCGGGATTGATGTCGGTGATCACCACGTAACGAGCGCCGGCATGGCGCAACACCGCGGCTGCCATGATTCCAATGGGTCCAGCGCCGGTGACCAACACGTCTTCTCCAAGGACGGGGAACGCCAGAGCGGTGTGCACGGCATTGCCGAAGGGATCGAAGATAGCCGCGACTTCGAGGTCGATTTTTGGGCTGTGCCGCCAGATGTTGGTCATGGGCAGGACGATGCATTCGGCAAATGCTCCGGCGCGATTTACGCCTACGCCTAGCGTGTGGGCACAGAGATGACGTCGGCCAGCCAGGCAGTTGCGGCAGCGGCCGCAGACCACGTGGCCCTCACCGCTGACGATTTCTCCGGGATGAAAGTCTGAGACGTTGGAGCCTACCTCAACAATTTCGCCGACGAATTCGTGGCCTATGACCAGCGGCACAGGAATCGTCTTCCTGGCCCACTCATCCCAGTCGTAAATGTGGAGGTCGGTGCCACAGATGCCGGTCATGAGCACGCGAATCAGAACGTCATTAATGCCGGGCTGCGGCGCGGGCACATCTTCCAGCCACAATCCTTGCTCGGCGCGGCTTTTCACTAGGGCTTTCATGTCGGGACCTTTCTCGAATGTTAGCGCGGGATCCAGTGCGGAGTGCCGCGAAACAGGCCCTCAACGAATCCAATCTGGTAGGTGATGAACAGGCCGAAGGCCAGGCTGATGAGTCCGGCGGCTGTGCCCAGGCGGCGATTCAGCCAGGCGGAGCGGGATTGAGTGTAGGTGATAGCAGAAGCCATAGCCATGGTGATGACCATCATTCCGGCGATAGTGCCTACACCGAAGATGATCAGATAGGCC
>CAWGQZ010000051.1:0-30055 GCA_963824805.1 uncultured Acidobacteriaceae bacterium | reverse complement strand
AACCCGTTCGTGAACCTGCGCCGCGACCTCGTCCAGCAGACGCACACGCCGCTGCTCACCGCGAAGACCAAGGCCGGCAGCTCCACGTCGTACCTCCGGACGACGGTGCTCGACAACCACCGGCGGCGCCGTTCAAGGTCAGAGCACCACGTTCCTGCCAGCCGGAGACTCCGCCAACAGCATCTCCAGGTGGTGTTGTTGCTGCATATTTCTTCATTCATCATATCTCCAGCACTTCAGTCGGGCGATGAATCTGGATTCGCGCGCGGTGCCGGCGCTACCTGGAATCTGGGAGACGTGCGCGTGGCACAGGGTCGCGAGGCGACTCCGCTGACATCTGGAACACGTCGTCCAGGTGGCGCCGATCGGGCGTGTGCGCCTTGAGCCGGCTCGAAGCGCGGGCGGCACGGGCGACGCCGGAGCGGTCTCACCCGGCTGTGGCGGACGACTGTGATGGAGAACCCGCAGGAATGGCGTGCGCGTCTTCCGCTCTTCCGCGCCGCATCTCCTGGTGGGCGAGAGCCCCGCCGCATGCGCTCGAACTGCTGTCTCGAAGCCCTAGTGCAGAATCCACACACACTCAGCATCCATCAGGCAATCTGGCAGACGCTGGGCGAGTTGAGATGCCCCCGGCGGCGCTGGGGGACCGCTGCGGCGATCTGACAGGGCGCGCGGTCTTCTACCTCGATCCGCACGTCTGCATGCGCTGCCGCTATCGCGAGCGCCGAACTGCTGTGGCAATGCCCGCATTGCCACGATTGGAATACGTTCGTGGAGGAGGACCAGCGGGATCGCGCAGGCGCAGGACACGGCGCTGTCAGGATCGTTCGCTACACCGCGCGGGGATGTCAGCCGCGCGGCGGGCCAGCAACCGCTCAATACACGAGTAACACTCGCTGCGGTCTCCTGGAAGCTGCCCTCGGTGCGAATCGCGAATCCGCCCGCCGCGCCTTGTCCTCGCAGGCGACTGCGCGCTGCAGCCGCTGCGCTGCGGCGTCTGGCGGAGCCATGCTGCTGCTGGCTCAACCTTCATCATGTCTGTCCTTCACCAGCTCCAGCATCTCGTCGCGGCCCTGCGGATCGAGCCCATTCGTCGGTTCGTCCAGAAACAGCAGTTTAGGATCGTGTACAAGCGCCTGCGCCAGCTTGATGCGCTGTTTCATGCCGGTCGAGTACGTCTCGACCTTGCGATAGCGCGCCTCGCCGAGGCCACATAGTACAGGATCTCGTGCGCCCGCTGCATGGCCTCGCGCGGGGCAGGCCGGCCAGCTCGCCGCAGTACGCGACAAAGGTCACCGCGTTCATGCCGGGAATGTGCGCGTCGCTTCTCCGGCATGTAGCCGACGCGCGCGCGGATTTCGAGCGGCGCCGCGGCGACATCGAGGCCGAGCACGGCATGCGGCCGCTGGTCGGCGCGACGAAGCCCAGCAGCGCCTTGATCATCGTGCTCTTGCCGGCGCCGTTGGGGCCGAGCAGGCCGACCGCGCCAGCCCGCGAACGCCGTCGTGACATCGCGCAGCGCCGCGCTTCGTCCGTAGGCGACGGTGACGCCCTCCAGCGTGACGACTTGCGTGGGTGGCGGCTCGGTCATCTGGAGTGATATACGAAGCTGTCGGGCTAGAGGTCGCGGGCCGGAGAGCGTCCGCCTGCTCACGCATGAATCCGATCGCGTTTTCGTGATGTGTGATCAGCGAGCAGGCAGGCGGTCCGCGCAGCCAGAGGTGCTGCGCCTGAGCCACGGGCGAATGCCTTGTTCTGTTTCTTCAAGGCTCAGTTCTACGTATTGCTCCTGGCGATAGCTCGCGATGGCCTTCGCTCCTGATCGGTTTCGCTTAGAAAGTTCGACTGCACGCTGGCGGTAACTCTCGGCCGTTTGCGCAACGGAGTAAGACGCGCAGACGAGTGCGAGCCGAAAGCCATTGCCTACACCGTACCAGAGTGCATCAACCGGTCGCTCTCGTCCCATCGGTCAGGTTTTTGATTCGCAGCAGACCAAGCTTTGCTGCCTGCATCTGCTCCACTCCAGGGTGCTTCCCTACCAGTAGAACTTCGCACCGAGCTGCCCGATCCGGGGATCGCGCGCGCTGGTTACGACCCCGAACAGGTCGCTGGTGAAATCGCCATCCGGGTTATTGAATTGGGCATGGTTGAAGATGTTGAACATTTCAAAGCGGATCTCAAATGCCGTGGACTCGGTAATAGTGGTCCGTTTCATGAGCCCAAGGTCCGTATTGTTCAGGCCGGGGCCATGGAAGAATTGGCGGCTGGAGGTGCCAAAATGTCCCAGTTGACCGGACGCAAATGCATCCGGCAGAAAGAACGTGTTGGGGCCATTCGGTCCCGGTGTGCGCGGGTCCTGGATCTTCACCTTTCCTACTAAATCAGGAGTATCGGTGTTCCCGCTTCCCACCAGCGAGTAGTCGCCACTCTGGCTGATCCCGACCGGCAAACCGCCGTGCAAAGCGAGTGATGCCGGAGAAGTTCCAGCCTTGGGTCAGGCGCTTCGGCAGGTCCGAGAAGGCGCGGCTGAAGGGGATGGCCCAGTTGTAACTCACCACAAAATTGTGGGTGAGATCGAACGCTGACAACGAACGGCTGAGCCGCGGGTTTGAGAAATTGACCCATTGTCCGAAGCCGGAGGAATTGTCGATTGCCTTGGAATACGTGTAGGCAGCCAGGAAAGTCAGATCTGCGGCTTTACGTTCAACTGATACCTGCCCCGAGTTATAGTTGGAATTGGCGATGTTGGCAGTGACGCTGTTGTTTTCGACCGAAGAAGCTGGCTGGAACCACGCCCCCAGCGCGTCACGTGTGCCGATGACCACGTCGCCATTCGGCCGCGTATACACCTCGTTTTCCCCGTCGCGGTCACAGGTCGGGGTTGCGCCCTCTGCAATAAGTTGCAGACAGAGTGCCGCATTACCGGGATCCGCGTCGTATTGAGAGATCAGTCTGTGGCCTTGCGTTCCGACGTAGGACAAAGTCAGCACTGTGGATCTAGAAAGCTCCCGCTGTATGGAGAGGTTGTAATGTTCGGCATAGGGCAGCCGGTTGTGGATGTCGTATCCGGGCGAGTACGAAATTGGAAGGTATCTCGAGTAGTCGAGAGTCTTGTTGTCCGGACTGCCCGGAGTTGGAAATGTAAACGGAAAACGCTGCGTCTGCGAGGCTCCGTCGCGGCGAGTGCGATACGGTTCATCGAACATGGTCGGCGTTGGCGAGACCCAGTAGAGCCCGAAGGGAGCGTCGCCAACCTCGTAGAAGAGGTTCAGGTCTTCGATCGATGTGTAGTAGATACCGTACGAAACCCGAATACTCGTCTTGCCCGGGCCGCCGAAGATCTTGGCACCGAGTCCATCCGTAAAGCCAGGCGAATAGGCCAGGCCAACGCGGGGAGAGAAGTTGTTATATCGCGTCGGAGCAAGAGTGCTTGGAATACCGGGGTCCCCGGGCACGACCCAACCCGGTAGGTGCAGTCGGGAACTGAGTCGATTGCAGTCCGGGTACGATGGTCTCAATTTTGCCCTGCGTGTCATACCAGGGCATACTCGCTTCCCAGCGCAAGCCCGAGATTAAATGTGAGGTTGGATTTCACCTTGTAAGCATCCTGGATATATGCGCCACCATATCGGCTGCGCGAGTCCAGGAACTGCTGGCTGCACTGGTTAAATTCCGACGGCGCACCGATCAGGAAGTCGGCGAAATCGTTACCCGTTTCGCTGCCATCAAAAGTGAAATCTCCGTTGGGCGCGCAGGTATTGCGCTCGTTGACTTGCAGGTAACGGAACTCACCGCCGAATTTGAGGGCGTGAGCTCCCAGTACCTTGGAAAAGCCGTCGGAGAGGTGAAACGTGTTGTTAGGCTGAAACGTAGTGAGCGTATTCACGCCCAGCCGAAAATTATTGAGATAGATGGGTGGAACAGTTTGCGGAAAGCCGGCCGGTCCGGATGGATTGATGCCTAACGTGTCGGTTCCGGATATGAATCCAAGATCGGTAAGGTTTGCGAAGCTGGTGGTTGGTTTGTCGGTGACGGTCGCGGTGCGAAAGAAGCTGAAGCGAGCTTCGTTCACCGCGGTAGGCCCGAACGTTTTCGTGTTGCTGATGACGAACTGTTGCGCCCGCGACGGCGTCTCACTGGTAAAACCGGGCACGCTTGCGTTCAGGGGGTTCAGCACCGTTGAGTCATCAAAGTGATAGTAGAAAGACCAGTTGCCGGTCTTCTGGTTGATGAAGTCGACGCGCTGCCCGAACTTGTCGTCCCGCACCCTGTTCTTTTGGCTCGCGTCCGCAAAGATTCCCGCAGCGGGATCGACATTTGGCTGCGGAATGTATGGCAATATGCCAATTGATGGAGCGGCAAATGCCGCCTGCGGGATCACGCCTCCCGGAAAGACGTCGGAATAAAGCTCGTTTTCTGTAACCGTCTTGTTAAGCCGATCCGACAAAACCGACGCCCAGTACGGTCCCTGTACTGTCATTGGTTCTCCGGTGCCTGGATCGACAAAAGCACCATCCCCGAAGATGCCGGCGCGCTGATCGGCCGTAGGCAATGACACAAGCCCTGTACTCGCGCCAACCACCTGCCGCGTCCCCTGATAGTCGGTGAACCAGAAAAGCTTGTTCTTCCACGACCGGCCCCCCAATGGCATAACCAAACTGGTTACGTCGCAATTCTGCTTTAGTGGGATCAAAGTAATTGCGGGCGTCGAATTTGTCGTTGCGGATGAACTCGAAAACATCTCCGTGAAAACCGTTGGTGCCCGACTTGGTAATCGCGTTCATCACCGAACCACTGAATTTTCCGTACTCAGCGTCAAAGCTGTTGGTGATCAGCCGGAACTCTTCTATGGAATCAAGATTGGGGATCAAGCCCGCGCCAAGATTGCGCCCTTCGCTTACATCGCCGCCGTTGACCAGAAACGCGTTTGAGGTTTCGCGCTGGCCATTCACCGAAAGGTTGCCGGATGACAATATTCCCGAAACCGGCCGATCCTGTTGCATGGTGCCGGAAGTGACAGGCACGACTCCAGCCTGCAACCCGAGAAGGTCGATGTAGCTGCGGCCATTCAAGGGCAGCGACAGCATTTTCTTCGATTCGATGGCATCGCCTAGCTGCGTACTCTCGGTTTCCACCTGGACTGCGCCGGTGGAGACATCGATCACCTGTTGCACGCTGCCCACTTGGAGGGTGATATCGACACGAAACTTGTCGTTCACTTTTACGTCGATGTTGGTAGTGGTGAACTGCTGGAAACCGGGAGCCGCGGCACTAAGCTTGTAGGTGCCGGCCGGCAACGCTTGGAAGCGATAGGAGCCGTCCACACTGGAAGTGGTCTCCTGGCTGAAATTCGTTTCCGCATTGGTGACGGTTACGCGCGCTCCACTCACCACACTTTGACTAGGGTCGCGTACGACGCCCAGGATTGACCCTGTCACATCTGCGTGCGACAAGGAGCTAAAAAGCGTTATCAAAAAAATCAATTTAGCTGATTTAAAACGTTTTAGCATGGACGCCCCCTAGTGTTGCGCGTAACAATCGCACAAACCACAGGCGAGAATCAAGACGTATTTCATCCGGTTTCGAATGGTTTCATTGATCTTCGTTGAACCTGGGCGGAAAAGCGATTTTCCAAGCGAGTTCAAAGCAAACTTTTAAAGTTGTCCCCGGTCTGGTCGCCAATGCCAACCAATTATCGCCTCGGAAATCCAGCTGGCAGGGCAAACGTGACATAAGCCCCGGGTATGGAGCCTCGCATTGCCGGATGGCCGGGGACGTCGTGAGTGTGGGTGGTAGCCATTGCTGCGGCGCAGAATACGATGTACTCTCGACCGTCGATCTGGTATACCGCCGGCGTACCCTCGAGGGCGGTTCCCACTTTCGTTTCCCAAACTACTTTGCCGGTGGAAGAATCGAGAGCACGAACCTTAGAGTCGCGCGTGCCGGTGAAGATCAAGCCCCCAGCAGTCACAACCGGGCCAACCTTGGGAAAATGCGAACCCGTTCTCTTAAATCCTTTGACAGCCAATTCAGGGACTTCCCCTAAGGGCACCTGCCATTTGATGGTCCCCTGGTTGAGATCATAGGCAGTCAGCCTAGTCCAGGGCGGAGCGATGGCGGGAAGTCCGCTCCTGGTGAACATGAAACCGAAACTGCTTCGATAGCGAAGTTTCTCCGGCGGCAGCGAGGGGGGCGCGGCTTCGGCCTCTTTGGAAGATGCCACCGGTGCCCGCTCCGGATGGGAAAGGTAAGCGAGAAGTGAATCTAGAGCCGCACCGGACAATTTGGGAAAGGCCGGCATGGGACCGCGGCCATGCTCCACGGCGTCACGAATCTGGTCCGCGGTCAGCCGCGACCCGACATCCACCAGAGAAGGGCCGGCTGAAGGCTTGGCGGTGCGCTCGGCTGTATGACACAAACGGCAATTCGATTGAAACGCGGCGCGACCCTTTTCTTCCGGAGAAGCCCCCGCTCCCACCAGTTCCATTGGATTCAGCTCCAACCTGAGCATGGATGGAAGGTCCTTCGAAACGACAAACAAAGTACCGTGCACGGGATCGATAGCTCCGCCTTGAAAGTTGGCTCCTCCATTGTTGCCCGGCATTTCGACGGTGTCGGTCACGCCCGGTGGAGTGAACAGGCCCTGATTGTGCGCGCCTTTCATTTGTTTGAGAAGCTGTGCGCGCTCCTCGGGCTCCAGGAACGGACTTAAGTCTTTATCGGTGAAGCTTTGACGGGCGAACGGAGGAGGATTTGTCGGAAACGGCTGGGTGGGCCAGGTTATTTCGCCCGGCATTTCTGACTTGGGTACGCTTCGCTCTTCAATAGGCCAAAGGGGCTCTCCGGTTTCTCGCTTGAACACCCAAACAAACCCTTCTTTGCCGGGCTGCGCTACAACATCGACCATCTTGCCGTCGTGCTGCACTCTCAATAGCAGAGGAGCCGTGGCATTGTCGTAGTCCCAAATGTCATGATGAACCATCTGGAAGTACCAGATCAGATTTCCGGTTCGCGCGTTTAGCGCAATCAAACAGTCGCCAAAGAGGTTTGCCCCTTCTCTATTGGCGCCATAGAAATTGTACTTGGGGCTCGCAGTCGGAATGAAAACCATGGCGCGTCTCTCATCCAGCGACATTCCGCTCCAGGCATTGGCCCCGCCGACGGTCTTCCATGCGTCCTTCGGCCAGGTGTCGTAGCCGAATTCACCGGGATGCGGCACGGTGTGAAATGTCCAGACCAACTGCCCGGTTAGGACGTTGTAAGCGCGAATGTCGCCGGGACCGGACTCGTATTCCTCGTTAGTCGCGGAACCCAGGATCAGAAGATCTTCAAATACCCTGCCGGGATTGGTCGATTGAACCAGCGTCAGACTATTGGGATCGCGCCCTAGACCTACCCGCAGATCGACCCGGCCGTTCTCGCCAAAGCTCAAAATAGATTTGCCCGTATTAGCATCGATCTCCTGCAAGAAGTTGTTGGCGGCAAACAGCAGCCTGCGATCAGAGCCGTCAGCACTTTGCCAGTAGTTGATGCCCCGATTCGTAATCAGCGCTGTCTTCGGATCTGTCGGATGGGTCCACAGTTCTTTGCCGCTGGTCGCATCGAGCGCCACAATGGAATTGTTGTGCGCAAGAACAAACATGGTTCGGCCGACGACCAGCGGATTAAATGCGTATTTGTTCCCGTCGCCAGTCGGATAGTTCCAGGCCACTTCCAACTTGCGGACGTTAGACCGGTTTACTTGGGCAAGCGAGGAATACTGTGAGGAATCGGAGCTGCCTCCATAGTCGCTCCAGGTGGAATATGCCGGAGCTTGGCTGCTGGTGTCCTGGCTGCTCCTTACATCCTCATTGGTTTGGCCACTCAGCGGCGAGTACAGCGCGAACAGAAGTCCTGACATGGCCAAACGAGCGAGTATTCCTATATGCATTTTGACGCTCCCGTTGTATTCCTGGTTCTCGCGGTTCGTGGCTGCGGTTGGCCGAAGCTGAAAGCTATGTGCGAAGTGTTTCTTTTCGGATCATGGTATCTCAACGGTCTTTCATCGTCTGCGGGACACTGGCGTTCTGTTCACTGAGATGCACCCGTCCCGCGACTGTGAGGGCAGGAATGACGAACTCGGTGTATCCCTCGTGCTGCACTCCCGTAACAGATGTGCAACAGCCGTTTTCAGGGCTTTCGAAGCGAATAGATGAGAACAAACCCTTGACCTGAACCTGAACCGAAAGTGGCTCCTGAGCATAGTTAATCAACTCCACGAGCTTTTCACTGCTGTCGGTTTTGCGATAGGAAACTGCAACCGTCGTCAACGCGTTCCACAGGCTAATGCTTATCTTGCTGTTGTCGATCAGCCGCCGTACATCCTGGGCAAATGAATCGGGATCACCGGAGGGGTCGCCAAGCTGAATAATCTGCCCCCTCCCGATCTTATGAGCCACTTGCTGCTGGCCTGGTTCTGGGGAATTGTCGAAGCGCCAGGGATATGGGCCGTGTGAATCCACGAGAATCACGACGCCTCCTTTTCTGGCAAAATTCTCGATCACCAAGGCGACTTCCTTGTTTGCAGTGCTCAAAAAAACGAGGATGTCCAAATTTTCGATCGCAGCTGTCTTCAAATCAGGAGTCCGCAGCAGGCGAAATGGAATGTTGTGGCGCGCCAGCAAATTGACGGGTTCGTAAGTGCTCTCGTAATCACCGATTACAATGCCGACGTTGGCATCCTGCTTCCCGACTACATCGGCCGCGTGCGCAGAAAAGGTCATGGCGCGCTTGATTTCCGCAAACGTCGCCCAATCTGCGGTTTTTTTTTGCCAGAGCCCCTTCTGTAATTCCTGGTGCAGACTTAACACCAGGTCACCATGAAATGCTCCCGCTTCGGCCACCGCCAACAGGTAATCCGCGGCCTCAGGTCCCTGGTTGGGTTGCGAGTTCTCGGGAGGATTCCACTTGAAACTGTACAGTGGGACTCTCCCACGGTTTAGAACTTGGTCGAATCGAATTAGAGCGAGATTGGAACTGATCCACGGCTGGGCGGTGGCGCTTGACACTTGAAGAATGCCATTCCGGGTCGTGACCAGCTGGCCCTTCATTTCAGGCTGTTGTCCGCGGAAGTCGACGACGCGTACCGTCAACCCAGGAAATGCCACCCGCAGTTCTGCAAGAGCATGTGTGATTTGAGTTTGCTTGGCGTCGCCGGGATCGAGGAATATTCCTTCTACATTACCCGCAACCGCAGCTCGAATCGAAGACTTAGATTTCGATATCGGAACTTCAACGTAGACCTTGTAACCAGCTTCACGGGCGTTTGCAATCAATCCCTTCGCCTGTAGCGGGACGACTAGTTCGTCGACTCCAAGGCTCGTTGCCGGGGGGACTGACGGTTCAGTCCACCGAATGAAAACTTTGCTCCACGACGGGGTCGCCGCCAGAAACAACGCCATTGCGAGAATTGTTTTGCCGAGAAGCATTATGGTTGCGATTTTGTTTCCGTCCGACTTGGCACTCTATTGGCAATTAAGACTTGAGGCCCACTCGACGCCAGCTTCGATTCACCATTCGATGAAACCCAGATCGCCGCCGTCTCCGGCATTTGATTGATCAGCTGCGCTCCTCGTTCCGGGCCCATGAGCAACATGGTGGTCGAAAGCGCATCAGATGCGGTTGCCGTTTTCGCCACCACACTGACGTCGAATGCAGTCTGCAATGGGACACCTCCTCTAGGATCGATTATGTGTCCAGGAGAATTCTTCCCTAGTCCACCGTGAGGCGTTTGCTCCGAGGTCGACACACTGCTATCCGACAACATCACTTGAGGCCGGAGTTTCTTCGAGGGATCGCTCAACTTCAACGTCCAGGCGCTTTTTCCGGGAGGCTTTCCCATCGCATATATCGAGCTGCCTCCGGCATCCAACAATGCATTGGATACTCCATGCGACCGGAGCACTTCGACCGCCCGGTCCAGCGCGTAGCCCTTCCCGATCGCCCCGAGATCAATTTGCAGACAGGGAGAGCCAAATTCAACTTTGTCCGGTGGAAGCAACTTTATATTCTGATACCCGACACAGCCGCGAAGCTTGTTCAACTCAGCTGCTGACGGCGCAGCAGCCTGGCCGCGCACTGCAGCCTTCCAAAGATTCACCACTGGCCCCACACTGATGTCGAACTTTCCAGCCGAAAGACGCGAATATTTTAGAGATTCTTCAATTACCCGATACAGATCGGGCGGAACAGTTTGCGCCTGGAAGTGAGCTGAACGGTTCAATCGGCTAAGAGCGCTATCGGCTTTGTAGTCGCTCATCACATCATCGAGTCGCGCCATCTCTTCGAATGCCCTGTCAACCGCATCCGACACCCTAGGCAGCGATTCACCATAAGCGACGATGTCAAACACCGTACCCATAAGGTATTTTTTCTTGTGAACGAAAGAATTCGCCAAGGAAGAAAGGCTGGTTGACGTCAGCACTAGGAATAGACAGATTAGTCCCGCCAGCACTCTACTCCAGCGCATAGACCTCACCATCGTTGCCCGCGAGATAGATGGCATCGTTGGTTAGGACTGGAACCGCCTGCACGGCTCCTCCCAACCTGGCCTCCCAAATGAGCCGGCCGGAGGCGAGATCGAAGGCCTGCGTTTCTCCCGATTGAATGCAAACCACCCCGCCGCTGATGACAGGAGATGACGTGATCACATCGCCAGCCTGAGCCTTCCACCGCAACTCTCCGCTGCTGATACTCAACGCGTAGAGGGACCCGTTCTTGCTGCCAATGACCGCGATATCTCCCGCAAGCGCTGGAGAAGAAGAAATTCCCAGCCCGGTCTCGAATTTCCAACGAATTTTTCCGCTGTTCGTATCCAGCGCGTAAACGAAGAAGTCTTCCGACCCGACTACCACCGTGTTTTCGATTACTGCCGGAGAAGAGTCGATACCATTACCGGTTTCCGTACCCCACAAAATCTTGCCTGTCGAGGATTCGAGCGAGTAGACCTTGCCGTCACCGCACCCGACATAAATCTGTTGTTCGGCAACGAATGCAGTTGAGTAGATGCGGCCCCCAAGTTCCCTCACCCAGCGCGGTTTACCGCTTTCGGCGTCAACAGCGTAAATGTTGCCGTCCGCGCTACCGAAATACACAACGCCCCCGTGAATGACCGGGGAACTCCAGACCTCGTCCGCAGCAATTGTCTCCCACAAGAGCTTTCCGGAATTTCCGTCTACTGAATAGACCTTACCGGCGTCACAGCCGAAAAGCACATTGTTGCCGTAAAGAGAGGGAGTGGAATGGATCTGATCGGCAGCCCGGAATTGCCAGATTTGTCGCCCCCTTTTTACATCGATGGCATGAAGATTCCCGCCAAGCGAGGTTACGTACAAGATCCCATTGCGCAGTACAGGCGCAGAACGAATGGACTTTCCCATACGAATCTGCCATCGCACCCGGGTCGGGCGACGTACGCTAACCGCGCCTTGTCCGCCGCTTCGCGAATTGTCACAAAGCAATGTGGGCCATTCGTTCTCAGGCCCGGAGGAGGTGGGATTTGCCGAAGGCTCCATCGCTCAGCTAGCACTAATGACACGATGATCAATCTGTTTCAAATCTGCCATGCCCAGTCCCAACTTCCCTGCCGCGGCAATGTGCCCCGGCTGGCGGTAGAACAGATTCTTGCTTGAGTTGTGAAGGAACTCTGAGCCGTCACTGGTTATGCTCTTGGGATCGTGTTCCCAAACCGAAGGCGCTCCCTCTTTCTCTCTCTTTTTTTCGATGCTGCGTAACTCGATGGAATCGATCGCGACCGGATCGGTGCCAATCAAGAGCGTTCCAGCCTGAAAAATAAAATCTGGGACCTGAGTAAGCGGCCCGCCGTGCCAAACCTGGCGCATTCCGTCCATGATGTGCAACACCGCCTTTGAACGCAATGGTTCTACCGAGCACATCACACCAATTAACGGGTTAGTGAACGAAAAAGGAGCCTGATGGGAGCGGGCGACGTTGTTAAATGCGCCATATCCAAGATTTTTCAAGCAGCCGGTAACTCCGGACGCCGAATGATCCTTCATGGTCGGAACATTGATGATCTTGGTGAGCTCTCGGGAAACGAGGCTGGCCATGTAGGAACGCGTCTCCCACTCTCCGAAAAAGTTGGCCTGGCAATAGACTCTGTCATCGTAGCCGGAATGGTCCGCAAACCCCTCCTGGATCCCAACGATGCGAACTCCCGCAGGGAGCAATGTTTGATAGCTGCCGATATCGATCTCATAAGAGTATCGGTCGTAGACCACGATGTTGCGGGCCGGAACTCCAGCCCCCTGCACCCCGGCTATGATCTCGCGAAGGATCTCAGGTGACGAACAGCAGGCCGGCGCCCCCGAAGGATTGATTTTGATTCCCACCACATCGTTCGGTTCAACAAATCGCGCCCACGCCGCCTTGGCTGATTTCTCGCCAGTCAATTCCTGCATTCCCTGCTCAAGCATGCGCTTCACAACCAGCTGGGACACCCGATTGTGCACAATCGAGGTAGGCTCAAATAGTTCGACGACCCGCCCTGGAAATAACCCGGGCATTCCTAACGGAGAAGGTTTGTAGTCTGCAATCCCTTGGACGTGTATGAGTGGCGCCGCCGGAGACAAAACGTCGCAGTTCGAGATAGGGACGATACCGTCAAACAGCAAACTGGCACTTCCCAAGCACGTCGCTTGCAGAAAGGTGCGCCGATCCATGCTCTGTTCCCCGCGATCTATGAGAGGGACCCAGTCGGGTCTTTCAGAAGAACCCTCACACTACGCCAAACAGAAACCGGATTCAAGAGATTCGCCCGGCCAAAAAGCATCCGCCAGACAAGGGAGTGACAACCGCGTAACACGCAGGTAAACTTTCGCGTGCTCTAGCATTACGGTAAATCATTCACGAGAGATGTCCGACCACAGTCGACGAGGCAGAGAATGCGGGAATGGACTAGACATTCGATTGCAATAGTACTAACGCTCATCATGACGGTTGGCATGGCCAGTCCCCAGGTGCCAGCCCCTCATTATTCCTTGCTTCTAAAAGGCGGGCACGTAATCGATCCCGCGAACCGTCTCGATGGTGTGATGGACGTTTCCATCGTTGACGGAAAAATCGCGGCGGTCGGCCCCAACCTTCCTTCCCAGGAAGGCGACAAAGTGGTTGACGTTGCGGGGTTTTATGTCACGCCGGGCCTGATCGACATTCACTACCACGTCGGCAACGGGGGCGCGCCGCTGAACTGGTTCGCGCCAGACGCCCGTGTGCACGCTACACCACTCGGAGTTCCAGCCGATCTCGCGCTGCAGTCAGGGGTAACAACCATCGTTGACGCCGGAACCGCCGGCGCTGAAACTTTTCTGCAAGAAAAAGAAGAGGTCATCGACCGCGCCAGAGTGCGGGTGTTGGCGTTCTTGAACATCGTCGCCAACGGTATGAGCGGCGGTTTGGAACAAAGTTTAGATCAGATGGACGCCAAACTCTGTTCCGACACAGTAATCAAATATCGCGACGTCATTGTTGGCGTGAAAACGGCGCACTACTGGACGAAGGAACCGTGGGATGCGGAGCACACTCCCTGGGCTGCGATAGACCGGGCTATCGACTGCGCACAGCTTGCCAAGGTACCGGTGATGTATGACTTTTGGCCTCGTCCGGAAAGAACCTACGCCGACTTTCTCAACCGGATCAGGCCTGGCGATATCCACACTCATGTCTTCGCACAGCAATTCCCTATCATCAATCCGGATGGCAAGATCAATCCGATCCTCGCCGAGGCGCAAAAGCGAGGCGTGATCTTTGACGTCGGGCATGGGGCTGGCAGCTTTTGGTTCCGCAATGCCGTACCTGCAGTTAAGCAGGGATTTATTCCAGACTCGATCTCAACCGACCTCCATACCGGTGACTACACAGTACTGAGCATGATCACCGTTATGTCCAAATTTCTTGCGATGGGCGTGCCGCTAGAGGATTTGATCCGTCGATCCACACTCAATCCCGCTCAGGAAATTCGACGTCCCGACCTGGGTACTCTATCAGTGGGAAAAGATGCGGACGTTGCCGTGCTTGAAATCCTTCGCGGAAAATTCAGTTACATCGACAACGGAGATGCCAGAATGGACGGCAACGTTAAGCTGGCAGCCCGCATGACGGTGAGAGCCGGACGAATTGTCTACGACCCCACTGGCCTGAGTATGGTGGACTGGCAGAAGGCCCGTCCCCAATACTACGTAATACCAGTATTGGCGGATGGTGTGGCATCGAGAGCAGACGATTACCCGAGATAAGCGAAAGAGGATCCCATGGCAAGAATGACCCGTCGGAAGCTGTTGCGAACTGGAGGACAGGCAATCATCGCAGGCGGTGCCGCTTGCGCCGTGCCGGCATTGCAGGCGGCGGACACTCCCGTCAAAGCGGTCGACTACTATCAAAAGCTCGGCGTAGTTCCCTTTATTAATGCCGCAGGAACCTACACCGCCCTTACCGCCTCCATCATGCCACGTGAAGTACAGGATGCTGTCGCCCTGGCCGCCACGCGACCAGTGCATTTGAATCAGCTATTGGACGCTTCGGGCGCATACCTGGCCCAACGCCTTCGTTGCGAGGCCGCCGTAGTCACTGCGGGGGCTGCTGCGGCACTGACCCTGGGAACAGCTGCCTGCGTTACCCTCGGGAATAACAACGCCATCCTGAATATTCCCACCGACATGAGCGGCTTGAAGAATGAAGTAATTATCCAGAAATCCCATCGCTACGGATACGATCACGCCATCCGCAATTGCGGCGTGCGCTTTGTCGAAGTTGAGACCATGGATCAATACCAGCAAGCCTTCAACGACCGCACGGTGATGGCCCATTTTTTTAATGCTGCCGAAGGCGGCAAGATCAGCCGGGAGGATTGGCTGCGTGAAGCCCACCAGCACGGGGTCCCGTGTTTCAACGACGCCGCCGCGGACGTTCCTCCCGTTTCCAACTTGTGGAATTACACCGCAATGGGGTTTGATCTGGTGACCTTTTCGGGAGGGAAAGGGATGCGAGGACCGCAATGTTCGGGATTGCTGCTGGGAAGGAAGGACCTGATCGAAGCGGCCAAACAGAATAACTCCCCCAATTCAAACACCATTGGACGCGGCTTAAAAGTCGCCAAAGAGGAGATCGTGGGCATGGTAGCTGCGGTGGACTGGTTCTTGAGCCAGGACGATGCAGCCATGGAAAAAGAGTTCCGCGGCCGGGCTGAACGGATCGCCGGTCGCCTGCGCGACCTGCCCACTGTCCAAACCCAAATTTTTGTCCCGCCAATCGCCAATCATGTTCCCCACCTCCTGATCACTTACGATCAAAACCGAATTAAGATCGCTGGGGCCGAAGTAATGGATGCAATGCGCAAGGGCACGCCACCTATCGAACTGAATCCCTCCACCGGCGGTGCTCCCGCCAGCGCCGGACTGCCCGGTGGCCCAAATGTAATCATCGTGGGCGTCTGGATGTTGCAGGGCGACGAAGACCTCGTAGTGGGGCAACGACTGCGCGAGGTCCTCGCAAACGGCTGCCCGTGCTTAGCCCAGACTGCCGGAATGTCGAATCTCGACTAGGCAAATCCTTGCTCTGGGTTGAGCCAGACTCATCCAACTCAAAAGGGACTTGCCAACTGCCTACGTTCGAAAGCCATGGTATTTCCAGCCCTCCAGGCATTCGGACAAACTATTGCTCCGATCTTTAAAAAAGGGCGGCCCTGTTGGGGCCGCCCGGTTGTGGATTCCACGAGTCTAGAACGTCAAAGTTCCCTTAACCTGAATCAATCGCGGAGATGCGTCGCCTCCCAGGAATGATCCCAGAATGCTGGTGGGAGTGTTGACGGTATTTACAATCATACCGAATTGGGGATCTTGTATGTCCCCAATCGGCTGATCGAAGTTCGGATGATTGAGAAGGTTGAAGAACTGGAAGCCGACGCCAAATTTCGCGCCTTCCCAGTGAGGAATGGAGAAGTTCTTCGTCACCGTCAAATCGGTGTCGAAGTAATTGGGACCATAGAGTTGATTGCGCCGTTGGTTTCCGAATCCCGCAGTTGCAGGGGTAAATTCGGATGCGGACAAGCAGGGCGCAGTCACCGCCCCCCGATCGCAATTGATGGCCGCGCCGCTAGGATAGTTGGCAAAAATTTGCGGACCAGACCCGGCGCTGGTAGAAAAATTGAAACCGTTGAGAATACCCGTAGCGGTTGAATCGACCGCGGTAAACGGATAACCGCTGCGGGCGAAGATGGTCCCCGATAGCGTCCAGTTGGCCAGTGCTCCGACCCAACCCTTCATTCGCGGCGTATCCCAGACATAGGTGAAGGTGAAGTAGTGGCGCACGTCGTAGTCAGCGTTGCCGTAGTTGAAGGTACGCAGGTTGCTGGGATCCTGCGGATTCAACAGGCTGGTGTTGGTGAGGAAGTTGAAGGGCAAGAAGCCGGAATTCGAGATCTCATCCAGAGCGTGGCTCCAGGTGTAGTTGGCCTGCAACTGAAGCTGTGAGAAACGACGCTGGAATGAAACCGTCAAGCCGTTGTAGTTCGAAACGGCTGAGCTTGAAATCTCAGTCACGCTTCCGAAACGTGGATCGGCCGCCACCACCGGAAGCTGCCCGGAGCTGAACGGACCCAATCCGCCGGTAGCGGTCGCAAATTGAAGTCCGCAACTGGCGTCGCAAAACGCATTCACACCGGTATTTTGCAGCGGAATGAAAATACCGTGATTGCCGACGTAGTTGAGCGAAACCGACATTTTCTGGCCGAATCCCTGTTGCAACTCGAGATTCCATTCCTGATAACGCGGAGAATGGATCCTTTGCGTAGGATTCGCGATCGATGGAGGAGTAAAGAACGGATTACTGGCCGCAATGGATGCCAGCGTTCCGGAATTGGCGAAGGCCGAAGTGAAGGAGCCATTCGCCCCTGCGGCCAGAGCAGCCTGGTTGCCCGCCATGTCAGGCGACAAGGGGGCAGTACCCACCACAAATTGATTATTCAACGGTGAGTTGTTGAGGAAGCTGTCAGCAACCGTTGCGGGAAACGCATCGGAGAAGAGCCCGAACCCGCCGCGTAGGACCGTGTTCCTGTCGGCTCCGAGAGGAGTCCAGGCGAACCCGAAGCGGGGCAGCCAGTCGACGTTGGTGTAGTCGTCGAGCGCCTGGTGGAGTCCGGTGACGATAGCTTCGTTGTAGGGCTGGGTTACGTCGTGTGATATGTCCGGAAATGAGTTCGCCAGGCGGGCAAAGCAGTCGGTCTGGCAGACCGGGTTTGAATTGTGCTCAGCGCGGAGGGCCAGCGTGAGCTTGAGGTTCTTGTGAATGGCCCACTCGTCCTGTGCATAGAACGACAAATTGTAAAGCGCAACCGGTTGCGACAGCCGGACCGGAAAGTTTTGCGTGTAGGTGGTGCCAACACCGTTGAAAAAGTCTCCGATCGAGAGATTCGAACTATAGCCAATCGATCCTATCCCAGGAGAGTAGTCCGACATATCATTGCGCCGGAAAGCGACTCCAAATTTCAGGGAGTGATCTCCTTTGAGATACGAAATGTCATCCACGATCTGATACTGGGTTACATTGCGACCCTGGGGCCAGTCGTTGAGATCTCTGCCCAATCCGAAGAAGGCATTACCGGCGAATCCCAAGCGGAACGGCATGAGGTCGGTTGCCCCCGTCAGGCTGGGAGGAGCAAATAATGCGCTATACCACGATCCGGACAAGATGAACTGGTTCACCGCGTGAGAGTTTATGGTGTGGGTCTCGTTGAGCTGGCCTTCATATTGAGGCTGGTCGCTCTGAGCGTTGAAGGCAGCATTGATGGGATCGGTGTAGGTCGCCTGCACTCCGTGATCGGTACGGAAATGTATAAACATTCGGTCGTTGGAACTGAAGTTTTGGTCGACCCGCGCGGAGAATAACCATTCATGGGTGAAGTTGCTGGCGGTGGAACGGAACTGTAGCGCGCAAGGCACCCCGGGGCCCAAAGCAGTAAAGCTGCCACATCCGCCACCCGCCCCGTTGGCGGCTCCCGTCGAGTCAGCTCCTGCCGGGAGCACATCGGCCGCGCCGGTTGCTCCCGGAGCAGCATTCCACAGCGAGAACATGTTCTGGTAGAAGGGGATCGATCCGGGACTGATTGCGCCCAGATTTCCCAGGGTTGCCGCCTGATATTGCGGACTGGGAATGTTCACCGGTGCGCTGGTCGGCAGCAGTACTCGCAAACCTTCCGTATTCACAAAAAAGAAAGTCTTGTTCTTGATGAGCGGACCGCCGAAACCGGCTCCCCACTGGTTTGCATTGTCGAAAGGCTTCGCCACGCCCGCCTGGTTATTGAAGTAGTTGTTGGCATTCATAGCCGATCCGTTCCAATAGTAGTTGGCATTTCCGTGGAAGCTATTGGTTCCAGACTTGGTCACATAGTTAACGTTCGCGCCGGCCAACTGCCCGTATTGGCCGGTGTAGCCATTGTTTACAACGGTCACCTCCTGCACATCGTTTTGGCCCAGGAGAAGATTGGTAGCGCCTGAGTTATTCAAGTTAAGAAACGGATCGTTTTCGTTCTGGCCATTTACCGTGAACACGTTGGAGGTGGCAGGCAATCCGAAGGTTGAAGCGTTGCCGTAGCCGGCTTGCGTATTCATCGTTGCCCCGGGCGCGGACTGAATAATGTAGGTCAAATCGTTTCCTGGATTGGGTTCCAGCGAAACCATCTGTGGGCTGAATGTCGTCGAGACATTTCCGTTCTGGGTTTGTACTACACCACCTTCGGCGGACACTTCGATGGTCTGATTTCCGGATCCGACTGCTAGTTGCATGTTCTGGGTTGTGGTTTCCCCAACTGTGACGTTCGCCGTCTTCTTCAGCCCTTGAAATCCAGAAGCCTTCGCCTCTACCGTGTAGGTTCCCGGCTGAAGCAGTGAGAAGCGGTAGACACCTTGATCGTTGGTGTTCACGGTAACCACCGCACCGGTTCCCGGATTGGTAAGAGTAACGGCGACATTTGGCAAAACGGCGCCACTAGGGTCAGTAACGATACCGGTGATATCACCAGAAACGGTCGACTGGCCCAGGCATACGACGCTGAGGGTGAGCAGTGAATGATGAAGTTAGGACAAAGATACAGTTCTTTACAGACATAAGCACCTCGGGTCTATCGGTGGTGGCAGGCATGAATCAGAGCGACCGTGCACAGACATTCCTGTACGACTTTCGGCTTAGGGTAGCCCGCCACACTAGATTGTGAGTTGCAGGAACAACAGAAGATCGACAGCGGAGCGGAAACGATTTGGTAACGCCAAGTGGCGTTGCTAGAAGATTGTCACTGCGGCAACCGGTGAGTTGTTACTTGCTGAGTTCGAAACCAACCGGCCACACATCAACTGCTTCGTACAAACTCGTAATTTGTTATGCAAATGGTTTGCCACCGGCACTCTGGGGGTGGCTTATGTAGATCCCTGATCATGCTTGGCTTACCCCTTTGTAAAGTAAGAATTACAAATTGGCGTACTGTAAATCTCTGTCGAATCACAGAAAGCTTCCATAATCGGGAAATACCGAGACAAAACTTTTGGCCGCCCTGCCACGATTCTCCAAGAAACTCTGCTCTCGTTTCAGACAATTTCGATTGTGCGCTAATGCCGCAATTTGCCGATCAAGCGTTGAAGCGATTGCGTCAGCCCTTATCTTCCGAATTTGTTCGGTTCCAGGAGAACAGTCTTCTCCGATTCGGACAGTTTGTCGGCATGGGCCAGCAGCAACGACACTTGCCACATCTCCGTGGTAGAGAGCTGCTGGTTGAATCCCGGCATGCCGGTAAGTCGGATACCGTTTGCGACCTTCCAGTAAGTCTCGCCAGGCTCATCATCGGTCACCCCCTTACCTTGGAAAAGATGCGGGGGACGCGGGAATTCGCCTTTGGCAATTGCCGTCTGGTCTTTTCCGGGAACTCCATGGCAGACAGCGCACTGCTCCATGTAAACGCGAGCACCAGCCATCAGATTGGTTTCGTCCGCTGGAACCGGTACTTGCGTCGGCATCTCTTTTTCCATTCGGGCGTGCAGCGCCATGTGAGCGAATTTACCCTCGAAGGGTATTGGTGAGGCCGAGGTGGCAACCGGCGCCATTCCGGTTGCGAAGTAGATGTAGACAATGGCGACAATGGCTAAAATCGTAACCACTACTCCGACTAAGAACCCTTTCACTATTCCCTCCGATAAATCAGAACGACGAACAACGATCCCATGAAAGCCTGAAAGTTTGCCTAAGGTTTCGACCAATGTGTGCCGAAGAAATACTAAACGGTGGAAACCACTGCCCGGCCGCCATCCGTCAATTTCGGTAGCCGGACTTCGAACTTCGAGCCGTGGCCAACTACACCCTCAACCTGAATAGAGCCGCCACTCTTTTCAGCGATCCACTTGGCTATCGATAAGCCCAGGCCAGTCCCGCCCATGTCTCTGGACCGAAACTCTTGTCGGCCCGCCAAAACCGGTCTAAGACATGCGGCAAGTCTTCCGGCCCTATTCCGATTCCGGTGTCGGTCACCTTGACGACTACCGCATCCGGGTTGGAGCACAACCCCACACTGACCAGCGCCGTTTTCGGCCGTGTACTTAATCGCGTTTTCGACAGGAACATAGTCCCGTCAAGCGGAATGGCTCCTGAAGAGCATGAAAGTTCTTTAAGATTCTTATTTCCCGGACGGCAAATACTTACCTAGAAAAGCCCAAATGTGAGCGTAGGAAGTTTCCAGTTGGGAGTGGTTAAACTCTCCGTGCTTGCCACCTGGAATGGTCAGCAACTCATTCGGCACGCCCGCTTTATCAAGCGCCGCATGCAATCGCACGGAGTGCGTGTAAGGGACAGTGTCATCCGCGTCGCCGTGGATCATGATAGTGGGAGGTAGGGCGGGGCGAACGTAGGTAAGCGGTGAAACCCTTTTCGCCACCTGCTCGCGATCGGTCAGACTACCCAACCACATAACGGCATAGTCTTGCATATTCGGGCCTTCGAGCAAATCATTCACGTCAGTGATCCCGAACCAGTCAATAATGGCCGCGACCCTCAACTCTTTGTCACCGGCGCATTCGCGGTCGAGTCCAGCCGAAAGGGGAAGCATTCCGGTGATCAGCGAGAGGTGGCCGCCGGCGGAGTGCCCCATCAGCACAATGCGATTTGCATCGAACTTGTAGTCTTTGGCATGCTCAATCACCCAGCGCAAAGCGCAGCGGCAATCCTCCACAGCCGCCGGAGCAAGTGAGACGCCAGCTAACCGATATTCCACATTTACGACCGACCAGCCTTTTTCGAGAAATGGTATCGCTTCCAGAACATCTTCTTCTTTCCTGCCTTCCACCCAGCCTCCGCCGTGAATGTAGATAAGTGTCGGATGCGGCTGTTCCCCGCTCGCCTGGTACACGTCGAGTTTGTTCTGATAATTGTTGGCGGTCAGATAAACGATGTCGGGCTTGACGGAGTAGTCGCCACTCATGACAGCGGCGTTTGCCTCGGCAGGAGTCAATTGGGACCAGCTGAGCGTGGATGCGAGAAAAATGCCGAACAGTGTGATTCCATAGCTGTTGAATTTCATTGGCCTCCCAGCGAATGCTAACGGTTCCAACTACTCAATTGTGAACGGCAGACTCGGTGATGCGAATTGTTTTCGCGCCGCTGCGCCAGACCCTCAGCACTCCGCTGGCCGGATCAAACTTCCAGCCCGACTGAGTTAGTTCATTGCGCGCGCTCATCGCCTTGCCATCCGCAAGTACGCCTTTCGGAGTGAAGTTTACCTTCAGGACTTCGGAGCCATCGGCGTCAAATGCGACGTAACTTAACTCTTGCGACTCGTATTTTACGTTGGTGATCACAGAATTCGATCGCAGCACATGCGATTGCCCGGCAGGTGCCCACTCCGGAACCGAGGCCATCCCTGCCAGAAAATGGCGGATATAATCGCCATAGCCATCGCTGAACCACAGCGATTGATCTATGGGACCCACTTTTACCCATCCGTTTTCAGCGCACATATACGTCGCCCAGTTGAACGATCGAAACGCCTTCTCTTTGGCGGCAGCGTCACCGGTGAGTTCATACCACTGGGCATTGATCGACGCGTAGCGCGAGGTGTGGCTACCCATTTTGTTCATGTCCGCAATCTGTTCGGACACTGCATTCGCTCCCCACTGCACTCCGGGTTCGTTTTTGACGTCCACGAAAATGAAAGTTTTTTCCACCCAGTTGATCAATTCGGGCACGTGCTTTCGCCACTCCGGATCAACCTCCGGATGTTGCATGACGTAGCGGGCGGTTTCCATCGGGCTATATTGGTTGTAATTGACCGGTTTGTTGAACCTGTAAACGTCCTCGAAATAGCCCGACCACCCGTGATTCTGCATGGGATATTTCATCAGCCAGTCCCATGCGGCAGAACGTGCTCGTTGGTAAGCGGTGACGTTTCCTCTATTCAGTCGTATCAGCTCGGCGAAGAGTTTGACCGGTCCGATCACGTTTGCGGAATATTCTTCGTTGATGACACCTGTTTCCGCGTTCACCCGGAAAGGCCAGGGCGAGTGCTCGGCATCACCCGCGCGCAGGTTCTTTGCCAGGGCATCCGCACAAGCGATGGCGCTTTCGAGGTAGACCTGATTCCCGGTCAGCTCGAATAGTTGTAGATATCCATACCCAAGTTCTCCTACTTTGTCGGGTTCGATAACTCCGTAGCCGTCACCGGTATTCGGTTTCTCGCTATAGAGGAAGCCGTCAGATCCCCGATAGTCGACCGCTCCGGCGTTGGAACTTGCATAGGGAACCCTTGCCCACAGCCACCCTGGCGGCGTCGTGCCGTGCGCTAGTTGGTAATCCGCAACAGATCGCGCCAGGTCCACGGGCCCATGATCTCCGGAGTAAGCATAGCTGGCCACTGCCGAGTCGATCAGCATGGCAAACATACCTGCCGGATTGTGGGGCCATTGTCTGATTTTCCCGAAGTCCTCGCCGAGACAGCAGGAAATGTAATAGGCCTTTAGACCGTTATCTTCGACGGGAACCCGGTTGATCAGGAAATCCCAGGCACCGCGAACGACCTGGTCATAAGCTTCCTCCTGGGGTTGAACCCATGAAACTAGCTTGCCTTCGGTATCGAGCTGGACAGGGTGCTGATTCAGTTTGTCCTGTGCCATGGTCGATGCTGAGTTGGAAACCAGCGTCGCGAGCAGTAAGGAGATGACCCTGAGCGAATTCATCCAGTTCGTTCCGCCTTCCCTATACAACGGAGACCGGTTATCCAAGACCTTAATCACCTGGCGTGGGCGTAAATTCGGCAAGAAAAACAGGAGAAAACACCAGGCCCACGTAACATTGACTTGACCGGTTTCAATTATGAAAGATATGATCTTTTGCCGCAAGCGCGAACTCCACCCATGAAGAAAGCAGCTCTGAACCTTGTAGTTCTGGTCTGCTGCTGCACCGCAGCCCTCGCAGCCGACAAGCTAGCAGGCACCTGGAAATCGGTAGAGGTCACGTCAGACGGCACCCGCGTCGCGACCTATTTCGAGATCACGCAGCAAGGTGATGTGATCTCTGGCACGGTCCACTTTGCCTGGGGCGATCTCAAGTTGATCGAGGGCAAAGCAGAAGGCAACAAGTTCCATTTCGCCGCCCATCAGAACAATGCCCATTTCAGCTATGACGGCGAGTTGGCGAATGGCCAGCTTGTGATGCACGATCGCTCCGGCGCCACACTGACCGCTCAGCGGGAACCTCAGGGTGGATTCAAAGTTCCAACGCGCATTCCTCCCCCCGCGTTACATACGGTCCCGAAGAACGGCTTGGCCGCGACACCGCCGATGGGTTGGAACAGTTGGAACTATTTTCACGGGCAGGTGGATGACGCCGTCATCCGTTCTACCGCAGAGCTCATGGCCCGCAACGGCATGCGTGATGCTGGGTATGTCTACGTCAATATCGACGACACCTGGGCAGGGCAACGTGACGCCCAAGGAACCATTCACTCCAACAAGAAATTCCCGGACATGAGGGCACTGGCCGACTATGTCCACTCGAAAGGCCTCAAGATCGGAATCTATTCTTCGCCGGGACCCGAGACCTGCGGTGGCTACGAGGGTAGTTACGGACACGAGGCGCAAGACGCGAAGACCTACGCCGACTGGGGCATCGATTATCTCAAGTACGACTGGTGCAGCGCGTTTCGGATTTACAAAGACTCCGAGATGCGAGCCATCTATCAGAAGATGGGCGATGCTCTGCACGCCACGGGGCGGCCAATCGTCTACAGCCTCTGCCAGTACGGCAAAGCAAATGTCTGGGAATGGGGACCACTGGTAGGCGGAAATCTCTGGCGCACAACGGACGATATCCGCGACAACTGGGAAGCCATGTCGGCCAACGGTTTCAGCCAGGACGAGCTCGCAGATTTTGCCGGCCCTGGCCACTGGAACGATCCGGATCTGCTCGAAGTTGGAAATGGCGGAATGACGGCCGAAGAATACCGCAGTCATATGAGCCTGTGGTCCATTCTTGCTGCGCCGCTGATGGCGGGAAATGATCTGTCCACTATGACACCGGAAATTCGCTCTATCCTCACTAATCCTGAAGTGATCGCGGTTGACCAAGACCCTGCCGGTAAGCAGGGTAAGAGAATCAAACAAGCAACGCAGGTCGAGGTTTGGAAGAAATCGCTTTCGGGCGGCGCGATTGCGCTCGCGATCTTTAATCGCGGCGAGGCCGCGACCAAGGCCAGTTTTGCCTGGTCAGATCTTGGCGTGTCCCAGCCGGGAAGTTTGCGAGACCTTTGGGAACAGCGGGAGGTTCCTGCTGGCAACAAGTTGGAAACCGAAATCGAAGCGCACGGCGTAAGGATGATTCGTTTACCGAGTCCTCAGTAGTGCCAGGCGGCTGGCGGCTCATCCGCAGGCGCATGTTTCGCGATGTGGTCGGCTATTTCCCGCACAAGATCAGCATAAGACATCGGATGCCAGTCGTGGGTCTTGAGCGGGCGGCCGCTGATAACAACGGCGTCGGAAGCCGGGTTACGGGCGGTACGGAAGAAATTTTCCAGTCTGTAAACCGCCAGGTTCAGGAAGAACTTGTCCATGTCAGGGTTGTAGATATGGATCTGCCCGGCCTGCAATGGTCCTACTCGCGACCAATTTCGTTTCAAATAGTCAGTGAGATCGAAGTCGTGAACACGCCAGTATTCTGCGACCTCATGGTCAATTACACCCGTCTGTTCATCCCACACTGGCTTGGGATAACCTTCGGCATCGGTCGGTCCCCAGACCGCCTGCCAATTGGCAAAATCCCCACCGCCGCGTAGACGGCTGCCACGCGCGGTATTGAGTTGCGTCTCCTGCCGCACGGTGAAGTTGGTCTGACCGTCAGGCATTCGCTCTGAGGGACGCTCCTGCTCAATCCAATCGGAGCGCGCGATCGTGTAGGCGTTCTTATCTTCGTAGAGATTGATGATTTCGTAGCGATGAAAATCCACCGGGTCAGGGTAGAAAGCCCAGGTGCCGCCGAAAATGTCCGGGTGATAGACCTGCAACGCCAGCGCCTCCCATCCGCCGGTTGACCCGCCGGTGGTAACCCGCGCATGGGTTTGTGGAATTACCCGGTACTTCTTTTCCAGGTACGGCATGAGTTCGGTCTGGATTGCGTCCCAGTAAGGCCCATTGTTGGCCGAGTTCACGGCGTAGGAATCGTCGTAATACGGCGTAGGATGCAGGATGTTGATGGCAATCATGCGGGGAAACGAGTCGCTAATCCAGGCCTTGGCAAATTCACCGCCTGTGCCCCGCGCCTCGGTGATCTCGATGCGCTGGCGGTGCTCTTCCTCGGTCTCTGGCTCGGGGTGCAGTGTGAAGCCGAACGCCGGCTGAAGCTTGAAATGATCCTGCCACCAGATGCAGGGATACCGGACCTCTGGATGTTGCGCGTAGCCGCGAGGTAACAGCACGACAGCACCCAGGTAGATTGGCCGGCCCCAAAATGCTGACAGTAATTTGCTCTGGAACTTTTCGTACTTCACATACTCATCGTCGGGAGGGACCTTGACCGCGGGAAGCGTTTTGGTCAGCTCAAGGCGGACATGGAAACCTTGGTGAACGTCGAGATGGATATGCTGTACCGCGCTCACCAGGGTGCCGGGCGACTCGTTGACCTGTTGCCCTTCCCACTGATCGTCGTGCGCCCAGATCGTGTGCCCGTCAGCCCGTCGAAATTCCGAATAGACGGCAAGGAACGCTTGCACCCAGTAATCTCCGGCAGGAAGCGAATCGAGGCTGCGAAAGGGGAACCCAACCGCTTCGCGGGTTACGCGAGCTGGCTCACCCGGGCGAAGTGCAGAAACGTCGGCTCCGAAGAACGGCGAGCCGGTTAGATAGCCAACTTGCAAGCGAGGCTCTGGCGCTTTTTTTCTGGTGATGGCAACGAAAACGCGGCCGGTAACCGGCTCGGCCCGCAATTCCTTCGAAAAGGTAACTTCGAAGCTCGCGTCGGCCTCTGGTGTGCGCCGATCGGCGTTTAGGCCACACGGGACCACCAGCATCACCAGCAGAAGTTTGACGAGGTGGAGGCCGATAGTACTAATCCACTGCGTGATTGCCTTCATAGTTTTGATAAACAACATATGTTTGAGATATCTTTTGAGAATGTGCATTCACACGGTTAGCCGACGCGTAGCAAGGCGCATTAACCTTCTTTCATTCTGATCAATGCTTTGCGAGAATCGCTGAGTGTAACCTTCATCAGACGTCGCGCCGCTTGGCGGGCGCCCAACGGATTTCTCGCCTTGATTTCCTTAAAGACATCACGATGTAGATCCAAGCCAAGGTTCAAGGTGTCGGTAACTTTAATCTGTTGCAGAAAAACCTCCATCAGCGGATCAAGCACCATTTCTATGTAGCGATTGTGGGCGGAGCTCATGACGCTGCGGTGAAATTTCAAATCAGCCGCGATGGTACGATCGAGGTCCGCAGCTTCGTGCCCCATATCATTTAAGGCAAATTCGATCCTCGCCAGGTCCTCCGCCGTTGCCCGCACCGCCGCCAGACTCGCGGCGGTTTCTTCCAGGACTTGCCGGAGTTCGAGCAAGTGCTCCATGTCCTCGACGGTCGGGATAGGTTGATCTCCGAACAATCTGAGCAGCAGTTCTTTCACCCGGGCCGGAGAGGGTGCCATGGTGAGCGTGCCACGTCCCGCTCTTACCTCAACCACGCCACGATCTTCCAGGATCTTCATCGCCTCCCGGATGACGATGCGGCTGACCTGGAAGCGGTCCGCCAGTTCAGCCTCTTTCGGCAAACGTGACCCGGGTTCGGGATATTCCTCCGTGATCATGCGCTGGATTTCGCGCAGGGCGAATTCACTCAATCGCCCCTTTCGAAAACTGCGTTTCTGCATTTGATCCTGGCAATTCCCCAATCGGGGAAGGAGTTGGCTGGAAGCAAAGATATGCTCTTTGAAAGTTTACCATCAGGCGGCAGACAGATCATTGCGGGGAAGACATACCAACTCAACCCGCTTCTGTGAACTGCCATGATCTCTGAAATTGGCCAAGGGAGATTTCGCTACTGCGACAGAGTTCCAGTCAATCCCAACGACGCATCGTGCGCCTCTCCCCAGCTTATATCGTGCTACTATCGAAACGTTACCATTTATGTCGTTTTATTTCGTTTTCCAGGCGCGATCAACCATTATGAGATCTGACCTTCTCTATCCGGTTCCACTGAAAGCCGAGATCATGACAAAGCTTGGAATTGCTCTCGTCGTGCTTGGGTCCGGGCTGCAGGCCATAGCGGCAGACACTTCCGCCACCAAACCCCAGATTCAAGGCGCCAATGTGCGTATTGAATTTGACAACCGTCTACGCAGCCGTATTGTCGCCCGATTCGACAAGCAGGAAACCGTGATGGGTCCGTTCACTGCCTCTGAGACGGTGACAACCGCCGACAACGCTTGGACCGGATTTTTTTCCCTGACTTCGCAAAAACACGAGCGCACAAAAGACGCTTTTGGAGAAGGCGAGCGGCTCATCGTAGAAGGAAATGCAGGATCGCTGACCAAGACGTTATCTGTCACGATCTACGACGACTTTCCTACGATGGCGTTCTTTGATGTCCAATACACAAATAGCGGAAAGACGAAACTCGCAATCAAGAGTTGGACCAACAATGCGTACACGGTGAATGCGAAGAGCGGCGCTGGAGCGCCTGCATTCTGGTCTTACCAGAGCGGCTCCTATGAGAAACGCCCCAACTGGATCCTGCCGCTACATACAAAATTTCAGCAGGAAAATTATCAAGGCATGAACGCCAGCGACTACGGAGGCGGTACCCCGATCGTGGATGTCTGGCGGCGTGACCTTGGAATCGCAGTCGGGCATGTCGAATTACAGCCGAAACTGGTTTCACTGCCCGTATCCATGCCCGATCCTGCTCATGCCAGGATTTCTGTGCGCTTCGCCAAAGCTATCTCACTCGCCCCCGGAGAAAGTTTTCATACGTTTCGTACCTTCGTCGCCGTCCATCCGGGAGACTACTTTCGCACGCTTGCAGACTACCGCCGTTTCATGATGAAACAAGGATTCCAGATGGCCACGGCTCCCGATGACGCTTTCGGTCCCATTTGGTGTGCATGGGGATATGGCCGAAAAGTGCAGCCCAAGCAGGTGTATGACTCGCTTCCGACGGTGAAGCGCCTGGGATTCGTGTGGGTTACGCTTGACGACGGTTGGCAAAACAATGTGGGCGATTGGCAACTTGATCCCAAGAAGTTTCCCAACGGTGACGCTGACATGAAGGCCCTGGTGGACCACATTCACCAGGAAGGGTTCAAAGCCCAGCTATGGTGGTCCCCGCTCAGCGCTGTGCGGAATTCGGAAGTGCTGCGCGATCATCCCGACTACGAACTATTGAACCGTGATGGTTCAAAGCGAAAAGTTTCCTGGTGGAATTCCTATTATTTGTGCCCGGCGGATCAGCGCGTCGTGGAGCATCACAGAGCCTTGGTAAAGAAAATATTGGTGGACTGGGGATTTGACGGACTGAAGCTCGATGGCCAGGACATGAACGGTGTCCCGGCCTGTTACAACCCAGCGCATCATCACGGGCAGCCGGAGGAATCGGTCGAAGCCCTGCCCGATTTCTTCAAAGCAATTTACGACACTGCGCAGGCGGTAAAGCCCGGGACGCTAGTGGAGTTTTGCCCCTGCGGCACGGCATTTTCCTTTTTCACCATGCCGCACTTCAATATGTCGGTGGCTTCGGATCCGACAAGCTCCTTTCAGGTCCGCTCCAAAGCAAAAACCTTGAAGGCCCTGATGGGAGATAACGTTCCATATTTCGGCGATCACGTCGAACTGAGCGATGGCGGCAATGACTTCGCGTCCACGATGGGAGTGGGAGGAGTTGTGGGCACACAGTTTGTCCTTCCGTCTTTGGTGACAAAGCACGGCAAGTCTGATCTGACTCCGGCGCGAGAGAAGGATTTCGAAAAGTGGCTTCACATCTATCGCGAAAAGATGTTGTCCAGAGGTCAATACCTTGGCCAGTTGTATGACATCGGTTTCGACGTGCCCGAAACTCATGCCATCCGCAAAGGCCAGACCATGTACTACGCCTTTTTTGCAAATCAATGGAAGGGAATCGTCGATCTGCGCGGCCTCGAAGACCGCCGCTACAAGGTCGTTGACTATGTCTCGGAAAAAACTCTTGCGACCGTGTCCGGACCCAATGCGCACTTGCCCGTCGAAGTCCACGGCCATCTGCTCCTGGAAGTGCGGCCATTTTAGGAGAGTTCCCTAGAGGTCCGCGAGAGCAGACATTGATCTCCACAACCTCGCCATTTCTGCCGAACCTCCTTCGGCCAAACCGGATACTCCGATTCTGAATCGCGTAGCAGCCAATGCCCTTTTTTTCAGTCATGCTTCTAAGCGGATCGCGATCAGAATCTAGCATCCGAAGAAGTGGTGATTAAACAAAACAGCAATACGTGAACTGTTAAAGTGTACCGGCAGGGGCAA
>CAWGQZ010000050.1:0-62228 GCA_963824805.1 uncultured Acidobacteriaceae bacterium | reverse complement strand
CCAATGATGTCGGGCTTGTGCAATTGTTGCGATTTGAAAGGCGACAATGTCGAGTGGTTCAGCGTTTGCTGAGGACACCGGGTCCTTTGCCGCGGTTCATCGGCTGACTCCGTCAGGCCAGAAGCCTTCGCTCTTGGGGATCCCGTCCGTGCCGCTCATTTTGGGGCCAGTGCTGGGATCTGATCCTCCTCCTGACTCGTTTCAAACGGTATCCTCTCAAAATTGCGTAGACCTTACTCCTGGCGTGCCCAACGGGCACGGATCGCTCATGGCGTCGCTCGCCGGGTGTTCGATCGCTTTTCGACACGGAGGGCCTTCTCGAAACGGCCTCTGCAGTGCTGGTCGGGACCGAAGTGACGCGTGCAGGCTGCCGGCCCATTTGCATTCGCGTTGCCGGAAAGTGACGTATGCCGGAGTCGAGCACGAACAATTCACGCCGCCGCTCAAGGGGCGACCGCTGACGTGTCCCGCGGCTGCTCTTTGTCAAAGCCTGGTCCCCTACAAGGGAGTGGAGTTGCTGCCTGCGCGGCCGCGGCAATCCGAAGGAGATGTCGGTTTGAGCTCTCAATTGTCGGAGGGGGTGATGCCGCGTATCGCGACGATTGCCGGCTCTGCGGCCGAGTTGCAACTGACACCAATGGTCACATTCACCGATCACCAACCCCGCGAGGTTTTACAAGAACTCTATCGCGAGGCCGACGTGTTTTGCATGCCGTCGATCGAAACCTATGGCATCGCGATTCTCGAAGCGATGAGCAGCGGCTGCGTGCCGCTCGTCAGCGATCTCAACGGTCCCGGCTAAATCGTGCAGCCATCGACCGGGATCAAAGTCCCGTTAGTGACGCCGGCACAGTTTATCGAGGAATACGCCGAACGCATCGTCCAACTTGTCGAGGACGCCAAGCTGAGAATCGAGCTTGGGGAACAGGCACGGGAGTGCGTCGTGCGGTTTCACGATTGGCCCGCCGTTGAGTCATCGTGGCTCACGGTTTATGACGACGTGCTCACAAACAGCTCCCTGGCCGACTTGTCGACTCCGTGTCATTGATTTCCGAAATTCCCATGAACATCCTCGGCATCAGTTATTCCTTGCATGAATCCGCAGCGTGTCTCGTCCGAGAGGGGCGACTTCAGTTTGCCTGCGCGGAAGAGCGACTTTCCGGCGAGAAGCAAGATGCTCGCTTTCCCGTCCTGAACGAGGTGCTTCGATTACGGAAACCGAAGGCCGGCGACGTCGACCATGTGGCGATCGGCTGGAGCAAGCCAGGTGCCACGTCGCGGCACGACGTGGGTTTGATGCTCACGGGCCGGTGGCCTCTCTCACGCACCCGGATCGAGCGAACGGCGATCAAGTGGCTCAAGGATTGGCGGCATCGCGGGGGAATGGTTGACTATCTTCGCGCGTTTGCGCCGCCGAAAGCAGATACTCATTTCATCAATCATCACCTAGCCCACGCTCTGAGCGCGTTTTCTCTGTCTGAGCGGTTTTGATGACGCGGCCGTGCTCGTGATCGACGGCCGCGGGGCCAAAGAAGCTACGACGCTCTGGCACGCGCAGGACGGACGAATCCGTCTGCTGGAGCAGTACGACTATCCGAATTCCATCGGCGTGTTTTACGCCGGAATTACTCAGATGCTAGGCTTCGTTCCTCTGAGCGACGAATGGAAGGTGATGGGATTGGCGTCTTACGGACAGCCGACGTTCGACCTGAGCCCGCTGATGCAGGCGCGAGGGACAGTTATCAAGTTTCCGGCCGTCGTTTCTTCGGCCGGACGGATTTTGATCAATCCGGGCTCGAAGCCGTGACCGGACCGCAACGCAACGGCGAGGAACTCACGCAGCGTGACATGGATTTGGCTCGGTCGGCACAGGATTGCTGCGAACAGGCAATGCTGGCTTTGCTGCGTCGCGTCACAAAATTGACCCATAGTCGGAAACTCTGTCTGGCTGGCGGCGTCGCGCTGAACTGCAAGGCCAACGGAGAATTGATTCGTTCGGGGTTGATCGACGACATCTACGTCCAACCGGCGGCCGGAGACGATGGAGTTTGCATCGGTGCAGCGTACGCGGTTTATCAACACTTGGGGGAGAAACTCCCGACTCATGCCATCGGACATTCGTACCTGGGGACTGCGCATTCGGATGCGGAGATCGAGCGAGTTCTGCGTGCTTTCAAGCTGAATTATCGGCGGCTCGAGAATCCTGCGCAAACGGCGGCGAAGCTGCTAAGCGAAAACAATCTGATCGGTTGGTTCCAAGGGAGAATGGAGTTCGGTCCCCGTGCACTCGGAAACTGCTCGATCTTGTCCTACCTGCGCGATTCACGGAACCGTGATCGCGTCAACGAGGCGGTCAAGTTTCGGGAGAATTGGCGGCCCTTCGCCCCCAGTGTGCTGGAGAAGAAAAAGGGCACCTCTACTTCCAGGACTTTCGCCCTTCGCCCTACATGATCTTGAGTTTTTGGGCGACGGACGAAGGAAAGGCCAAGATTCCGGCGGTGGTCCACGTTGACGGGAGTTGCCGCGTTCAATCCGTAACTGCCGCGTCCAATCCACTCTATTACGAGTTGTTGACCGAGTTCGAGAAGCTGACCGGGGTCGGCGTGGTCATGAATACGTCATTCAATCTCAAGGGGGATGCGATCGTGGAGTCCCCCCGCGATGCCAACCCACTGCGGTCCCGACAAAGCTCCCGCGACGCGAAGTTCGTGCTGCCGCACCCACACCTGAGGCCGCCGATTTGCCCGATCCTTCTGAGGCGCTCTTCATCGAGGGTCAGAAATATTTGTATGGCAGCGGAGTTTTGGAAGATTGCAACCGGGCGCGCACCAAGCTGATATCGGCCGCGAATCAATCCAATGTAAAAGCACAGAGCACGGTAGCTACGATGTATGCCACTGGTCATTGCTTGCCGCGAAACTTACCGATGGCTTATCACTGGTTTGCCGTAGCCCTTCATAAGGACCGGGACAACACCCGCCTGCAGCGTGATCTGGAGATGCTTTGGAACCAGATGACGCCGGAAGAAAAAGCAGATGGCAATCAAGTCCCGGTAATTCCCTTCTTCAATTTTCGAGTGGATTTCTCGCGCAGGCGGGTCTCTTCTATACGTTGCCGAGCGGTGTGACTTAAGATGGCGCCAAAATGTAAGCGTTTACAGAACCCCGCCTGCGGGTGGATAATTGCCTCGCTCCGCATCCACTGAAATCCACACAAGGACCTTCCATGGACCGAAGAAACTTCATCAAGGCCACCGGCACGGTCATTGCCGGCGCCACGATTGCCCGCAACGCATTCGGCGTTCCACAGGCGGCAGCCTCTTCCGGCGCGGTGGGACGGCTTGTTCTGCCCATGAATCGTAACTGGCGTTACAGCCGCACTGCAACCGAGGCCGCGCACGCTCGCGATTTCGATGACTCGGGATATGAGCGCGTGACCGTGCCCCATACAAATGTGGAGTTGCCGTGGCACAGCTTCGATGAAAAGAACTACGAGTTCGTGTCCAGCTACCGGCGCCGTTTCAAGCTGCCGCCCGAGGCACGCGGCAAACATGTTTTCGTTGATTTCGAAGGGGTGATGACAGCCTCGACGATCTATGTGAATGGAACCCGACTGGGCGAGTACAAAGGCGGGTACACTCCGTTCTCTTTTGACCTGACTCGGTTGGTTGATTTCGATGGTGAAAATGTTCTGGCGATGGATGTTGATTCCAGCGAACGGGCCGATATTCCTCCGTTTGGGTATGAGATCGACTATCTGACCTTCGGCGGAATCTATCGTGAGGTATCGCTGAGGATTGTGCCCGGCAGCTTTATTGAGAATGTTTTCGCAAAGCCCAAGGACGTGATGACGCATCCCAGCCTGGATGTGGACTGCTTCATTCAGCGGCTAGAAGCATCGCGCGACCCCTTGACTCTGGAGGTCGAACTGCGCGAAGGCAACAATGCAATCGCCAGGAGTTCGCTGAAAGTCCCCACGCTAAAGACCGCCCCGGCAGAGCCGACCACGCACAGCGTTCACCTCGACAATCTAGGATCAATCAAGTTGTGGGACTTGAAAAGCGCCGAATCTTTATACGGTGCAAGTGCGCCTGATGCACGGAGCACAAGCGCTGGACGAGGTCACGCGCACTATCGGCTTCCGCCATGCTGAGTTTACCGACCATGGCTTCGAATTAAATGGCAAGGTGATCAAGCTCCGCGGTCTCGACCGCCATCAGACTTTTCCTTTTGTCGGACAGGCGATGCCGGCTCGCGCGCAACGTCGGGATGCGATGATTCTGACGTAAAAGCTCAAGTGCAATATCGTGCGCACCTCGCACTATCCGCAGTCGCGACATTTTCTGGATGCCTGTGACGAAATCGGGCTGCTGGTTCTGGAAGAGATTCCCGGCTGGCAGCACATCGGCGACGAACCCTGGAAGCGATCTCCATCGACTATGTCGGCCGCATGATTCGCCGCGACTGGAACCATCCTTCGATCATCCTTTGGGGAGTACGCATCAACGAATCGAAGGACGATCACGATTTCTACATTCGCACCAATGCGCTGGCCCACAAGCTGGATACCACGCGGCAGACTGGCGGCATCCGCTACTTCCAGGAGTCAGAGTTGCTGGAAGACGTCTTCACCATGAACGACTTTGGTTTCCCCTTGAAGCCGCCAAACCATCCGCGCTATCTGAACACGGAATTCGTCGGACACACCTATCCGACCAAGACCATCGACCAGGTTGAACGGCTGACCGAACACACGATGCGTCATGCCCGCATCCACGATCAGCTTGCTTCGAATCCGCAGTACGCGGGCGGCATCGGCTGGTGCGCGTTTGACTACAACACGCATGGCGATTTCGGCTCCGGCGACCGCATCTGCTATCACGGCGTAACCGATATGTTCCGTGATCCCAAACCGGCAGCCGGCTTCTACAAGTCACAATGCGACCCTGCGGAAGAGATCGTCTTGGAACCGGCATTCCATTGGGCGCGAGGCGATGCCTCCATTGGGTTCTCGCAGGCCGTTGTATGTTCCAACTGCGATCACGTGAAGCTTTACATCGCGGACCAAATGGTGGCGGAGGCTGATCCCGACCGGAAACAGTTCGCGCACTTGCGCTATGCACCATTCGTCATAGATTTGAACGAACTCTTTCACAAATGGGGAGACTTGCGACTGGAAGGCTATATCGACGGCAAACTTGTTATCACCAGGAAGTTTTCCGGTAAAGGGGTCGATGCAAAATTTGGGCTGCTGCCGGACGACACCAGTCTCATGGCCGACGGGGCTGATACCACCCGAGTCGTGCTGCGTGTTACCGATGAATTCGATAATATCCGCCCGTTTGCCAACGATGCAGTCAAATTTGAAATCGAGGGCCCGGCGGAGATCATTGGCGACAATCCCTTCGCGCTGATTGGTGGGACCGGAGCAATATGGATTCGAGCGAAAGAAGAGGCCGGATCCGTTCGGCTCACCGCCACGCACCCGCAACTAGGAAAGCAACAGCTGGAATTTCAAATTGCCGCAGCGCCGGCCGAAGCCGTGTAGCATCGGCACTCGCGACCGAGTCTGCAATATATGATGGAAGCCGACTATACCGGAGGCCTTCGTGCCCAAGATCAGCGCCGTCTTCTGGGACATCGGCGGAGTCCTGCTTACCAACGCGTGGGACCACAAGCAACGCAAGCAGGCCTTGCAGCAGTTCCAACTCGACGAAACTGAGTTCGAAGATCGGCACGAGATGCTGGTGTCGTCGTTCGAGCGCGGAAAAATCAATTTGGCGGACTATCTCGAGCGCACGGTTTTTTACCGTCCCCGGCCGTTTACCGAAGATGCGTTCCGCGACTACATGTATTCCCTTTCACAGCCCTACAGCGATGTTCTTAACGTGGCCCGGTCTTTGAACGCCACCGGGAAATATCGCTTGGGGACCATTAACAACGAATCACGCGACCTGAATGAATTCCGCATCGCGAAATTCGGTTTGCGGGAAATCTTTGATGTATTTGTCAGTTCCTGTTTCGTGCGCCTGCGAAAACCCGAGGAAGCCATTTACCATGTTGCCCTGGAAATAACGCAAATGCCCCCGGAGGAATGCTGCTTCATCGACGACCGTGAATTGAATCTGGATTCCGCAAAGCGGCTGGGCATGAGCACAATTCAAATGGAAAACGCCGAGCAACTGCGCCAGGACTTGCTCAAACTGGGTGTGGCGATTTAGAGGAACTACTTGCGTGGCGGGCGCGGCGGAATTGTTGGCGGCACGCCGGGCTTGGCCCCCGGATCGACCGCTGGCGACAGACTTAGATCGATGGACCACGAATCGGCGATGGCCTTCCACTCCCCTTCCTGCTTGTGGGAAATCATCAAATATTTGCCGCGCTCTTCGCGCCGCTTGCCGGTGCTGCTTGGCACCAGCATCTTGCAGCGCCCCACTTCGTAGCCGATATCGCCGAACAGTTCCACTCGAAGCGGCTCAAATTCAATTTCGCCCAATCCGGCATCCAGCGCGGCGAATAGAAATTCGCGAATTGCGCCTAAGCCGCGAATAGGGGGGACGTTGGGCCGCATCACGATGGCGTCGGCTGCGTACAAACCCACCAGGTCATCCAGATGCTTGGTGTTACAGGCAAAGGCCCAGTCCTGAGAAATCTTGCGCAACGAAATTTCCGCCCGGCTCATGGGCTGCGAAGGTCCCGCATTTCGGACGCGGGTAGCTACAGTGGACGCCGCAGATGGTACTGGAACCCCGGTGGACGGCACGGGGAATGAAAAACCACTCGGTGCGCCCGAGAAATGATGGTGGTGATAATGATGGTGGTAATGGTGCCGTCCCGGAGCATTGGCATGTTCGCCGGGCGCCTGATGAAGCGGGGCTCCACATGAGACGCAGAAATTTCCGCCGTGATCGTTCGGAGTGCCACACGCGGAGCAGGCAGTTCCAGCCGTAGGAGCGTGTGCGGGGTGGCCCGGTTCACCATCCTGTGCCAGCCGCTGAATGGAATTGAATGCCTCGGTAATCGCGTCCTGGCTGAGATCAGGTCGCCGCATGTCGGACTGGAGCTTGGTAAAAAACTGATCAACTTCTTCCGGTGATTGCGGAAGCGAATCCGTGCGTGGCGCTCTTTGCACCGTCGACTTGTCGTCCTGGTTCATGCTGCGGTCAATTTTAGCCGATTACGCAACGTTACCGAGACGAAAACGCGATCTTGGCTTCGGCATCGGTAGCAACACCATTGCACGTGGCCGGACGAAAGCGCCACTTGCTGACAGCCTTTAAGACGGTGGAGTCCAGATCAGTGCCGGCGCTCTCGAGAATCAGAGGGCTATGGACATGGCCATCGGAGCCGACGATAACGCTGACTTCAATTTTTCCCGAGATTGCTTCGTCCAGAACCGGGTTGGGCGTCGTCAGTTCCTCAGGTGGTTCGCTGGCGTCACAACTGGCGCGGGTCGTTCTAGGAACCTCGGCGAACTCGGCCCGATGTGAGGCTGCAGACCAGACCTGCTGCTCGTGCGCGGACAGCGACGGCTGCGATTTGTGGGCTGTGCTGGCGGATAAAGGAACCGAAATCAGTGCAAGCAAGCTGGCGGCAAAGGCGAAGCGCATCTCTAAGGTCCTCACTCGAAACAAGCCTTAAAAGCTTGTTCCTGGTGGGATATGTGGCAAATCGGGAACCAAGGCAGCCAGATTCATGTCATTGATTACGAGGCTACTTAGCTTGAGTTCTTCGACCGCCCAAGGCACGACGCTGCAAACTTTTGCACAGCATTCCCCGTCTTGGGGTCACTGGGGAACGATTTTGGAAATGCTTCCGCTATGGTCGACGATGTAAAGCTCTCCGCTTGCGTCCTGGCCGAACGAGGCTAGCTGGAAGGTACCCGTCAGCAGGTCCACCTGAGTCCAGGTGCCGTCGGTATTTTGTTTCAATCCCCAAACTTTTCCGCTCAAGTCGCCAAAGACATACATGCCAGCCAGCCCTGCGACCGCGGTGCCGTGATAGATGTATCCCCCGATGACCGCAATGTTGCCATTGCTGTGGTCGTACTCGAAGATCGGGAGAACTTTGCTAGTCATGTCGCATCCCGAGGAGGGGTTGAAGCAGTGCGAACCCTCCATCACTCTCCAACCGAAGTTCCCACCCTTGGTGGCGGGATCGTCGACGAAGTCGATCTCTTCCCAGCTGCCCTGGCCTACATCCGCGACAAACAGGCGCCCCGTAGGCTTGTCGAATGAGAGCCGCCAGGGGTTGCGGAATCCGTAGGCATAGATTTCTGGCAGCCCCCCGACGCCGCCAGGAAAGAGGTTGCCAGTGGGAATTCCGTAGGGGCTTCCACTGTCGACATCAATCCTTAGAATTTTCCCCAGGAAAGAAGTGGTATTTTGCGCGTTGTTCAGCGGGTCGCCGGCATCGCCTCCGTCCCCTAATCCGAAGTAGAGAAGGCCATCATTCCCGAATGCCAACTGACCCGCCTTGTGATTGGGAAACGGCTGATTCACGGTTAAAAGAACCCTGGGGGTGGAATCAGCCACGTTGGGATCGCCTGAACTCACCTGGAATTCAGCGATAACGCTTTTCAGTTGACCGCCCACGGTTTGAGTGTAGTTGGCATAGAAGATCGGGTGAGTGGCAAATCCGGGATGAAATGCAATTCCCAGCAGCCCTAATTCCCCTCCGTCCTGGGAGACGATTCCAGAAATATCGAGGAAAGGAGTGGGCAGAACCGCACCATTGGAAATGATCTTCACTCGCCCCGATTGCTCCACTACGAACATGCGCCCGGAGTTGTCGTCCGATATTTCAAGGTCGAGCGGCTCCGACAACCCGGTCACTAACGACGTGAGCTTGACACTCGGCGTGGTTGGCGTCGGGGTGGGAGTTGGCGTCGGGGAAGGAGTGGAATCGCCTCCACCGCATCCAACAAATATTCCAATCAGTACGAAGGTAAAAAGTTGCCTCATGATCTGCGTTCTCCACTTTGTCATTCGCAATACGAAGGGTGCCAATGTAAACCGCGATTCGCGTCAACGAAAAGTAATGGTACCTGTTGTTACTTAATTCCTATCCGCCATTGGCCGTCCGAAATCTGTTCATGCGAGAAGGGACAGGTCACACTGACCGTGCTGCAAACCCAGCCCTTCCTTAAATACGACTGCTTACAGGGCAAGTGCAGTGAAATCTATCCCCCGCCGCCGGCGCGAGCTTGCGGCTAGATTTAAGGACCTTCTGTGAAGGATCTCCGGTCGCCCTGGTCAATTTTCACTCTCACTCTCGTCCTAGGCACCTTGCTTGGATGCGAGCCGCTGCAGGGACGTCAGGCTCCCGCCAGCTCAATTGATTCGGTCTTATCAGTCAGCGCGCCCAGTCTTGATTTCGGGACTGTCGTGGTTGGCAACAGCGGGCATTTGTCGGAAACGGTCACCAATCGCGGCTCAAGGGCCATCACGGTTCAGCAGGCAACGGTTACCAATCCTGAGTTCACGATTGTCGCGCCTCCGTTCCCGCGAACAATCCCGGCAGGCGAGAGTATCCGAGTCGCGATCCGATTTACACCGCACTCAGCCGGACCGCTCTCCGCCGTCATCTCTATTGGTAGCGCTCGCCATTCGACTACCGTTACGCTGAAGGGCACGGCTGTACTTCCCGGAAAAGTTGCAGCGACTCCTTCGAACTTGAGGTTTGGAAGAGTCCTCAAAGGGAAAACGCAAACCCGGACTGAGACATTTACCAACACTGGTTCCACCAACATCACCGTTTCGCAAGCCAGCGTTAGTAACAACGCATTCCAGTTGAGCGGTCCTTCTCTTCCCCTCCTGTTGGCGCCAACGCAAACCGCGGTCTTCACCGTTTCGTTCACCCCGCAAGGCATGGGCCCAGTGGGCGGCTCCCTTTCGGTGAGCAGCAGCGTGTCCCTGGTACCGTCGAATCGCTCCGCGATAACATCTCGCGTTCGTCGCCACGGGAACTCTGAGTCGAACACTACGATTCCTCTGGAAGGGATGGGAGTTGGCCAGGGACAACTCGCAGTATCACCCGCAAGCCTGAGTTTCGGAACAGCACAGCTCGGCAACAGTATGACTAAGCCGGTCACTTTGACCAATGCGGGGACGTCGCCTTTGCAGATCAGCCAGGCTACGGTAAGTGGCACTGGCTTTCGTCTGAATGGCCTGAACCTTCCAGCTTCGTTGCAGGCGGGCCAGAGCACGACCTTCAACGTGGTGTTTTCGCCACCGGCCGCGGGCAATCAAAACGGCAGTTTGACGATCGTCAGCGATGGAAGCAGCCCGGTCACTTTGGTTTCGTTATCGGGCAATGCGCCAACGGCGCCCAACGGGACGCTCAACAGCAACCTGGCCAGCCTTAACTTCAGTAGCGTGCAGGTTGGAAGTACCAAGTCACAATCAGGGATTCTCACCAACGCTGGAAATGCTACCGTGACAATCTCTCAGGCATCGGTGAACGGCAACGGTTTCAGTAGCTCGGGGCTGGTCCTTCCGCTAAAGCTTAACGCCGGGCAAAGCACGGCTTTCACTGTGGTTTACGCTCCTACGGCGGCGGGAAACAGCAATGGAACGCTGACGATTGTCAGTGACGCTTCCAATACAAACTTGGCGATTTCATTGTCTGGCACAGCTACCAAACCCACGGCTCCCGGAGTCTTGGTGTCGAGCCTTTCAGCGTTGAATTTTGGCAGCATTGAAGTAGGCAAGAGCAAGAGTCAGTCGGAGTCATTGACCAACACCGGGGCTACAGCACTGACCGTCTCGCAGGCCAACCTTACGGGAGCCGGTTTCAGCATGAGCGGACTTTTACTGCCGGCGAAACTAGATCCCGGGCAAAGCGCTTCGTTTACGGTTACCTATTCCCCAACGTCAGCGGGAGACAATAGAGGCGCTATCAATCTGACCAGCGATGCTTCGAATCCAAGGTTGCTGTATCGCTTTCGGGGACGGCGACAGCAGTTCCCTCTCCCGCGATTCTGGCGCAGAGTCTGGCAACGCTGGCTTTTGGTAGTATCCAGGTGGATACGACCAAATCAGAAATCGAAACCTTGACTAATACCGGCGGGTCTCCGCTCACTATCACACAGGCGAATGTGAGCGGTGCTGGGTTTCACGTGGTTGGCCTGTCGTTGCCCCTGAAACTGAATGCCGCACAAAGCGCGCATTTCACCGTCAACTTTTCGCCAACCTCAGCGGGCGTGAGCAATGGCAGCTTGGTTTTGGTCAGCGACGCAAGCAATCCTTCGCTCGCGGCGCCCCTTTCCGGAACGGCTTACGATGCGCCAGATCCTGGAGTCCTTACGGCAACCGCCAGCAATCTCAGTTTTGGGAGCGTTCAAACTGGAAACTCGAAGAGCCAGGCGGAAACCCTGAAGAATACCGGTGGATCTACCGTCACCCTTTCTCGCGCGAATTTGACCGGGGTTGGTTTTAGTCTGGACGGAATATATTTGCCTTTGCAGTTAAACGCGGGGGAGAGTTTCACCTTTAACGTGGTCTTCGCGCCCAGCGCCGCGGCAAGCGCTTCGGGCAGTTTGACGCTGGTATCAGATGCTTCCAACGCAATTTCTCCAATTTCACTTTCGGGAAGCGGAGCCGCTGCCGGGCAACTCTCAATAAGTCCCGCTGGACTCAACTTCGGGAGCGTCATCGTCGGCGCCAGCAAATCGCTGACCACCACACTGAGCGCATTGAATTCAAGTGTGACCATCTCATCCGGGGATGTTGGCGATCCCGAGTTCTCGTTGAGCGGCGCTTCGTTTCCACTAACCTTGTCATCCGGGCAAAGCGCCACGCTGACCATTACCTTTAAGCCGCAGTCAAGCGGCAGTGCCTCCAGCAACCTCTCATTTGAAACCAATACCGCCAACGCCACCTTAAGCCAAACCTTGGCAGGATCGGGTGTCGCGGCTCCTCAACATTCTGTGGATCTTAGCTGGAACCCAAGTAACTCAGCGGCGGGATATCTGGTCTACCGCGGCACGAAGACCGGTGGGCCCTACGCGAAGTTGACGCCATCGGCAATTTCCTCAACTTTCTTCACCGACAGTTCAGTGCTAAGCGGAGCCACCTATTTTTACGTAACCACCTCGGTCGACAGCACCGGTTTGGAAAGCGACGACTCCAACGAAGTCAAGGCGTCCATCCCCACGCCTTAAACTGCCGGTTTGTTTCGTTCAAAATGAAAACAAGGGCGACGCCGGTCCCCCCTTTCTCTGCTAACATGCCGCATGCGAAGCCTGGTAGTCCTGCTCGCTTTGTTCCTACCCTTTGATGCTCGAAGCCCGGAGAGCCCTCTCGATCATCTGCCTTCGAATATAGAAGTGCTAACCCATTTCGGAGAGCGGGCTGATATATCTCCTGATAACCAGCGCGTGGCCTTCATGACCAAGAGCTTTGGAGATGCCATGGTTATCGATCTTAAGACTCGAGTCATCCAATGCCTTACCTGCAATGTTCCTGGCGCGGCGTTTCTTCGCGTGATGCACCTGGTTAGCGGCGACTACATCGTCATCGGCCCTGATCACTTTGAAAATACGCACATCAGCCGCGAGCGCGATAACGAACTATGGTTTTTGAGCAAGCAGCGGGGATCTAAGCCCGTGAAGCTCGACCAAAAAATGAGTGAAGGCGCTGCCGTCTCGAAGAAGAGTATGAAGATCGCATTCTCGCAAACTGCCGCACAGGCGCCAGATTTGGCACCAGGAGCCTCCAGGCTCATCGTTGCCGACCTCGATTTGTCAGGAGAAACTCCGAAGCTGATGGAGAAGAAAACGGTCTATGAGAGCAAGGATCGGAGCTGCACCATCGAAGCCCAGGATTTCTACGACAGTGACCGCAAAATGACTTTCACGTGTTACGAGCCCGAGGGACGAGCATCCGTTATGGGCATCGATCTTCAAACCAACGAAGTGACCAACTTCTCAAAAGCTCCGGGAAGTTACAACGAAGTAGAAGGAATATTTCCGGGCGGCCTTTATACCACGGTAGAAGCGGACCGTCAGTGCGAACAACTCGGAGGCACGCGGGGAGCGGGAAACATCGACATCTGGAAGTTGCGGCTCGATGGCACTGGAAAAGATTTGTCGCGCCTCACCCACTTCAATGATTACGAAGGCGGTAAGGCGTCGAATCCTGTGATATCTACCGATGGACGCTTCATGGCATTTCAGACCGCGCGAACATCCGATCCAGCAGGGGTTGGCTACGGAATACTGCTCTATCACTTCGCGCCATAGGTTGGGATGAACTTCTGAGTGTGCCTCTCTAAAGGTTACAGACCCGCGAGTATCGCGATGTCCCCTTCAGACCTACTATCCATGCCCGAAATCCAGAGAATCGGGACATGCCTATCCCCCAATGTAAGCCCGCTCGGCTCGGTGTCTATTGGCTCTTGATTTTCGGACTGCTGTTCACTTCACAGTTCAGTTTCGGATATCGCTGGAAGTCGTCGATTTCCCCGAGCGCTCCGCAAGTCAATTTCGGCTCTCTTCAGGTCGGCAAGACCGCGGCACTTCGGGAAGTGTTAACCAACGTCGGCGAGCATTCAATTACGCTGGCTTCCGCGAACATTTCGGGCAGCGGTTTCGCCCTCAGCAAGCCATCTTTGCCCCTGGTTCTCCATCCTGGCGATAGCCTCACTCTCGGCCTGACCTTCAAGCCCGCGTCCGGGACAAAGTATTCAGGCACGCTTGCGGTGGCCTGGGGAAAGTCGGGACGAGTCAACATCCCGATGACCGGGACGGGGACGGGTGCAGGGTCCGTCTCGGCAGCACCAGCCAGCTTGAGCTTTGGCAACGTGGCAGTGGGGTCCAGCCTGAACAAAACAGCTACGTTAGTCGCAAACGGATCTTCATCGGTGGTCAAGTCCATCACTACGACCAATTCAGAGTTCACAGTCAGCGGTCTAACCCTGCCGCTCACCTTGAATGCCGGACAGAGTGTTTCATTCACGGTCAAGTTTTCTCCGAAGAGTACCGGCGCGGCCAGCGCGAGCCTTTCATTCGCCACGAACGTGGCGGGCTCGGTGGCGTCGCAAACCTTGAGCGGTGCGGGAACCTCGGTGAGCCCGAGCGGTCCGCAACATTCGGTCAGCCTTTCCTGGAACGATAGTTCCGCAAACATCGCGGGATTCAATATTTACCGCGGAACCACTTCGGGAGGCCCCTACACCAAAGTGAACGGTTCTCCTGACGCGGCTAGCAGCTATACCGACACCTCTGTGTCAGGGGGAAAAACCTACTTCTATGTCGTGACCTCGTTGGACGGAGCAGGCGCCGAAAGCAAACGCTCGTCCGAAGTGGCCGCGGTTGTGCCAACACCGTAGGGGTCAAGACTGCAAAATCAAAATGGCCCGCGACAGAGCGAACTGTCGCGGGCCATTGTCGTCTAAACGTCTATTTTTCAATGCTTTGGGTCGACCCCCGAGTAACCCATCAGAAGACCTTTTTAATGCCGTCAATTCCGGTCAAAACCTGCAGAATCACCCGTACACTGCGACGCATGTACTAGTGATACATACACTTCCACAGCAAGTAGGGATAAAATTCCCTCACATTAAACAGGAACTTGGAACTGGTAATTCTCGCCGTTGGCCGAAGTTTCCGTATCGGCGCAAGGATTCCCTTCAACTTACTGAAGTATCTAGCCACTTTGCTTGGAGGTCATGGCTGATGGGCCTCTATTGCTCTTCAACTTCGTACCGGAAAATGAGGGCGGATGAAGAAGGTCAAAGCAAAGGTGCGCAACTGGCACGTCGCGATCTTGGTAATCGTCGCGGGGCTGATGAGCGCTTCCTGCGGCGGAAGTCCCAAAGGCTCGCAGCAGTCGGCCGTTGCTAACGCGGCCGGCCTGGTGTTCAACACGGCCAGCCTCGATTTCGGTGCGGTTGCGGTAAACGATAGCCGACAGGCTTCGGTAATTGTCACCAACTCCTCAGAGATCAATGGCGGAAGCGTAACGGTCAACAAGATCGCGGTAACCGGCTCGGGTTTTGCCCTCTCAGCTCCGTCTGCCGCCTTTACCCTTACCCCGGGGCAGAGCTCAACGATTACAGTGAATTTTGCTCCTAAAGCCGCTGGAGAAGTGACCGGGCAGTTGTCGATCTTCGTCGCGGGCGCGTCAGGTTCGTCAGATGTCTCCCTTACCGGCAGCACCATCGTCGGAAGTCAATTAGTGGTGTTTCCTTCGAAGCTTAACTTTGGCGGAGTCGCGCTCGGAAATAGCAAGACATTGACGGGTACTCTATCTGCAGGGAGCACAGATGTCGTGGTGGAGTCCGCAAGCTGGAATGGTCAGGGCTACTCGGTCAGCAGCATAGACTTCCCCGTGACCGTGCCCGCCAACAGCAGCATCTCGTACAAGGTTTCATTCGCTCCACAGGCGTCAGGCTCGATCAGCGGCGGAATAATTTTTGTAAGTGACGCACCAAACTCTCCTGCCACACAAACCTTTACCGGAAGCGGTAGCGCAGTGTCCCAGGTCGTTCAACACAGCGTCGACCTGAGCTGGGACCTTGGCAGCGCCGGAATTGACGGCTACAACGTCTATCGCGGAACGCGCTCCGGCGGGCCGTACACCAAGTTGAACTCCAAGGCGCTGGCTACCTCAAGCTACACGGATGCCACCGTGAAGTCGGGAGCGACGTACTACTACGTCGCAACCTCGGTAGATGCTGGGGTGGAAAGCTCGTACTCGGAAGAAGTGGCTGCGGCGATTCCGAGTCCGTAAGCCGGCAGGACGCCGGTAAAGAGGTGGCTTACTCGAAGGTTTCTGCGTCCCGCCAGGCGACGCCTTTCGCGTCTTTGGCGGAGATGATAGGGGCGTGCTGCAGTTTCCAGTCGATTGCTAGTTCAGGATCGTTCCAGGCAATGGTGCGCTCGTATTCTGGAGCGTAAAAGTCTGTCGACTTGTAGAGTACGTGGGCAACTTCACTGACTACGCTGAACCCGTGGGCCATACCTTCTGGGATCCAGATCATACGGTTGTTCTCTCCGCTTAAATGGACGCCGAACCATTTTCCGAAGGTTGGCGAACTACGCCGCAGATCGACCGCAACGTCGAAGATTTCTCCTGATACCACTCGAATAAGTTTTCCCTGCGCCTGGCGTATCTGGTAGTGCAGCCCTCGCAGGGTTCCAAGAACCGAAGAGGAATGATTGTCCTGAACAAAGTGCTGCGTGATTCCGGCCTCACTCATAGCCGCCTGGTTGTAGCTCTCCAGAAAGAAACCGCGGGCATCGCGGAAGACGCGCGGCTCGAGCATCAAGACGCCAGCCAGGGGTGTCTCAGTCACTCGGAGCATGGAACTCGCCATCTGGGTTGTCATGGTTTAGAACACCTTCTCCCGAAGCAACTGCAACAGATACCTTCCATAGCCGTTGTTGCTCATCTTGGCGGCCATGGTTTCAAGATGTGCGGCAGTAATGTACCCGCTGCGAAAGGCAATCTCTTCCGGACAGGCAATCTTCAACCCCTGCCTGGTTTCGATGGTTTGAATGAACAGTGATGCTTCGAGCATAGCCTCATGGGTACCGGTATCAAGCCATGCCATTCCTCGCCCCATGACGACTACGTCTAACTGTTTTTGCTGCAGGTATTCTTTGTTGATGTCAGTGATCTCGAGCTCCCCGCGGCCGGAGGGCTTCAGCGACTTGGCGATTCTGACCACCTGCTCATCGTAAAAATAAAGACCGGTGACGGCGTATCGGGACTTGGGATTTTTGGGTTTTTCTTCCAAACTTAAAGCTTTGCCCGTGTCGTCAAACTCCACGACACCATAGCGCTCAGGATCGTTCACCGGATAGGCGAATACACGAGCACCCTTCTTGCTTCCGCCCGCCTGGGACACCGCTTTCGCAAAGTCGTGGCCATAAAAGATATTGTCGCCGAGCACCAGAGCGCAACTTGCACCCGCGATGAAATGCTCGCCTACGAGGAATGCCTGTGCAATCCCGCCCGGCCGCGGTTGTACCGCGTAGGAGAAACTCAGGCCCCACTGCCTACCGTCGCCTAACAGGTGTTCAAACTTGGGGGTGTCCTCAGGAGTCGAAATGATCAGGATGTCGCGAATACCCGCCAGCATTAACGTCGACAGAGGGTAGTAGATCATCGGCTTGTCGTAAATCGGCAGCAGGCTTTTGCAGACGGCATGGGTCACGGGATAGAGCCGCGTGCCCGAACCTCCGGCAAGGATGATCCCTTTACAGTTGGATTCGGAGTTGTTGGACATTCAAAAAATTTAAGTGCGTGCAGCGATTCTATAGTGAGTATTGCGTGGCAATCCACTGACGATAGACACCCGTCGTTACATTCCGGGTCCAGGTCTCATTGGCCATATACCATTGGATTGTCTTACGGATCCCGGTCTCAAAGGTTTCCCGCGGACGCCATCCCAGTTCACGCTCGATCTTGCGCGCGTCTACGGCGTAGCGTCGATCATGGCCGGGACGGTCCTTCACGAAGGTGATCAGTTTTCGGTGCGGAACGACCGGATCGCCGGGCCGAAGTTCATCGAGAATGTTGCAAATGGTTTCGACGATCTCCAGGTTGATCTTTTCATTGTTTCCGCCGACATTGTAAGTTTCCCCAACCCTGCCGCGGGCAAGGACCGCACGAATGGCCTCACAGTGGTCGCCAACGAAAAGCCAGTCGCGAACATTCTTTCCGTCGCCGTACACCGGAATTGGTTTGCCCGCACAAGCGTTCAGGATCACCAGCGGAATCAACTTTTCCGGAAACTGAAATGGTCCATAGTTATTGGAGCAGTTCGTGGTGAGCGTGGGCAGTCCGTAAGTGTGATGGTAGGCGCGAACCAGATGGTCTGCAGAAGCTTTCGACGCCGAATATGGGCTGTTGGGCGCATAGGCGTTGGTCTCCGCGAAAGGAGGATCTTCCGCCTTCAGAGATCCATAGACTTCGTCGGTGGAAATCTGCACAAAGCGAAATTGTGACTTGTGTTCGCCGGCAAGGTCGTTCCAGTAGGCGCGCGCTTCCTGCAGCAGAGCGCTGGTGCCATTGATGTTGGTGCGAATGAAATCGTCCGGGCCGTGAATAGAGCGATCGACATGGCTCTCGGCTGCAAAATGGACGATGGCTCGAGGCTGGTGGCGGTCTAAAAGTTCCTGGACTAAGGTCGGATCACCGATATCGCCCTGCACGAAGCTGTAACGAGGATCTGCGGAAACCGACTCCAGGTTTGCCGGGTTTCCAGCGTAGGTAAGCTTGTCGAGATTAATGACGGGCGAGCGTTCGACCGCAAGCCACTGCAGTATGAAATTGGAGCCGATAAAACCGGCGCCTCCGGTAACGACAATGGGTGACGATTTCAAGTGAGTGAGAAGCTCCAATCAGAGTAAATCAGGGGCGCAGGAAAACTAAGCAGAATTCTTAGCGGCAATTGCGGATGTCGGGGCATGTTTTGGAAGTAAAACTGTCCGGCGTGATTCAAGGAGGTGAAAAATCTCGGCTACTCCCCAGGTGCAGGCAAAGGCCAGAGCAAAGAAGAGAATCCCGCCGTTGCGGTGCAGCCGCCCAGCCAGAAACGACGGGTCGACGTACATCCCCAGCATGGAAAGAGCAAAGATTCGCAGTCCATTTTTGGCAATCATCAAGGGAACAAACAAGAGCAGCAAGCCCGCTTTCGACCACCAGGACCTGACAAGCAGATGTCCAATCACAAGTGTGGCGATCAGCAGGACCAGGCTTGAGCGAATGCCGCTGCATTCCTGTGCTATTTCGATTGTCACGCGCGGCAAAGTGAGAACCACGCCCGCGCGGCTGAAGGGAACGTTAGCCAGATGAAACAGTAGGCCGGTGGCGTCGGCGGACCGATTCTGAAGAAATACGATGGCCTGGGTTCTGAAACTCTCAGGCAGCGGAGCGGCGAGGAGCAACAGCAGTAGGGGGAAAGATGCTCGTTGAAGGCTTGCCCACCGTAGCAGAGAGCGAAGGAACCGATCACCCAGCAGGCGACCCCCAGTGTTGAAAACGACAACCAGGATTCTTGCGGAAGGGTGTTGGCGTGGGTGGCTACCCAGACTAACGGCCCCAGGATCGCAAGCAGGAACAGAGCCGAGACCTTGGAGTATTGAATGGGAACAAATATCTTCTGTGGCTGACGCCACAATAGCAGCGCACTGATGGGTAACACCAGCAGGATCGACGAATGCGCGTCGTCCGAGAGCGATGATCGCAGGAGGGTCGAGACCGGCTCTAGAACGACGGCCAACCCTACAAGAGCCAAAGCTGGCAAATGCCACATGATGCCAGGCAGGTGAATCTGATCTGAAGGAGAGGTTCACCAGAAGCTCAATTTCTGACCTTGCGAATGATCGACCCTACGCTGCCGGCAAATTGAAAGGGACGAAACAACCTCATTTTAAGGAATTGGTTCTGTACCCACTGTTTTGCTCGGAGCTCCGTGAAAATCAACCAGATTAAGTTGCGCAAGCAAGGCAAAGAGTTGATGATCTTCGGCGCCAGGCCCGCCGATCGAGGTTCCACGGAATATCGGTTGGTTGCGAAACAACAATCGGGTGGCCTCGAACAGGAACGCGTTCTTGTTGGTACTCGGCTTCCCGGCGTAGTCGAAGTAAGGCCCGTCCTGCACGCGGATTCCTGGTTTGATGAGTCCTTCGATTACGATTTCCGAATCTGCCGGAACTTCATGATTGATCGATCGGCACTTCACCAATCGGACAGCCTGATTTTGCAGTCCGCCGGCGAGTTCGTATTCGTCCACGCCGAAGGGACAGGCTGCCGAGGCTGCGATCATCAAAGCCTCGCTGACTCCGATCGCGACCGCCATCTCCAGCGGTTGTCCCGATGGCTTCGGCTTTAACGAACTGGCGAGCCAGATGACTGCCGGAAGAAGTGCTTACGGTCGCCTCTCTGGGGCCCACGACCTGCATTCGATAGACGCCTAGGTTACGCGAACCGGTTTCAGGATCTTTGGTTATGTTGAGATGCCAGGTACCGATGTATCGCCCAACGTCTTGTGGATGCCAATGGGGGACCGGCAGTTTGAAAAAATCAATTCCAGCCGCGTCTACAATATTTTCCAGTACCGGTCCCTGCTCCACCAGGACTGGCTTGACTGCGGTTCGGGCACGCTTCGCAGCCTCGCGGATAACGGCTCTGGGCCTTCGATTCTCCAGGCCGAGAGCAATAGCTATGCAGACCTCGTCCACCAGTCCATTGCTGAACACGCGGGCGCCGGGATAGTCCTTGATGTTTTCGAAGAGCAAGGGCACATGTTCTTCGCGAATGATTCTGCCAATATCTAACTTCCAGTCCGTGAGCTGTTCGACGCGGCGCAACTTGCCTGCGGCCGACAGGCGGTCTATAAAAGCCCTCAAATCCATTGCCCGCGCTCCAATCCAGGGATTTCAAAATTCATTGAGGGAGACCATGGAAGGAAACGCGACTCGGATGCCCAAAGACTCAGTCGGCGTTTCGAAGCTCGAGGTCGAACATACGGTGTACGAGATCCACGGTCGATCTGGCGTCTCCACGACCGGCAGAATCTTTCAGAACACTGATAGGTGTATGAAGAATCTTATTTACAATGCCACGAGTAAGCGCGGTGATGGCATGCTCTTGATCGGGTGAGAGCTGGCCTAATCGGCCCCGGGCGCGCAGGATTTCCTCCTGCCGGATGGCTTCCAAATGCTCCTGCAACGCAACAATGGTAGGAACCGCATCCAGGGACCGGAGACGGGTTTCGAATCCCTGTACTTCTGAGTCGACGATGGCTTCTGCCTCTTTGGCGTGGCTGGCGCGGTTGGCCATGCCAGACGCCACAGCTTGCTGTAAATCGTCGATGTCATAAACGAAGATGCCATCGACTTTGTTCATCGCCGGGTCCACATTTCGCGGAACTGCGATGTCGATGAAAAACATCGGGCGGCCTTTGCGACGGTTTATGAATCGCTCACCATGCTCTCGCCGGAAAATGGCGGTCGGAGCCCCTGTCGACGTGACTACAATGTCAGCCTGATCACAGGTCTGGTAGAGTTCGTCGAAGTGAATCGCTTCACCGTTAAAGGCACGCGCCAGGCGCTCGGCCCGGTCGAAGGTGCGATTGGCTACAAAGATCGAACTTGCTCCATTCGCCAATAGATGTCGGGCTGCCAGTTCACCCATCTTGCCGGCGCCCACCAGGTACACCTTTTTGCCGGTTAGGGATCCAAAGATCTTTTTGGCCAATTCGACTCCCACCGACGCAACCGAAACCGGAGACGACCCGATCGCAGTCTCATTGCGCACCCGCTTGGCCACTGCAAAAGCCCGAGTGCACAACTGGTCAAGGCGCGAGCCAACCGCCCCTACCCCGCGCGCCGTGGTATACGCCTCTTTTACCTGGCCGAGAATCTGCGGTTCCCCCACAATCATGGAATCAAGGCTGGCGGCGACCCTGAACCAATGGCGGACCGCGTCGTGTTCCTGATATTCGTAGAGATGGGGTTCGTAGGCAGCGGGCTCGAGATGGAAGTATTCGCGGATGAACCCGCGAAGGTCGGCATCGCCACGATTGGAGTGGGCAACGACCTCCACCCGGTTGCAGGTACTTAGGATAAGTCCTTCATCGACTCCGGGGTGTGCGGTGAGGCGCTTGATCGCCTCTTCCAGATGGGACTCAGGGATGGCAAGACGTTCGCGCACTGCGACCGGCGCGGTCTTGTGGTTGATCCCGATCAGTTGGAGCTTCATGTTTCAAATGGGGAGGGTAAAGTCCGTGGCGGCGCGGAGCTATTTTACCAGCACCTGGGCGGCCGCCTTGGCGAAATAGGTGATGATCAGGTCCGCGCCGGCCCGTTTAATGGAAGTTAACGCCTCCATCATGACCGCGTCTTTGTTTAACCGGCCCATTTTCGCAGCAGCGTCGATCATGGCGTATTCTCCGCTGACGTTATAAACGGCCAGTGGCATTTGGAACTCCTGCTTGGCGCGATAGACGATATCGAGATAGAAGAGCGCGGGCTTCACGATAATGATGTCCGCTCCCTCTTCGATATCGAGCGCGATCTCCCGCATGGCTTCGTTGGAATTCGCGAAGTCCATCTGATGGGTCCGCTTGTTGCCGGACATCAATGCTGACTGCGTTCCTTCTTTAAAAAATGGGTCGTAGAGCTTCGAGGCGTACTTGGCGGAGTAACCCATGATTGGAAGATTGTGAAAGCCGTTCTCATCCAATCCTTTGCGCATGGCCATCACTTCGCCATCCAGCATAGCCGCGGGAGCGACCATGTCGGCACCGGCTTGGGCGTGGGATACCGTGGTCTTGACCAGCAGTTCCACCGAGGCGTCGTTGACCAGGTAGCCGTTTTCGAGAATCCCACAGTGACTGTGAGGAGTGTATTCGCAAAGGCAGACGTCGGTGATGACAATGAGATCGGGCACTTTGCTTTTGAGTGCCCGCACCGCTTCCTGAACAATGCCATTGGGAGAATACGCTCCCGAAGCCTTATCGTCCTTGGTCTCCGGCACTCCAAATAACAACACCGCTGGAATGCCAAGATCCCGGATCTTCTTGGCTTCTTCAATCAGCGAATCAATCGACAGGTGGTAGTTATCGGGAAGTGAGCTGATCTCGCGTTTGATTCCACTGCCCGGGACCACGAAAAGCGGCAGAATGAAATCCTTCACGTTCAGCCGGGTTTCGCTGACCAGGGTTCGCAGCGGCTCGTTTTGCCGCAGCCTTCTTAATCTTTGTACGGGAAATCCCATGGTAATCCTCTCACTTAGATAGCGTAGTCATGGCCGCGCGTTCAGCCGGCTTGATCAGATAGAAGGGCAAAATCTTCCCGCTCGATGTAGGTACCGGGAATTCCCTCTTGATGCGGACCATCTGTGATTGCTTCCACATCTCGGTTCCCGACTGCGCCCACCAGTTGTCTTCGGCCCGCCGCAGCAGTGACATGAATTTGTCCAGGACGCGAGCTTCGACGATTTCTCCAACGCGCGGGCTGACCAAGAGCTGCAAACGGGTCAGGCCGTTATCGTCTTCCCCTTCCAGCAACTGGTAGTCCGTGCTGGTACCACCGAAGGCCTCCGGCAGATCTTTCTCGATAATGCGGATGAAATCGGTTTCGACGAAGGTCACACCCTCGCCGGTCAGTTTTTCATAACTGCGAATATTGCTGATCTGGGTGTCAAAGCCGACCTCCGAGAACTCGCACCCGCAAGCTGGGGATGAGATATCGGCATAGTCGCCCATTCCGACATTGAGCAGCAACTTGGGAGACTCGTACAGGAGGCTGGTAAACAGTAGCGAGTCCAGCGACAACGAGAAGTGCGGAATATTGTAGTGATGAGTGATGATCGCAGTGGTGTCTTTGTAGAGGTGGCAGTGATCGCTCTCAGCATGCGGTTGATTACAACCCGCCGCCACTACACCGGCTTCGGAAATTCCATAGACCGGCACCACGCTGGCGCCGGTCGCTTCGATCTCTTTTCTTTTTTGCGGGGTGAGGGGCTCGCCCGTCACCAGGAACCGGGTGCCGGTGAGGTCCATACCTGCCTGCGCAGCCGCGATACATACCCGCACGGCTGAGCCTGCGAAGGTGTAGACGACACATTTGCCATGTTCGGACAACGCCTGAGACGCCCATTCGGCTACTTTTTGACCCTGATCCAGACTGACGTATTCCGGCCCCGCCAACGGGCATCCATAGAGCTTGCTCATGAAGAAGATAAGACCCGTGCCAATCTTTTTCTCCCAGTTCACCTTCAGGCGATCTTCGGAAACCTGCGAGAACCAACGTTGCACAGCATTTCCGATGTGGGCGAAGCGCAGGCTGGAGTTAATTCCGGGTGCTCCCGGAAATACAGGAAACCAGTTTGCCACCGGGGCATTCAGGCAGCCGTGAACATCCAGCAACAGGGCGTCATACATCGATCTTTGATGTAGGTAGTCAAAGTCAATTCGGATGCGGGTTCCTGCGCTCCGGGTAGCGCCGCTTCGAACTTCATATACCGAGGAGAGAAATGGATTATCAAACGCGCCTTCTTCGCAGCGAAAGGTCACGCCGTTGCGAACCACCGGGATTTTGCCCTTGAACTCGTCTACGGTGAAATAAACGCCCTCATCGGCCAGCTTGCGCAGGCTGTTTTCCAGTCCATTCTTATTGACCCATGATTTGAGGTCTTCAAAGGTGATGTGCTTGGGTTCGAGCAGTTTGCGATAGGGGCTCGGCGAATATTCAAAGATGCTTTTCTTGGCCAGAGTCAAAAAGTTATCTTCGCGCGCAGCGATACGTTTCGCCAAAAGGGTGCGTGCCAGCGCTATCGCCTCCTGTGGTTCCATTCGCGCCTTCGCGAACTTCCTGAGTCCATCGAGAAATCTGTAATATTTGCGCATCTTCGGTTCTCCTGTACCCGCTCGTATCCCTTTCTATTCCGCCGTCACAACTTTTCTGGGAGCCAGCTCACCCAACTGCGACAAGCCTGCGTCCTCACCTCTGCAGGAATTACGCCCGCCGACGGAAGCTACTTGCCATCAATTGTCTTTAGGGGAGCAAGGACAATACATCCAGCTGAACATCAATCACATGGCGGACGCGTGCTCACGCTGCGACGAAAACCGGGAGATATCTCCGCCTGGCAGCACGATGCTGTAGACCAACCGGTCGCCATCAAGGCTGGCGAATGCCGGACGCGCCTGCTCACAACCGGGCCCTTCAATTTCCCAGTGCCCGTCTCGGTAAACCGGCTGCATCTTGCTTCTCCGCCGCCACCATGAGCTTACGTCTTTCGGCAAGGCTATCCAAACATTCTTATGTTGCCGCAGGCGGCTGTACAGGGCCAACAGTCCCTGGAAGGTCTCACGTTCGCGGGGGCCGATCAAGTAGTCAGGATGCACAATGGCGTTGATCAGTCCATGTTTGTTGAGAATCAGGTCTACCTGCTGCTCCCATAAAGTAAGGGAGTAATCGTTCAAGATGTGGAACAGTGAGTAGTCCTGTGTCAGGGTGACCGGCAATTCCACCAGGTTACCCACAAAATATGGCATTACCGTGCAGCAACCGCCACGCTGAGGATCGAGGTGGCCGACGTTGGGAACCGACGTGTCGTAATCAAAATCGAAGAACTCATACCAATCCTGGTTGCGATACAAGATCGGAGAACGGAACCCCAGGGCTTTGTAGTCGCGTCCATAGCGGTTGATCTTCGCCACTTTTGCCTTGAATCCTTCTTTAGTGGAGAAGAGATGCCCGTCATGGTTGAGTCCCTGGATGTTGATCTCGAATCCTCGCTGCCGCAAGCCATTCAAATAGGCTTCGGTTACGTTGTAGCGTTCTTCCGGCACAATTTGGAATGACGCCGGAATGTCAAAGGCCTGGTCCGTGTCCATGATGTAATCGGAAAGCTGAACACCCAACTCCGTCTCTACATCGTGAGTCATGACCGCACAGGCATTGGCGCCTTCCGGCCAGAACCACACAAAAGGAACCGCCTCGCCGCCGCGGGAGCGAATTGCCAGGGCAAGAAGCTCTTCATGCAAGGTGTCCACGGTGGTGTCTACCGGCCACTTGGGAAATGCCAGATTGCGCCATCCATTGAGATGAAATTTCTGCAAATGCTTGCGAACTTTTACCGGGAGCAACGGACGCGCCACATAATAAGCGCTACGAACTAGTCCTCGAGAAAATCCTCGGCTACGGGCAGGCATGGCGTTTGCATAGTGCTCATAGCGGAGGTTTTTGATGACCTGGTCGGGATCGAAGGCTATTTCAACGTCGTCGCCCTGCACCTGGGAATCGCGGGCCACGTCGTAAAGTGGATCGCTTGGTTTGCGCGCACGGAAGCCTGTGGCAGACCTTCCAAAACACACCGCATCCTTACCGAAGGAAAAGAAACCCTCATCCTCCGACAGCCGTCCCGACAGTCGAAAATTATCGTGCATGTCGAGACTCCGGAAATATTGCTCGAAAGCTTGGCGCATTAATGACCTCGAGTGACCGGCTGGCCGAGCTGGAGCGTGCAGAATATTTGGATCTGCGAGGAGGACTGACCCAAAGACGGCGCGCAAATTTCTAGGGGAGAAGTTGAATTAACCTGCATGTTTATACAACGTCTTCCCGAGCAGGATCAAGATATTGTCAGGCAGATGCGACAGAATCTGACGTCCCGCTCGTTTTGCCTTCGATAATACAGGCAGGGAAACCCGCTTTGGCTGTGGATATCGCCAATAAATGAGAGGCAATTCCCTGCTGCCCCATTCGGACTTAAAGCGGATAAGACCGGGGTTGTCGAGGTCCGATCTCCCAAGATCAAAGACCCTGGCATCGAGTTGTTTGGCCGCTTGAATCGTCTTCCAAAACAGAAGCGTGGTGCCCCGTAAATTGTTGAACTTGGGGTCCGAACACCCGTACTTGTAGAGCATCGTACCGTTGTAAAAGAAGGTAAAGATGCTCGCGATGGGCTTGTCTTCGTGCGATATCACCCGGATACACGCCTGTTGGCGCAGGTTTTCCAACAAGTTCTGAAACCACTGCAGCGGCTGGGGAGGCAACTGGTGGCGCCGGCGGGTAACCACCTGCAGCGCGTAAAACTTGCTTAACAGTTCTGCAGAGGTGCCCTCATCGTAGGTAAGGGGCAGCTTTTCCGCCTTCTTTATTCCCCGCTGCACTGAGCTCTTATCAAAGGACCGAAACAGTTCGTCCTGGCTCTTTGAAAGGTCCAGAAGATGGAGACGAAAGGTGCTTCCCTCACTAAGGGACATGTCGCCGGCCCGCGATGTCACTCCATCCGACAGGGGGCGTATTTCCGTGTACTGCTTTCTCCCGCCCCGCGAATTGCCGCGGGCAGTTTCGATCACCCTAAGAAAATCCTCGGACCGATCGAAGAGAGGCTCGCAGTGATCCGCAAAGGGTACGGAGACGACGCGCTCTCCGGTTAGCCAGCTCTTAATCCTGCAAAACGGTATGCCGTTTTCCAGATCCTGTCCTGGAGGCGTGGTCGTCAGAACAAATGCCTCGTACCCATAACTACGACGCAAGCTTTCGAGCCACCCCGGAGTGTGAAAGATCGAAGCCCTGGGCTGCCGCTTCAGAAATTCAGTCCATCGCGGGTCCTGGAGCGGATTCAGCGTGTAGACGCTCATTGAGCGGCGGTACCCGTCACTGAGACCCCCCGCCTCGCGCCGCAGCCGAAGGAATTCTGAACAGAGTTCGCAGGCGTTCTCCCTGCTCGGCACGCAGATACTCCACGGTCTCGGGGGGGATCAGACGCGGTGCACCAATAAGATGCGAATAGCCGAATCCCAACAACCGCGCCGTCGCGCCAAGCAGAATTGGCCTTTCCTTGATCCGGCGCAGGCACTTTACGATTTCGAATAGCCACAAGCTACCGAGAGAATGGTCCATCCGTCCCTGGCGATAGCAGCCGCGAATGAACCCGCCGGCGCTGGCCGACGGACGGTAATGCTCGACTGGCAGATCGGGAAAGGCCTCGACACGCCACTCCAACCGACGCGCCATTAATTCGGCGACCCAGTCCGGACCTCCATAAGGCAATGCGATGTAGCCGCCAATTTCCTCAAAGCATTGCCTGCGAAACAACTGAATGGCATGGGCCACGGATTGAGTATTGTTGGTCGACCGGCTGCGAAATCCCTGCCCCGAGTCTTCGTGGATAAATCCGCCGGCCAATCCCAACTTGGCGTCAGCATCGAATTTTTGCGCCAGCGAAGCATAGTAGTTCGGCGGCAAGGCCACGTCCGCATCGACATTCCCGAAGAAGTCGAAGTCCAGCCCTTTTAGTTTCTCGTACCCGGTATTAATCGCCCGTACTTGGGCGCCAAAGTTCCTGGCATGCTTTTCGGTGATGCGGTGCAGACTGATGAACTCGTGCTGAGCCGCATAGGACTGCACCATCTCGTCGGTCCGGTCGGTCGAACCGTCGCTGACGATTACCCACTTCACCGGCCGCAGGCTTTGCGCAACCACAGACCGCATGGTCTTCTCGATGAATTTCTCTTCGTTGTAGGCCGCGGTGGCGAGTACGAACTTCATGGTCTTTCGGATCTTGTATCGGAATGCCGGCTAGCCACGTGCCAGAGTTGCGGAACCTGCGACATGCAACGTGGGAGCGTTCCGCGCCAGCCAGCGCAGCAGCGCCATGCTTCGACGTACCTTGTGGGCCGATTCGGCGCGGGCACGCGGACGTAGCAGGTAAGCAATACCGTGTCCGAGTACTCTGATCGCTTCGTGAATAATGGTCATACCGTAGAAAGCGGCGCTTCCCAGAGCCCCATGATGCTTGTCCCAAAACTGGGCATTGGCTTTCTGCATTTCAATATGAAAACGGACCGGGGCAGCCGCTGAACTGGCCCCTCCATAATGGAGTGCCGCAGCTCCGGCGAAGAATACCCGGCGCCAGCCTGCTTGGAAGAAGCGGTAGCACCAGTCAATATCTTCGCCATAGATGAAGAACCGTTCGTCCATCAAACCGACCTGCTGAAGGGCGTCGCGCCGCACCACCCAGAACCAGCCGTTAAGCACTTCGACATCACTGGTGACGCTGTGCGGAAAGTCGGCCATGAGAAAACCGCCGGCCCAGCGGGAGTGCTTGAAAATGGCGTCCAGTCCCGCCGCCCGGCAGAATTGGTTCCAGACAGTGGGAAAGCGCATGGTGGAACGCCGCACTTCGCCGTTGGTACCTAGCATTCGCGGGCCGGTCATTCCGACATCAGGATTAGCTTCCATGTAGGCCACCAGATTGCTCATGCAGCCTTTGGGGATGGTCACATCGGAGTTAACCAGAAATAGGTACTTGCCCCGGCTCTGCGCGATGCCGATGTTGTTTGCCTTGGCGAAGCCCAGGTTTTCCTGGTTTCGAATCAGCCGAACTTTAGGAAGCACTTGCTCGATCAACTCCGGAGTGCCATCGGTCGACGCGTTGTCGACAACGATGAACTCGGCGGGAACGTCGGTGTTAGCCCCCAGTGAACGCACGCACTCGTCGACATAGCGTTTGGCATTCCAAGTAACAACGACTACCGATATCAGTGGATTAAGACTCTCGTTCATGGAAGTTCGGTCAACCTGCCAGCACAGGAGTGTCGAAGGCCGGAAGAATGTTGTCATCTTCAACGGCCGGAGAACTGCTTTGGGTCTTGGTTTTAGTCGATGGTCTGAGTGCAATCACCGTGGCAATCATGGCCAGCTGCGCGTGCCATACCACGGCGCTCTGATCAAAGTAGCCAATACCGAAAAACGCCACTGCATGGGCGAATAATAAGGACCCGAAAACCCAGACCCGGCGGGCGTGTTCCGGGGAAGCGGCCCAGCGTCGGCGTGCCTTCCCCAGTTGCCAGAAGGCGGTCGTCAAAATCGCCAGAAACAACAAAAAGCCAATCAAGCCGCCATCAGTTCCCGCCGCCACGTACGAGTTGATGGTGTCCCACATATCCCATCCCCACTCGCTGGTATGGGTCGTCCCCACCAGGCACCACTCCCAGAAGCGGTGAATGAACTGGTCGACCAGCTCGTATCGGTGGTAAGAGGATGACGATCCGGTGAGGTCGATGCGCTCGATCAGCGCCCATACTGGCGCTTTCATAACCAGATGCATCGAAAGCAGCAGAGCCGCCGTGGCCCAGCGGAACCACTTCAGATATCTGCGGACAGACCACATGCAAAGCGCAAAAATGCCTACCGCCACCACGATAAACGGCGTGCTGGACATGCTGCTGACGGCGACAATGGTCGCCGCGGCGGCGCCCATCAGCGCGGTCTTCCAGTTCTTCTTGCCCTGCCACCAAAGCCCAATCAACAACGGGACCGCGGTTGCGCCCACAGTGCCGGCGGTCAAAGTGTGGGCAAATGGCCCCTGCGAACGCGTCCTGCCATCGCGGACTTCGGTATGCTCCGGCACCCCACCGAACATGGAGAAAATATTCCTGCCGGTAAATTGCTCGTTGAGCATGAAGCCCGCGAGGATCAGCATGATCCAGGCAAAGGTCTTAGTGGCACGGTCAATATCGCGGCTGTCGCGCACCACGTAGCGCATGAAGAAATAGATGCCGATCGCGTTGTAAAGCATTCCGACACGATTCACGATTGCGCCCACATCGCCCCACAGAAAATAAAACGTGACCGTGCCTATGGCGTAATAGGTGGCAAACAGCGTGTCCAGCGAGGTCCAGCGCGGCATCCTTGGGCCGCCGCCCATGAAGCGCATGGTTAGAACCCGTATCCACGCCATAAAGATCAGGATCCGGGTAAGCGTGAGGTGAATGCTGCCCAGCATCACCTGCTGATCAAACGGAATGAAAACGGCTGCAACCAGCAGCGGAATAAAGACATACTTCCGCGGCAAAACAAGAAGCATGATGCCGGCGACGAGCAAAATGACGAGCGCTGCGGGATGGATCTCGGTCTGTCCCGCCGCCCCGAAATAGTGCTGTTGACCTATCTGCATTGTCCCAAAACCGATTGCCCTTGTTGTGTCAGCCGAAAGTTATCGCGCCTGGGAGTGGGTTGCCGCCCCTCCCCGGCTGGGTTTCGAAGTCGCGCGCTGCCAGCGTTCAAGGATTGTAAGGCCGCTGCAGTTCGCATGGTGCTTTACCATCCATCCATCGGCAAAGGCGACAAAGTCGCGGTCTTCATCAAAGGTCGTTCCCAGATACTGCTCCATCGCGGCGATGACCCCGCGGTCATTTTCCCATCCTATGCCCTTGCTTCCGTCCTTACGCAGAAACACCCGCTTCATGTTGGTGTCGTGAAAGAAAACCTTGGCTCGGTCGGACAGGAAAGGAAACCAGTGCACTAATTCCTGGACGGTGTGATCGAATTCGTGGCTGGTGTCGATGAAGAGGATGTCGATGGAAGGGGTAATCCCGCGTTGGCGGCACCATTCGCCAAAGTGGCCGGCAAAGGCAATGTCATCGCTCTTCACGAATTGCCAATCGGGATACTTGGAAGCCTTGACGCAATCGTCGATATCGACGCTCACTAGCTTCGATCCGCACAATGCCGCCACCCGTTCAAAGGCGAATGTGCTCTCGCCGCCACGCACGCCCAGTTCGACAATCAGAGAGGGCTGAACCGGAAGCGATTCTGCGAATAAAACGGGAAGGTGATCGCTGATGTCCGAGCGCTTTTGCGCATGCTTGACGATCTCGTCGTAGACTTCCAACCCGCTGGGAGCCGGCGCGGACGTTTCCCTGCCGATATCGAGCAGGAAGTTGTGCCACCGCATATCGTATTCGCGCACTTTGCCACGAAGCTTGTTCATGATTTGCATAGTTTTGGTCGTCGATTTCTGTGAATTCGAGTTCTGATTGTGGTTACGCTTGCGCCTGAGCGACCATCGGCTTCCGCCCCCGCCGCAATAGCACATCGACAATGGCCCGCTGTTCGCCGGCAGAGAGGAACTTAGTGAGCGCCAGCGCAGGACGCAGCATCAACGCGCTTCCGACGATTGCCAACAATAAACGCAAGCCAGCGTCTTGCCGGGTCGGGATGTTCCAATACCCCGATATGGCGGCGGCCAAAGCTGCCCACCGCTAGAATTGCACCCACGCCGATAACCAGCTTTAGGGCATCCGGCAGCAAGCCTTTGAGGTCGAAACCGTGCAACACGCGGCGCAAGGCTCCAACCATGTAGACCATGCCCAGCAATTCACCCGCCGCGGTCGCCGCCAACATCCCAAAATACCCGACCGGGTGACCAAAAAACGCCACCAGCAAAATCGGCGCAATGCAGATCAACTGGCGGATGATGTCATTGATGTTGCCGCCGGTGACGCGGTACAGAATGAATCCCGCCCGACTGACCGAGCGGAACAATGCCGCCGCACAAACCAGCAGCAGGCTGAGGGTGAAGGCAGCGTCCGCCGTTCCGGTCCATGCCAGGATGATAGTAGTGCCGAAAATGGATACAAATGCCAGCGGAGGAATGCTCATCACCAGCGTCCACTTAAAGGCCTTGTTGACCAGCAAGCGCATTTCACTGACGGTTCCCAGCGCGTAGACCATGGCCCCGCTGGAAAGGAGCGGTAACAGCGAAGACTCCTGGAACATTACTGCGGTGGAAGCCAGCCGGATGCACAAGGCAAAGACACCGGCGGCGGCAGCCCCGTACAGCTTCAAAATGAACAAAGGCAGGATGGCGTTGTACAGAATCTCCAAGACGTTCAAAACCTGATAGCTGCCGGCAAATCGCGCCAGTTCTCCGACCACACTGCGGGTTATGAATTCGACGCCCAGTCGGACTTGCGGTAAAAGCCGGTGGGAGGCGACGTAACAGCAGACAATCAGACCCACTTCCGAGGCGGCCATCACGGCCGTCATCGCCAGCAGGCCGTAACCGAGGCGCAGGCAGACGATGATAGCTATGGCTTCCGCGACTGCCTGCACAATGTTGAACTTCTTGACCAGATCGATGTGATTCGGCCCCCGCGACGATCGCCTCATAGACTGCGGCGAAATTGGAGATGATCATCAGCAGGGCCAGCAGGGTAAACGACCCTGCCGTCGAATCAATAAAGCGCGGCGGCACTCCCGAGTGCCATGCCAGGGCTCGGGCGAAAATCGCGATGGGAAGGAGTCCGAGCACCGAGGCGCACAACATTGCCGCGCTACCGGTCGAGATCAGCTGATTGACCCGCCGAAAATTGCCGTTACCCAGCGCCTCCGCCACATATTTCTGAAATGCCGACTTTAACCCCGCCGTCCCGAAGCGCATGTAAGCGCCGGTGGTCATGATGATCGACCAGATTCCATAGCCATCGAGCCCCAGGTGGGCAATTACGATTGGAACCGTAAAAACCCGGGTCCCCGCCTGCGCTACGCTAGCCAGCACTCCATAGAGGGTGCTTGTACCCATGGCAACCGCCACTTTGTGGGTGGCGACCGGCTGAGCGGCTGGTGCTTCTTGTACGGCAGAATTGGAATGCATCGAGCTGTTACTGGAGGATAACTGCAGATCTAAGATAAGGAGTTAGAAGAAACTTAGGATGAGGCGAATCGCCGCTGGGTGCAGCGATTCGCGTTGGGGTCATCCTTAGTGTACCTGCACCTGTAAGTTAGTTGGTGGCTGCGGAGCGGTGGCAACGCCTGACGCATACTCATAAGCCCCCATATCCCATGCCCCACCTTTTGGACGAGAAACATCGATCTTGTCCACGGTGAAAAATGACGCCAAGCTCACGCCGTGGTCGTTGGAATCGGAGGTAGCTTTTGGCGTGTAGTCGGCATTCAGGTTCGCGTTTCCAGTGCGCGCATTGCCTTCCAGCCCCAGAGCCTTCAGCAGGACCAGGGTCAGAGCATTACTCCCCCAGCGAATCGGGTTGTTGTCGCCCTGCGAATAGTAATTGTTGTTCAGCGTTACCCCGGAGGTGCTGGAGATCATCAATGCCGTATAAGGCGGATTGACGAAGATATTGTTTTCGATATCGATATTCGATCCCGAGCCTAGACGCAGAACATAGAGATGCAGCTGATGGGCGTCGATGGTGTTGTTGTAAACCCGCACCGACACCGGATAGCCCGCCGAACCGCTCAGTGATTCACCGTCGAGCACGATACCATTAACCTTGTTGGAAGCGCCGCCATAACGGAAATTTGAGTTCTCGTACAGCACGTTATCGTAGATCAGGTTGTTGCCTTCGAGCGGATTGTGGATGGCATCGAAGTACACCAACTGGGTAAAGTTATAAAGAGTGTTGCGACGCACCGTTACGTTCGCAGTATGGTTACCGTTGCGGTCGCCGTCGCCCTGAATCACGATTCCGTCGGGGTGGTTGTCGTAGGACCAACCATCGTGCATCGTGTTGTTCTCGATGTTTAGGTTGGTTCCAGATACTACCAATCCGTCTTCTAACTTTCCGCTCGATTCGCTGGCATTTCCGTAAACCGTGTTCCCGCTAAAGTTCAGGTTCGAGGCATACATGAAATCCGCACCGTCATGCGAACCAGTCGATGCCGAGATGTGGATTGTGCAATTTGAGACCGTCAGGTGGTCGGAGGTGTAAATCGACATTCCAAAGCCTTCGCCGTTCCCGCCTGCCACAGTGATGGTCGAATTGTTTACGGTCACGTAATTTACGTTTCCAGCACCATTCGTGCTGTTAATGACCGCCGGATCAGAGCCGGACCCGTTGTAGGTGAAATTGATGCCGTCGATCGTCCAGTAGCTTTTGCCACTGATGTCGAGCACCGGTGAGGAGGGCGACTGTACCGTCACCACGTCGCTGCCATTGTTCGATAGTGTGATTACGCTGCCGGACGAGCCGCTGGTGGTAAGCCTAAGCTGCTCGTTATAGGTGCCGGCATGCACGTTGCAAACATCTCCGGCAACCGCTGCGTTGATACAGGCCTGAATCGTTGTATATGGTTGACCGCTGCCCACTTCTCGAACTGCTGCAAACGCCGGCGAGCATACGGCTAATAGTGCTGCGATGAGGGAGTAACCATGGAAACGTCGCATTTTGAGGCTGTTCTCCGCTGGATAGTAGTTAGCCTAGCATGGGCAGCTAAGTGCCTATACACACGAAGGTTCATTCCCTATAGACAGGGGTTGCTGCCCGGCCGGGAGCAGCTGGACCCAGACATGCCCTTCAGATTTTTATTTCAGAAGGTGCTCGCGACCCGCCAAAGCATAAAGCGCCCAGCCCAGTTCATAAGGCCGGCATTCGCGGTTTACTCTCAATTTGGGATCTGCGGTCTTCGGCGTCATCTCTGAGCCGAAGATCTGATGCTTGTATCGGGTCGAGCGCGGCCAGTAGAAGTTGCGCCAGATCAAGCTATGCTTGGTGTCGCGCATATCGAACTTCAAATCGTTGGCCCCGCTAATCCATTTCAGTCCCCGGCTCAGCGGCGCGCTAAAATCCTTTCCGCAGGCTTCGCTTAATGCAAATAGCGCCATGGGAGCCATGCCATCCTGGTGGACGGAATAAACCGGGTAGGTCTCGACCACCGCTCCATTCGCGGAATTGTAGTGCCACCACCATTCCCCATTTGGGCCTTGCAGCTCGCAAATGACCTGAGCGCAACCCAGAGCTAGCTCGAGCGGTTCCCGATTGCCTTCCACTTTGGAAAACTGCGAGAAGGCGTAGATGGGATAAACCTGGTCGGCGAAACTGCCAATCCTGCCACGCAGTGCTCCGGCTATTGATCCCGCGGCGGCCAGATGGCCAAACGTGCCACCCGGTCCCTGGTTCTTTTTCAATAGCTCATAGACGGATCGAGCATCTTCCAGAAAGTCGGTCGTCCCTTTTTGCCCCAGCCGCACCCCGTAGGATAGCCCGGTAAGAAACCAGGCTAGTTCCATTGTGCTGCGGCGGCGCCCATCTTTATATCGCTCCAGAGCGGTATGGACATCGAGCTTTGAGGCAACTTGGGTAAACCGCTCCGGGGAAATAACCGCGACGCTCCACAGCAACAGCCCCAGATCGCCTACTCCAGGTATCCACGAAGTGTCGCTCACCAGCCGGTCCAGAACTGGAGCGATGGGAATTGGCGATTTCTGCCCATTGGTCTCCATGCGGTGCAGGCCGAGCAATGTCATCAGGCTGTAGCGCGGAGAGATTCCCTCCGGCACCAATACTCCGTTTGACTCGCGGATCAGGTGAACAAAAAGCTTCTGCGCGGGATCGTACATCCCGGTCAGCCCGGTTGCTGCCAGGCTTATGATCCCGGAAACCGGTCCCCGTCTTTGCGTTGCTTCCATGGTGGCTGTGGTCACTTCGACTCCAGAACAAGCGTGATGTTATCGACGATCGACTGCAAGGTCTTTGAAACGCCCATCTGTGGCCGCGCGCTATGCATGCGCCGCTCGATCTTTAACTTCTTGCGCACGTCCGCCGGGCTCTCCAGCAGCACCAGGCGGCCATGCTCAGCGAGGTAATGGTCGACGGCGCCGATGGTTCCGCGGAAGATGCTGTAAACCGGGACTCCCAGCGCTGCAGCCTCGCGGTTCATGGTTCCGCCCCCGCTGATCACCAGGTCAGAGGTCCAGATCAGGTCGAGGCCGTCGACTACGTGCTCAGGGATGCTCACCTGCCCGCGTTCGAACAGTTGCGGCCATCTCTGACGAATCTCGGCTCCCTGTTTGGGAGTTCGCGGCACCAAAATCACCTTGGTCTGGGATTGATTGCTCAGTAGATCGAAGACCGCATCCAGCAGCTTTTCGCTTTCTGGATTGTGATAATGCGCTTCGTTGGCCGGGGGGCGAATCGTAACCAAGAGATCGCTCGCGCCAACCCCCAATTTTTCTCGAATCTTCGGATCGGGCTCTGAAGGACGGAGCGTAGACGTCCTCTTTAATGCCGGGATATCGCAACAGCCTTTCCACTCCATGACCCCGCGAACTGATGGATTCCTGGGGAACGATTTCCGGGGCCATTGCCCAGCTGGGTTTGAAGCCGCTGATCCAGGCGGTGTGCTCGTAGTCGAAAATGGTCAGCGTAGGAATTCTCAATAAGGAGGAAAGCAGGAATAACGAACGCGAGCCATGCGAGATCGCGAGATCTGGCTTCTCCCGCAACACGGTAGGTGCCATTTGCAAAACCCGCACTATGAGCCCTGTGAGCTTGGCCAGAGTGTGTTTGCCGTAATGATGGCCGATGCGCTTGTACTTCATATGAAACAAGTCTGCCAGTTCGCAAACTTGGAAGCAGTCGCGGGCGGTCAGAACCACGGAGTGGCCGCGTTTCTCCAGCTCCTCGATGATGGGCTTGAAGAAAGGAACGTGCGGAGAGTTCTCCAGATCGATCCATATCTTTTTGCCCGGCACCTTCTTAAAGACCTGCAGCGCGGCTTCGGGAAAGGCACCCATGGCCGCGTCGGCCGCGGCTGGGGCGGCTGCCGGAGGGTAGGCACTACGTTGACTGGCAAGTGGCTGTAAATTTTCAATCATGGGAGAAAACCTAGTTAAGAACCGACGCCATCGCCCTGGGTTCGTCGTTTTTTGCCTGGGCGGCGAGCACTTCCACGATGCGATGGGAAGCGCGGCCGTCCCACAATGGCGGCACCACGTGTTTAGAGGAGCGCCCAAGCTGTTGAGCGATTGCCGACCGGATGCCCTCGCGGGCTACGCCGGCCAGAACATTTGTTCCCTGCTCAATGGTCACCGGACGTTCCGTGTTTTCGCGGACGGTAACACAGGGGACGCCGAGACAGGTTGTCTCTTCCTGGATTCCGCCCGAGTCGGTGACTACCAGGTAAGCATGTTTCATTAGACAGAGGAAGTCCAGATAGCCCTGCGGGTCGGTTAGGGCAATGGTGCCGGGTCGAACGTCTCCTTGGACTCTGTCCCGAAACTGAAAATACTTCGCAAATCCGAAATGCTCGATCTGTTTTCGGGTGCGGGGGTGGGCGGGAAAAATAATGGGATGCGATTGCACCAGGGCTTGCAGGCCCTCCAATATTTCGAGGAAATTGTCGGCCAGGTCCACGTTAGCCGGGCGGTGTAGGGTCAGGAGCGCATAGGGGGACGTCGATTTGGCCTCCTCTGTGCCGCGTTGCAATCCAAGCCGTTGCAACACGGTCGACTGGTCGGCTTGATGTTGAAAGGCCCGCAACGAGTCGATCATGGTGTTTCCCACCATGAACACGCGCTCTTCGGGAATTCCTTCCGCCTTGAGGTTGCGCAGCCCGCTGTCTTCTGTGACAAACAGGAAATCAGAAAGATGATCGGTCAGTACCCGATTCACCTCCTCGGGCATGGAGCGATCAAAGGAGCGCAAACCGGCTTCCACGTGCGCGATACGGGGCTGCCGCTTACCGCCGATGGAACCGATCTTCGATGTCACCAGGGCACAGGCAATGGTCGAGTTGACATCGCCTACGACCATCACGATGTCCGGTTTCTGCTCCAGGAGTACGGCTTCAAAGCGGCGCATGATTTCCGCTGTCTGCGCGGCATGCGTGCCCGAACCTGCACCTAGAAACACATCCGGCTGCGGCATATCGAGGTCGGAGAAAAATGCGTCCGACATGATCGCGTTGTAGTGCTGGCCGGTATGCACCAGCACCGCTTCGATGGGCGGATTTTCGGAGGACCGGTTATGAACCTCGATCGCTTTGAGAATGGGAGCGACCTTCATGAAATTCGGCCGCGCCCCAACAATAGCTAAGACTTTCATAGATAAGTTTTAATCATTTTCAGCAAAATAATTGTGAATGCTTACCCTAGCGGGTCGGTACCGGGATGCGCAGGCTAACCTTCGATGCCTGATCTAAAGAGTGAAGCAGCTTGTCCGCCACCTGCTGCTGTTGTTCGAAAGTTAATTGCGGGAACATAGGCAAAGACAGAATTTCCGGCGCGACGCGCTCACTGACCGGGAAATCCCCCAGTGAATAACCCAGGCGGCGATAGGCTTTCTGCAAGTGCAGCGGAATCGGATAGTGAATGCCGGTGCCAATTCCGCTGGCGGCCAGCTCTGCCTGCAAGGCTTCGCGTCCCGCAACTCGGACTACGTAGAGGTGATAGACCGCTTTCGACCACTCCGGTTCGTAAGGCAGCACCATCTCCGGGGCACCGTCGAGCAAGCGTGAATAGTTGCTTGCCAGCTTGCGCCGCTTTTCGTTCCACTCCGCCAGATGCTTCAGCTTGGTGTCGAGAATTCCGGCCTGAATGGTGTCGAGACGGCCGTTGTAGCCTTCGATCTCGTGGTGATACTTGCGGCTCTGTCCGTGCTCGCGCAACATGCGGATCTTGCGCGCGATGGATTCGTCGTTGGTCGTAACCGCTCCCGCTTCGCCGCAGGCACCCAGATTTTTTCCTGGGTAAAAGCTGAAGGCCGCCGCGGTTCCCATCGATCCCGCCTTGTGCCACTTCTTGTCGCGCTCGGAATAATAGCTGGCACCGTGCCCCTGGCAGCTGTCTTCGATCACTAGAAGCTTGTATTTCGCCGCCAACTCGAGAATGGTGTCCATGTCTGCCATCTGGCCGTAGAGATGGACTGGCACAATCGCGGTTACGCGCCGGCCAGACGGGATGTGAATCAATCTTCCAGATAGCAAATCGAAGTCGCACCTGTCTTCGATGAATTCGCGCAGACACGCTGGATCCATGTTGTAGGTGCGCTCATCTACGTCGACGAACGCCGGTACTGCGCCCGATTGGGTGATGGCTTCGGAGGTGGCGATAAAAGTGTTCGCCACGGTTACAACCATGTCACCCGCAACAACGCCGGCGGCCATTAAGGCGAACCGCAGAGCATCGGTGCCGTTCGAGACACCCACGCAAAAGCCGGTGTCGCAGAAGCGGGCAAAATTCTGTTCGAACTGCTCAAGCACCGTCCCGCCAATGAAGTGGGCACTGCGCAGGCAGGCGGTGAAGCCGGCAACCAGTTCTGCTTCCAGCTCCACATGAGGCGTTACCAGGTCCAAAAACGGAATCGTGTCGTGCTGCTTCATTATTTGCTCCCCTTGATATCCACGTACCGCAAAACTTTCGCCGGGTTTCCCGCCACTACCGCGCTCGGGGGCACATCGCGTGTAACCACGCTGCCCGCACCGACCAGGGCGTTCTCTCCGATCACAATTCCGGAGAGGATGGTTGCACCCGAGCCAATCGAGGCGCCTTTTTCCACCCGGGTGGTTTCTACCCTCCAATCGGCTTCGGTCTGTAAGCTGCCGTCGGGGTTAGTGGCCCGCGGATAGCTATCGTTGATAAAAGTCACACCGTGTCCTACGAACACGTTGTCCGCGATGCTCACTCCTTCACAGATGAAGGTGTGGCTGGAAATCTTGCAGTTCTTGCCCACCGTGGCCCGCTTCTGGACCTCGACAAACGCGCCAATCTTGGTGTGAGCGCCGATCTCGCAGCCATAAAGGTTGATAAATTTCGAAAGCTTGACGCCTTCGCCCAGCTTCACATCCGGCGCGATCGATAGGTAACTCGGTTCCGCTTGAGCTGTCTGTGTCATGATCCCAGGTAAACCAGCGCTCCTCGTTTATTTAACGACTCGGTTGCCGCCTCCAGCATTTTCACAATGCGAAGTCCGGCTGCGCCGTCGTTATGCGGCGATTTGTCGTCGTTGATGCACTCAAGGAAATATCCCAACTCGTGTTGTAAAGCTTCGATCTGTTCCAGCTGGGGCGACCACATATCGCCGGAGCGATAGTTGACCAGCAGGTTGTAGAGTCCTTGCCGCGTGGTAATGTCGACGCCCTTGTCGTAGACCTTGATTTTTTCGTCGGCTTCCAGATCGTTCCAGAGCAGCATCTTTTTCTCCCCGCCAATCAAGGTGCTGCGCACCTTCACCGGAGAGATCCAGTTCACGTTGAGGTGGGCGATCACCTTGTTGGGAAAGTACAAAGTCAGGAACGCGATGTCTTCAAAATTGTTGAGGTGGCTTTGGCCGGTCGCGACGATCGCTTCAGGAGTCTCGGAGATCAGGTGATCGATGATGGAAAGATCGTGCGGCGCCAGGTCCCAGATGACATTGATGTCGTGCTGAAACAGACCAAGATTAACCCGGGTGGAGTCGTAGTAGTAGAGCTGGCCCAACGCTCCCTCGGCCAGCAACTGCCGGATCTTGCGCACCGCCCCGGTAAACAGGAAGGTGTGGTCGACCATAATCTTCAGATTCTTGCGCGCCGCCAGTTCAATCAATTCCTCACCTTGGGCACTGGTACTGGTGAACGGCTTCTCCACGAAAACGTGCTTGCCATTTTCGAGGGCTGCTTTGGTCAGCTCGTAGTGGGTCCAGACCGGGGTCACGATGGCGACCGCATCAATTTCAGTAGACGAAAATAACTCTGAAGTTTCGCCGCACACCTTAATCGCTGGATACGTCTTCTGCACCCGGTTGCGTGAGTTTGAACTCTGGTCGCACACCATCACCACTTCGGAACCTTCCAGGTTGTGCAGGTTGCGGACTACGTTCGGCCCCCAATAGCCATAGCCGATCACCCCAAACTTGATCATGAGTTAGGCAGGCGCTCCCTCGTTAGATTTGGTTCACAGGGGATAGACAACGGGTCAGACTTGCAAAGGGGGAACCACGGCAATGCGGGGAGAAGTTTTATCGGTTGTTCGTTAGAGAGCGCCGTCACCGCTCACAACTGCGGCCGGGGTCCGCAGCAGGATCATGACGTCCATCCAGGGCGTCCAGGTGCTAGCATATTGCAAATCGAGCCGGACCATTTCGTCGAATGTCACCCGGCTCCGTCCGTTAACCTGCCACAGTCCGGTGATACCGGGCTTGGCTTCGAGTACCCGCCGCCGGTGCCACAGGTCGTAGGCTTCGATCTCGTACGCAATCGGAGGACGCGGCCCTACCAGCGACATCTCTCCTTTGAGCACATTGATGAACTGCGGAATTTCGTCCAGGCTGGTCTTGCGGATAAGATTGCCCACCCGGGTAATGCGAGGGTCATTGGTGAGCTTATAGACGCCGCTGCGGCCCTGCTTCTTGTCCTGCGATCCGGCCGCAATCAGCTTTTTCACATATTCCTGGTGAATCTTGGGGTCGTTGCCGGTATACATGGAACGCAGCTTCAGCAGCTGAAAGGGCCTCCCATGCTGGCCCACCCTTTGTTGCCGGAAAAATACCGGACCCTTGGAGGTTAGCTTGATGGCGGCAGCCAACAAGGCAAATACCGGCGAGAGCAGCAACAGCGCCAGGCCCGCTCCCATTACATCCATGGCCCGTTTAATAACCGTATAAATTCTCTTGGTTTCTTCCCGCCGCGCGAGATCAGGATAGAGCTTTGGGTCGCACGGAGAATGCGGCAACTCTTGCTTCCACTCATCGGGAAACAGGTGGACGGTAAAGCGCATCTGGGCGAATTGCTCCGGCTTGAGATTATCGCGCAGGCCATCGCAGACCCGATCCATCATCACTTGCAGGATGGTTCCACGGTCTTCCAGCGTGATCTCGGTAAACATGACGCCGACCACGCTGGATTCATACCACCCAATCACGTCGGTTTCGCGCGTGGCCAGAGAAAGCAATCCCAGAACCTCGTCCGAGATCTCCTGCTTGTTGTCGTGAACCAGCGACTCGCTGAAATCGACCAGCATCAGCAGAAAAGGCTTACGTGAGCGCTCCGTGCGCCTGCGCTCCAGGGAAATCGCCCGGTGGAAGCTCTCTTCGTCAAGAACGCTGCGGTCCCAGGACAAAGAGGGAGCGCCCACCGATAGGTGGATGCCTTTGGTTGAATTTCTGCGGTCCTCGCGATCCTGCTCGAGAACGCCGCCAAACACACGTTTATCAGAACTAAATGGATCTTCGGCCAGAGGTGACATGATCCTCCAATCAACAGGGGAGGGCTTGTCGAAACAAACCAGATGCTGCCTCTCATGGAGGCGGCTACCAGAACTTTCCGGGGAGGATTAAGTCAAGATATGACAAGGGCGCGACTGTCGCAACCGCTAGCCCTGTGAATAAAAATTAATGTGTGCCCAAAGTGGCACCATTCCCGCTGCCGACCTAGTCCACTCCGGTCAACGCAAAGAGCTGCGGTATCAGTTGGGGTAAAGAGAGCTCGTCCGGCGCCTCGGGAAAGCGCTGAAACGAAATGTCCACCCGACGGAACTGCTCGAGCGCCAGAACATTTCGCAAAACATCGCTGACCCGCACCAGCATGGTCGCCATCAGCGAGTTGTCGAGTTCGGATCCCAACTCGATGAACATGACTCCAATCACCTTCTCACTTTTTGACCAGCCCAGAATGTCGGTGTCACGCGTGGCCGAGGTCAATGCCGCCAGCATCTTGCGCCGCGCCTTTTCATCCGGCGATTGCGCCAGATACCGGGTCATATCCAGATGCACCATCAGGAACGGCTTCCCCGAGCGTTGCGCCCGTTTGCGCTCCAGACGGACCATTTGCTGGAACTGCTCTTCCGGCAGGATTCCATCTTTGCCGCCGATTTTGCGTGGCGTCATCGGACTGCTCGCTCGCGATCCCGCTGGTTTTTGCTTCACGGCTCTCCTCACTTACACGTGCTTGGTCGGAACCTACCGGGTGGCGCTATCATTCAATTTTGTTAGGGGAGTTTGGAGACCAATCGTCTAGTCAGACTGCAGGTCCGGCGGTGACGGCATAACGGGAATAGTAGTTTTTGTGGTCGGTGTTGCTGCAGCTATTGATCACGACACCGATTAGGCTCTTGGGATCGACCGCCGACAGACCGCGCTGCAAGTATTTTTTCTCGCTCTTGCCTTCGCGCACCACCAGCAGCACACCGTCTGAAAGCTTCGACCATACCGTAGCATCAGCCAGTGGAAGCAGCGGCGGAGCATCGATGATGATCCAGTCAAACAGCAGACTTAACCGGGAGAGCAGCCCCTGCAAGCGGTCAGGCTGCATGAGTTCCAGCGGATTTTCCGGAGGGCTTCCGGCGGGAATCAGGCAGAACCCGGCATCCTCCAGTTGATAAATATTCGGTAACGGAGACTGGCCCTCGATCAGCCACTCCGCCAGACCGTCCAGGCCGATATGTCCCAGCCGCTGCGCCAGGACCGGCCTGCGGAGATCGCCTTCGATCAGCAGAACTTTTTGCTGCTGCCGCCGGGCAAGCGTAGCTGCCAGATTGGCGGAGACCATGCTCTTGCCTTCCTCCGGCAGCGTACTTCCAATCAAAATTTTCTTGATATTCCGTCCCTGCTGCAGCTGGCGGAGTTTCACGCCCAGGTAGCGGAATTTTTCCGCCGCCAGACTTTCCTTCTGGGTGATGGCGACCAGATGACTGCCGTAGGGAATCGACAACGGCAAACTGATGAATCCGCCCTGCCGTGGGGCTAAAGCCATGGTTTCCTGCTCGGCCGTGTCCAGAATCTCCTCGGCCAGCGGAGAGCTTACAAAAGCCCCGCTGGCGCGCTTGGCTTCCGACTTCTGCAGAGCTTCAAAAATCCGGCTCATACCCGCTGTCTCCTCTGGTTCACCGCCAGCGAAACGTCTTCCTCGCGGCGTGTGCCTTGCAGCTGATCATGAAGTTGCAGCAGCGTCTTCACCGCTTGCCACACTTCGCTGTTATTCTCCTCGATCGCCTTGGGGGTATGAGTGATGCTTAAACGGAAGTCAGAAGCTACTTCATCGATGATGTCGGGTGTCACCACCTGCGACTGTCGCGCAAAAGCGGTGATCAGGGCGTTTTCGCAGACGGTATTGATCAAGCGCGGGATTCCACTGGAATGACGGAACACCCGCGCCATGGTGTCGGGAGGAAACAGGGTGCTGCTCTGAGCGCTGGCCCCAGCCAGTTGCAGCCGGCGTTGAATGTATCCCGTGGTCTCTTCGAGGCTAAGCGGTTCCAGCTGCGAACGCAGTGCAATTCGCTGCTTTAGCTGGCGCAACTCCACCGAGTCAAGCTTCAGATCGAGCTCGGGCTGGCCAACCAGCAGGATTTGCAGCAGCTTGCGTTCCGCCGTTTCCAGATTGGTCAGCAAGCGGATTTCTTCCAGAACGTCGACTTCGAGGTGATGTGCCTCGTCGACTACCAGCACTGTAGTCAGCTTCTGCTGATAGCGGGTGATCAGGTAGTTGCTCAACTCGAGCAGCAACTCGCTCTTGTTCTTGCCGGCAACGTTGAGGCCCAGATCTCCAGCGATGTATTGCAGGAATTCAACCGGGGACAGGCGGCTGTTAAACACGTAGGCATAGGCGACATCCTTGCGGTTCAACAATTGCAGAAGGCAACGAACCAGCAGCGTCTTGCCGGTCCCTACCTCACCGGTCATCACCACAAAACCTTTGTGTCGCCGGACTCCGTAGTAAAGCGCCGCCAGCGCCTCGTTATGCCTCCGGGTAGGAAACAGGAACGACGGGTCCGGGGTGATCTCGAACGGGTTGCGTTTTAGATTGAAAAAACTTTTATACATGCGTACCTAGCTGCGGATAAAACTCACCGCCACTCCTGCAATTACGGCTACGACCATGGCCGCGGTCGCCAGCCATCCCAGCCGCGACTGGCGCCGGCTATGGGCTTCTTCTTCCGGCGAAATCACCGGAGGAACTTCCACCATCAACTCCACCGGAATCATCTTCTTGAATTCTTTATCGTCGTAAATCCGGTCGTCGAGAAATTCTGAACCGACTATGCCGGCTACTCCCATCGCCAGACCTAAGGCCAAGCCGATCATATTCAACTTGAAGCGGTTAGGAGAGTACGGCTTGATAGGCAAGCTGGGTGGATCAATGATACGGAAATGCTCGCTCTGCTGCCGCTTTTCCAGATTGGTGGCCAGCTCCGATTGATTGCGTTTCGCCAGCAGCGACTCGTAGTAAGTCCGCGATTGATCGTAGTCGCGCGTTATATCCGCCAATTCCTGTTCCCGGACCGGAGTACGGTTCAATCGCGATTGGTAGTCCGCGATGCGGCCTTGCAATTCGCTGATGGCGCGCTGCCGGTTAGCCATCTCAATTTCGTTGGCCTTCAGCTGGCTTTCCACTTCCATGGAAGCCACGTCTTTACCGCCGTCAGGGTTCTTGTCGGCGGGCAAATCGGCGCTCTTCTTCGCCAATTCGGCCTCGAGCTGGGCTTTCATCCGCTCGGTCTTGGCAATCTGATCTTTCACCTTGCGCACATCGGGATGGCGGTCGGTATAGCGCGAACTCAGGTCTGCAAGCTGTGCTTTGAGACGGCTCAATTCCTGGTCGACCGCCGGCAAGCCCCCGCTTACGGCCGCGGGTGAAGCTGCCACCACTTTAGGGTTGTGCGCCATCGAGCGGTATTGCCCGATCAAGGATTCCAGATACGCGTTCTGCTGCTTGGCCCGGCCGAGGGAATCCTGCTCGCCCTGCAACTCCGTCTGCATTCCGCTGAGGATCTGCAGGTTGCTCTGCAACTGTCCCGGCAACTCGCCCAAGTGCTGATCCTTAAAGGCGCGCACCCGGGCCTCCTGCGCCGCCAGGGTCCTGCGCGCTTCGTCTAACTGGCTCTGGAGAAAGCTGGTGGTATCTTCCGACTGTTGTTGCCTGACTTCCAGGTTTTCGCTGATCAGAATGTTGGTCAGCTCGGTGGTCACCTGTTGCGCGACGTAAGGATTGTCGGCAGAAAAATAGATGTTGAAGGCGGTCAGCTGATCATGTTCCGGCGAGCGCACCAGCTCGATCTGGATGTTCTTGCGCATCAGCTCTACCATTTCGTCGAGGTTAAGCTTGTGCCGTTCCTTGGGAAACAGGTTCAGTTTTTCGATGATACGCAGCAGCCGGGTGCGGCTGAGCACCTGTTGCGTCAGACTGTCGAGTCGTGACTGCAGATCGCTGGCAACGTTTGAGACTACGTATTGTTGCGAGACGGTTGGCTGCTCAACCAGGATCAAGGTTCCGGAGCGGTAGATCGAGGGCAGAAACCAGCTGACGCTCCAGACCGCAAACCAGCCCAGGAAAAACGGCAGTATCAGGTACCAGCGGCGGCGGCTCAGCAAGCCTAAATAACGCGCCCAATCCAGTTGCTGCGGCGCCTGCTCTTCGGAGAAATCTTCAACCATCGCTACCGCCCGATCGCCTTAGTAAAATTGTAGGAGAAAGAAATCCATCCGCGATTATGATTCACGTCTGTAGGGGGAGGAGTGCCGCCGGACTCGCGCTGGTAGTCCCGTCCGTACCCTAAGCTTACCATAAAGTTCTGACCTAACAGCTGTTCGATCGCCGCGCTGCCACTGGCCGAACGCAAGCGGTCGGCGACCCCGTTGAAGTTTGCCAACAGCCGGTTATCGCCGGCGATTCCGCCAAAAGCAAGGGTCAGCGACCGGGTCAATCTTTGCCGCAAGGCCGCCTGGGCGCTCACCAGTTCCACGGGACCGAGAATGCCTCCGCCATCGGTTATGCGCCGCGAAGCGCTCATCTGCACGCTGGTGTGCTCGCCCTGCCAGTTGAAACTCGCACCCGCAGCGTAGGTCCAGCGCCGCTCGGAGACCGGGCTGGAGACCACGAGCACCACTGGTACTGCGACCACCTGACTGATTACCTCCGAATCGTACTGCCAATGCTGCGGCCCATAGAACAGAGAGATACTCATCCGCGGCCGCAAGTAGATGGTGTTGAACAGTAGGAAACTGCTGGTCGTAGCCTGGTCCACGCCGGGACTAAAGTTCAACTGCTGAAATTCGTACGCTCCGCCAATCCAGTAGGAGCGAGCCAGGCGGTGAGTGTAGAAACCGGTCGCCTGTTGGGTGTCGGTGTCCAGTAGATTCGTAGTGCCGGGCGGCACGTCGCGAAACCGCGAATCGTAGAAGGTTCCGCTGCCTCCGATCATGTCGTTGGGGCTGAACTGGTAATTCATCTCTGCCGTGCCCAGGTTGCTGATGCGCTTGGCGAGCGGCGTAATCACCGACTGGTTGGGCTGCTGCAATGCCCCCGAACCGGGATTTCCGACATTTTGCTGCAGCAAATCAAAAAAATTGGTGGTGTACAGGAAGTGATCGCTCAGCCGCAAATCCACGTGCGGGCTAACCCGATATTCCAGTTCCGCACCGGCATTGTGCGATTGCTGATTTTGGTCAGCCAGACGCTGGTTGGCCACGAAACCCGCCGCGTAGTTCAGGTTCCAATGCAAGCGGGAGCGCGATTGATCGATCGCGATATAAGGCAGAATGGCTGCCGTGTAGCCGCCCACAGGATTGCTGGGAAGCGACAACACATTGTCATCGTACGTGCCTTGCAATGTAACTCCGCCATTCAAGTAATTGGTGCGGTCTAGTTCCGAGCTGAACGAAAGCGACCTCACTTCTCCGTTGATTAGCGCCGGGACAGGCGCACGATCATCCATTTCTGCGGCCTCAGCCCCTCTTACCTTAACCGGACTTTGATCGACCGACTGGGACGCGGCGGGATCCTGATCCCCGCGCGGCGGCGGTGGATTCTGTGCGGGCAGGGTGGTTACAGTCCCGCAGAACAGCAATGCCAGCATAGCGCTGGTTAGCAAGCGACAGTTCACGGCACCACCACCGTATCGCGGGCTTGCAGCTTTACGTTCTGTTCCACGTTTTTGCCCTTGACGACATCTTTGTAGTTAAAGGGCAATCGCGCCTGGGTGCCGTCGCCGTTCTGCCGCAGAACGTAAATTTGCTTCTGCTTGGCGAAATCCTTAAAACCGCCCGCCAGTGCAATCGCATCGAGCACCGTCGTAGAGTCGGTAAGTAGGAAAGTCCCCGGGTGTCCAACCTGTCCGAGGACGTTGAATTTTTGGCTGTGCGTCTCCTGCACAATCACGGTGACGTCGGGTTCGGAGATGAAGCTGGCCAACTTTTTCGAGATATCGTCCTGCAGTTGCCGCGGAGTGCGTCCCGACGCCTGCACGTCCCCAATCAGTGGCAGTGAGATACGGCCATCGGAGCGCACTGGTACCGAACGCGAAATCTCGGTCTCTTTCCACACGTTGATGGCCAGCACGTCGGCCGGGCCAATGATGTACTGGTCATCCGCCTTTTGCGCCGGCGGAGCTTGCGTCTGTGCTGCCGGCGGCGCCTGATTGCCGCTGGCGGGCGAGGCTGCCTGCTGCGCATAGGCCGGAAGCGTCATCAGCAATCCCAGAAAGGCGGCGGCCAACTTGGTGCGCGGTCTCCTCATTGTCTCGGCTCCGTAACTTCGCTTGCGGCATAACCTCTCAAGGCTTTGGGGCGATGCACAGGCTGAGCGGAAAATGGAGATGCGTAGGCTGCCGGCGGACTCATATGGTATTGCTGAATCTTGTAAAGCAAAGTGCGATAGCTCACTTTCAATAGCCGGGCCGCGGCTTTTCGGTTCCAGTGGGTTTCTTCGAGGGCGGCGGTGATGGCATTCTTTTCCGCTTCCCCTTTAACGTTCTGCACCAGAGAGCGCAGACCGGAAAGGTGTTCTTCCGGGTCCGAGATCTCTCCCGCCGGCCTCGGCTCAATTGCCGGGAAGGGATTCTCGGTGCTTTTCAGTAGTTCACTCAACAGCAGTTGCTCGTCCCCCATGATCAGGTAACGTTGAAGAAACCCTTCCAGCTCGCGAAAGTTGCCTGGCCAGGGATAGGCCTGGCAGGCGTCCACCAGTGGCCTCGAGAAGGAACGCATGGGCAGGTTGTAACGGGTCGCCAGCTGCTGGATGAAATGGGCCAGTAGCTGGGGAATTTCGCCAGCACGTTGCCGCAAGGGCGGAACCTGCACGGTAAAGGCGCTCAGGCGGTAATAAAGATCTTCGCGCAGTTGTTTTCCAGCCAAGGCTTGTTCGATGTTGGCGCTGGTCGCCGCCATGATGCGGACATCACAGATGGCAGCACTCTCTGCGCCCATCCGGAAGAATTCGCGTTCCTGCAGGATATACAGCAGCTTGGCCTGCAGGTTTAGCGGCGTCTCGGCGAAATCATCCAGGAAGATAGTGCCCTTATCCGCCAGTTCCAGCTTCCCCGCCCGGCTGCGGGTGGCTCCGGCAAAGGCTCCGGGCTCGTATCCCATCAGGTCGCGTTCGAGCAAATCGCCGCCCATGGCGGCACAATTGATCTTGTGGAATCCGAATTTGGCGCGGGCTGACATCTTGTGGATCAGTCGCGCCACGCTCTCTTTTCCGCTGCCACCCTCGCCCAAAATGAGCAGGGGTACATCCACCTGCGCCAGCAACTCGGCTTGCGCCCGCAACTTCCGCGTCACGGGGCTACCTGCCAAGAAGGCCATGCCTTCGCCCAGGGGCTCGGCGGCGGCTTCCTCGAACGCAACCCCACTGCCGCCAAAATAGTGGCGTGCAATGTTCTCCAAAGCTCGTGCTTCCAGCGGCTTTACCAGGTATTCCTGTGCGCCCAGGCGCAGGCCTTCGGCGCGCTGCACGGGATCATCTGCCGGAGCCAGCAGAACCACCGGCAGATTCGCCCGTACCCGGCGCAGCCACCGAAGGGTGTAGAAGCCGTCGTTGTCGCCGCGAGGCAGATCGAGCAGCACTAGATCGGGCCCGCCGTCGCTCTGGATTCGTTCCAGGGCCTCACAACCGCTGCCCGCGATCTCCAGACTCCAGGCATTGGCTTGGCCAACTGACCAGAGCGGACCCAAGGACGAGGGTTCCCGGCTGACGACTAACAGACGGGCCGAATTGGCAGCTTTACCCAGCACAGATGGACTTGGGGGACTTAAAAAAAAGTTCTTCAGAGCACTTACCCCGAAACCGGCTCCACTCGGTAGCCTTCGACACTCACGGCCAGCGAGCGCTGAATCGCATCCACAGAAATAATCAAAGTGCGGTCACCGTTGCGCGAGACCAGAACTCCTTCAACACCTTCGAGTGCGCCACCACAGACTCGCACCCTCTGGCCTATCTTTAGGAACGGATGATTGGACCAGGGCAGCGCTTCCATTTAATAGAGCTCGCACGGCTTCGATCTGATCATCGGGAATTGCAATTCCCTGGCCTTTAACACCCACGATCTGCAACACACCGTCGGTCTGGCAGACCCGCAGCCGCATCTGGTTGGTTGGAACCAATTGCACGAAGACATAGCAGCCGAACAGCGGGAACTCTACAACCTTCTTACGATCGCTCCAGCGCCGGGTTTCTTTCACCAACGGCAGAAACGTGGTGAACCCTTGTTCGTCCAAGCGATCCACGACCTGCTTTTCATGGCGCGCCCTCGTATGGACCGCGTACCAGTGCAGGTCACTTGCTTCCGGACGAATTTCTGCCGAAAGTGCCTCGCTGTCCCAACTCTGATTGTCGGCACTCATAGCTTCGCCCTCTCAGCCACAGACACAATTCGGCCTTAAGCAAAAAGGAAATAGTTTTACGGACTTCCGGGCAAGGGGAGGGACTGGAATTGCGCGCCCGTGGGTGACCTTTGAAAATTAACGTTGCATGCAAAAACTTGCAAGAGGTAGCGCAACCCGATGAATAACGTCTCACCAGGTACAGAGGAGCTATTCTCCTGCTTAGAGATGTTAGTATCCATCCGAACCGACATCCTACGAAGATTACGAAGGTAACCGACCTCTCCTAGGGTTTTTGTCTCGAGAATATGTGTCTACGAACCCATCTTGAATCATATGGTTAAGTTAAAAAACCTAGGGCGATACATCCTGGAACTTGCTGGCAGTAGCAAGCCTTAGCATCCGCATGTGCAACCGTCTTCAACTTTCGATTGATCGAGTTAAGAACATGGCTATACAATGACCCATCCGCAAGATCGGTTGCACTTTTGTGCACCAGCCAGAATTATCCCGCTTGAGCGGTATTGGGGTCTCCATCCGGACCATGGAGGCTAAACGGTCAACCAGGCGTTGTTGCCTCTAGCCCCAAATCGGGGAAACATTGAAAGCGGAGGAACCATGGGTCCCGAGCATGAGTTAGGCGAGCGCGCCATTCGCGTTCTCGTTGCGGATAACACTCGCATTCATACGCAGTTGCTGGCCGACGCTCTTAAGCGGGATGCCAGCCTGGAGGTTTCCGGCACCGCCTCGCATTCGCGCGATCTCATCGGAGCGGTAGGAAATCAGGAAATCGACGTCGCAGTAATAAGCTCCAATCTGGACGAAGAACCAATGCGCGGCATAGAGATTCTGCGGGAGTTGCGGGCTCTACGGCGAGAGCTGCGCTGTGTGGTGCTGTTGGATTCCTCGAAGAGTGAAGTAGTCCTGGAGGCATTCCGAGCGGGCGCACGCGGCCTATTCAGTCGCTACGAATCACTGGAAACCCTGTGCAAGTGTGTTCGCCGCGTTCACGATGGCCAGATCTGGGCCAGCAGCCAGCAGATGGCTTTTGCCATTGAAGCACTGGCTTCGACGCCGTCGATCCGTGCGGTCGGTGCCAATGGACTCAGCCTGCTCTCCAAGCGTGAACTGGATGTGGTTTCCTGCTTGGCGGATGGTCTCACTAACCGTGAAATCGCCGAGCGGCTGGGGCTTAGCCAGCACACCATTAAGAATTACTTATTCCGGGTGTTCGATAAGTTGGGGGTTTCAAGCCGGCTGGAGTTGATGACTTTAACCCTAACCAACTCCCTAGGTCAGCTTCCCTCTGCCGGCCACCACTCCCCTGAGCTTGGCGGAGAGTCGCAACACACCACCGTCTCCTGGTGCCAAAAGGCTGCCGAGCAGGGCCTACCCTCGGCGCAAGTCGCCTTGGCGGAAATGTACCGCCGTGGCAATGGTGTCGAGCAGGATCCGCTGTCCGCCTACATGTGGTACTTGGTGTCGGAGAAGATGAATTCCGAACAGCGGGAAGAAATCAGCGCAGCCAAGCGACAAGTGGGAGCGACCCTGAACCCGGAGCAAATCGTGGAAGCGCAAAATCAGGCGACGGCGCGGCTGAAGAAAGTAAAACGGCCCGCGTCGGTTGCGGTCGGCATGGGCGCCGCGATCGGAGCAACTTCCTAAGCAGGTTTACCGCTGCGCAAGGTGAACAGCGTGATTTCCGGGGGGCAATTCCATCGGATTGGGAGATTGATTGTTCCCAATCCGATATTGGTGTAGAGCGTCAGGTTTCCTAGCTTGTATAGTCCCATGGGAAACCGGTGCGCCAGGTGGGGCAAAACCACGGCTCCGACCAAGGGAAACCTGACTTGTCCCCCGTGGGAATGACCTGAGAGCTGCAAATCAACCGGCTTCTTAGCCACTTGAAGCGCAAAATCAGGCTCGTGGGCCATAAGAATAGCGCACTCATCGTGCGGGATTTTTTGCAGCGTTTTATCCAGGTCGGGGTCTCCATCGAGGATGTCATCGATCCCTGCCAGCCACAAGCGGCTTCCCTGCTCCTCCAGTACCTGAGAACCGTTGCGCAGCACTGTAATTCCTCTCGCGCTCAGGATCTCGGAGATGCGAACCGGATCTGCGCTGGCGTCGTGATTTCCTAACGACGCGAAAATTCCCAGTCGCGATTTGATCTGCTGCAGCAGGACGGAACAGGGTTCGGCCTCAGCAGCCGCGGGATGACCATGCCGGGGATGGCTGAATGACGAGGTGGTCACGAAGTCTCCTGTGATCAGCACCAGGTCGGGATTCAGCGGATTGATGATGTCGACCGCTTTCCGCAGTGGTATTACCGAGAAGTGCGGATCGTAGTGGATATCGCTCAATTGCACCACGCGCAGGCCATCCCATGCGCCGGGAAGGCGCTCCAGCCAAAGCTCACGCTGCACCAGTTTTGGGTGATTAGGCTCCCACAGGAAGGAGTCGCCGCCAATGACGCCAAGCCCTGCAACAGCGGCGAAGCTGCCGGCTTTCAGGAACGATCTCCGGGTCAGAACAGGCAAAGAATGGTTTCGTCTCTTCCGGCGATATGTTGACGGAGACCTCTTAGCCCACCAATCAAGACAGGTCAAACGCCGCTGGTGTAATTCTAACAAACCCTGGCCTTGACTCTCCTATTAGCGGAAAGGGTCAAGGTTCCCGCAAGGCTTTGCGCGGAGGCTCTTAATACTCCCTATTGATACATCCCTATTATTGTCTGCAACCCGACATCGAACGGCCAAGCTGTCGCAAAACTTTTCCCAAAACGAGACTATTTCCGATGCCGGCCCGCCATCGCCCCTCCGATTGAGTTCTGTCTTGAGGACCGTGGCCTTCTAATTTCTCCGCCGAAAGTACAAGCTGATTCAGCCCTGAACTTCCGGCGGTTGACCCCGTCTATGTTTGTAATACGATCCCTTCACGCCACCACAGCTCTAGCCGGCCGCGCTCGCTTCGTCCAGAAATCGGAGAGAACTCTCATGAAGCAGGCATTCCCCCGCATTCTTCTTTTGTCCCTGGTACTCGCCACGTTGGCGATACCGCGAGCTTTAGCCCAAGGCAGTACGGCATGGCATCCGGCGATGAACACGTCGTGGCAATGGCAACTTTCGAGCGTGCCTTCGAGCAGCAAGCTCTTAAATGTCGGGATGTACGACGTGGATGGATTTGATGCCTCCTGCAAGCCTGATCACGGCGATGCACAACAAGGGCATCAAGGCGGTGTGCTACATCGACGCCGGCACCTGGGAGAACTGGCGTTCGGACGCCGGCAAGTTCCCTTCCTATGTAAAGGGTAAGAGCAATGGCTGGCCCGGTGAAAAGTGGTTGGACATCCGGCAGATCAACGCTCTCGCTCCAATCATGACGGCGCGCTTTCAGATGTGCGCCAAGAAGGGATTCGATGCGGTCGAACCCGACAACATTGATGGCTACTCCAACAGCACCGGCTTCTCTCTGAGTTCTTCCGATCAGATCGCTTACAACAAATGGATCGCGGATACTGTGCATTCTCTGGGAATGACTGTGGCGCTGAAGAACGATGTGGAACAGGTGAAGGCCCTGGTTTCCTCATTTGACTTCACCATCAATGAAGAGTGCTTTGCTTACAGCGAATGCAGTACCTTGCAGCCCTTCCTTGCCGCGGGAAAAGCGGTGTTCGAGGTGGAATACAGCTTGAGTCCATCGCGGTTTTGTCCCAAGGCAAATTCGATGAATTTTAATTCCATGCTGAAGGATGAGGACCTGACCGCTTATCGGGTGGCGTGCCGTTAACTCCCCATTCGCGAGGCAAGGCTGATGACCTGCTTCCCTCGGTGAATCTGTGCCTCTGTGGTGCGAGTTTTGTCTCTGCTGACAAAAACTTTAACCACAGAGAGCACAGATTTATAGAGAAACCCGTAGGGTCAGATGTCCCGCCTTCTGGGCGATATTTTGTCAGTTTGAATGAAAGCAAGCGTCCATCCAGCTTCGGTAAGGCTAGTGGCGGGGCTTTGGCGGCGTGTGAATACGGTAGATGCGCAGTTCGTTGTCTTCGTAGTAAATCGTCGCATTGGAGTGGCTGGCGCGATAACTCTCGCAAAGCTGCATAGCATCGGACTCGAGGCTGGCGCGGCCAGCAGGAGAACGGTAGTTGCGGTAAGTTGAGTCCGTGAGGGTTGCGAAGGAGAGCATGGCTGGCTCCGATGCGAACATCTGGAACGGGACTTTCTCCACGTAGATCAGGTAATCTTCGGGCGCGTCTTTAAACTCAAAGCCGGGGTCGTTGACCTGACGCTGGTATTTCTGGACAAATCCAGCAAGGTCCTCGTATCCGCCGAAGCCGAAGGTTTCCGGTAGTTGCTCAACTGGAGCCACCACTACCCATCGCTGGCGAGGCAAGCTCTGGCTGATCTTCCTGCTCTGTTGCGCGGCCGACTCAAATTCCAGGAATTGCGCCGTCAGGTCATGTGGACGCAGCCACACCGCGGCCAGCACCAGGCAAACCGCGAGCACGACCGCATCGGTACGCTTGCCCGTGAGTGGGGCGAGAGCAGAGTGTACAAAGGCAATGAAGCACCCGGCGGCAATGGCTGCTACCAACGGCAGGACCGTGAACACGTCATTCGGCAAAACCCCGCTGTTGACCGTGGCAAAAATCGCCGACCCGTAACAGAAGACGATGACGGCGATGATGCCCACCCAAGGCCCCAGCAACATAGCCGCGCCGGCGACAAGAAATATCACCAGCAGATATTGGGAGACAATGCTGACTAGAACCAGGCAGCACAGCACATCGATCAGCGAATCTCGCCCCCCATTGCGATACCAATCCGCCAGGAATGAGAGCCCCAGCAAAAGCAGGATCAGGCCAAGCGCAAACTCGGGGCCTGGTCGCGTAACTGAAGGAGTGTAATCCAGCAGTGCCAGAAGCTTCTCTCGTAAGGTGGTTGCCACCTCAGCCGGGGGGCTTGTCGGGGGCAACGCAGCCGCGCCCAGACAGTACATGGCCACGATTCCGCCGACGCCGGTGCGGGTGCAGATGCGGACGAATAAGCCTAGCGACAGAACCAACAAAATTCCGATTAGTGGCGACAGGTATCGCGTCACCTGCGAGAGATCAACCGCACTGATCAGCGAGGTCGTTACCAGCGCCGAAGGAACTACGAATGGTCTTCCAATGGTGTGCAGATTCAGCGCAAACTCCCGGGCCCGGAGCAGAACGCCATATTGCTCCACATGCTCATAGCGCAACTGGTGAATCGGAATCTGCCAAGACAACGCCGCCGAAATCACAAAAACCAGGACAAATGCTGCGATCAGCACTTCCCTGTTTTCCAGCAGGGCCAGCCAGAAATTAAGTCGAAGAAAGCGCGGCAGGTGAAATGAAATCGGCTTGGGCTCGGCATCGGCGTCGACAAATTTGGTCAGCGCCTGGCTCTCGGCCCTGCGCACCAGTTTGAGTGTCTTTTCTTGGACGCTTCCGATTACGCCACGAACCTGCCAGCTATGATTCCGCAGCCATGAAATGCCCAGGGCTGCGACCAGGAAAAGCACAACCGTGATCGCACCTAGGACCTTGATTCCGGTAAGGAAAAGAACCGAAGCTGCGACGCATATCAACATCCGGACAAAATTGCCCGCGACCCAAATGGTGTAGGCGCTGGTGGATCGTCGAGCGAAGAGGCGGCTGGGCACCCAGAAAAAGACGAGCAGGAAAGTGAGGGTGATCCATCCTGCCTTCAAAAGGTCCAGAACCGGCATCAATGAGGCTCACGCGATCGAATAGTGGTAGTCAGGATGACGCAAGGCCTGGCGCACCGACAGGTTTCCGTAATAAAGGACCACGCCGGATCCCAGGAAAAGGCCCACCGCAGCATATTGCACGCCCAGCCAGTGACTGAGAGCATACCCGGCCAGCAGATTAACCGCTAGCCCAATTGAGACTGCTCGCAGCGCGAGCGAGTTGGCGTTGAGGCTGGAGAGAATAATGTTCTCGAGCAGAGCCAGGCTCAACATGAGATAGCCCAGTCCGCCTAACAAAACGGTCTGCAGCAACGAGGTGGATAGCACCAAACCAAAGGCGCGGGAGAACACCAGCCAGGAGACAATCGACATGACACCGAACACAGCGCAGATATTGATGATTGCGGCAAGGTGACGATGTGCGAGCTTGGTCACCAGAACCGGCGCCTGCGACTGCGGCAGAGTCTTGGCCATATCGTTCCAGAATTTCAAGAACGAATCGCTGAAGTATTCGACCAGCGCCGCCGTGATGAGAAACGCAAGCAGCACCAAGTCCATACCCTTGGTATAGGCGGAATCGATGCCGAAACTCAAGCCGGAAACCCACGGAATGGCGCTCCCGGCAGTAAGGCGATCCGCAAACATGAAGCTGAAGTAAACCGTGCCGTAGGCATAAAACGGCACCAGCGAAATGAAGGTAACACTGAACCGCGGCCGAGCACTGTCTTTGGCTCCGGGCTTTTTTTTCTCGAAGTAGCGGAAAATAGGTATCGCGCACGCCAGAGAACACGCCAAAGCCAGAGGCGGCCACAACATCAGTAAGGTCGTCGTGCCCAAGTGAAGAACAAAGCGAAGGCCAGCTACGGCCATGCCGCTGACCAGAAAGATGATCGGAATACACCAACCGAATCCCTGAACCGAGATAACCGCACAAAACATCCAGAGAAAACTAAGACCGATATAGTTAACCGCCGCCAGGGTCAAATATTGCAATGCGAAGACCTGGAAATAGAGGCCAGTCAGGACTCCGACTAGCGCGAATGACGCCGTACAGAAGCCGCCCAGTACGAGCAGTGAAACGCAGGAGCGGCGTGCCAGGAAGGGTTCGTCCAATCCGTAATAGAGATTACCGCTGCGCGAGATCATCTGAATAAATCCGCCAGAGGTGATCAGGCTGGCAATCAGCGAAAGGCTTAGCGCACCGCCCAACTCAGGTGAAACCTGAAGCGCATCTGGATATCTGTATTGCAGGGCCAGCAACGCCATCCACGGCACCGCGTAAGCAAGACTGAGGGAACACTTGCGCAGCGCTATGACGAGTTCCGCGCCAATCTTGGTTAGCGTTGACTTCTTCGTCTCTTCTTCTTTTGGCGGGATGTATGGCGGGAAGCGATCAAAGATGTGTTGCGCCAAGGCGAAGACATCGGGGAACCCCCAGTCTTTCATCGAGCGATCGGTGTAGCCGAAAGACTCGATCATGGCCGCAACTTCGCGCACGTCGGCGAGTTGCGGCGCTATTTTTTGAACCTCTTTCAACAGAATTTCGGGATCTTTGGTTTCCATCACTTCGCTCCACACATGAGGGAAGATCCCTCGTGAGCGGTTCCCAAATTGTTTCCTGCTTGAGGCGCAGGAATCGACTTGACCAGTTTCACGGTGTGATCGCTGGTATTCAAGACGACTACAGCGCTGTCCGTCCTGCGCCAGAAGCGTGTTTTATCGGTTCCCACCAAGCCTATTTTGCTGAGACGTCCCAAGATGGAGGCGTCCATTACGCATCGATGGTCGGGCAAAGAATTGTCGGAGGCAGAAAAGTTTGGCTCGCCCCACCCGAAGCCGTCCAGATCGTTCAACCAAGCGCTCCACCATCCGTAATTCAGTTTTTGCACGTTGAAGGGTTGCTTACCCGAAGTTGTAATGGTAAACATCTTGGTGCCATAGCGCTTCCGATAGTCGAGCACCTTTTTCATCCGTTCCTGCCACTGGGCCGGATCGTCATAGGCCCCCTCCCGAATCTGGAACGACTCGATCAGGTAAAGGTCGCCTTTGCCCAGCTTTGGCGCGGCATGGTTCGGATTCTTGTTTTTCCCGTTTGAGTACAACGGTTCGTTCTCCAGACCGAAAATATGGTCCGAAAAATATCCGTTCATGAACGCACAGAGGCCCTGCTGATGGACGTAATCAACCGCCTTGTTCTGGCGCTCACGGGTTACGATTCCGAAATCGTAGCTGCCCTCGTCAAGAAAAATTCCAGCGACACCCATCGGCTTCCACAACCGAACGCGCTCCTGAATCTGTTCGTCGGTGAGGTGTTGATAGTCGCCGAGCGGCACATATCCAAAGACTCGAATCTTTGGATTGCGACGTTTCATGGCAGCGATGATTTGCATCACTTTCTGGTGCTCCGCAGGATCGCCCTGCGCAATTCTCGAACTCTGGCGGTCGGAGAACTCCAGTCCGTCGCCGAAAACAACCACTTCGTAAATGCTGAATGCGGCGGCAGCTTTCTCTACGTCACCCTTGGCACCGTTCACCAGGCTGGGGTATCCGTAGTAAATAGCAAGACTCGCCGGCGACGGCTGAGCCGCATCAGCCTGCGCCATAGATAGAATTGTCCCCGTGATTACGGTCATGACCGCCAACCTGAATCGAAAGAAAGAGAGCACGCTGATATTAACTATGCACGCAAAATACGTTGCGGGCGGCGGCTTACTAGCTTGTGATAGGTACTCTCGTAATTGTTAAGGAACGTTTCTTCGGTGAAGTATTCCAGGGCCCGAGCTTGTGCCATCTTGCCCAGGCGCTCGCGCTCCTGAGGGTTGGCCAACAGGAACGACACTGCTTCGGCCATCTGCCTCGGCTGTTTTGCCGCAACCAGAATGCCAGCCTCGCCCAATGCTTCGCGCACACCCCCCACATCAGTAGAAATGATGGCCGCACCACACAGCATGGCTTCAACTACGACGTAGGGGAAGCCCTCCGAGATGCTGGAGAAGGCGACTACGTCGGCGTTGCTGTAAACCTTCCAGGGTTCTTTGGTGGAGCCAGCGAAGTTGACGTTCTTCTCGAGCTTCAGATCGACAACTTTCTTCTTGCAGTCGTCAAAGTATTTCTGATCGCTGGCCGTCCCGTAAAAGCGGACTTCGACATCGGGAAATTGCTCTTTGATGATCGCCGTGGAATCGATCATGTCGAGTTGTCCCTTGAGCTGATAGATTAGACCGACGGTCGAAACCAAGGGGTGATTGCGCGGTTCGGGCTCGACGCGCTGGAACTTTGCCGGATCGACGCCGTTAAAGATCACGTCGATGCGGGATTCTTCCACGCCCAGGCGCTTCTCCCAGCGGGCGTTGTAAGCGCACACCGGCGAAACCTGGGTGGCGTAGTGATAGTTCAGCTCGACCACGGTTTCGCATAGGCGATACAAGAACCAGCGTACAAAGAACGATTTAATCTGCCGCCGAAGGTTTAGGTACTGTTCGCGCAGGTAAACCCCATGTTCGGTCAGCAGGTATGGCGTTTCATTTACGATCTTCGCCAGCACGCAGGGAATTCCGCAGAACGATGCGGCGGACGAATGCGTAAGATCCGCTTCAGGAATCGGAAAGTGTAGGACCATCAGCAGGTGATAAAGTAGGCGCGAGGCCTGCTTAACATCGGCTAGAGTTGGATTCTCGGTGCCTTCCGGACGGCTTTCCCAGGTGGCCCGGACGGCATGCTGCAGCACATTCCAGACTTCGGGCGAGTTCATCGTCTTGGGATAATCGTAGTGCTGGAAGTAGAGCTGCATCTTCAGCAGCGTGTGTCCAAGATCTTCCTTGTTGCACTTGGGCGAAAACGTCAGCGCCAAAAACTGCTCGAACAGCGGTTTGAAATGCTTGGCAATAATCTCGGGCGTAGTGTTCCAGCGATTGCGCAACACGGTTGAGGTCGGCTGGTGGCGGGAGTATTCCGCGGGCTGAACCAGCCCCCACTGCGGCATCTTCAAAACGTCGACCACATTCGACGACAGCTCGTATTTCACCTGCTGAAAGGGATTGGTAACGACCGACAGGAGTTTGAAGTCGACGTTGGGCAGTCCGTTTGTGAGACGATGGCACCAGGTGCTGACGCCGCCATGGTAAAACGGATAAGTTCCTTCGCTGGCCAGTGCAACAGTGATGGGCTGATTCGCCATTAGGGCCGCTCGAACCGTACCTCAGACGGCTGACCCGCCAGGAGCAACATCGTCGGATTCTCGAACTCGACTTCGACGTTGTGAGTCATATTGGCCGAGGGTAACGGATTGATGACGTTAATTTTTCCCTGGATTTCTGTCGGTGGCGTCGACGGTAACCTGATCGAAACCGCCTCGCCGACTTCCAGTTTTGAAATCATGCTTGCGGCTACTGGAACATCGGCAACCATGCGACGAAGTTCCGCTAATTGGGTTACCACGGTGCCGCTCGGTATTCTGTCACCGATTTTCACCGGTATCTCTGAAACTACGCCAGGTTGGGTGGCGCACACAATAGCTTCCCCAACCCGCTGTTTAGCCTGCTGATACTTCAGGTCGGCTTGGCGCAACTGCTCAATCAGATCCTGCCGGGTCACGCGCGCTTCCAGACCAGCCTGTTCCGATTGATCGTCTTCCAGGGTCGCAGATACGCTAGCCAGTTTCTTGGCGTTGTCGAGGTCGTCTTGCGCGATTCGGAGATCGGTAGCGCGAGCATCAAGCTCTTGCTGCGCGATCACACCCAGCCCAAATAGCTGCTTGGCACGGTTGTAATTGACCGTAGCCTGGTCGAACGCAGCCTGCGCTCGCTGTGGCGAATCTCTCAACTGGCGGACCGGAATCTGTGCGGCCTTGCGCTGGGAAATGGCAACCCGGGCGTTGGCCTCGGCGAGGCGCGAACGGAAGTGCGCCAGATTCTGCTGCGCGGTTTCGCGCTCGGCGGCTGCTTGCTGAAGCGCCATTTGGGTCTCGCGGTCGTCCATGCGTAGTAACTGCTGGCCCTGACGGACCGGATCCCCCACCTTCACATAGATCTCAGAGACTGTTCCCATGGAGCCGGAGGTAATTCGAATTTCTGTCGCAGGACGAAGCTTGCCTTCGAAGCTAACCCCGAACGGATCTTTGTTTCCGACAAAGCTCGCGGTGTTGGTTCGCAACGCATAGTTGGTCCCGACCAAAATCCCACCCACGGTAAGAAATGCAAGTAATAGCAAGCTGCGTACTCGGTTCCGCGAGACCTCAACTTTCCCCGGAAGTTGAGGAATGCTCTCCCTCTCCTTCCACGGAGTATTCATTTCCAGCGGACGCACAACCCGGCGTGAGTTCGCGGTCGCGAAAGGCTCTTCGTAGCCAATGGGAGTTGAGGTAAAACGCTCGACTGACTGGTCTTCGGCAATCGTTAGTGCGTCGTATATCCGGCTCACGTCTGTTAGTCCTCTTTCCTGTTTTACTAGGTCTCGCGCCTTCTTACATCGGGCCTTGGTGCCATTACTGATTGCGCGGGCGGGGTTACTGAAGTTCCCCAACTACGCGACGCATCGACAACACTCGACACGCTGGCAGACGGACAAGCAACTGGAATTTAGTTATCGCTTTGCGGGAGAGCGTCTAGGCTCGTTTACGAAAAATTGTGCAAGACAATTTTGTTGGGGGGAATGTTGAACCTTGCGCCAAAAGCAGATCGCCGGTTCCTGAATCTGTATTAATGCTTCTCTAACTATACGAGGGCGGCCCGTGTGTTGAATATCCCCACAACGGGCTACAACCCGCCCCGCACGAGCCATTCCCTACTTGTACTAAAACCTTCGAGTATCCCTCTATCTCATTCATTACACGGACTATAAATGGTTGATACTTTTGACGGTGCCGGACGGGTAAGTTCCCGATTGGCATCGGCTTCTAAGGTTTATTGAAGTGGCAACGTCACGCTC
>CAWGQZ010000049.1:0-86247 GCA_963824805.1 uncultured Acidobacteriaceae bacterium | reverse complement strand
TGCCCAGAATGACCGTCCCAAACATGGGCACGATAAAGAAAACGAAAATGACCTGCGCGTAAACAATGATGCTGGAGAAATTCATCACCAGGTATGCAGTCCCGATGCTCACGATCACACCCAGCAAGGAACACCAGCGCCCCATGCTCAAGTAGTGCTGGTCGCTGGCGTGCTTCCTGATAAGTGGCCGGTAGATGTCATAGGTCCAGACTGTCGCGAACGCGCTAACGTTTCCGGCCATGCCACTCATGAATCCAGCGATCAAGGCGGTAACTCCCAACCCCAGCAATCCCGGCCCGCAGTACCGAGCCAGCATCAGCGGCAAAGCCTCGTTGTAAGTGTGCACCCCAGGCAAGTTCGCCATGGTTTCAGGAACCAGCTTGAACGGCAGCACAGCCAACGCCAGAAGTCCCGGCAAAATAACAATCAGCGGCACCATCATCTTGAAAAATCCGCCGATGATGGTTCCCATTTGCGCCGAGCGAAGGTCCTTCGCCGCCATCACCCGCTGCACCACCAGAAAATCCGTCGTCCAGTATCCAAAGGAAATCGCCAGCCCCCAGCCGAAGACGACCCCACTCCAGTGCACACCCATGGGGTTGTCAGTAAACGATCCCAGGGTCCGCCACATGTGGGTGAAATCCTGTCCGGGAAAATTCTGCGCGATGCGATGCACCAGCCCGTTCCACCCGCCGGTCTCAACCAGCCCGGCAATCGGGATCACCAGGCAGCCTAACCAGATCAACATGAACTGCAGAACTTCGTTGAAGATGGCGGACAGTAGTCCTCCGGCCATCACATAGATGGCCACCGTGAGAGACGAAACCCAGATGCTGAAGTGGATGTCCCAGCCCAGAATGACCTTCATGATCACGGCCATCGAGTACATGTTGATGCCGCTCATCAGAATGGTCATGATGGCAAACGAAATCGCCGAAAGCGACCGCGCCCCTTCCCCATAGCGAAGGTGAAGATAGCCGGGAACGGAATGGGTCTTACAGATGTAGTAGAACGGCAACATCACCAGGGCGAGAAACAGGATGGCCGGAATGGCGGCGATCCAATAGGCATGAGCCACCAGGATCCCGTACTGATAAGTCGCGGCCGCGTAGCCCATCATCTCCAGCGAGCCCAGGTTCGCGGAAATAAAACTTAGACCGGCGATCCATGCCGTCATCTCGCGGCCGGCCATGAAGAAATCGTTGCCTGTGCTGGCGAATTTGCGAAGATAAACGCCCAACCCCAAGACCAGCACGAAGTACAAGACAATGATGATCAGATCGATGGCATTGAGCGACATCAACCGATTGTCGCTAGCGAGAAGCACACCAAGAGAGGTTTGTAGCATCAGTGACGGCTCCCGGTTGGCTCCAGGTATCGTGGTCTCGGGCAATCAACCGTCGTCGTTAGCATCGTGAATTTTTGCGCTATTGACTGGAGTTCGATTGGTATGGCTTTCAATCGCGTGGATTCTTATACTAGGATTTGGAAACCGGCACAAGCGAAACGTTACGATTTCTTTAACAGCCGTTCCGGCTGGAGCGGCCAGTCTGACCGTGGTAAAGTCATTCGCCCACGTGCTTTGCCATGAGTGACCGCGCCAAACATACGATGCGGGACGTAGCCCGCCTGGCGGGAGTCTCCACTTCCACCGTCTCCGCCGTCCTGAACGCCTCAGTGCCAGTCAGTGCGGCCCGCAAGAAGCGTGTCATGGAGGCCATGGCGGCTCTTGACTACCATCCCGATGCCATCGCCCGGGGTCTAAAGACCGGAAAGACCAACGCGATCGGCGTTGTAGTTCCCGACATCACCAATGCGTTTTATCCGGAAGTGGTTCGAGGCGTGGAAGACGCTGCGCGGCGAGCAGGTTACGCCGTATTGCTCTGCGACTCGAACGAAAACGCCGCAAACGAGGATGCGCACTTAGTTACTCTTTTTTCGAGACGGGTCGATGGAGTGTTGCTGGCTTGCTGCGCTAATTCGACCGCCTACGCAACCATGGTCCGCCGTCGCTTCCCCATGGTCTTTGTAGATCGCATTCCACCAGCTGCAACGGAAGGCACCGTGAGCAGTGACAATGTCCAGGCTGGTTATGCAGCTACACGCCACTTGCTCGAACTCGGACACGAGCGCATCGCCATGCTGGCCGGAAATACCGCACTGTCGCCACATCACGATCGGCTCGAGGGCTTCCGCAAAGCCATGCAGGAGGCGCACCTTCCGATACGGGACGAATATCTGGCTTGCGGCGAGTTGCAAATCCAAAACGGCATTGAAGCCACCCAGCGCCTGTTGAAGCTGACGTCGCCTCCGACCGCGATCATGGTAAGTAATAACAAGTTGCTGCTTGGCGTTTTACAATCCCTGGACGAAAACCGAATACCCGTACCGCAACAAGTAAGCATTCTCGGCTTCGACGATTTCATCTGGAACCGTTACTTCAGCCCCAGCATAACCTCGATTGCCCAATCTACTTATGAAATGGGCAGGCGTTCATTCGAATTGCTGCTGCAGATCATGCATCGCAAGAAGGGCGAGCGCCTCCCCGAAAAACACATTCGCCTTGCCGTGGAATTGCGATTGCGCAATTCCACTGGCCCGCCGAGATAAGCGGCAGGACCTTGCTTCCGATCAGGCTAAATCGTAACGTTACTATTTGAATAGTATCGGCGGCGCATTGTACACTGCTCCCGCATTCCGAATGGGGCTCCTAAATGTCTAGTCCGATTTTCCTGGTCGCCAGTGGTGACTTGCGCCTGTCCGCCAACCAGGTGTGCTGGGCCGCGCAGGAGGCGACTGAGAAGGCTTTCATCGACGCCGTGAAGAAATTGGGACGCGACCTAAAGCGCGCACACCCTTTCCAACCCGAAAAGAAGCACGGCTTCATCGACAGCCAGCGCTACGGCATCGACGTTTTCCGCCAAATTCCACCTGAGGCCCCGGTCGTCGTGGTCGAAGCCGTCTGGCAATACACCCATCACGTGCTGGCCGGACTTTTCCATCATCGAGGTCCGATTCTGACGGTTGCCAACTGGAGCGGCCGCTGGCCCGGATTGGTCGGAATGTTGAACCTTAACGGCAGCCTGACTAAGGCAGGCGTCGCCTACGACACTCTCTGGAGCGAGGACTTCACCGACGAATTTTTCCTTCATCACCTGGGAGCCTGGCTCGAAGGAAAGCGCGTCTCTCATGATCTGAGTCACGTTAAGAAATTCGATCCTAAAAAAGTGAACGGTGCCTCCGCCAAAACAGGGTCCGCGGTTGCCAAGGAACTGCTTTCAAAAAAAGCAGTACTCGGAGTCTTCGATGAAGGGTGCATGGGTATGTACAACGCCATCATCCCCGACGAAATCCTGCACCCCATGGGAATCTTCAAGGAGCGCCTCAGCCAGTCGGCACTCTACGCGGCCATGCGCCGCGTGGGCATCGAAGAAGCCCAGGCGGTACGCGACTGGCTCGACCACAAGGGCTTGAAGTTTCGTACTGGCCCAGACCCGAAAACCGAGTTGACCGACGACCAGATTCTCGAGCAGTGCCGTATGTACATTGCGGCGTTACGCATCGCAGACGATTTTGGCTGTGCGGCAATCGGAATTCAGTACCAACAAGGATTGAAAGATCTGACCCCGGCGTCCGATCTGGTGGAAGGCCTTCTCAACAATGTAGACCGGCCGCCGGTAACGCAGGCTGGCGGCAATCGAGTTCTCTATGCTGGCGAAGCTCTCCCCCACTTCAACGAAGTTGACGAGTGCGCCGGGGTTGATGCCCTGGTGACCAATCGCGTGTGGCAGAGCCTCGGCCTCGATCCTGAAACGACGCTGCACGACATTCGTTTCGGAGAAGATTACAAGGGCAAATTCATTTGGGTTTTTGAAATCTCAGGCGCCGCTCCACCCCAACACTTTGTTGACGGATACCGAGGCGCCTCCAGCGAACGTCAACCGCCCATGTACTTTCCCTTGGGGGGCGGTACGCTGAAAGGCATCAGCAAGCCGGGCGAGATAGTGTGGAGCCGTGTCTTTGTCGAAGATAACCGGCTGAAGGCCGACCTGGGACGCGCCACCGTGGTCGAACTGCCCCGCGAAGAGGTTCAACGGCGCTGGGATGCCACCACACCGCAATGGCCGATCATGAGCGCGGTTCTACATGGCGTTACTCGCGATCAGATGATGGGACGGCACAAGGCCAACCATCTTCAAGTGGCTTACGGAAGACACGCAGCGTCAGCCGATACTGCCATGCTTGCCAAGGCAATTGCGTTCCGCGAGTTAGGGATGGAAGTATCGCTTTGCGGGGTGTAGGTCCAGCTACATTCGCCGAAAAACGGGAGGTCCCCCGCCTTGGCTCGGGATGACAAAGTGGCTTGAGGGGATACTTCTTATCCGCGCGCCGAGTAGGTGGCCGTCCCAGGGCCGGTAGCCTCCCTCACCTTCTTACGACGACTTGATCTCTGTCCAGATCCGGTCCCTTAGCCGCTGTGCCGCCCGCGGCAGCGTTCCCGGCCACTCCCCGCGCTCAAAAACAGCAGGAGGAGGATAGAACGTGGGGTTGTTTCGTGTCTCTTCCGGCAGAATATCGTGGGCCGCGCCGTTGGCAGTGGCGGTGCGCGTGTATTCGACAACCGCCGCGGAGACATTAGGACGCAGAACGTAATTCAGGAACTTATGCGCCAGCTCTACCCGTTGGCTCTCGCGCAGAATCGTTGCGCAGTCGCAGTAAAAAGGAAATCCTTCTTCGGGATAGGCAAATGCCAAGTTGGACGCGGCATCCATGGCCTGCTGGGCCGTGGTGTTCCAGAGCTGCGCTGCCAGCACATCCCCTGAAACCAGTTGATCGCGGACCTCAGCATTGAGATATGCACGAATGATCTTCTTTTGTTCCAGCGCCGCCTCTTCGGCCCGCCGCAATTGATCTGGGTCGGTGGCATCGAAGGGCAATCCGATTTTTTTCAGACAGGCCCCAATCATGTCTTCGGGATCGTCCAGCATTGTCACCCGTTCTTTCAGCCGGGAATCCCAAAGGTCTGCCCAGCGGGTGGGCGCAGGCCGGAGTGAGCGGTTGTAAACAATGCCGGTGCCAATCCACATGTAAGGTACGCTCCACTGCAGGCCGGGGTCCCATACCGGGGAATGAAAGCGGGCATCGAGATTTTTTAAGTTAGGAAGCCATTCGTGGCGCAGGGGTTCGAGCAGACCGTACTCGCGCATAGGCTGGAGGCGGGTGTGCGTGGGGAAGACTACATCCCAACCGGAGTTGCCGGTCAGCACCTTAGCCAGCATCTCTTCATTGCTTTCATAGGTCGTGTAATGGACCTTCACTCCGAACTCAGCTTCGAAGTTGGAGATGGTGTCAGGCGCAACGTAGGCTGACCAGTTGTAGACGTTGAGCCGCGGGCGGCGATCGCGACTGCAACCCACCAGCACGGCCGATGCAGCCACTCCCGCAGTGCCAAGCAAGAAGTCGCGCCGGTTCATGCTTCGCGCACCTGTTCAGAAATCAGAATCAACACGCCGAAGCAAAATGTGATCAGGGCCGAGATGGCGTTAATCACCGGACTCGCGCCGCGGCGTGCCATGGCGTAGATGACCATGGGGAGCGTTTCTGAATCAACTCCGGCCACCATGCTGGTGATAACGTAGTCATCAAAAGAAACCGTCAACGCCAGCAGGGCCGCAGCAATGATTCCCGGGGCCAACGCCGGCAGCATTACGTAAAAGAAGGCCTGCCATTCATTGGCACCCAAATCCATGGCAGCCTCTTCCAGCGATGGACTCAGCGTTCGCAGTCTCGCCGAAATCACGATCACCACGTAGGCAATGGAAAATGCGACATGCGCCAGCACCACGGTGTAGAGCCCAAGATGCCAATGCAGCCAGCGAAACATCCATTGAAAAAGCGCCAGCAAAGAAATTCCAGTGACGATTTCCGGTGTCACCAGCGAAAGATAGAGTGTTCCGGTCAGCAACCGCGATGTGTACTTCCACAAGCCATAAGCGCACATGGTGCCGAGCGCGGTCGAGATCACGGTGCTGATGAGCGCGACGATCACGCTGTTCCAGGTAGCGTCGATCAGTTGCGGATCGCGAAAGATGGCGCGATACCAGTCCAGGGAAAAATGCTCCCACTGGGTGAAGCGCGAAGAATTGAAGCTGAAGAACGCAAGGGTCAGCAGCGGCAGGTGCAGGAAGGCGAAAAATGCCACGGCATAGGCCGCCAGCCAGCGCTTCACGCCAGTTGCTCACTTTCCCGCCGGAGCAATCCCCACACTAGCACTACCACCAGTACCATCAGAAGCATGGAGACCGCCGAACCGAATGGCCAGTCGCGCGCGTTGGTGAACTGATTTTGCACAAGGTTCCCGACCAGGACGGTACGGCCGCCGCCGAGCAGGTCGGGCGTTAAATACGCTCCCAGGCAGGGGATAAAAACCAGAACTGATCCGGCAACCAAGCCTGGCCGTGAGAGTGGGAGTATGACGCGAAACACCGTGGCGAGTGGGCGGGCGCCCAGGTCCGCCGCCGCTTCCACCAGCGCCGGATCGAGACGTTCCAGGGTTGCGTAGATTGGCAGCACCATAAATGGGAGATACCCATACACCAGTCCGAGCAGCACGGTGCCGTCGTTGTAAAGCAGAGAGAGTGGAGCGTGGATCACTCCCAACTTCATCAGAACGGTATTCACGAGTCCGGTGTCCCGCAGCAAAAAAAGCCATGCATAGGTACGAACCAGGAAGCTGGTCCAGAACGGAAGCATCACGAGTTGCAGATAAAAATTCTTGCGCGAATGCGACCGCGATATGAACAGCGCAACCGGAAACGCCATCACCAGGCAAATGGCTGTTGCAGCCAGCGCCATGGCGAAAGATCGAAACAGGATTGTGAGATATAGCGGGTCAATCAGCCGTTGATAGGCTTCAACCGTCCAAGGCTGCTCTACTCCACCATAGACACCGCGGGTCAGAAGACTATAGGCAAGAACAATTACAAACGGCGCGGCAAAAAACACCAGCATCCACAGCCAGGTTGGCAGCAGAAACCATGAGCGCAGTTTCATGGAACAAGAATTTCGTCAGAAGGACTCCAGCAGATATGCACCGCTTCGCCCGGCGAGAAGGTGGCAAAGCTTCGTGGGACCTGCGCCACCGCTTCTTCTCCGCTATCGAGTTGGCACAAAACCTGGAAGCAATCTCCTAGAAACACCGAGTTGGTCACCCGTGCCGGCGAGGACCGGGCGCCGTGATTTTCGGGCAAGCGGGCGATTCGGGTCGCCTCAGGTCGAACTCCGACCCCAGCAATCCAATTGACCGCTCCCAAAAATCCGGCAACGAATTTGGTCCGCGGATGAAAATAGACTTCCTCGGGTGAACCGACCTGTTCAATGCGGCCTTCATTCATTACAGCCAACTGATCGGACATCGAAAGTGCTTCTTCCTGATCGTGCGTGACCAGCAGAAAGGTAATTCCCGCCCGCCGCTGAATCCCCTTCAACTCGACGCGCATTTGTTTGCGCAGTTTGGGATCAAGCGCAGCCAGCGGCTCATCCAGAAGAAGCACATCCGGCTCAAGCACCAGGGAACGGGCAAGCGCGACCCGCTGCCGTTCACCGCCCGATAGCTGTGCTGGCTTGCGATTTTCCTTGGTGGCAAGGCCCACCAGTTTGAGGACGTCTTCTACTTGAGATCCGAAATTCGTCCGGCCCTGACGTTTCAGGCCAAATTCAATATTGGCGCGCGCGGAAAGATGCGGAAACAGGGCATAGTTCTGGAAAACCGTGCTCACGCGACGTTCGTAAGGCTTGCGATGGTTTACAACCTCGCCTTTGAGAATAACGTCGCCGGCGGTGGGTTGTTCGAAACCGGCAATCAGACGAAGGGTCGTGGTCTTTCCACAGCCCGAGGGCCCCAGCAAGGAGAAGAAACTTCCTTGCGGAACCGAAAGCGAAATACCGTCCAGAGCGCGCTGGCCCGGATACTCCTTCACCAGCTGGCGCACTTCCAGATTGGTCTGTCCCATTAGACTTGCGCAATCCCCCTCGTCTATGCAAATCGTAGTACATTTTGCCGGACAGATGTGAATAAATATTCCATAAATTTAAGACCAGGCAAGGGTTGCGATCGAATTGGTGTCAAGGGCAAGTTCGGCAGTTTGCTTGCCCATCCTCAACGCCACTTTTCTTGCCGATCCCGGATTGGTAACCACCAGAACCTGCTGCCCGCTTGGGTTCTCGACGGCGACGTGGTAAAGGTCCTTCTCCGTACTCTGGGAATCGAAGCGGCGCGCGCCACGGCGGATCATCCGGCAATAGTGAGCAAATGCTATGTACTGCCCGCTGCGGTCTACATCGCTCCCGATCCGGGAGCAAAAGATAAACAGGCGAAGAATGGCATCTACCCTTTTCCTATCGCTGAATATTTCGATAAGGGAATCACCATGGGTAGTGGTCAAGCTCCGGTTAAGAAGTACAACGAATACCTCCGCGATCTGATCGTGAGCGGCCGGGCTAAACCCAGCAGGATTGTAAGCCACCATATCCAAATCGATGATGCTCCCGAAGCCTACGACAAGTTCGATCAGCGCATCGAAGGTTATACCAAGGTGCTGATTCGCTTTGGGCAGCGCGCAGCCTGAGGGTGTGCGGACGGATAATGAATGGCGCAACCTGAACCAGTGCTTTCGATCGAGGACGAACGTGCCCCCGCGATTCTTCGCGCGGTTGCGAAGTCCTCGATCGAAGCTGCGAGCCGAGCCGCGGCCAAGTGCCGGGCTTGCGATTTGTGGAAGAACGCCACGCAGACGGTCTTCGGAGAGGGAGCAGATAAGGCAACGGTAATGTTTGTCGCAGAGCAGCCTGGCGACAAGGAAGATCTTGCCGGCCATCCGTTCGTAGGCCCTGCGGGGAAATTGCTGGATGAAGCGCTTTTGGAAGCGGGCGTGGACCGCAGCAAAGTCTACATTACTAACGCCGTGAAGCATTTCAAATGGGAACCCGCCACCCGTGGCAAAAGGCGAATTCATAAAAAACCGCGAGCTTCTGAAATTGCCGCCTGCCGTCCCTGGCTTGAAACCGAACTAGCCATCGTTAAACCCGAAATTCTGGTTTGTCTGGGTGCCACAGCGGCTCAGTCGGTGCTTGGACCCGGGTTTAGCGTGACTCGGGAAAGGGGCAAAATCCAGATCCTCGCCACTGGCTTCCAAAGTTGTTGCGACGGTACATCCTTCCTCCATCCTTCGCGCTCCAGACGACGCGGCACGCAGAACTCAAATGCAAGCCTTCATTCGCGATCTGGCAGTGGTCGCAACTCTCGCCAGCAAAGAATGAGACCTCAGCGCTCTTCCCCAGCCGCACATCCGGTGACATACTCATATTTCAATGCGGGTCCTAGTGATTGAGGACGAACGGAAACTCGCCGCCAACATCGCCCGTAGCATGCGTGAGAGTGCCGGTTACGCGGTCGACTGCGCCTACGATGGTGAAGAGGGCTTATATATGGCGGAATCAAATCCCTATGACTTGGCCATCGTGGATCTAATGCTGCCGCGCATGAATGGTCAGACAGTTCTCGGCCGTATGCGTCAGGCGGGCAATGCGACTCCTGTCCTTATCCTCACTGCCCGCGATGAAAGAGAGTCGATAGTCGCGCTGTTGAATTCTGGAGCCGACGATTACCTCACCAAGCCGTTCGATCTTGGAGAGTTGATCGCGCGCGCAAAAGCCCTGATTCGGCGCGGCAAAGGGCACAGCACCGCAATTTTAAAAATGCGTGACGTGGAGATTGATACCGCAGGGCGGAGAGTATCGCGGCGCGGAAAGCCGGTAACGCTGTCGGCGATGGAATACCGGGTACTGGAGTATCTTGCCCATCGAAAAGGAGCAATCGTCTCCAAGACCGAACTGCTGGAGCATCTATACGATTTCAACTGGGAGCGCTTCAGTAACGTGATCGAAGTTTATGTTTCTGGCCTTCGGCGCAAGTTGGATGATAAGAATGGCGAGCTGATTCAAACTTCGCGCGGACAAGGATACGTACTGCGGGACTAGGATGGCCAAGCTTTCCATTACACGTCGGCTGATCGTTTCGGTGATCCTCTCTCAAGTGGTGCTCACCCTGGCGGTAGTTGCGCTGGCAACATATCTGACCGAAAAACAACTGCGCGATTCCTTCGATGCAGCACTTCATGGCCGGGTGATGAGTGTGGCCGCTCTGGTCCGCTACTCGGAGGACAATCCCCCTAAACTGTTTTTTGATTCCAGTCTTGTACCTCCTCCACTGGATCGTAAACATCCCGATCTTTACCAGATTTTGGGCGCGGACGGTGAAGTGATTGGAAAATCCCCAAATTGGGACCCCGATTTTCGCACTCCTTCCAGCGACCGGCGCATTTATTGGACTGTGCCCTACCACGAAGACCAGTACCGCGTGGTTCATCTCAACAATATTCCCGTCCTGGATCGCGAGGGGCCCGAAACAGCTACACCACCAACTCTCACCGTGATCTACGCGGCTTCGACGGAAGAAATTCGTGAGCGCGTCTGGGCGGCTGCGATTGTGACATGTCTCGGAAGCCTTGCGTTGTTGGCGATATCAACAGCGATTTCAGTCTGGACCGTCCGCCGCGGCTTGTCTCCTTTGGCTGCGCTGGCGTCCAGCGCGGGGCGAGTCTCGGTGAACCATTGGAAGCTCGATGCACCGCCACAAGCGCGCGAGACCCAGGAACTGGTTCCGCTGACAGATGCCATGGACGGCATGTTGGCGACCTTGCAACACGCCTTTACTTCGCAGAGAGAATTTCTTGCCAATGCGGCGCACGAACTGAAGACCCCCATCGCTGTTCTTAAGTCAACTCTTCAACTGCTCTTGCAGCAACCGCGTAGTGCCGAAGAATATCGAGCGCACCTGGAAGGAGCGCTCGACGATCTGGCCCGACTGGAAGCTCTCACGCACTCTATGCTGCGGCTGGCGCGAGCCGAGCAATCGCAAACCACAAAGCGGGCAACTGACCTGCCACTGGTGGATTTGGCGAGCTCCTGCGAGCAAAGCGCTGAACGCCTGAAGCCGGTTTCCGATTCCCGTTCGGTCCGAATCGATATTCGGCCCAACGGGCCCGCCAAGATTCATGCTGACCCCGAAGATTTGGAACTCGTCTGGAATAACCTGTTCGAAAATGCCGTTCGTTACAGCCCGGAAGGGTCTGCCGTGCTCGTTTCTATCTCAAGATCTGATCATCGGGCACGAGTTGATGTCGAAGACCGTGGGCCCGGCATCGCCGAAATTGATCTGCAAAATATCTTTAACCGTTTCCACCGCGCCGACGCATCACGCTCTCGGGATACCGGCGGATATGGTCTTGGTCTAGCCATTGTCAAAGCCATGGTCGAAGCCTACGGCGGCACAATCTCGGCCGAGAGCAGCCTAGGGCGCGGTACAAAGATGTCTGTTAGCCTTCCCATCAACACCTGACAGCAAGCTCCAATTTCAGCTTCTCTTCAGGTTCGGAGTGCAATCATCTCTTGTTCTGTCTCCGACCGAGGTCGCTGTGATTCGCGCTGCACTTTGCCTGCTCTTATTGTTCGGCCCAAACATGTGGTCGCAAACCGCAGAGGTGACCGCACGTTCCGAGCCAGGCGTGTCGGACAAGGCCGCCGCCACGTTGACCCTGGATCAAGCCATCCTCCTGGCCAAGAAAAATGCGCCCCAGTTTCGCGCCGCATTGACCGAGGCCGGACTGGCCCGCGAAGACCGCGTGCAAGCCCGTGCGGCGCTCTTACCTGGCGTCTCGTACACCACCGGCGCGATTTACACCCAAGCCAACGGAACTCCCACCGGTGTCTTCATCGCGGCAAATGCGGTGAATGAATACATCAGCCAGGGAGTCGCGCATGAGGCGTTGAGCTTTACTTCCGTCGCCGATTTCCGCCGGGCAAGGTTTAATGGAATCACTTTCTCGCGCGCAGAGCTGAAGTAGCGGTGCGCGGAATCACCACAACCGTGGTTCGTGATTTCTATGGGGTGATCGCGGGTGAGCGCAAATATCAAAATGCACAGCTCGCGGCCGACGAAGGCCGGCGCTTCCTTGGTCTTAGCCAGCAACTGGAACAAGGTGGCGAAGTCGCGCATTCCGATGTGATCAAGGCCCAACTTCAGTCGAATGATCGGGAACGCGACTTGCAGGAAGCCCGACTCGCCGCCGAAAAGGCCCGGCTTGACCTGGCGGTCCTCATATTTCCAAACTTTACCCGCGATTACCAACTCGTCGACGACCTGCAGCAATCGCCACCACTTCCGGAATTCGCCCACGTGCAGGTGCTCGCCGCCACCAATAATCCGGAACTCAAGGCGGCCAGTGCGGCGATGCATGCTTCCCAGCAAGAGGTAGCTTCAGCGATCGGTGGCCACCTCCCGTCTCTCTCGTTCAATTATTTTTACGGCATCGATGCCACCCAGTATGCGACCCGCAGCGACGGCATTCACAATCTTGGTTATCAGGTCGCGGCGACCGTTGACATTCCGATTTTCAACTGGGGAGCGACCCAGAGCAAGGTGCGGCAGGCACAACTTCGGCGCGACCAGGCTCGCATCGAATTGAGTGCGGCGCAAAGGCAGGCTCTCGCCGATTTACAGCAGTTTTACAACGAAGCTCAAACCGCCCAGGCACAGCTTGAATTGCTGCACCAGTCGTCAGACCTCGCCGCCGAGGGTCTTCGCTTGACCACCTTGCGCTACCAGAGCGGAGAAGCTACAGCTCTCGAGGTAGTTGACGCACAGAATGCCTTGGTTCTAGCACGCAACAATCAAGATGACGGTTCGGTCCGGTATCGTGTCGCTTTGGCAAACTTGCAAACACTTACGGGGACCTTCTAAGCATGCTAACCAGGATCGCCGCTTGTATGGTTGTGATCGCAACCTTCGTAGGTTGCTCGAAGGAGGATGCCGAAAAGGAACCCGTGGTGACAGTGCAAACTGCTGTCGCGCAAAAGGGTTCTCTCGATGTTGAGCTTGGGTTCGAAGCCGTTTTGTATCCCAAGAACCAGGCGGCCATCACTCCCAAGATAAGCGCGCCGGTGCGCCGTTTTTACGTTAACCGCGGTGCGCGGGTACACCAGGGACAACTTTTAGCGGTGCTGGAAAACCGGGACATTGCTGCTGCACTCACCGACAACAAAGGAGCCCTCGATCAGGCCCAGGCTGCGTACGAAACAACTACCCGCGCTACTCTCCCCGAGGATCTGACGAAAGCTGAAACTGATGCCAAATCGGCACACGAAGCGCTGGACGCAGAGCAGAAGCTCTATGACAGCCGCGAAAATCTCTTTAAACAAGGCGCCCTCCCGCGCAAAGATCTGGATCAGGCTGCTGTCGCATTGGTTCAGGCACGAGCCCAGACAGAGTTGGCCGATCAGCACCTCGCTTCGCTGCGCGCCGTGGGCCAGCAGGCAACCGTCAAATCCGCTGCCGGACAACTGGCATCTGCCCAGGGCAAGTATCAAGGCGCCGCCGCGCAGCTAAGCTACACCGAGATTCGCAGTCCCATCGACGGAGTGGTCACCGATCGCCCGAGTTATCAGGGAGAAACGCCCGCCCAAGGCACCCCAATCCTCACCATCATGGATGTTTCCTCCGTAATCGCGCGCGCCCATATTCCGCAGGATCAGGCGGCTCTGCTGAAGGCCGGAGATCCGGCAACAATTTCAACAGCCGAAGGAAATGAGTCTCCGGCGAGAGTCACGCTGGTAAGTCCTGCGCTCGACCCCGGAAGCACAACGGTAGAGGTTTGGGTCGAAGCGCTCAACAAATCAGGATCCCTTCGTCCCGGTTCAACCGTTCATGCTAGCGTCACTGCCCGCAAAATCGAGAATGCGATTACCGTCCCCGCCGCGGCGCTGCTTAAGACGCCGGAAGAAACGATGGCAGTAATGGTGGTCGGCAAGGATGGCCGTGCCCACCAGACTCAGGTGGAGACCGGCGCAAAGGCCCGAGACGTCGTGCAAATAACCAAGGGTCTCGATGCCGGACAGATTGTAGTGACCACCGGCGCCTATGGCCTTCCCGACAACACCCAGGTAAAGACCACGCCCACGGGGCAATCTGCTGCGACGGCACCTGCCGCGGTAAAGGATTGATGCATGCAGATTCGCAGTCTGCTGCGCCGCATCCGAACTTCCCAGCCAGGGGACGAACGCTACTGGTACACGCGCTTTGCCAAATCTCTGATCTTTCTAACCCTGGTCTTGGCCGTGGCCGGCGGGTACGTGGCCTATACCATTCCGGTCTCGGTTTTTCCTCAGACCGACTTCCCCCGGGTAGTCATTGGAATCGACAACGGCGTAATGCCCATCGATCAGATGATGGTGACCATCACCCGTCCTATCGAGGAATCGGTCAACAGCGTTCCCGGACTTCAATCAGTTCGCTCCATTACCAGCCGGGGCGAAGCCGAGGTCGACCTGTTCTTTGATTGGCACGTCGACATGGTGGAGACGTTGCAGCAGGTGGATGCAGCCCTCTCGCGCGTACGCTCTGAGCTGCCATCTACGGCGACCATTGACAGCCATCGTTTGACTTTTGCAAGCTTTCCGATTCTCGGTTACAGCCTTACGTCAGATTCAGTTTCACAAACTGATCTGTGGGAAACTGCGAATTACGACCTCAAACCACGACTCAATCGCCTGAACGGAGTCGCAGCCGTCACAGTGCAGGGCGGCCAGCAGCCCGAGTTTCAGATCACGCCCAGCCCGGCAAAGTTGCTCACGGCTGGTATCACCGTTACAGATCTGCTCGACGCGGTGCGCCGTACCAACCTCATCGACTCGCCCGGCTTGCTCGAACAGAATCATCAGCTCTACCTGACGCTCATCAACGCTCAGGTTCGCGATCCGCAACAGTTGTCGCAGGTAGTAGTTAAGATGACTCCGGCAGGTATTCCGGTGCGTATCGGAGACGTCGCCACTGTGGAGCGCAGCATTAAGCCGCTCTACACCGTGGTCACCGCCAACGGCAAGCCGGCTGTGTTGCTCAATGTCACTCGCCAGCCTGATAGCAACACCGTGGATGTCGCAAATGAAGTGCACGATGAGGTTGCGCGCATCCAGCAGGGGCTGCCGCGCGGCATCACGCTGCAACCGTTTTACGACCAGTCGGAAATTGTCACTGAATCCATCAAGAGCGTGCGCGACGCAATACTGATCGGCATTGCGCTCGCATCGCTCATCATGGTTCTTTTCCTGCGCGACTGGGGAACCTCAATCGTTGCCGCCATGGTCATTCCGGTGACGGTGCTGGTCACATTCATCGCGCTGAAATTACTTGGCCAGAGCTTCAATCTGATGACGCTGGGCGGGCTCGCGGCAGCCGTCGGACTCGTAATCGACGACGCTATTGTGGTGGTGGAAAATGTTGCCCTGCACCGCGACGCGGGGCAGGACCGCCTGGAAGCCATCCGCAGCGCTCTGTCTGAAATAACCGTTCCGCTGGTTGGCTCCACCATCACTCCCATCGTAGTTTTCCTGCCGCTTATCGCAATCACCGGAGTGACAGGACTTTTCTTCCGTGCCCTCGCGGTCACGGTTTCGGTTTCGTTGTTAACCTCCCTCGTCCTTGCTCTTACCTGGACGCCCACTTTGAGCCAGTACTTCATCACCAGCCATTCCGAAAGGGAATCAACTCAACCAGTAGATAAAGAACAGCTCGAGAAAGCAGAAGCCGCAGGCCTATCTCGGCACTTCAAACGGTTCCTGGATTTTTACGAACGATGGCTGCGATTCGCACTTGAGCGACCTCTCTGGCTGGCTATTTTCAGTTTCATCCTCATCGTTGCCTCGTTCATTTGTTACAAGTCCTTGGGCAGCGATCTGCTGCCCGAAATAGATGAAGGCGGCTTCATCGTCGATTATTTGACCCCGGCAGGAACCTCGCTGGCGGAAACCAATCGCGTGGTAGGGCACATCGAAACAATGATCCGTGAAATCCCCGAGGTGCAAGGCGCCTCGCGCCGCACCGGACTGGAACTGGGCCTTGCAGCCGTCACTGAGGTAAACCGCGGTGACATCGCCGTGAAGTTGAAAGCCGACCGTAGTCGCGGCACCGAGGAGGTCGTCTCTGAGTTGCGCTCCCGCATTGCCCGCGAAGAACCTGGAATCGACGTCGAGTTCGTGCAGGTTTTGCAGGATATGATCGGCGATCTCTCCAACGAACCCGAAGATGTATTCATCAAATTATTTTCCAACGATGGGTCGCAGCTGCAAAACTGGGCCCCGAAAATCGCCGAGGCTGTAAGCAAAGTGAACGGGGTAGTGGACCTCCGAAACGGCATCGACAACACCATCAGCGGCCCCGCGACGATTTTCACTATTGATCCGCTGACCGCGGCCCATTCCGGATTTTCCCCCGAAGAAGTAGCGACTGACGCGACCGCCTTGCTGGAAGGCGAACCCGCCGCGACGCCGGTGATCACCAATGATCGCGCCTACGCCATCCGCATTCGCTTCCCTGAGGCGAACCGCTCCTCATTGGACGCACATGAAGAACACCTTGATGGTGAGCAATAGCGGGCACACCGCCACCCTGGGTTCGCTGGCAACCATGGTCGAATTGCCCGGCCAAACCGAAATCCGCCGTGAAAATCTCCAACGTTCTGTTTCCGTGACGGCGCGACTGGAGGGCACGGATCTCGGCAGCGCGATCGCCGCCGTACAGAAAACCGTAGCCGACCTCAAAATTCCTTCGTCCATTCGCATCGTTTATGGCGGCAAGTACGAAGAACAGCAAAAATCGTTCCACGATCTTAATGATGGTCCTGTTGTTGGCGATCGTGCTGGTTTTTATCGTGCTGCTGTTCGAATTTCGCAACTTCGCTGCCCCAATCGCAATTCTGTCATCGGCGTTGCTGTCCACCGCCGGAGTCTTTCTGGCGCTGTTGGTCACCCGCACCACCTTCAACATCGCGTCCTTCATGGGGCTAATCATGGTCATCGGAATCGTGGCAAAGAACGGCATCCTTCTGCTCGACTCCGATCAGAAGTTCCGTGCCGAGGGCATGTCCGCACATGACGCCATGGTTCTTGCCGGCCGCCGCCGGCTTCGTCCCATCGTGATGACCGCATTGGCTGCGGCCGCAGGCATGTTGCCGCTTGCACTCGCTCTCGGTGCCGGATCGCAGATGTTGCAACCTCTCGCGATCGCCGTCATCGGCGGAATCGCAATTTCCATGATGCTCTCACTCATCATTACGCCCGCGGTGCACTTCTATCTCAGCCATTCGGAAGGAAACTGATTATGAAAAACCTGCTCCTGCTTCTCGTGCTATCGCTCACTGCATCCCTTGCTGCGCAAACGCCCCACTACCACCAAACTGCTAAATGGACCGTCGGTGGCGAGGGTGGATGGGACTACCTGAAAGTTGACCCGGACGGCAACCGCCTCTTCATCTCCCACAGCAACACCATCAACGTGCTCGACCTCGCGACCGGCAAGCAAGTCGGCGAGGTTCCGGCATCCGGCGCGCATGGCATCGCTCTCGTGCCCGAGAAGAATCTCGGATTCAGCAGTAACGGCCGCGCCGGCACAGTGACTGTCTTTGACTTCCACACCTTGAAGCCGCAATCGGATATCAAGGTCGGCGAAAACCCGGACGCGATCATCTACGACCCTCACTCCAAGAATGTGATCGTAATGAACGGACGCAGCAAGGACCTTATGGCAATTGATCCATCCACTTTGAAGGTTGTGGGCACCGTTCCTCTTGGGGGAAAGCTGGAATTTGCCGCCAGCGATGCTGGCCATATCTACGTCAACGTAGAAGACAAGGGCGAGATTGCATCTGTCGATTCGAAGACCTGGAAAGAAGTCAATCGCTGGAAGTTGAACGGATGCGAAGAACCCTCAGGGTTGGCCATCGACGAAAAGGCTGGTCATTTGTTCACCGTATGTGGAAACAAGCAGATGATCGTTGTGGACACTAAGACCGGAAACCAGCTTGCCTCCGTGCCCACAGGTGACGGTACCGACGCCGCCGCATTCGATCCTGAGCTAAAGCTGGCATTCGCCTCGAACGGGGAAGGAACGCTCACCGAAGTCCGGGAAACGAAGGATGGAAAGTACGAAGTCGCCGAAAATGTGCCAACAGCCCGCGGTGCTCGCACCATGGCGCTGGACCTGAAATCACACAACGTTTATCTTGCAACCGCCGAACTCGGCCCACCTGCGCAAGGACAGCGGTGGCCCAGTGTCAAGCCCGGGACCTTTATGGTGCTGGTTTATTCGCCTCAATAGTAGTTGGATCAGCCGGCCAGAAACTCGATCGCTTGCACCTCATCCGGTGCAAAGGTCAGGCCAAGGCCGGCCAGGTCCTGCTTCATGTGTTCCGCACTGGACGTGCCTGTCAAAGGCAGCATGCCCATAGCGCGCGCGAAGGCGAATACAACCTGAGCGGGAGTAGCATTTTCCCGAGCAGCAATCCCGGTGATCAAAGGTTGGCGCACCACTTCCACGTTCGCAGTAAGCAGAGAAAATCCCTGGTAGATAATCTTGCGCTCGTTGCAGTATCGACGTACACGCTGATCCCATCCCAGGCGAGCATAGCATCGGTTCTGCACAAATGCTGGCGCTTCCCCGTGAATCGCTTCCATCTGTTGAAGATGAAATAATGAGACATTGCTCACTCCCAGCAAGCGGGTTCGACCCGCATCCCGCTCTCTCTGCATTGCCGCCCATGTTTCAGAATCCTCCTCAGTCCAGCCATAAGAAGACGCCGGACCGTGGAGCACGTAGCTATCCAGATAATCGGTCTCGAGATTGTTCAGGGAACTGGCCATGGATTGGGATACCTGAGTCGAAAGCGGCGCTGCCGGGTTATAAGGCAGGCGGTGATCTTGTCCTGCCTGATATGTGAACTTGGTCTGCAGGAAAAGATCCTCTCGCTTCACCAGCCCAGAGCGATACACCTTCGCCAACCCCTCGCCCACTCCAGCCTCGAAGTAGTGGCGGCGCTGGTTGGCAGTGTCAATGGCCCGGAATCCGGACTGTATTGCGAGCGCCGTCAACTCTGGCGTGCGGCCTTCTTTCCAGGCAGTGCCATATAGAAACGATGGGGCGGGGGACATCGTTTGATTGTGTCATGCTTTCGTAGGGAGAACAGGCGAACTGGAGTTCTAACCTGTAGCACCATCAGATTTCCACCCTCGCTACAATACAGAACCATGGCCGGCATCCGTATAGCTCAGCCTTCCGATCGGACCGCATTGGCCAAGATGCGGGCATCGCTCTGGCCGGAGGCATCCTACGAAGATCACCTCAGGGAGGTCGACGCATCGTTCGGGGATGTACCCACCGCAACCTTACCGGTGCAACTCTCGTGTCTTGCGCCCCCGACGGCACGCTAACTGGATTCCTCGAAGTCGATCTCAGATCGCATGCAGACGGGTGCGATCCGGTACGCCCTGTCGGTTACGTGGAAGGCTGGTTTGTAGACGAACCATCCCGCAATCAAGGCATTGGCGGAGAGTTGATGCGAGCCGCCGAGGCCTGGGCCCGCTCCCATGGCTGTGTTGAGATGGCCTCCGACGTACTGATCGATAATTCCGGCTCGCAGATCGCCCACAAAGCACTCGGATTTGAAGTAGTAGACCGCTGCGTGCACTATCGCAAGAACCTCTGAGTCGGCAACACGCGTGCAGGAATCGAGGTTCGCACCGGGAAGCTTATGCAGCAGTTGAATTTTAAGCGACTCGCGCGCCCATTCGGTTGCGGACTTCGGCGATCAGCTCAAACGACCGCAGGCGCGCCTGCTGATCGTACAGGTGCGCCGTCACCATCAGTTCATCCGGCTGATGCTTCTCGATGAATTCGTGCAGGCCACGCTCCACGGTCTCGGACGAGCCCACCACCGAACAGGCTAGTGAACGGCTTACTGAAAACTTCTCGGCCGGCGTCCAAAATGCTTCGATGTCGTCGAGGGGAGGAGGGATCTGGCCTGGGGTGCCGCGGTGAAGATTGATAAATGCCTGCTGCAGTGAAGTGAAATTGCGGCATGCCTCGGCATCGCTATCCGCTGCGATTACGTTCGCCGCCAGCATTGCGTAGGGACGCTCCAGTTGTCTCGATGGGCGAAAACTATTCCGGTAGAGCGCTAGCGCTATAGTCATATCGGCCGGCGCGAAGTGCGATGCGAAGGCAAACGGCAATCCCATCGCAGCTGCGAGCTGAGCGCTATACAAACTCGATCCCAACAACCAAAGTGGCACCCGCAATCCAGCGCCCGGCACCGCTCGAATCTTCTGCCCTGGTTGCACCGGCGCGAAATAGTGTTGCAACTCCATCACATCCCGGGGGAATTCGTCCGCGTCAGTCGCAGGATCACGTCTTAGAGCACGCGTTGTCGCCATATCGGTGCCGGGTGCGCGGCCCAGACCGAGATCGATCCGACCCGGATACATTGATTCCAGCGTTCCGAACTGCTCGGCAATCACCAGCGGCGAGTGGTTCGGCAGCATCACTCCGCCTGAACCAACGCGGATGTTCTTGGTGCCACCCGCCACGTGCCCGATCACTACCGACGTCGCCGCGCTGGCAATGCCCGGCATGTTATGGTGTTCCGCCAGCCAGTAACGTTGATATCCTAGGCGCTCGGCGTGCTGCGCCAGTTCAAGCGTGTTGCGGAAGGCATCCGCTGCAGTGGCGCCCTGTACGATCGGAGACAGGTCGAGAACTGAAAATGCAATCACAAGTTACAGATGCCAGCGCCGGGAGGCTGGATTCAGTGCTGTTTGTCCGGCATGACGAACACTCGGCGCGCCTTCTCTGACTTTAGCGTTTCTTCCCTGTAGTACTTCTTAAGAATGGAATTCTTCCAGTTGAGCAGATCCGGATTCGCGGACGCAAAACACTCCCATTCTTGCGCGCCCGACATCCGCTCTCTTACCAGAAATACGTAAGCCCACGTGATGGTCTCGTGATAGCGATCCGCTTTGCCCATGGCGGCAGCAAAGCGCTGCAGAGCAGCGGCAAACCGTTGCAGAGCCTCCAGCATCGGATAACGGCACAAGTATAGAAACACTGCCCGGACGTGTTCGAGATGATGAAAGGAATCGGGCGCAATCGACCCGTCTTCCAACCGCTCTATCAATTCCTCGTCGGTCATTTGATAGGTGAGCATTTCTTATTTCGAGGACGACGGCCTCCTCCCCGGCCGTCGTGCCTTGACCTCCCTTAGCCGGTGACTGGCGCTGGAGTCCAGCTCAAGACCATAGAATCTCTTCAGCTCTTGAATGCGCTCCAGCGAGTCCTGATTGAACGGACACTTTCCATCAAATGCATGCAGCACGATCCCTTCCAGCAAATCGCCCAGACTGAGATCGTGATACTCGGCAAACGCCTTAAGCACCTTCAACAGCCGTTTTTCAATGCGTACGCCGGTCTGCACCCGCTCCACTACAAATTCACCATCATTCGCCATTGGTACCAATGTACCATGGTAACTTCATTCAATCAACAACCGATTGAACTGAGCAGGCGACCGGCAGGTTCTGGGCGGGGGTAAAAAGTGGATCAAACGCCGCGCCAATCCGTGAAATCTGTAGCGAAGTTTATAATCGCCTATCCCCTATGGCACTCGACGAGAATATCTACGACCTACGCCGCGACAAGATCAAGAAGATTGAAGCTCTTGGCCAACCGGCCTATCCGAGCAAATACGACTTCACTCATACCATCCCGCAAATCCTGGACGCCTATACAGAAAAGAACGGCGAGCAACTGGAGAACCCCCGCGTCCCGGTGCGAGTCGCGGGGCGGATCATGGCCATTCGCTTGATGGGCAAGGCAGGATTTGCCCACCTCCAGCAATCGGGAAAGCAACTTCAGATTTACGTCAAGAAAGACGCGGTCGGAGAGAAGGGATTCGAGCTCTACAAACTGCTGGATCTCGGCGACCACATTGGGGTCAGCGGATATTTATTCCGCACCCGTACCAACGAATTATCGATCCATGTGGAAGAGATTACGTTCCTCTCCAAGGACCTTTTGCCTCTGCCGGAAAAGTGGCACGGCCTCACTGACGTGGAGCTGCGCTATCGCCAGCGTTATGTCGACCTGGTGATGAACCCTGAAGTGCGCGAAGTCTTTCTGAAGCGCAGCCTCATGATCCAATCGATTCGGCGATTTCTTGACGCGAACGGTTTCGTCGAGGTTGAAACGCCGATGATGCAACCCATTGCCGGGGGCGCGGTCGCGCGTCCGTTTGTCACCCATCACAACACGCTCGACATGGACCTCTATTTGCGAATCGCGCCTGAGCTTTATCTGAAGCGCCTGGTCGTCGGCGGCCTCGACCGCGTCTATGAGATCAATCGCAATTTCCGCAACGAGGGTATCTCCACCCGCCACAACCCGGAATTCACCATGGTGGAGTTCTACCAGGCCTATACCGACTATCGCGGCGTGATGGACCTGACCCAGCAGCTGATTACCGACGCTGTAAAGGCGGTGGCAGAAAGCACGACCACTAAGTGGGGAGAAATGGATATCGACTGGTCAAATTGGCAGCGCATGACCATGCGCGAAGCCATCATCCATTTCTGGCCGGAAAATACGAGCTCAAAGCCGGAGATGTCCGACTTCGCCACCCCTGATTCCATCAGAGCATTGGTACAGCGGTTCAATCAGTCGCACGCGCACATGGCGTACGACCCCAAGGAACCCTCCGGCAAGACCATTGCGAACCTGTTCGAGGCCGTGGCGGAAGAACATCTGAACCAGCCGACCATCATCTACGAATTTCCTACCGCGATATCGCCGCTCTCCAAGCAGAAACCGGACGAGCCCGACTGGACCGAGCGCTGGGAAATTTACGCCGGACAGATGGAAATTGCCAATGGCTTCAGTGAACTCAACGATCCCGAAGATCAGCGCCGCCGCTTCGAGGGACAGCTGTCTGAGCGCGAGCGCGGCGACGAAGAAGCTCATCAGATGGACGAAGACTACATCCGCGCCCTTTCTTACAGTATGCCTCCGGCCGGAGGCGTCGGCGTGGGCATCGACCGACTCTGCATGCTGGTCACCAACTCGCAGAGCATCCGCGACGTGATCCTGTTCCCGCTACTCCGTCCGGAAAAGAAAACGAGCGAAGAAGATGCGGACACGGGCTGACTCGCCCGCGCAGCCAGCTTAGTGCCGGCAGGAACCCGCCAATGCACTAGAAACGATGCACCCAACGCCTTAAACTTCACTCAGTAGGGCCGAACACTAGGGCAGCGCTACCGCAACGATTCCTCTCTCAGGACGCTGGGTCGGTAGCGCTTTGCTGTTTCTGAAACCTATTTTTGCCGCTCTGCCCACTTCCAAGCTGTCGAAACAATATCTTCCAGCGACCGCGTCGGCTTCCAATTAAGGACCTTGGCGACCTTTCTAGGATCAGCCACCAGTTCCGGAGGATCGCCTTGCCTCCGCGGGCCTAAACGCGAAGGAACTTTCTTGCCGCTGACCTTCTCGACCATCGTGATTACTTCTTTCACCGACGAGCCTTTACCGGTCCCCAGATTGAGTGCGACGGACTCGCCTTTTTCCAGGTACTCCAGGCCCAGCACATGCGCCTCGGCTAAGTCGCTGATGTGAATGTAGTCACGGATGCATGTCCCGTCCGGCGTTGGATAATCATTGCCGAAAATGTCCAACGCACCGCGCTTCCCTTTGATTGCTTCAAAAGCAACCGGGATGAGGTGGGTCTCCGGTTCGTGCATTTCGCCGATGGTGCCATCTGCGTCCGCGCCCGCAGCGTTGAAATAACGAAAGCTCACCCAGCGGATGTCGTAAGCGCGTCCGTAAGCCTCAAGCGCAAATTCGAACGCCAGCTTGGTAGCGCCGTACGGATTTAGCGGCTGGCGCGGAATATCTTCAGGAATCGGAACTTTGGTAGGAGTTCCGTAAACCGCACAAGTCGATGAAAAGATAAACTTGTTCACGCCCACGTCGACCATGGTGTCGAGCAGGATCAATCCGGCATTGACGTTGTTATGAAAATATTTCCGCGGATTGCTAACCGACTCGCCTACATAAGCATGCGCGGCGAAGTGCATGACGGCATCGACCCGCTTAAGCGCAGGCGCAAGCTGTGCTTTAGCGGCGATATCAGCTTGAATCAACTCAAAACCGTTGGCTAGTTCAGCATAGCCAGTACAAAGGTTGTCGTAGATAAGAACCTCATGGCCTTTGCGGCGCAGCACTCGCGCCGTATGACTGCCAATATAACCTGCCCCACCGATCACCAGAACTCGCACTGGATCGATCCTCCGTCTAGATTCGAGTGACCATCATAGCGGAATCGAGGAGGAAGAACTGTAAACCCTTTAGAACCATGGAACCTGGTAAAAAGAAATCCGGAAATCGATGAATTTAGATTTGCTATTGTCTCCCCATCCTATGATTTACAGAGATTTATACGTACAATTATATACTTATTGTAAAAGGACAGGATACCCCAGGACCTCGCCAACAATTCGCCGGCGCACCGGAAGCTACCCAGACGCTCGCACGGGCATTGTAGGCGAGGTTCTGATCGGAAACTCAATCCTGCACCCTTCTACGATTTTCAATCGCTTAGCAGTTATGCCGAAGGATCTGCGCGTCAACGTTCCTTGGCGAAAAAAAGGCCACGCTGGCTGAGCCAACGTGGCCGAGAAGAACTTCTCCTAAAACGAGTACATGAGATCAAACTGCGCACGGCGTACCAACGGCTCGGTCTGCCCTGGGGTGACTCCAGGCGGCAAAGTGGCATGCTGCAGAGCGCTGTTCAGGGTTCGCCCCATCCAGTAAGTAATGCCGACGGTTGTGGCTGGCCGCACCCTCCAGGTCCCGTAAATCTTGTTCTGCAAGATGTTAGTAGGCGCGCGCTGATCGCTTTCCGAGAAGGAGGCGATCACCGCGTCCTGTTCTTGCCGCAGCCACATGTATCCGATTTGCACGTCATTTTTGGTCTTGTTCTGGCCCACACTGATATCACCCATGTAGACGTGGCCTTGCTTGCCCAGGTTGGTCAGGACGGCTCCGTTTGCCGCCAGAGGGTGGTCCTCGGCGTTGAGATTGTTTTCATACTCAAGGATTAGATTCACGGGCCAGCGTTCTGAGCCAGTCTTGATCTGGTTATTCAGAATCAAATCCGCGTACAAATACTGCGAGTAGAAATGCGGCTTGCCGCTAGCGTCATTGTAGGTGGCGTTGGTCATGCCATTGGCAGAAAAGGCGCACGGCGGAGCCGTTGATAGACCAATTCCCCGGGCGCAACCTGGGCCCTCACCTGGCACCGGCAAACCTCCCGTGGTCGTAGTCGCCGCCACCGCAAATGCGCTGGCCTGCAGAATCGGGTCAGGGTTGTTCCACTTCAATGCCATGAAAGATGGAATGGAAGTGAATCGCCCAAACTGCAGCTTGGTGGCAACCTGCCCGCCTAACGCATAGGAGTCGGTGCCGGCAGTCACTTCGTTAAACAACAGTTGCATCGCCTGGAAAGTAAAGTTTTTCAACACCGGAGCCTTGAAGTCCCAGGAAAGTTTCTCGCTGAAACCTTCGGGATTGATATCTGGGTCGCCGGTCACTGCGGTGCGGTTCCAGGTGTAGGCAAATTTTCCGCCCGTAGCCTGTAACCATTTGTGCGCCTGCGGCTGGTAAATGATGTAGCCCTTGTCGAGGGCAACCGTCTTGCGATCAAAGAAGTTAGTGAAAGTTTCATTGGTAGTGGTTGGATCACCTAATGTTCCGGTCGCCAGCGCAATCCCGCCCACGAAATCGTCATTCAGTTTGCCTTCCAGGCCAAACCGTACCCGGATCCGGCCACGGTTGCGGTCGGCAACGCCGTCCTGAAAAATGCTCTCTCCGCGGACCCGGATGTCTCCGTTGAAACGAAAGCGGCTGGCAATTTCCTGCAGGGAGCCGAGCTTCTTTTCATCTTCCTTTGTTTTCTTGTCGACCTCGACCAATGCGGTCTTGACTTCCACCGCGCTGCCCGCGGCCTGGGTCGCGAGGCGCTGAGCCTCCTCGGCTGACTGCTGGGCCTCAGTGGCAGTGGTCTGAGCTTGTGAAGCATTGGCCGCTGCCTGCTCCGCATTTTTTTGAGAAGCCGTGCTTGCCTGTTGTTGGGAATCCAACAACTGCTGCAACTGTTCCCGCACTTGTTCAACCTGCTGGCGCTGGGCTTCCAGTTGTTTTTGCTGCGCGATGACGAGATCGCGCAGGTCCTTTAATTCCTTTTGCGTCGATGACGCCGGAACCGCCTTCTTTTTCTCCGATTTGGCCGGAAGTAAGCTGTTGGATTGGGCGAACAGGCTCGCGGACAAAGTCACCACTAGACTCGCGGCCGAGAACCATCTTGTTTTGACGGGCATGTTGGGAGACTCCTTCTTAAGTTGTAGAGAGCAAAGTCCATTGGTTTGTTATCGGTTAACGTTCCGTGTTCCACGACCAGACATCAAGCTGCATAAATATTGGGAATCGAAAAACGGTGAATGGACGAGGTCGCTGAACTCAGCAACAACAACCAGCGGCAGGCCGACAGGGCTCAAACGAGGACAGGCGGGGACTGAGAGCGGCGGAAAATTCAGGAATCATGGAAGTTGACTGGTACATAAGTCAGCCGTTCTTTTCCCGGTTTCCGCTTCCGGGGACCATCGCCAGAACGCGGGATTCCGAGTTCTTCTTTTTTCGCTCGCGCTTGTTCGGCCGAGTACTCCCGCCATTCATGATGTCGGCTAAAGTCTTGTTTTCCAGAATCTTGGCTGCGGCGTCGCGTACGTCGAGAAAAACCTGGTAGAGCGCGCGATGCTCCACGTCACGATGAATCAAGGACCGTAGTTGCTCGGCGTCGCCGAAGGGCGCCAGCGGGCCATCGATCAGACGAATGACTTCACTGAGGTGAATCTCAGCCGGCGGCCGGCGCAAAGCGTATCCGCCCTTGGCGCCGCGGACACTTTCCACAATGCGGGCATTCTTCAACTCGAGCAGAATCAGCTCCAGAAATTTTTCCGGCAACTCCTCTTCGTAGGCGATGTCGCGAATGCGAATCGAGCCCTGTTGATAGCGTCGCGCCAGCATCATCAATGCTTGCAATGCATACAGACCTTTTTGAGAGATCTTCATGAAGGCAATATAATCCCACAAAGCCTATGCAATTACTAGACATTTCTAGCCTTTATTTAGCAAGATTTTGAATTTCGCTCATCGCGAATCTTTGTTGCGCCAGTGATCTTTTTTTCCTGCCCGGCGCATCTATTCAGTTAACCCGTGAATTTATTGCAAGGCGGGGGTAATTTTCACGATAAGCAAAAGACCACGACAACCATTTCTCAACTACTTAGTCAAATGGCATGGTAGGTGCAACAGAAGTTCACAGAAGATGAATTAGCCCAGACATGAACCTGTAGAGTTTTGCACAGGTCGAGGGGGTAACGATGCACGACAGCACATGGAAGAAATTGTGTCAGGAAATTATGAACGAGAAGGATCCGGAAAGGCTCTTCGCCTTGGCGGACGCATTGAATAGGATTCTCGATCATCCGCAGATGACTCTGGACGACTCTGTGGAGATGCCGGTTGGCGCTTCCGTTTGCTGAGCTTACGCTGCTGGATTTGTAGTTCTAAGTGAACAGGTTTCCGGTTCCCAGTTGTTTATAGCCAGCCCTTCGATCTTGCTATGCGGGCAGCTTCTATGCGGTTGGCAGCGCCCAGTTTGCTGATCGCTTCCGAGAGATAGTTCCGCACAGTACCCTCCGACAACCCCAAGCTGCCCGCAATGTCTCCGCTGGCATGGCCTTCTCCGGCTAGGCGCAGCACTTGGCGCTCACGATCGGTAAGGGGGTCGGGTTCGGCCCAAGCTTCCGCCGCCAGTTCAGGATCCACAACGCGTAAGCCCTGATTTACCCGGCGAACGGCGTCGGCTAATTGTTCCGCCCGCATATCTTTTAACAGATAACCTAAAGCTCCAGCTTCGAGCGCGCGTCGCAGATATCCAGCACGCGCAAATGTCGTAAGAATAATGACGCGTGTTGAAGCCTTTCGACGTTTCAGTTCGGCGGCGACATCAAGTCCGGTCATCTCCGGCATTTCAATGTCAGTAATGAAGACGTCGGGCTTGTGGGTGAGGACTGCCTGCAGCGCCTCCTTACCATTGCGTGCGCGAGCCACGACGGAGATGTCGCCTTCGATTTCGAGCAGAGCGGCAAGGGCCCCCAGCACCATTCCCTGATCTTCCGCGATGGCGACCCGAATGGTCCTGCGGCCGTCTTTGGCTGAGGGATTCAATGGCCGCCGTCGGCTTTCGCGAGCGGGAAGCGGATGCTGAGCCTGGTCCCGGAAGACGTCTGGCGCTGCAGGTTTCCACCCAGGGCCTCGACGCGCTCGCGCATCCCTCGCAGTCCGTTGCCTTCTTGGGGGGAGCTACCTAGGCCGTCGTCCTCGATTACGAGGAGGCAATCGCCGTTTGAGGCAGCAAGTCGAACCGAGCAGTTCCGCGCCTGGGCATGGCGTACCACGTTGGTGACGGCTTCCCGCACGACCATCGCTACCACGCTCTCCTGCGCGGGCGTCAGGTTAAGGTCTGCCGTCTGCGACTGCACAGCAACGCCGGCAGTTTCGAGAGTGGTGCAGGCCTGCTTTAGCTCCGCTTCGAGATTTTGAACGCGATAGCCGCGAATGGTGTTGCGCACGTCCGCGAGAGCCGCACGGGAAGTATTCTCGACATCTTTGATTTCGGCGCGGGCACGTTCGGGATCGCGATCGATCAACTTGCCGGCGAGTTCCGATTTTAAAATGATGACCGAAAGGGTATGGCCGAGGACGTCGTGTAAATCGCGGGCGATACGCTCACGCTCGGCAACCTTGGCCAGGTGCTCGATTTCTTCCTGGGCCTTACGCAGCTTACGATTGCCGCGGTTGCGCTGAGCGAAATAGATATTGCCGCCGCCAATCAGAAACGCCATTAGCGCGAATGGCCAAACCGACAATCCCGCAAACTTGACCAGGAAAGATTCGCCGATGAAGGTGGCAATGACGACAAGCAGAACGATGGCGCCTGCGATTTCCGTCTCTACGATGAAGGGAGCAAAGGCAGCGGCATAAATAAAGAACGTGCCGGCTCCCGGATTGTAGGGCACGAATACCACTCCGAGGAGCAGAATCCCGCCCAGCGTGACAAATCCCCAGGGCCGCCTGGCGCGGAAATGGGCGAAGTAGAGAAAAAGAAAGACTACTGCTCCGATGCCAGTCGCGAGCCATTCCTTCCAACTCACATGGTCCATGATGGGATGGACAAAGAACCAGCCGAAGTACGCTACCCAAATGTAGGGTACCCAGCCGTGTTCTCGCTCTCTAGGCAGCAATCTCATTAACGCACTCTAGCCTAACGCTTTCTGCGGGATAGCGACAACGCTGTTCCGGGGCGGGAATAGCGGACGATCAGGTAGCCGGTGACGGCCGCGCAGGGTAACAGGACCGGGAGTGCATCGAGATCGCCGGATGCCGCCAGCACCAGAACTGCCAGAAGAAAGAGCAAAACTCCAAGGTATCTTTCGATCATATGATTCCTTAGTTAGTGCGAGATCATCTCAGCGCGGGATCAGCCATAAGTTTTTCCTTCATCGCGGCGGTAGCCGATAAAAGCCACGCCCAGCGCAAGCAGGGTGAACCCGAATAAAAATTCAAGGTGGTATCCGGTCGAACCGGAATGCCCACCACCCACCACGCCTAAAGCCATCTGGGCCAGGTGGTAAGGAGGCAGATAAGTTGCAAGGTGCTGCAAGAATTTCGGCAAAGCTTCAATCGGAAACCAGAGACCGGAAGCGAACGAAAGCGGCAGATAGATGAGATTCACGGCTGCCGGAGCAGAATTTGGACCGGCGAAAAATCCGATGGCCAGGCCCATGGCGCAAAACGGAGCAACTCCCGCCGCGAGGATAGCTATAAGGGTAAGCGCCGCTGCGAGAGTAATGTGGACGCCCCCGAAACTCAATCCCAGACCAAGTAATATCAATGTGATAGTGACGCTGAAAACCAGGCTGACGAAGAATTTGGCGGTGAAGTAGGCGAATGGAGGCATGGGGCTGGCACGCTTGACTTGCATCCAACCCAAGCCGCGTTCGACGGCCACGCCGATGCCATTCGCAAAGAGCGAGGCGCCCATGACGCCGAAGGTTCCGTAGGTGGCGATCAGGTAGGTGCTAACGCCGATGCGTCCCATGCTGGTGTCGCGGTTCATGACCAGGCCGAAGAGGATGTAAAACATCACTGGGAAAAGCAGCGTCGAACCGGCGTACATGGGGATGCGAATGTATTTCAGGAGTTCGTAGTAAGCTTCTTTCGCGAAAATGGTGGCGGTGGCGGAGATTGGACGGCTGTTCATGGGTGCCTTTCGAGGGCGGATTTGGTTGAGGCCCGGATGTTCCTTTGGAAAATACTTTTACATTTGATTCGGACGGCCGAGGGCGCCCATTCCCACATGGCCTATCCCCACACTTCCTGTGCCTCCATTTTCTTTGGTTAGGGCGAGAAAGGCTTCTTCCAGACCAGCGCTGGTGACTTCCAGCGCAGAGAGGGTGGGGTCGCGATTTAGCAGTTCTCGAACCACCGCCTCAGCTTCGGCAGCATGGATTTCCATTGCCTCGCGGTCTTGCCGGACTTCCAGCACTCCGGGTAGTTGGCGGACACTACTTAGTTCTAACCGGCTTACGCAGCGAATGCGGCGGCCGGCGGTTTGGGCCTTGATTTCGGCCGAGGTACCTTCCGCGATGATCGATCCCTGGTTGATAACTACCACCCGGTCAGCGAGTGAGTCTGCTTCCTGCAGGTAGTGGGTTGTCAGGAGAACACTTTTTCCGCGTGCCACCAGATTGCGAATCTGCTGCCACAACGCGCGGCGGGCTTCCACGTCCATACCGACTGTCGGTTCGTCCAGAAAGAGGATGTCGGGGTCGCCGCAGACGGCCAGGGCGAAAAGGACACGCTGCTTTTGACCTCCAGAGAGTTCTCCGAACTTGCGGTCTTGGATGGACTCGATCCCGGCGATAGAAAGCGTTTCCGTGAGCGGAAGCGGCTTTAGATAGTAGGAGGAAAACAGGCTGAGGTGCTCGCGTACGCGCAAGGTTTCGGGAACCTTGCCAACCTGCAACATGGCTCCGGTACGCATGCGCACACCCGGATTCACTGGGTTGCCACCGAAGACATTGACAGTCCCGGCAGTAGGGGCGGCGACACCGAGCAGAAGTTTGACGGCGGTTGTCTTCCCTGCGCCGTTGGGGCCGAGTAAAGCTACCAACTCTCCGGCGCGCACGGAAAAGTCTACGTTGTTGAGCGCCTTTATGTCCCCGTAGGTCTTGGTGACACCGCGAAGGCCAGCTACCTCAACCTCCAGACTTTGCGGCTTCAAGGGTGGAACCTGTTGCAGGGCTGCCATCATGCAAGACTTCCTCCAGCGCACCCATCATGCTGGCTGCGCGAAGATCCCGCCAGTGGAGAACATCATTCTGGTTTCGTGACAAATGTCATTCGCGGCAAGCGTAAGCTGGCGCTCGGCTATATAATTCGTGGCAATCTGCTGGGGCGGCGGACTTTCTAGCTATGGGGCAAGGTTTTGCTCCGCTGGAGAGCCATCCGCTAAGACTCCCGTTCCCCTTTTGCTGATTGCAGCCCGCTGATGAGTGGGCTGAAAACCGGGCGTCAACATATCGAAGGCGAGGGCGCGGAGTGCATGCGGATGAGGCCGGGGGTTAAGCTGGCAGGGCTGAGTGACGTAGGCTGCCAGCGGGAAAACAATGAGGACAGGTTTGCTTACTGGGAAAGCAAGAACGATGGGCAATTCCAGGAGAAGGGCAGATTGTTCAGTGTGGCCGACGGCATGGGCGGCCATGAAGGCGGGGCTGAGGCCAGCCGCATTGCAGTAGATACAGTTCAGGAAATTTATTCTTCCGCCAAGGGCGGCGATATCCGCGCTATTCTGTTTACTGCCTTTCAGACCGCACACAGAAAAATTCTGCAGTATGCCGACAGTCATCCCGGACTTCAGGGCATGGGAACGACCTGTACCGTGGTGGTGCTGCGCGACCACGACCTTTATTACGCGCATGTCGGCGACAGCCGACTCTATCTGGCGCGAGAAGACAGCATTCATCGGCTGACCCGCGATCAATCTTATGTCGGCAAGTTGGTAGAACAAGGGATTATCAGCACCGAAGAGGCGGGGTCGCATCCGCAACGGCACATTCTGACCTCGGCGCTGGGAGCTGGGGCGGAGGTGGCACCGGAGTGTCCAGAAGAACCGCTTTCGCTGGAACCGGGAGATACCCTGGTGTTGTGTACGGATGGGTTATGGAGTTTGCTTGCAGAATCCGATATCCAAAAGATTGTGACTTCCAAGAAACCTGAGGCGGCGTGCCGGGAGCTGATCAAAATGGCGCGTGACCGCGGCGGGCCGGACAACATTACGGTTCAGGTCGCACAGGTCGAGTGACGCTCCGGCGTTCCTCTTTTTGACCTTTACAAATTTTTACCCTTCCCGCTCACAACCCTGCCTTCCCTATTGTGGTTCTCACTGGTACGGAGAAGAGTGCCTGTTGTGCGGTCCGGCGTGTCGATCTGAATCGTTTATGCAACCTAGTGTGTTCCCCTCGGGAAAATTCCCTGCTTTGATCTCTGTGATCGCTTGTGCTGCGCTGGTCCTTGGACAGACGCCGGATAGCGCAGCCGGTGACCACGATGTCCGTCAATGTGAAGGTGGTGAATGTGCTGGCCACCGTGCGCGATAAACACGGTGCTGTCGTCGGCAATTTGAATAAGGATGACTTCGCTCTTGCCGAGGACGGACGGCCGCAGAGCATTCATTATTTCACCCAAGAGAGCAATCTTCCGCTGACGCTTGGTCTGCTGGTAGACACCAGCCTCAGCCAGCGGCGCGTGCTCGACCAGGAACGCAGCGCCAGCCATAGTTTTCTCGATCGCATGGTTCGCGAAGACCGCGATCGGGCGTTCATCATTCACTTTGATCGCGAGGTGGAGTTGTTACAGGACTTGACGTCGTCGCACCAGAAGCTGGAAGCGGCATTGGACAATCTGGAAACTCCGCGGCTGGAGCGGACCAGCACGGGAGGTGCAAGGAATCCTGGCTCTGATCCTTCTTCGTACCCGGGGCGTGGTGGACGCGGCCGTGGAGGTGGAGGGTTTCGTGGCGGCGGCACCATGCTCTATGACGCGGTTTATCTGGCTTCCGATGAATTAATGAAGAAGCAGGAAGGCCGAAAGGCGCTGATCATTCTTTCCGACGGCGTTGACACCGGCAGCAAGGAATCGCTCGAGTCCGCGATGGAATCGGCACAGCGCGCAGACACAGTGGTCTATTCCATTCTCTTCAAGGACGAGGAAGGCTATGGTGGCGGGTTTGGTAGTCCCAGGCTCGGCGGTGGAATCGGCGGAGGGGGCATGGGGCGGCCGGGTGGCGGGCGCCACGGTGGAGGATACCCGCAGCAGCGGGAGCGTCCCGATGGTAAGAAAATTCTGGAGCGCATTTCGAAGGAAAGTGGGGGGCGGATGTTTGAGGTTTCTAAGAAGGAGCCGATCGATCAGATCTACAACCAGATCGAGGACGAACTTCGGCACCAATATAACCTCGGCTACACACCTGATCGGGCGGGCGCGGGGGACTCGGGCTATCACAAGATTCAGTTGACGATGAAGAAGAAAGACCTGGTTGTGCAGGCTCGCGAAGGATATTACGGAGACCGGAACTGAGCTGGCGAGGTCTCGTCACATCGCTGTCTTAGAGGCTTAGGGTTCCGCCGCGCAACCCAAAGTAAATTTTGTCCCTCTAAACCGCAGGAGATTTCTAATGCCGACTAAGAGGAGTTCCAGTAGAAAATATGGCACGGCAGCAGGCAAAACCGTAGCCAGCGCTATGCGTCGTAAGAAGAAAGGCACGCTCAAATCCGGCAAAGGCGGGAAGGGCGGAACCGTGAAAAGCCGCAAGCAGGCTATTGCCATTGGACTTTCTGAAGCCCGCAAAAAGGGAGCGAAAGTCCCGAAGAGGAAATCCAGATAATCACCAAGGAGACTAAGATTCGCCAAGGAAATGCCCTTGGACCATGGTGGGGATGCCAGACGTTTGCTTGTTCCCTGACCGCCTTCGAGGGTAATATCCATAGCTCTCCGGGCATTCATGAAATGGAACCCCGGCAAGGACGCGGATGCCAGAGGTCGCCACTCCAACCAGGCTGGAAGTAAAGAACTCCGACTACCCTGCGCTGTTTCAAGCGGCCGACCGCGCTTCGATAGCGGCGCAAGGCAAGCATCTGCTTTTTACCAGCTCTATCCTTCTCTGCTTAGTAGTTGCCGCCGGCCTGGGGGCGTTGTCGGGAGTGATCTCCGGCGCTAAGACTTCCCTCGCGGTCGCGAGCACAGCGCTGGTCTCGCTCAGTTTTGTTCTTACGGCGATTCGACGCTCGCTGAAGCCGGAAAAGCTCTGGTACGGCGGGCGAGCCATCTCTGAATCTGCAAAAAGCATGGCGTGGCGCTATATGGCGGGCGCCGAGCCGTACTTCATCGGCTTACAAGGAGCTGATGTAGATACCAAATTCATCGCGGACTTGAAGGCTCTGGTGAAAGACTCCGATCAGCTCGCGGTTGGGGTGAGCAGCGAATACACCGACAAGCCACAAATTTCGCCGCGCATGCGTGAAGTGCGGGCGATGGCGCTCGACAGCCGACGGCAGACTTACCTTTCGCAGCGTATTGCCGATCAGCGCAGCTGGTATGGCCGCAAGGCGCGCAAGAGTCAAACCGCGGAGAGCCGCTATTTTGTAGTGATCCTGGTGAGCCAGGCGATGGCACTGGCGGCGGGCGCTTTCATGATTGCGTCGCCGGGATCCAGGTGGAATCTGGTGGGTGTGTTCTCGGCCTTAGCTAGCGCTCTGGTGGCCTGGCTGCAGGTGCGGCAGCATGAAGAGTTGGCGCAGTCCTATGCCGTGGCAGCGCTGGAATTGGGTTTCATTGAGGAACAGGGCAGCCATCTTGGTAGCGACGCGGACTTCTCCAACTTTGTAGGTGACGCGGAAAATGCTATTTCTCGCGAGCATACCCTTTGGATCGCCCGCCGGGACCGCAGTTAGAATGCATGAGTACTGGGCGGTGCCGAAAGCAGATTCTTCGCGGTACGGCCGCGCTGTGGAATAACAATTGTTTGGGTATGAGTTGAATCGGAATTTTCTGGAGGGTACGTGGCCTTTTTCTTCGTCCGTCGGGGAATTTTTCTCACCGCTGTTTTAGCATTTTCATTTCTTCCCGCCATGGCGGACAAGAAGAAGGAAAAGGAGGTAGCCAAACCTCCGGCGCCGACCATCACCATCAGTCTGGACGCGACCGAAACGCCGCGTAAGATTTTCCACGCCAAGCTGGCGATTCCGGCGAAGCCCGGCGACCTTGTTCTCTACTATCCGAAATGGATTCCTGGCGAGCATGGGCCAACTGGGCCGATCCAGGAATTGGCTGGATTGAAGTTTTACGCCGGCGGCCAAGAGCTGAAGTGGCGGCGCGACCTGTTGGATGGGTGGACGCTGCATGTTCAGGTCCCAGCGGGAGTGACTACCGTCGACACCTCCCTTGATTTCCTTGCTCCCGCGGGAGAAGAAGGGCTTTACACCGGAGGTCCGTCGGCGACCAACAAGATGGCTGTGCTGAGTTGGAACACGATGCTGCTGTACCCGGCGGGGTGGACCTCCGATGAGTTGAACTACCAGGCCAGTCTGAAATTGCCGGAGGGATGGAAGTTTGGAACGCCACTTCCCGTGGACTCGCAATCGGGCAGCGAGATTAGGTTCAAAGCGGTTTCGCTAACCACGCTGGTGGACTCCCCGATCATTACCGGGGAGTTCCTGCGAGTGGTGCCGCTGGCTGACAATCCTCAACAGGAAATGGATATCGCCGCCGATAGCGCGGCTGCTCTTGATGCTCCCCAGGATGTTCTCGATCGCTACAAGAGCCTCACCGACCAGGCGCTCAAGCTTTTTGGAGCGCAGCACTTTCGCGACTATCACTTTCTTTACAGCTTGAGCGATCACGTCGCCCACTTCGGCCTTGAGCATCACGAGTCAAATGACAGCCGCGAGGGAGAACGCGCTTTGATCGACCCCAGCCTGCGGTTGTTGGCGGCCGGCCTGCTCACTCACGAGTACGTACATTCCTGGAACGGCAAGTACAGGCGGCCCTTTGACCTGGCGACACCGGATTATGAGCAACCCATGAAGACCGATCTGCTCTGGGTCTATGAAGGCTTGACCTCGTATCTCGGAGACGTGCTCAGCGGGCGCACTGGAATCCGAACACCAGACCAGTTTAATGATTCGCTGGCTTATATTGCCGCTACTCTCGATCACAATCCGGGTCGCACCTGGCGCAATTTGCAGGACACTGCCGATGGAGTTCCGGCGATGCAAGGAGCTCCGGCGGAGTGGAACTCGTGGCGGCGCGGACTCGATTATTACGAGGAAGACGTTTTGAACTGGCTTTGGGTAGACACCATCATTCGTCAGCAAACTAATCAACAGAAGAGCATCGATGACTTCTGCCATTTATTTCACGGCGGGCAGAGCGGTCCGCCGGAGGTCAAGACCTACACTTTCGATGACGTGGTAAACACGCTGAACCAGGTAGCGCCCTACGACTGGCGCGGATTCTGGACGGAGCGGCTTACCAACCACGGGCCCGGAGCACCATTGACTGGGATTGAAAACAGCGGCTGGAAACTGGTGTATGACGGAACTCCGTCGGAATTACTCAAAGCGGAAGAGGGCCAGCGTGACCGAATCGAGGCCTCGTTCTCCGTAGGATTAAGGCTGAAGAAAGATGGCACCATTACAGACACATTCGAAGGAATGCCAGCTGCCAAGGCCGGGATTGGGCCGGGAATGAAAATTGTCGGCGTCAACGGCCGCAAGTACACCGATGACGTGTTCCGCGATGCCTTGAAGGCAACCAAAAACAGTTCTGCCCCATTCGAACTGCTGGTCGAGAATACTGACTACTACAAAATCTACAAGCTGGATTATCACGGCGGGGAAATGTATCCGCATCTGGTGCGGGATGAATCGAAGCCGGATGTTTTGGGTGCGATCATTAAGGCCCGGTAATTTTCGTCATGCTCAACCGAGTCAACTCAGAATCGGCCGCCGGCGATCGACGGCACAAGAAGCACTTCGTCTCCGTCCTGGAAGGCATAGTTATTCCCTCCCAGGAAGCGGATGTCTTCTTCATTGACGTAGACGTTCAGGAAGCGTCGAATCTGTCCGGTTTCGTCCCGCAGGTGAGGTTTGAGTTCGGGGAACTTCGCATCCAGTTCTGAGAAGAGCCCGTTTAAGTCGGTCACCGAGCAGGTGATTTTAGCGGTGCCGTTGGTATGGCGGCGCAACGCTGACGGAATTTGCACGGTGATCGGCATCAGACGGCCACCGTCTCGGGCAGGTTCAGGCTACGGCTCAAATAAGCCTCAAACTCCGCCAGCTTGGGTGCGATCGGGGACTCGACCTCATACTTTCCCGTAAGCGCATCAGTCGTCTTCAGCCCGTTGCCCGTGATGCAGAGGACTGTGGTTTCGTCAGGAGAGATGCGTCCCGAAGCGTATAGCTTGCGGGCGCAGCCTACAGTCACGCCGCCGGCAGTTTCGGTGAAGACGCCTTCGGTGGTGGCCAGCAACTGAATTCCATCGACCACTTCCGCGTCGGAGACATCCTCCGACCATCCGCCGCTTCCGGTGATGGTCTTGATGGCGTAGTGACCGTCGGCCGGATTTCCGATGGCCAGCGAGCGGGCGATGGTCTTTGGCTTCTGCGGTTCGATTTCGGTGTTGCCGGCTTTCACAGCGGTCGAGATCGGGGAGCAGCCGGTAGCTTGAGCGCCAAAGAATTTAACCGGCTTGTCTTCGACGAGTCCCAGTTCGATGAGTTCACCGAATGCCTTTTTCACCTTCGTAATCAGAGATCCACCCGCCATGGGAACGACGACATTGTCCGGAAGTCGCCAGCCCAGTTGCTCGGCGATTTCGTAGCCAACGGTTTTTGACCCCTCGGCATAATAAGGGCGCAGATTGACGTTCACGAATCCCCAGTTGTGTTCGTCGGCAATCTGCGAGCACAAGCGATTGACCTGGTCGTAGCTTCCCGAAATGCGAACCACCTTGGCGCCGAACACCTGGGTGCCCACGATCTTGGCCGGTTCGAGGTCCGAAGGGATGAAGATCCAGGCCTGGAAGCCATTGCGCGCGGCATGGGCGGCAACCGCGTTCGCCAGGTTCCCGGTAGAGGAGCAGGAGACCACTTCGAATCCGAAAGCCTTGGCCTGCGCCAAGGCGACAGCCACCACGCGATCTTTAAAGCTCAGCGTAGGAAGGCAGACCGCGTCATTTTTCAGGAACAGGTTCTTGCCTCCGAGCGACTCTGCCAAATGTGGCGCGTTCAGAAGGGGCGTAAAGCCAGTGGGCATGGCGGGCTTGAAGTTCTCTGGCAGGGGCAGCAGGTCGGAATAGCGCCACATGCTGGGCGGACCCTGGGCGATACGCTCGCGGGTAAACGTCGAACGGACGGAATCGTAATCGTAGAAGACTTCCAGCGGCGAGAAGCAATCGTCACAGATGGAGCGGGGCTGATTTCCCCAGCTCTTGTTACACTCCCGACAGCGCAATTCAAAACTTGCCATGGCCACTCTCTTTCGCGTTTCACGCGCGCCGGGACGAGCCGATTTTGCCAAAAATAAAACCTCTTCTCCAGGAATAGGAAAAGAGGCACGAGGTGGAAAAACACTCTCACCCCGAATCTCATGTTCCCCGCAACCGGGAGAGAGTTGACACCGGGCGACCAGAAGTAGACTTCTGATCCGGTTGTCGTGGCTTCTTAGGGCTCGTCCCTCAGCCACTCTGCATGAAATCCAAGGTCTGCTCGGTTAGAGCAAACTGTTACAAATGATAGCGAGGAAGGGGGGATGGGTCAAGAGCGTGCGTTGCTGTCGCTTTAGCGGCGGTGCGCTCTTATTTCTCGACCGGCATCATGAATGATGATTTGCTGAGCCATCCCACTTCCGGGCAATAGGAACTCAATCCAAAGATCTGATCCATTGCAAACGGCAAACCTGTTTTCGGAGATCACGGTAAGCGAGCATTCTTGCTCCCCGCCAGTTTCCAGGGCAAGCTCGCCTGCTGTCATGGAAATCGAAACCGTCGCCCGGTCCGGAGAGTCAAGCACGTAGGTTCCAACATAAGATTCCAGAATCTGTTTTGAAATGAATATTGTGGCGGAGGCCTGCGTACCTGGGGAAGGAACGCGGAACGGCCGCATCAGGAACGACGTTCTTCATTGGCGCGGGAAGCCCTCGAACCTTCGCACCAGGCGCACCTTGTTCGGCGGCGTGGCGCTGGGGCCGCTTGCATTAACAAGCGATGAAGTTTGGCCGCGATCTTGTTCTGCTCTTGATTGAGGGCGTCCGCCCTGCGCTGATTCTGCCCGGGGGTGGGAGTCGCACTTTCTTGTGAGAGAGCAGTGGGCTTGGTTCTGGTTACCGATTCATGCCCGCTGCCCTCCGAAACGATGGAAGCGAACGGCATATAGACCGCGTGGTTGACCCCATACTTCATGATGAAACAGACGGCGCAAAATATCGCGAGAGATAGAACTGCTCCTTGCATCAGGGCGCTGTTGCGGGGCTGGAACCTGTCGAAGGTGTAGAAGGCTGGCGCTCCGCTGCTTCGAAGAGTTTCTACCTCCGCAATCGGTTGTTCCCAGAATTCGGACCGTAGTATCCACTGCCGCGCCAGGGATGCTATTCCATCTAGTACCAGTCGCGCGGCTGCAAACTTGCTATGCGCCTCATCAAATATCCCGAGCATCTCTTCGGCAAACCTCTGCCGAAAACGCGGCGGGTGCACTGCAAGGATCGTCCGATAGCAGGAGCGGAGCATCAGGCCTCCTTTGGCAGTCGCTGTTGCATGCGCAATTTTGCTTCGCGCACCACGCCATCCAGCCTGTCGGTTTCAGCCGACAAGACGGAGAGGCCCAGAGTGCTTAGCCGGTAGTAACGGCGGCGTTCGTCGCCGGAACGTTGGCCGACCTCCCGCACCAGTCCACGGTCAATCAATTTCTGCAGGTTGTCGTAGAGCGTCCCGGGCCCGAGCTTGTAGCGCCCATCCGACTGCCGGGCTACTTCCTGCATGATTCCGTAGCCGTGCAGGTCTTCTCCAGCAAGTGATAACAGAATGTGCAGAGTTGCCGGTGACAGGGGTTGGAATTCGACCGGATCCTTCATACTCGGAAACCGTTATATCGGAATCCGAGTATTCCTGTCAACAGCCTCTCAGTTGCTAAACTAGGCGTTCAATTTCAACAAAGCTCAAGCCGGTGCTTGTAAGGAATTCATGAACGTCGATTTCGTGCGTGACCATTGTCTTAGCTTTCCGAATGCGAAAGAGAGCCTGCAGTGGGGCGAAACCTTGTGCTTCAAAGTGGGCGGCAAGATTTTTGCAACGCTTAGCCTCGATGAGATTCCTCCTCACCTTTCGCTTAAGACGACTGGCGAACGATTCGCGGAATTGACCGAGATCGAGGGCATCGTTCCAGCCCGCTATGTGGGCCGTTACAAGTGGATCACTCTGGAGCGGTTGAACGTACTTTCTGCCCGGGAAATCAGAGAACTGATTCAAAATTCGTATGACATGGTGATACAAAAGACCCCGGCTAAGAAACAATTGGTCAAAGTGAGACGCAGCGGAGAGACGTCTCTACACGAAAATGCAAAAGAACGCAAAGAGCGGAAAGCCCCGAGGAAATAGAATGGTTCGCCAAGATTTCCTCTTTCCCCGCTGTGCCGCCGCGACCTGAAAACGGCGATTGAACTCAGCCACGTACCTTCGCAGAAACTGGTTTGCCCTTCCCTTGTCCGTATCTGGCGCAAGCGTAACTCCTGCGGCAACCGTCCCTGCCAGGTGCCAAAGTTGCGTTCGCTGCGACCGCGCGCTTCCGGTGAGTAGGCCGGGATCATTTGCACTCCCAACTCGTGCAGAGCCCGTCCCACCTGGGTCCGACGATGGTAGTCCACCTTGGCGCCCAGCTTCGGCGTCAGCCAGAAATGGCTGCCCCGATCGCTGTACAAGGCACAGAACACGCCTTTGCGCTCGACTACCTCCTTCAGTCCTGCCATCACCGTCACCGTCGATTCCTCTTCCACCAGCTGGCGTAATAAATCTCGCTGGTGGCATCGTCCAGAATCACGATCAGGTCGTACCAGCGTTCATCCTGAAACCACTGGTGGCGGCTACCGTCGATATGCAACAGCATCCCCGGCAATGGCCGCCGCCCTCAGTTGACTCTGCCCGTATAACCAGCTAGCCTCATGAGTCCCCATTAAACTTCCGGCAAACGATCTTGATGCCATCCTGCAACAGGAAATCAGCACTGCTGATCGTGTTGAGCTTAGCGACCGTACGACTGGCCGCAGCCGCGCCCATGCGCCCCGTCCATGCACCGCATGCCATGGTTGCCAGCGTGCATGAGCTTGCCTCACGTGCGGGAGTAGAAATCATGCAGTCCGGGGGCAATGCCGTTGACGCCGCCGTGGCCACCGGCTTCGTGCTGGCGGTGGTGCATCCTCAGGCGGGAAACCTCGGCGGTGGCGGGTTCATGCTGATTCGCATGACCGATGGCGCCACCCATTTCCTTGACTACCGCGAAAAAGCTCCTGCAGCCGCAACCGCCAATATGTATCTCGATGCACAGGGCGAAGTGGTCGCTGACGCCAGCATCATCGGATACAAAGCCATCAGCGTGCCGGGATCGGTGGCGGGCATGGTTCATGCGGAACGAAAGTACGGCAAGCTGTCGCTGGCTAGGGTGATGGCCCCTGCCATCAAGTTGGCACGAGAGGGATTTCCTCTTGCTTGGGAGGATGCCCAGGACCTGCAAGATAAGGATCTTGCCAAATTCACCGAGTCACGCCGCGTCTTTCAGCGTGACGGCAATTTTTTCAAACCCGGAGAAACATTCCGCCAGCCCGATCTGGCCCGCACCCTACAGCGGATTTCTGAAAAACCGGATGATTTCTACCACGGCGCCCTCGCGCGGGAGCTGGCCGCGGCCCTGCAGAAGGGCGGCGCACTGATCACGGCAGAAGACCTTGCCAACTATGAGGTCAAGGAGCGTGAGCCCATCCGCGGCACCTATCGCGGATATGAGGTAATTGGGGCTCCGCCACCATCCTCCGCTGGAATTGCACTGATTGAGATATTCAACATCCTCGAAGGCTTCAACCTTGGGCAGTTGGGAAACCGCTCTGCCGAGGCAATGCACTTAACGCTCGAAGCCTTCCGGCGGGCCTATTTCGATCGCGCGGAATTTTTAGGAGATCCTGATTTCTCGAAGATTCCGGTCGCCCAGTTACTCGACAAGAAATATGGCGCGGCGTGGCGGGAGACCATTGATCCGGACCATGCCAGTCACAGCAAAGACTTGCAACGGCCAACAGTTTTTTCGCAACTGGAACAGTACAGCCGGTTACAACCGATCCACGAACCCGAACACACCACCCATTACTCTGTCGTTGATTCCGAAGGAAATGCGGTAGCTGTTACGACGACCTTGAACGACAGCTTTGGGTCACGGGTCACTGTCGAAGGGCTAGGCTTCCTGATGAATGACGAGATGGACGACTTTGCCTCCAAACCTGGTGTGCCGAATATGTTCGGACTGGTACAAGGGCCGGCGAACGCGGTCGGGCCCGGAAAGCGGCCCTTATCGTCCATGGCACCAACCATTGTCTTAAAGGATGGAAAGCTATTTCTGGTGCTGGGCTCGCCGGGCGGGGCGCGTATTATCTCCACGGTGGCCAACATTCTGATGGGGGTAGTCGACTATGGTCTAGATATCCAGCGAGCGGTGAACGCTCCCCGGTTTCACAACCAGTGGCTGCCGGAGTCGAGCGAGGTGGAACCAGGGTTTTCCCCCGACACCCTCGCTTTGTTGCGACGGATGGGACACACGATTGAGGAAGAAAGCTCCTACTGGAGCGATGGCGAGTGCATCGCGATAGACTGGAAGACGGGCGAGCGGCTGGGTGCAAGCGATGGCCGGAATAACGGCAAGCCGGTAGGCTACTGAGGAAAGCGACGATGCTTAAGGCGATGTCAACGTTTGTGATGGTCAAAGAGAGGCTGCATCCCGGCCTGCTCGACAGGCTGGTGCAAGGCGGCGCACAGGCAATTGAGATTTTCGCGGCGCGCCAGCATTTCGACTACACCAACCGCAAGCAGCACGTTCTGGAAATTGCCGACTGGTTTAAGAGTACGGGAGTTCCGTTGCACTCTCTGCATTCGCCCCTCTACTCCGACTATGAATGGGGAGGGTCGGGAGAGCCTCCGGTCAATATCGCATCGACCGATCGCGCCCACCGGGTGGATGCGATGGACGAAATAAAACGCGCCTTGGAAGTAGCCGAGGTGCTTCCCTTCCCTTTCCTGATCCAGCATATCGGGACGCCAAACGAATCTTTCAGCGACCACAAGTTTGAAGCGGCCATGACTTCGATTGAACATCTTGCGAGCGTTTGCCAAACCGCTTGGAGTGCGAATTCTGGTTGAGAATATTCCCAATGATTTGAGCGCCCCCGAAAAGTTGGTGGAGATGATTACCGCTGCTCACTTCAGCGATGTCGGAGTTTGCTTTGATGTTGGTCATGCTCACATGTCGGGGAACATTCCTGAGGCATTCGAAACCCTGAAGCAGCATATACGCTCGACCCACATCCACGACAACAAGGCGGACCGTGATTCGCATCTGTGGCCGGGAGAAGGATCGATTGACTGGAAGGAGTTCATGGACTTGTTGCGGACTGCGCCGCATGTCCCGCCAGTTCTGTTGGAGATTGAGGGCGAGGAGCATCTGAACCCCGCAGACAAAATGCAGAAAGCTTTCCGGAAACTGGACGAGAGCTAGCGACGAATTTCTTTCTTCCGTCTTAGGTTGGACGAGTCTATCTATGACAGTAAGTACCATTTCTGATATCGGCAAACACGAAGGGCAGACGGTCACTATCCGCGGGTGGCTCTACAACTTGCGGGAAAGCGGCAAGCTGTTGTTCCCGATCTTCCGCGATGGAAGCGGGACCATTCAGGGCGTAGTTCCCAAGAGTGCAGTTGCTCCCGAAGTTTTCGACGCCGTAAAAGGCCTGACGCAGGAATCAAGCGTCATCGTGGAGGGCAAGGTCCGCGCGGATAAGCGGGCCCCTGGCGGATTCGAACTCGATGTCAGCAACGTCCAGGTCGTGCAACGCGTCGCCGGATGACGACCCTTATCCAATTTCCCTGAAAGAACATGGTGTCGATTTCCTGATGGAGCATCGCCATCTGTGGGTGCGCACGCCACGGCAGGCAGCGATCCTACGGGTACGGGCGGAAATCATCCGTGCGGTGCGCAATTTTTTCGATGACAACGGATTCACCCTTACCGATCCCCGATTCTGACGCCGGCAGCTTGCGAAGGGACCAGCACGCTGTTCCCAGTGGATTACTTCGACGAGCAGGCGTTATCTGACCCAGTCCGGGCAGCTCTACATCGAAGCCACGGCGCATGGCATTGGGTAAGGTGTATTCGTTTGGACCAACGTTTCGGGCGGAGAAGTCGAAGACTCGCCGCCACCTGACAGAATTTTGGATGGTGGAACCGGAACTCGCCTACGCGACGCTCGATGACTTGATGGACCTGGCGGAGAACCTGGTCAGCTTCGTAGTAAAACGATGCCTGCAAAATCGTCGTGCCGATCTCACCACCATTGGACGCGAGGTCAGCAAGTTGGAGAAAGATCGAAGCCCCTTTCCCCGCATTACCTACGATGAAGCTGTACAGGATTGCAGGAGGGCCACGCCAAGGGAGTGGTTGAAACCAAGTTTGAGTGGGGTGGAGATTTCGGCTCGCCTGACGAGACTTACCTTTCGTCGCAAGTTCGATCGCCCGGTGATGGTCCATCGATATCCAGCGCAGGTGAAGGCGTTCTACATGGAGCCGGATCCGCAGCGTCCGGATTTGGCGTTATGCGTCGATGTTCTGGCGCCGGAAGGCTACGGAGAAATCATCGGTGGTTCGCAGCGCATGGCTTCCTATGATCTGCTGGTGCAGCGGATCCGCGAGCACAACTTGCCGGAGGAAGCCTTCAAGTGGTATCTCGATCTGCGGAAGTATGGCAGTGTGCCGCACGGCGGCTTCGGCATGGGAATTGAGCGGGTCGTCGCATGGATTTGTGGTCTCGAGCATGTGCGGGAAACCATTCCCTTCGCACGCATGCTACATCGGCTGTACCCATAGAGGTACAGAAGATCTGGAGACTAGCTACCGACGACTCGTGAAGTCCGATTCTGCTCTCCATGTCGCTGAGCAAAATTTATGACACGCATTAAGCCCACGTTTTCCAGTGTTGCCGCCAAGAAGATTCGAATCATGGGTGTACCCCTCGACCTGGGACAGTCGCGCCGTGGTGTCGACATGGGGCCTTCGGCTGTTCGAGTTGCAGGTCTCGAGGCCAGGCTCGAAGAATTAGGTCACGTTGTCGAGGATGGTGGCAATGTGGCGGTTGCCATTCCCGAACAGAAAACGGTCGGCGACCCTAACGCCAAATATCTGAAAGAGATCACGGCTACCTGCACCAAGCTGGCCGATCTAGTCCTAAAAACCCTGGACGCGGGCGTAGTCCCTCTCGTGCTTGGCGGGGATCACTCGGTCGCTGCCGGAACAGTGGCCGGGGTTTCCGAGTTTTACCGTCGACAGAACCAGCGCATTGGATTGATCTGGATAGACGCCCACACTGACATCAACACTCCGGAAAGCTCCCCTAGCGGCAATGTCCACGGCATGCCGCTTGCCGCCATCACCGGACTGGGACCGCCCGAACTGTCGCACATCTACAACTTCTCTCCCAAGGTGAATCCGGATAATTGTGTCCTGGTTGGAGTGCGTGACATCGATGCGGTGGAAAAAGAAAATGTCCGGCGCGCCGGCATCGAAGTGTTCACCATGCGGGACATTGACGAGCGCGGTATGCGTACCGTGATGGAAGAGGCTTTGCGCGCTGCCGGCCGCGGGACCGTGGGCTATCATGTTTCGCTCGACATGGACTGGATCGACCCCGAAGATGCCCCAGGGGTTGGAACCCCGGTTCGTGGCGGCGCCACTTACCGCGAAGCCCACCTTGCCATGGAAATCATGGCCGATCATGGGCGGATGTTGAGTTTCGAGATCGTCGAAGTCAACCCCGTGATCGATGAGCACAACCGGACCGCTGACCTGGCAGTGGAGTTGGCGCTCTCGGCATTTGGCAAGAAAATCTTGTAGAGAGACCTAGCCGAGGTAGGTCTTTACACCTTGCTTTTCTTATCCCAAGGGCTTGCCGTCCCATATAATTCCACGCAACTTAGATGGTTCAGCGGAACCCAAAGCCCGTTTCCGATCAACCCTTCAACGAACCTAAGAGGGTAATTCTGGTCACCACTGACCGGGAGGCTCTGGCGGAGTTTCGCCAGGTTCTACCGGCGACGCTGGAAAGTGTTCTGGTACCAAGCGTCGAAGCAGCTTTCGCCGAGATCGAGCGAACGGCTGCTGATGCCGTCGTTCTCGACATGGATGACGTTGCCGGTACCGTTTCAGCCGCTGCAGAACGGCTTCAGGAACTGCGGTCTGCCTACCAAGATCTAGTGATTGTTGCCCTGACACGTTCCCGCAACCGTGCCGAGCGGCTCAAGGCACGTGCGGCCGGTGCGGACGAATTTTTCGAAGCACCCATTGAGGCCCAGGAACTGCGGATTGTCCTTGAACGAGCTATTGATCAACGGCGGATTGAGGTCGAGGAACGCCAGCTTCGCGAAGAAGTGGCTGAGAAATTCACCTTCGGCGAGCTGATCGGCGGCTGCGACGCCATGCAGGCGGTCTACGACTCGGTGCGCCGGGTCGCCCGCAGCAATTCAACTGTCCTGCTCCGGGGGGAAAGCGGCACCGGAAAAGAATTAGTCGCGCGGGCAATCGTGGCTTTGAGCGCCCGCAGCGAGAAACCCTTCATCAGTTTGAACTGCGGGGCGCTTCCCGAAAATCTGGTGGAAAGCGAACTTTTTGGCCACGAACGAGGGGCCTTCACTGGGGCTGACAGTGCCCGTCCGGGGCACGTTGAGCTGGCCGACCGAGGCACTCTATTCTTGGATGAGATCTCGTCCCTGGGCCTGGGGCTGCAAAGCAAGTTGCTGAGGGCGCTACAGGAGCGAACGGTCACCCGGCTGGGCGGCAAGAATTCACGCAAGATCGACTTCCGCCTGATCGCGGCCACCAATGACAATCTGGAAGCGATGGTCGAGGCGGGACGCTTCCGCGAAGACCTCTATTACCGCATAAACGTTATTCCCATTGACCTGCCTCCGTTGCGGGAGCGACAAAGCGATATTCCGCTGCTGATCGACCATTTCCTGCGCGTCTATTGCACAGCCAATGATGTCCCCCTCAAACAGGTGGAGCATGATGTGGTCGAGGTGCTGGAAGACTATTCCTGGCCGGGCAATGTGCGGGAGCTGGAAAACCTGGTGCAGCGGCTGGTACTGATGGTGTCCGACCCGGTAATTCGATTGAAACATCTACCCCAGTCAATCCTCCATGCCAGCAGCGCCAAGCAGGAGGCGCTTCTGATTCCCGACGAGGGAGTCTCGTTCGATGAGGAGATGGCACGGATCGAAGTCGCCTATCTGCAAGCCGCCCTACAGCGTACCGGTGGGCGAAAGGCGGCGGCGGCGAGTTTGCTCCGCATCCCCTCGCAGAAAATGAAATACCTTTGCCGGAAATATGGACTATCGGACATCCGGAAGGGTTAAAAATTAACCATCGAGGGGTTAATTTTTGACTAAAACACGCCGATTTGGACTTGACCCTGATGAAGGCCAGAGCTTCCATCGTTGTTTTTAGGCGGATTCCGGCAGGAAAACGAAGATTCGATGGCTTGGTCGACTTTGGCCATTCGGTTGCTCCTATTAAAGGCAGATCGAGAGGCATCGATCGACACCTTAGCACTCAAAAAACTTCGAGGAGATAACAATGGCCATCCAAAAGAAGTCTCTCATCACCAACCTCAGCTCCACCAAGAAAGCCCTTGTTGCCACCAGTTCGTCCATTGCGTCCGCCAGCCCTACCACGAAGAGCCTGGCCAGCAGACATCTTGCCAGCAAGCATATGGCGAGTAAGCACATGGCCAGCAAGAATGCCGCCAGCAAGCACATGGCTAGCAAGAACGCCGCCAGCAAACACCTCGCGAGCAAGAGCGCTGCCAGCCGCAACCTGCGCGCGATGTACTAATCGGAATGGGGAAGGGAAAGGGGTTGCGGAAGCCGCGACCCTTTTTTTCGTTACCAGACCTTGCGCCCCACGAAGCTTGCTACTCCACCCCACGCCAGTCCGGCCAGACTCTTGCGTTGTCCATAAATGCGTGCAGTTCCAACCTGGCCTGGCTTCCAGGCACCGTCGCCGTTTTCCACCAACAAGTCCAAGACGTAGAACTTCGGGGCACGCAACCCTTCATACTTGGTCATGTCGATCAAGCCGGCTTCGATTTCCGTGCTTGCGGGCGAGATAGAAATCCTGCGGGCCTTCCGGATGCCGAAAGTCCCCTCGACTTGCAAGCGGGCAAAAGACTCAGAGCCAACGATATGCATGTCGGGCTCGGAGACATAAACCCGGGCATTCAGCCGCGAGACATCTCCAACCTCGATCAGTTCGGTACCCTCGGGGATGTACGCTCCCACACGCTCGTTTGGGCGTGGAGTCAAAACAATTCCAGAGAGTGGACTCTTGAGTTCTAGGTTTGCACGGGCGGAGGCGAGGTTTGCTTGTTGCTGGTTGAGCCGCTCACGGTCCTGAAGGGCAGCACCGCTTTCGCCGTATCGCAGAACCGCGGAAGTTACCTGCGCCGCGGCGGTCTTGAAATCAGCCTGGTTGTGTTCGAGTTTGGACTCCAACGCCAGGTTGCGCAGCCGGGCGAGAGGTTCACCGGCGACCACAGGCTGGCCCTCACTCGCATAGACTGCAGTAACGGTTCCGGGAATCATGGTGCGAACCATCGCCGTGCGCGCGGGCTCGAGACGAAAGCGTCCTTCCGCGGTTTCATGCCACACCGGCAAAATCATTACAATCAGCATCGCCGCCGCAACAACAAGTGAGTGACGCGGGGTAAACCAGGCCCGAATGCGATCTTTCTTGTCGAGATAGACAAATTTCATAAAGTTCACCAGGGTGCGAATGCGCGAGCGGAAGATGATACCGGCTGTGGCTAACTCCGGAATAAATGACCAGTCAGGGTTGAAATTACGGAATGCATTCCCTACAAAGCGCGCCAGAATGTAGAGCACTGTATAGCTGTAAATACCAGAGAGCAGGGCGTAAATGGTGAATCCTAGGCGGCGCCGCTTGGGGACATACGGCACCTCGACCGGCAGGCGCCAGATATGGCGTTTCACCCAGGAAGAAACATAAATGGTGGAAGTTTCTTTCAGATCGCCGACGCCGAGAATCTCGCAGAGCATGTGGTACCCGTCGAGCTTCATCAGCGGATTCCAGTTGATGAGCACGACGCCAATCCCGGTAATCAAAATGATCGTGTAAGCAAAATCGTGCAGGGCAGTCCCAGGCGCGGTACCCCACCATAGCGGGGTAAAAATGGCGCAAACCATCAGCTCCGACCAGACGCCGGAGACGCTGATCATCAGCCGCTGATGGCGGCTGCCGGTGACCATACCTTCGGTGGTATCGGTGAAAAAAGCCGGGCTCAGATAGATCAGGGCAAAGCCCATTGCCCGGACATGCCCGCCGTAGTGCTTGCATGTGAGACCATGTGCGACCTCATGGATGCACATGAGCACGGTAGCCAGCAGCCAAAACGCAGCCACGTCCCCCCAGGTTTTATCGGCAAAGTTGTAGAACTGAAAAGTGTCGTGCCCCACTTCGCCCCAATGGGTCACAAAGATGCCGCCCATAAACAGAAATGCAGCCAGCGTAATTAGAGTGAACCACCAAGTATAGATAAAGCTGCCGTGCTCATGCACCCAGTCGAGGAATTTGTCGGGATTCACCGCTGGGAACGTAAGCATGGAGAGGTCGCCCCAAGCATGCTTTTTCTGGCGAAGCATCTTCCGCCGCTCGGCGGCGGTTTTCTGCATGAGCGCAACGTTTTTTTCGAGCGGCGTCTTATACCAGAAATCCATCGACTCGAGGTTCTCGGCCAGTTCGCGGACTTCCTCCTCGTTGTATTGAATTCCGGTTGCCTGGGCGTAAAGCTCCGCCACCTCGGTGTAACTTCGCAGGCCGTTGAACTGCTGCACGAATGTCCAGTTCTGCGGAGTGAAGTTAAAAATGGCTTCAACCCCCGGAACAAACGCGCGCACCACGACCTCGCCATCCTGCACGTGTTCTTTGAACACGACTTCGGGATGAAGCCGGGGGAAGCGCTGGCTGATGATTTTTGCCGGTATTTCCGGTAAGACCTGGTTCAGCGCTTCGGTGATGTTCATTGCGGGTTGGGGACGAGGATGTTAGTGGACATCCCTGGGCGCAACTGTCCATGATTGCCAGTCAATTCGGCAAGGACTTCTATCGTTGCGCTCGAAGGATCGACCACCGGGCTTACTTCGATTACACGGACGTTGTGCTTCTCGTCGGGCAGGTCGACGGTGGTCAGGGAAAGCTGCGTGCCCTTTTTGATCCGCCCCATGAAGTGTTCAGGCAAAGTAAAGCGCACCCGCAGCGGCGCTTCCGCCGTGACCCAGAACAGACGGTCTCCATGGGTGACCTCTTGTCCGGCGCGAACATAGCGGCGGGCCACGATCCCTTCAAACGGGGCAGAAATGCGGGTCTTCTCCAGTTCGAGTTCAACTGAGTTTTCGGCGTGACGAGAATTAGCCAGCAATTCCCGGGAGCGTTGTACATCGTATTGATCGGACTCCAGCTTGTAGCGGTCGTGATCGAGTTGCTCTTTAGAGATAATCTGCGCGTCCCACAATTTCTGTGCGCGCTCATAATCGCTCTGCAAAACCTTAGTTTCCGCCTGCCAGTTCTTCAAGTCGGCTTCCATGCTACGCGTCTTGGCTCGGGCGGCTTCCAGGTCGGCGGTCAGCTGCCGGTCGTCCATCAGAGCAAGAGTTTGTCCGGCTCTTACGCGCGTCCCAGGTTCGATGAGAATTTTGGAAACTAATCCATCGCGCTGGGCGGCAACGTCCACCTGATGCTCCACCACTAGCGGACCTGAGGCCACGAAGAGAGCCTCGGACGCTGGCGCGACCGTACTTGCTGCAGCCGCAAGCGGAGTGGCCGCCACAACTTCGTGGGCGCTATTTTCACCGCACGCCACCAACAGCGAAGACATACCCAGCAACAGAATTCCGTCAGTCCAACGCCGAATCATCGAAAACCTCCTACCAACCGAACCAGGACCATAACCTCGAATAAATCCACAACAGAGGACTGCGCAACAGAACATAGCCGGCTGGCCGCCACCCGACGCGCACCTTCCCGCGGCCTTCCATGCCGGTGCGAATCAGACTGTCGGCATTCGGAATCGCCACCCGGGCAAAGAAAACGTGGCGGTCTCCTTGAGTCTCGCCTTTGGGGCTCACAATCGACACTTCTCCGCGAAAAATCCTGGTGGGAAATCCGTTGAGCTTGATGGCGGCGGTTTCATTTGGTCGCAGCAGAGTCGCGTCGGTATCGTCGATGGCCACATCGACCACTGCGCGCGAGGCGTCTACGATTTCCGCAAAGCTGTCCCCGTATTGCAGCCGCCGTCCTACAAAGTTCTCGACATGCGGAGTAGCCACGATTCCATCAATGGGAGAGCGTAATTGCGTGCTTTCCAGTAACTGGTTCGCGCGGGCCACCTCCGACTTCCAAAAGTCCGCCTGCACCCGCTGAATGCCGGCCTCGGTCCCATCGTTGCCCGAGAGCGCCCGATTGGATTGCAACAGCGCTGTTCGGTATTTGGCTTCCGCAGCAGCCAGGGCCGACCGGTATTCCCAGGGCTCCATTTCCGCCAGGAGTTGCCCGCGAGTTACGCGTTCTCCTTCCCGCACCATAACTTTCTGATCACACCTTCGATCTCGAGGCTGCACCTGCGCCGTCTGCACGGGAGCGACGACTGCATCTCCCTCGACCCGCAGAGGCCAGGGAAATACAGGAAGAAAATCACCACGCGCGGCAGCCATGCGACCAGCAGCAATGTTCGCCGCCGCTTCTCCATGGCCATGAATTTCCGCTTTCGTTCGAGCACCGGCTCAAGAACGGAAATGAATGGCACTTCCTTATACATTTGGGCATTGCGCAGCGCGACGGTGGCCTGTCCTGCCAGCACTTTGCAGAATTTCCAACTGCGACCGGTCAGAGAAAGTCCGGATCACTGCTTTCCACCTAAGCACTGCCGACCCGGCCCGGTATCGTCGGTCAATGGCAAGGAGTGGAAAGCCCTCATGCCGGGTTTCGGAAGTATTTGTGGAATTTGGCCCTGGTCTCTTCCCGCGGGGCGTCGATTTCCTCGCCATGCTGGCGAACGTGCATCTCCTTCTTCGGAAAGCGATGCCCACGGAATATTCGTTGAAGGGTGCAATTTCAGGAGCGTCGGCATTGACCTGCGTCAGCCCGGTCACGGCCGCCAGCTTGAAGCGGCCGCGTTCTGCTCCAGCGCAATCGCCGCCCGCTCGTAAGGAATCACCGCCTGCGGAGCGTTGACGATGGTCTGCAGCATGCGCTCCAGGTTCAGCGTGGAAGTAATTTCGTGGCTGACGGTCACCAGAGTTTCCAGGATTTCGACCTTGCGTTCCGCCAGGAAGAGGCTGGCATTGTGCAGGGCTCCAGCTGCGGTCTCGCAAATTGCGTTGAGGAGAGACAGGTCATCTTCGTTGAAGACCCGGCCATCCATATGGTTCACGGCCTCGACCACGCCGACCAGGCTTTCGCGATCAATAATCGGCGCCACCATCAACGAAAACGCCGCCCCGCTCTCGATTCCCGCATTTCGCCTCTGCAATCTTGGATCTTCGGGAGAGTCGATGAGAAGGGCCTCTCCGCTGTCTGAAACCTCAGCCGCTATGCCTTCGCCGGTCCGCTGCACTGATCCCTGCTGGACGGCTGGGTCGAAGCCCGGAGGAATGAGACAGGACCAGATTCTGATCGCCGCCCACCATCCAAACATTGGCTGCCTGCACATTGAGGATTTCGGCAAACTTGGAGGCAATAATGGGAAGAAGCTCATCCATCTCAAGGGTAGAGTTCAGAACCTTTTCGATGTCGTAGAGTTGTGCCAGCCGGGAAATCGACTGAAGGCTCCCATTACGCTCGTTCTCGTAGCTAAGGCCGGAAGCGATGGCGATCGCGGCAGTGTCGGCCAATTCCACCACCGGCACCAGGCCTTCCTCGTCAAAGGCGGTTTCAAAGGAAATCACCTCGATAGCGCCTACTACCACCTCGTTGGCGATCAGGGGAACGTAAGCCAGGGCGAGGATGGTGCGGCGGATGTCGAGGTGAGCGTAGTCCTCGCGTGTAAGGGCGGTGGGTTCGCACGAAAAAGGCTCCCGGCTGTTGGCCAGTTCTCCTAGCGTGCCCTCGTAATATTCAACCTTGTTGTGGGAGACCTTTACATCTCCCAGGATTGACTTCGGGGTCCATTCCGGGTTGGACGCATCTTCAACGACATAAACCACAACGGCCGCACCGGGCAGCAGTTCAGCGACCTTAGAGGAGATAATGCGGGCACGTGGCGCAACCTCCCGTTCGGCGAGCAGATTGGCGGCAAATTCACCCAAAAGCAACGAAGAATCTGGAATCTGCGTGGCCATACAACCGGGTCCATTGGCAATTTAAAGATCGGGTAAACCTGGGGAAAGAGGCGCTGCGCTTGCAATTTCCAGTGCGTTCCCTTAACGTGACGGGCAATGTAACAAAGGGGTTAGGCGGTGTCAATGTTATTACCTGCCCCCATCAGCGCCATTAGCTTCGTTTATAGCCAGTTCTAAGCCATGATGAGGACCGATCTTGGACATTAGCGTAAGGAAGCAAGGCAATTCCCAGGTTATTAAGCTTCGTGGAAACCTCAAGCTTGGCGTCGCCGCCGACAGTTTTAAGCATTTGCTCGACGAAATGCTGCAGAACAACGAGACGCAGATTGTTTTGAACGCTGAGGAGGTCCCGATTATGGACTCCAGCGGCATCGGCGTGCTGGTTCGCGGCCTAACGGCTATGAAGCAACGCGGCGGCTCGATCAAGCTGGTCAAACCCTCTAAAATGGTGATTCAAACTCTCAAACTGGTCGCGGTTATGAACCTTTTTGAGATTTTTGAAGATGACGATGCCGCAGTAGCTTCCTACGTCTAGTCGTTATCCCTCCGTATTGACACCGTTTGACGCCAAAGTAACCTCCCCCGCCTCTAAAGTTCTGCCTCATGAGGTCCGATAGCCTACACTCATAGTTCCCCCTGAACTGGACCGTTTAGCTGTTTGAGAATGACAGTGTTGCTTCCGCTATTGTCCTGGACGGGTAAGAGACCGGAGAACAAATCGTGATTTCGCTGAAGAAGTATCTGGACATGGAAAATGCGATTCCAGACTCGCCCGAAGCCGAGTCCAGTGAGCTTTTTGTTGCGATCCTGAAGTCGTATCGCTCAGCGTTGCAAGCGATGGGAAGAAGCGGCACACGGGCATGTCCGGGGGTTGGATCGGATCTCGAACAAGCGTTGGCAAAATTGGAACCTGGACTTTCCGGAGAACTTACCCCAGCACTGGTGATCAAGACCGAGGCCAGGGTGGAAGAACTGTTGCTGCAATGGGGTGGGCGCTCGGAAGAATACTTCAAAGCTAAGGCTAAAGAAGTAAAGGAGTTACTGATCGTCCTGGCCCACACCGCGCAATCGCTTGGGGACCGCGATCAGCGCTACAACAGCCAATTCAGCGAGTTCACCACCCGCCTGCGGACAATTGCCAACCTGGAAGACCTGAGCGAGATTCGCACCTCACTCTTTCAGGGCGCAAGCGAGCTAAAAAGCTACGTGGATCGGATGGCAGAGGATAGCAAGAACTCGGTCGCGCAGCTGAGGGCGGAAGTATCGACTTACGAGACCAGGTTGCGTGCCGTGGAGGAGTTAGCGTTGCGTGATTCGCTCACCGGACTTGCCAACCGCCCTAACATCGAAGAGCGGATTCAGGGACGCATTTCGAATCGGCAAACGTTTTGCATCGCCAGCATAGATCTTAACGGGCTCAAGCAGGTCAACGATACCCACGGCCACCCTGCCGGAGACAACCTGTTGAAGCAATTCTCCCAGGAGTTGCGTTCGAATTTGGGTTCTTCCGGCATGGCTGGGCGTTGGGGCGGCGATGAATTTATCGTGATCCTTGACTGCGACTCTTCTGCGTCCGTCGCGCTGGTCGAGCGTATTCGAAAATGGGTTTTTGGCGACTATACCCTGCAGTGCAGCACCGGTAAGCCCGAAGTAAAGGTACGGGTAGAGGCATCGATTGGCGTGGTGCAGTGGCGTCCGGGCGAAAGCTTGCAGCAGGTCATCGAGCGGGCTGACGCCGCAATGTACCAGGAAAAGAAAGCCTCTAAGAAAAGAGCGGCGGCGGCAGGCCGCTGATTACGTAACGCTTACTTCGGTATAGGTACCGTACGCGGTACGCAATGCCTCGCAAATTTCACCAACGGTCGCATAAGCCCGAACCGCATCGATGATGTAAGGCATGGTGTTGGCGGGCGAGATGTTGCCGGATGTTTCGGCGCGAGGTTCTTCCCCAGCGGCCCTTTTCAACGCATCCAGACAGCGCCTGACTTCCTCGTTAGATCGGCGATCCCTCAACGCTTTTAATTTGGCGGACTGCTGCCGGGCGACGCTTTCGTCGATGTAAAGGGTCGAGGGCGATTCTTCTTCCACAATAAAGTCGTTGGCACCAACGATAATCTTTTCCCGCGCTTCCACGGCGCGCTGGTATTGGTACGAAGCTTCAGCAATCTCTCTTTGCGGATATCCACGTTCGATGGCTTTCACCATCCCCCCCATCGCGTCCAGTTTTGCAAAGTAGTCGAACGCGCCCTTTTCCAAATCGAGGGTCAGACGTTCCAGGAAATAAGATCCGCCTAGAGGGTCAACCGTCTGCGTCACTCCGGATTCATAGGCAATGATCTGTTGGGTGCGGAGGGCAATACGAGCGGCTTCCTCGGTGGGTAATGCCAGGGCTTCGTCGTAGGAATCGGTATGCAGCGACTGCGTCCCTCCCAAAACCGCCGCCATCGCCTGCAGGGCCACACGGGCAATATTGTTCATGGGCTGCTGCGCGGTAAGGGAAACTCCTGCAGTCTGGGTGTGAAAGCGCAGCAACCAAGTACGCGAGTTCTTCGCGCCGAAACGGTCTTTCATCACCTGCCGCCAGATCTTGCGGGCAGCGCGATATTTAGCAATTTCTTCGAAGAAGTCATTGTGCGCATTGAAGAAGAAGCTGAGACGCGGGCCGAACTCGTCGACGTCAAGACCACGTCGGCGGGCCCATTCGACATACTCCACTCCGTCGTAGAGAGTGAACGCGAGTTCTTGCAGGGCGGTGGAGCCGGCTTCGCGAATGTGATATCCGCTGACCGAAATGGTGTTGAACCGCGGAGTAAATTTGGACCCGAACTCGAAGGTGTCGATTACCAGGCGCATCGACGGCGCCGGCGGATAGATGTATTCCTTCTGCGCGATATATTCCTTGAGGATGTCGTTTTGAAGCGTTCCGGAAATCTTCTTCCAGTCAGCACCTTGCTTCTCGGCCACCACCAAGTACATCGCCCAAAGCACGGACGCGGGCGAGTTGATGGTCATGGAAACGGTGGTTTTTTCCAGGTCGATTCCGCCGAACAGAATTTCCATGTCTTCGAGGGAATCGATGGCCACTCCGCACTTGCCGACCTCGCCTTCGCTTGCCGGGTGGTCGGAGTCGTATCCCATTAAAGTCGGGAGATCGAAGGCTACCGACAGTCCGCCTCCGCCGTGTTCGAGCAGATACTTGTAGCGCTGGTTTGTCTCTTCCGGCGAGGCAAAACCGGAGAATTGACGCATGGTAAACATTTTGCCGCGGTATCCGCTGGCGTGAATGCCGCGGGTGTAAGGCGGCTCTCCCGGAAAACCGAGATATTTTTCGTAGGTCCAATCCTCCGGAAGGTCGGCTTCGGTATAGAGACGACGAATTGGAATTCCGGAGATCGTGGTGAAACGGGCATGGCGGCTTTCGTCGAGGTTGACCCCAGAAGGGGTGCCAATAGGGCGTTCTGGGGCCTTCTCTAAAGTGGGAGCCAGGATCTTTTCGGCCCAGCGGGTTTCGCCCTCGGAAGGATGGCGATTTTCAAACACGTCGGCAACTGGCGATTCGGCAATCCCCGGCTTCTTTGGCTGATCTGGGGCCATCTCTACCTCGCTTTCCTGATGATAGGACCAGCGTCGGATGGCGGCAAGCCGCACCCTATGTCCGGCCGGTTACCGGCGTGCACTTGTCGAACGAGTTCGTCGCTTCGGAACGGGTTTTTTGGCGCAGAAATAGCTAGTTTTGGTTTGCGGAGCGAAGTTCCCAAGCCTTGGCATATTTCCATGACACATAGATCGAGTGGTAAACGTGGAGCAGAAACCCTTCGCGGCCGTCGAGAAATCCCAGGCGGAAAACGTAGTTGTAGAGAAAGGTCAATAAAGGGCGAAACACGATGTTAACGAAGGCACGATTTTGCCGGCCCGAGTTGACGACCATTTCCGCTCCCAGTGAGGAATAGCGGTTCATGTGATCGATGTATTCAGCCAGGGTTGGATAAGAATGATGTATCAGTGCGCCCTGACGTATGCGGGTAGTCTCGCCGTTAAGTTGTACAGTTTCGTGGACTGAACGGTCTTCAAATTTTCCGGCTCCGCGGCGAAACAGCCGGAGTTTTGGATCAGGCCAAAAGCCGCCGTGCTTGATCCAGCGTCCTAGAAACTGGTTTTTGCGGGAGACCCACAAACCGGAAAGAGATGGGCTGGCGTTTCCGTCAAGGTATTTGCCCATCTCAGCATTGGCGGCTTGCACCATGAACGGATGAGCGTCAGCTTGTTGGGATAGGCGCCGCACCCTCCCCAGACTGTCCAATGTAGCGGAAATGGCCTCCGCGAGTGAAGGCTCGACTTCCTCGTCGGCGTCAAGGCTGAGTATCCAATCGCCGCTGGCCTTCTCTATGGCTGAATTCTTCTGTGCGGCATAGCCCTTCCATTCTTCAACGAATACTTTCGCACCATGTGAGTTGGCGATTTCTTGGGTGCGGTCGGTGGAACCAGAGTCAACCACAACGACTTCGCCTTGCCCATTCACAACCAGCGGCATCACACTGGTCAGGGTGCGCGACAGGTTGGCCTCTTCGTTGTGAGTGATTATGACGACCGAGATCAGCAATGTTTTCGGTACCTCGCCCTGGATCAGGAGGTGCGCTATTCCTGAGGCAGAAACTTGTCATCCTGAGAAGCGTTCTCCGCGATGAAGGATCCCTCCCTCCCGAAAGAGATTCTTCGCTCGGCTCAGAATAAAAATGCTTCTGGCATCCGGTTGCGCGTCAACCGATTGTCGTGGAAGCGTACAGAAAAAGAAAGAGCCGGGCAAAATGCCCGGCTCTATTAAAGTGACCGCGGTTATTGGTGTTGGGTGGCGGGCGCTGCCTGAACATCGGTGCGAGGCGCCACGTAAGGAACCTTAGGCATGTGTGTAACTTCGCCGCGTTCCGCGTCCGACAACAGAACACCTGCGTGGTCAAGCAGCAAGCCCGTAGCGCGGTCGAGTTCTACCCGCGCCTTCTCGTAGGCCGCCATGGCCGACATCAGGGTTGATTGGGATTGAGCAAGGGCCGTCGAGTTCTGGAGCACCAGGGTGGTAGTGGAAGCCCCCAATTGATACTTCTTCTGCTCCGCATCCAGCGATTGACGGGCGAGATCGACAGCTGCCTGGGCTGACTGTACGCTGGCCACGTTTTGCTGCACTGCGAACTGCGCGTTACGTACTTCGATACGCACCTGATTTTCCAACTGCTGGACGCGCATTTGCGATTGGCGATATTCCAGCTCCGAGCGAATCTGAGTTGACTGCGCCGCGCGATTACGGATTGGAATAGTCAACGTCAACCCCACGCCTTTATCTGGAGCCGTTGAGTCAACCAACTGGCTTAGAGTATCGGTATAACTCGTCGAAGGAATACTGCCTGCGGGATTACAAAATGGCTGATCCGAAGCCGGAATGTTCGGGTTACATACGTTAAATGAGTTTTGCGATCCGCCCAGGCCGGAGCCGCCGTAGTAGGCGAACGCATCCAGGGATGGCAGCAGAGCGCTGCGAATCGCTTTCTGGCTGATTTGTTGGTTGGCCAGTGCAATGCGGTTTTCCGCCAAATCTGCGCGGTGAGCGAGTGCATCGTTCACCAGATCCTGAATTGGCACCACCGCCTCTTCCTGCGGCAACTGCATGGTCGAGGTCGGAATCACTTCGGCGTCAGCAAGAGACTGATCTACCAAGGTCCGGCTCACGGCATTCTTGATCAACAATTGCTGCAACTGAAGATTCGTTTCAGCTATGGTAAGAGTCTGTTGATCGGCGGCCACCGTGCTTTGTGCTCGCACCACTTCGATGGGGGCGAGAGTGCCGATTTCAACCTGCTTCTTGTTATCACCAAGGGTCTTCTGCGCGAAGGCAAGAGCTTCTTTCTGCACACGGACGTTCTCGTAGGCGTAAACCAGGTCCCAGTAAATATTCTCAATCTGGTCGACGGTGGTGATTACCTGCAAGCGGAAGGCAACGTCGCTGCTCTCGCGGTTATTCTTCGCAATGTGAATGAAGCGCATGTTCGGAGCCAGTCCGAAGCCCTGCAACAGATGCTGGCTAAGGCGAAATTGAAAACCCGAGTTCAATGAGGGGTTGATGGTGGAGATGGGATTATTCCCCGCTACCCGGGTATTGTTGAAACCAACAGACATGTTGGTGCCGGTCATAAAACCTTGGTTATAGGCGAAGTTCGCCGTGGTGGTGTTCTGAACCGTGCCGCAGAAAAAATTGGAGCACTGGTTGATAAGGTGGTCCACTTGGGCCGTCCCGGTGATGATGGGATCGAAAGACGTAATCTGCGGGCCACTGCCGAGGGTCGAAACGACCAAACCACCAGTACCGGTTCCCACACCACCGATCCCGGCCGTGGTGCCTCCGTTTCCGGATCCTACCTGACCGCTAAGGCCACCCTGACCACCACCCGGGGTACCCAACACCAGGCCGGAGTTCACGCCCAGGATGCTGGAGCCTGATTTAGCGCGCAAGATATCGGTGTCGGCGATGTTGAGGTTGTAGCGTTGGATCGCAATATCAAGATTGTTTTCCAGAGCCAACGCAACCGCATCATCGATCGACAAGTAGAGTTTTCCATCGCGCAGCAGGGACTGGATGCGCGGCGTATTGCTCAGGTCCGGCGGAGGTACGTGCTGCGGCGTGTAAGGTGCAATGAGATTAGGAAAATGACCGCGCGATTTAGAATAGTCCTTCAGCTCAAAAGTGTGCGCCTGCTGCGACGCCGACGGCGCCTGAGGAGCTGCACTATCCGCGGTCTGCGCCGCGACAGCGGCCGGCATCAGGCACGCCAAGGCGAACGCTACGCCTTGCCGGGCCACTTGCTTAAACTGAGAAAAAAACATTCTTATACCCCCAAAAATCTTCGCCTTGTCGATGGAACAGAGCAGGCATTCTCCGTCGAAGTAGTTACGAAAATCCCAGAGTTCCGGTTCAAATTAGTTGCAGAGGACGGAATATCCGTCTTTAGCTATTTGATTTCGGCAAGTGCATAGTATAGCTGACAGGTACTTTCCTCGATGTGAGTACAGATTACGTCGCGTAACTTTAGTACTGGAATGTAAAGACTTGTAAAAGCAGTCCTGACAACAACCTATGCGCAATATGAGACTCGTCCTGTCCTACGACGGAACGGATTTTTCTGGCTGGCAAGTGCAGCCCGACGCGGCCACAATTCAAGGTACATTAGCTCTTGCAATTGGACGCATCACCCGCGAAAACGTCTTGCCCCAAGGCTCGGGGCGCACTGACGCGGGCGTTCACGCGCTTGCGCAAGTGGCCACATTTGTGACCGCATCTCCGATCCCAGAAGCCAATTTCGTTAAGGCGCTCAACGATACTCTTCCTGCGACTATTCGGGTGCTTGAGGCCAAACAAGTGACCGAAGATTTTCATGCCCGCAAATCGGCCCGGCGAAAAACCTATCGCTACCGCATTTATCGCGGAGCCATCTGTCCGCCATTCCTGGCGCGTTACGTTTGGCACTATCCGTACCCTTTGGATGAAGATGCGATGGCGGAAGCTGCGAAATTTGTTATAGGAGAGCATGACTTTACTTCGTTTGCGGCGGTCGATCCCGAGACGGGAGCCGATGAAACTTCACACATCCGGAAAATATTTAGTTCATCGTGGCAGCGAGACGGGGATGAACTTCTCTACACGGTGGAAGGAAGCGGATTCCTGCATCACATGGTGCGTAATCTGGTCGGAACGTTTTTGTTAGTGGGAAAGGGAACCTGGCTGGCCTCCGATACGGACAGGATTCTCGCAGAAAAGAACCGGTCATCGGCAGGAGCCACCGCTCCTGCACGAGGTTTGTGGCTGGTGAAAGTGGAATATTAAAAGATTCTCACGCGGCAATTACGGGATGATGCGGTCACCGTGACTCGGCGGTTGCGAAATTACCAGGAACTCGGCTGGCTGACCGGAGAGATTCCGGATCTGATGGGAAGTCCGGGGCGAAATATGCAGCCCCTCCCCGACGTGCAGCGTGACTTCCTCGCCCTCAACCTCCATCACAGTTTCTCCAGAGAGAACGAAGAAAAATTGCTGCGCGTTCAGGTGATGATGGCGGACTTCAGAGGTTCCTGGAGGCATGCGCTCCCGGATCACGCTCAGTGATTGGTCCTTCAATAAGTGCCAGCCGTCACAACCGCTTCCCCACGGGTAGTGATCCGAATTGGCGATGCTGATTGGCTTCATGGCACGTCCTCTCCAGCATTAGCTTACTAAGGTCAGGGGCATCGCTCTTGATTTTCGAGTAAAATTACGCCTGCTTGACGGCTCAGCGACGCTGGCCGCAACGACAGGAGGTCACTCCATTGGCGACAACCCACGCCGCAGAAGTTCCGGCGGCCCCGCAGCTACCGAATCATAAGGTCAAGTATAAGAAGCCGGGCCAACGCGCCTGCAACCAGAAAGACGCAAAGGGTAAGCTCTGCGGCGGGCATCTTAAACATTGGTTTTACACCGACGACATCGTCGAACAAGCCTGCGGCGACGTGCGTCAAGCCTGGGGAGATAAGGCGGAAGTTTATCGGTGTGAGCACTGCAAGACACTCTACCTGCCGAATCCGAATGAAGCGGACGGCATGAATGTAGCCGGGCCGGGGCAGCTTTCGGTTTTTGGCCTGACCATTCCCGGCAAAAGCTAGAAGTGACACTCTTGTCCGCGCGGGCAGCGGCAATGCGTTTACGCATTTCATATCTTGCCTCCTGGATGAATGGTTGAGGCCGCTCGGCGGACAAGGGTGTCCGCCCTGCATTTTTTAAGACGTGAAGACCTCCGAACTTATTTACGATTGGAATCGGCTCCACCCGGAGTCGTTGCGGCCTTCGCATCCGGTTCTTCTTAATGACGAGTCACTTCGCGATGGACTTCAGTCCCCTTCCGTCCGCGACCCCTCGATCGAAGAAAAAATCAATATTCTGCACTTAATGGAAGCGGTCGGGATCAACTCGCTTGATCTAGGGCTGCCCGGCGCCGGGGTGCGGGCGGTGGAACACGTGGAAGCACTGGCGCGAGAGATTGTCGGCAGCAAGCTGAAGATTCGCGCCAACTGCGCGGCCCGCACTCACGAGAACGACATCCGCCCAATTGCGGAGGTTGTGCAACGCACAGGCTTGAACATTGAGGCAGCGACATTCTTAGGATCAAGTCCAATTCGGCGTTACACCGAAGGCTGGAGTGATGACTTCCTGCTTCAGACCACCGAAAAGGCAGTGAAGTTTGCCGCGTCATTGGGCTTGAATGTGATGTACGTCACGGAGGACACCTCGCGCTGCGATCCTGAGACGGTCAAGCGCTTGTACTCGACGGCAATCAGGTATGGTGCGCGGGCAATTGTGGTTTGTGATACCGCCGGGCATGCCACTCCTATGGGGGCTTTTGCACTGGTGCGGTTTGTGATGGATGAAGTGGTCAAGCCCTCCGGCGAAAAAATTCGCGTCGATTGGCACGGCCACTGCGATCGTGGATTCGCGATTGCAAACTCGATCGCCGCACTGATGGCGGGCGCCGATTGCGTTCATGGCTGCGCCATGGGAATCGGCGAGCGTGTCGGTAACACCCAGATGGACCAGATGCTGGTGAACTTGAAATTGATGGGTATCTCTCCCTGGGACGAGCAAGACCTAACCAAGCTCAAACAATATTGCCAGGCCGTATCCGACGCGACCGGGGTTCCCATTCCGCCAAACTATCCGGTCGTGGGTGAAGACGCGTTCCGCACCGCGACGGGTGTGCATGCGTCGGCAGTGATCAAGGCATACAAGAAGAATGATATTGAGTTGGCAGATGCGGTTTATTCCGGCGTCCCGGCGCAGCTGTTTGGCATGGAGCAGGTCATTGATATCGGGCCCATGAGTGGCAAGTCGAATGTGCTGTACTGGCTTGAGCGCCATGGCCTCCCGGGAAGCGACGAATTAGTAGAACGAATTTATCGCCGTGCGAAGGCATCCGACCACACGTTAAGCGAGGAAGAGATTCGGGAGTGCGTCGAGGATTGATGCGGGCAGACACTCTTGTCCGCCCGGCGAACGACACGGTGGTCAGTGCGCAACTTCCCTCGAGGGCAAATTTGCAACGAATGGCGGACAAAAGTGCCGCTCCGCACGTCAACAATCCTTGGCGGGAGGTTTCCTTGCGTTATTCTTGTCTCATTTCGTTCTCATTTTCCTCGTAATCTCTGCTCTGCCACTTGCTGCACAAAAGCGTCCCTTCACTTTCGAAGACATGATGAAGCTCAAACGTGTAGAGGAGCCGGTTCTCTCCCCCGACGGCAGGTGGGTGCTGTTCGCGGCAGTGGATGTAGACCTTGTGGCCAATACCAAGACCCCGCACGTGTGGATCGTGCCTACAGCCGGCGGGCCCGAAAAGGAAATCATCAGCGATCAGGACGCCGACCGTCCACGGTGGGCACCGGACGGTAAGCGCTTCGCCTTCATCTCGACCAGGCAGGGCGGATCGCAGATTTGGATCGCAGACTTCGACAGTGGCTCGGGCGCGGTGACGGATACCCACAAGCTGACTTCGATTGCCACCGAAACCAGCGGCGAACTCTGGTCCCCCGACGGCAAATTTATCTTGTTTACCTCGGATGTCTATCCCGAGTGTGATGGCACGCCTGCTCAAACTGCCGTGTGCAATGCCCGCAAGCTAGACGAAATCAAGAAATCCAAGGTCAAGGCGCAGGTCTTCACCCGGCTGCTATTCCGGCATTGGGATGCATTCAAAGAAGGCAGACGAAGCCATCTTTTCGTAGTCGAGGTCCCGACGGTCGGCGGAGGTATTGGAGGATTTACTTCCGATGTTCCGCGCGATCTAACTCCGGGCGATTTCGACTCGCCCGTGTTCTCGGTCGGAGGGCAGGACAACTATGCTTTCTCTCCGGATGGAAAGGAGATTTGTTACACCTCGAACCACGATCCGGTGGAAGCGACCTCGACCAACAAGGATTTGTGGATTGTTCCGCTGAATGGCGGCGCGGCCAAGAACATCACTGCTGAGAACAAAGCTAGCGATTCGACTCCGCTCTATTCGCGTGACGGAAAGTACATTGCATACCGGGCGCAGGCGCGGCCCGGCTACGAGAGTGACCGATTTCGATTGGTGTTGTTTGATCGAAAGACTGGAGAGAAGACAAACCTTGCGGAAGCTTTCGACCAATGGGTCGAGAGCTTTGCCTGGTCTCCCGACTCTAAGACAATCTATTTCGCTTCGGAACACGCAGGACACTCCATCATTTATGCGGTGGACACGTTGCCGGAAGCGAAGGCTCGAGCATTAGTCGGCGGCTTCAACGATGATCTATTGCTGACACCCGATGGTAAAACCCTTGTATTCACGCGCGCCTCCGCGACAGCACCCAATGAAATCTACGCTGCGGACACGACCGGCGAGGGCTGCCCGGCAATGAGCGGCGATGTCGATCCAGGGAAAGAGAGCTGTTCTCTAAACGCCGAACGGGCGATTACTCATGTGAATCAAGCAGTACTTTCCAATATCAGCATGGTCCCAATGGAATCATTCTCTTTCCGAGGTGCAAAAAATGAAGAAGTCGAAGGATTTATTGTCAAGCCGCCCGACATCGATGCCGGCAAGAAATATCCCGTGAAGTTTGTCGTGCATGGCGGACCCGAGGTCCCCATGGGCGACGAATGGAGTTATCGCTGGAACGCCGAGCTGTTCGCGGCCGGCGGCTATGTGGTCATTGAGATCAACTTTCACGGCTCGCCCGGGTACGGGCAGAAGTTCATCGACGCCATCAATGGCGACTGGGGCGGGGCTCCGTTTGAAGATTTGATGAAGGGTCTTGATTACGCCGAGAAGCACTATCCTTTCATTGATAAGGACCGCGAGTGTGCGCTGGGGGCGAGCTACGGCGGATACATGGCCAACTGGATCCTGGGTCACACCACTCGTTTCAAATGTATCGTCAGCCACGACGGTATGTTTAACACCGAGTCCGCCTGGGGTACGACCGAGGAACTCTGGTTCAACGAGTGGGAATTCAAGGGCACCCCGTACAATGACCGCGATCTATACCGGAAATGGTCGCCACACCTGTTCGCTAGCAATTTCAAAACGCCCACACTGGTGATTCACAGCCAGAAGGATTACCGGCTGGATGTATCAGAAGGATTTCAGCTGTTCACCACCTTGCAGCGCATGGGCGTGCCGTCCAAGATGCTCTACTTCCCGGACGAGGGTCATTGGATACTAAAGCCACAGAATTCTCAGCTCTGGTACCAGACGGTGGATGATTGGGTGGATCAGTGGACGGGAAAGTAGGCGATCCAGGGGGCGGACACTCTCATCCGGCAGGCGGGCAAGGGTGCGCACCTAAGGTGCCATCATGCGATGCTAGGTCTGTACAGGAATCTTCGAGTGCAAAACCGATAGACTAGTCTTGTGGCCGATGTGTCTCACATTTCGACCGTGGTGAAGCAAGCGGCTTCGGATGCGGGTTTTGAGTTGTCCGGCATCGCGCCGGTAGACGATTTTCCTGAACTCGAGAGATTTTCCGAGTGGATTGAAGCCGGACATGCGGCGGAGATGAAATATCTGGAAGCCCGCGACCATAACGGAACCCTGAAGCGCGCCTCATTGAAGACGGCAGTTCCCTGGGCTCGCAGCGTCATCGTATGTGCAATCAACTACAACACCGCTCAGCCCTACTCGACCGAAGTCCAAGACGCCGAGCGAGGATGGATTTCGCGCTATGCCTGGGCACAAGAGGATTATCACGACGGCGTGCTGCGGCGTCTACGCGTGGTCGAAAGCCAACTTAAGCAGGCCGCCGGAGACGTTCGCACCTGGTGTTACGTCGATACCGGACCGCTGGTCGAGCGGGTTTATGCCAGATACGCGGGCATCGGCTGGACAGGCAAAAATACCTGTACCATCAACCAGAAGATGGGATCGTGGCTGTTTCTAGGCGTGATCCTGACGTCGCTGGAACTGACAGCGGATTTCCCGGCACCCGATCGATGCGGTACTTGTATGCGGTGCATCGATGCTTGCCCGACGGATGCGCTTATCGCGCCATACCAACTCGATTCCAACCGATGCATCGCTTATCTCACGATCGAGAAGCGAGGTTCGATTGCAGAAGAACTGCGCGAGCGTATGGGACGCCATCTGTATGGTTGTGACATCTGCCAGGACGTTTGCCCATGGAACCGAAGGGCCCCGGCGACAACAACGCCCGAGTTTCAACCGCGGGAAGGGCTTTTCAACCCGGCACTGGCGTGGATTGCTAAGATGACCACCGATGAATTTCGAACACTATTTCGGGGATCGCCGGTCAAGCGCGCCAAACTCGCCGGCCTGAAGCGCAATGCACTGATCGCCATAGGCAATAGCGGAGATGAGCGGCTCATTCCGATGGTAGAAGAACTGCTGCAGAGCGACGATCCCGTGCTGGCCGAGACGGCCGAGTGGACGTTGAACAGACTTCAGGCCTCCCACGAAACTCTCGACAGCGATTTCTTCGGTAACGAAGGAAGGGAACTCTGAACGTGGTAGCATTTTGCGGATTTTGGTTGAAAACCTTTTGATGTCTTCAGTGTCTCGCCTTCGCAGTGCAGCCGTAATATTGCTTCTATCGGCTCTGCCCGCATTCCCGGTTGACCAACCGAAGATCAAGTGGGTGCTGGCCAGCGCCTCGCATTTTGCGGTTCTCACCGACGCCAGCCGGGAAAAAGGTTCCGAAGTAGCGGTGCGGTTAGAACAGATGCGCTCGGTGTGCGGTCAACTCCTGCTGCGCAACAAGCTCAGCATGCCTGAACCCATGGACGTGATCGCGTTCAAAGATTACGCCGAGTACGCCCAGATTGCGCCGCAACGCGACGGAAAGCCGACCTCCGCGCAAGGTTTTTTCCTCCCAGGACAAGACCGCAACTACGTCGTTCTCAATCTATCGGACGAAGAAAGCTGGCTCTCAGTCAGTCATCAGTTCGCCCACACCTATCTCAATTACAACTATCCACCGACTCAGCCCTGGTTTGACGAAGGCTTTGCCGAATATTTTTCCAGCCTGCACATGGACGACCGGCAGGCACAGATCGGTGCGGACCCGGAGTCGTTCACGGAAATCCTGAACACGCAAAAATGGATGCCGTTGCCGGAGTTGTTTGCGACTGCTCCCGAGGCAGTTTCAGAAAGCTCACATCACACGTTGTTCTTTGCCGAATCCTGGATCGTAATGCACTACCTGCTGACCCAGGAGAAATTGCAGCAAACCGGAACATATTTTGGACTGGCGTTAAACGAAAAGCTTCCCCCACAACAAGCCATTCAACAGGCGTTCGACGTCAGCCCGGCGCAGATGGAGCAGGCAGTAAAGGACTATTTCAAGTCCCTCGCGGTCGCCAAAAAGCCAGCGTCGCCTAAAGAAAAGCCATTGCCGCCGGGCGCGCACCAGTTCACTCCCATCGGATTGAACGAGGTTGGCGTAAGCATTCAGGACGTCTTGCCCACCGAAGCGCAGGCAGTGGTTGCCGAGGCGATGGTGCGCTTACCGGAACATCGCGACGAAGCGCTAAAGCAACTGAACGCTTTAGTTGACGATCCCAAAGCTGAAAGTACCACGGCGCACCGTGCTATCGCGTGGGGCCATTTGCAGAAAAATGAATTTGAAGATGCCGGAGATGAACTGCAGCAGGCGTTGCGTTTTCAGCCGCAGGATCCATGGACGCATTTTTATTCGGCGTGGATGAAATACTACGAAGCGCAGGCCAACGGGACTCTGTTTCCCGGACTGGCAAACATGATGATCGACCTCCGTATCGTGCTCGACTGGAACGACCAGATGGCTGAGGCTTATCACATGCTGGCCATGGCGCGGGTCGAAGGTGGAGGCGTGCAGTCGGCGGTACAGTCGATCCAGAAAGCGGTCCAGTTGAATCCGCGGAGCGAAAAATACTTATTGGACATGGCGCGGGTCTACATGGCGGCGAAGAAATGGGACGACGCGACCACCCTGTTGCAACGACTCAAAGGAAGCAAGAACGCAGAAATCGCCTCGGCCGCAAACCAGAATCTGAATGACCTGCCAACCCTCCGCAAGTACGGCCTGCTGCCCCAGCGCACACAGGAAGCGCCCAAGGCAGCTACTAAGGGCAAGCCAACTGCAAGACCGGCAACTGCGGAAGAAGAACCTTTACCGGAACGTCCGGCGGCGCCCGTGGTTGATCGCCGCAAGACTGAATTCCTGAAGGGGCGATTGGTGACGGTGGATTGCATTCATCCGCAGATTGCGGTGCTGACAATTTCGACTGGGTCAAAGCGAATACGGCTACGCACTGAAGACTACAAGACACTGTTGCTGGTGGGGGCCGACGAATTCTCCTGCGACTGGAGTGACCGGCCCATATCGGCAAATTACAAGCCTGGCGGAAAGTCTGACGGAGATCTAGTTTCGCTCGAAGTGCATTGACGTGTGTGTGCCTTCCATCATTCCCTTCTTGTCATTTCGACCGAAGGAGAAATCGTAGGTCCAAAAATCCAGAAAATAAAACCCTCCCAGGGGAAGTGGGAGGGTTCGAAAGTGAGGGGGTGTTGGAAGGTGGCTCTATACGCGGACCACGTTTGCCGCCTGGAAGCCTTTAGGGCCTTTCAATAGATCAAACTCGACGGTTTCGCCTTCGTTCAGCGTACGGTAACCGTTCTCTTGTATGGCCGAGAAATGGACGAAAACGTCCTCCCCGGTGGAGCGCTGGATAAAACCGTAGCCCTTGGCTCCGTTAAACCACTTCACTGTACCCTTCTCTCTCACAAATTACTCCTTTCGCCTCCTGATGAATTTTCCAGGTCTCCGGTAGGCTTGTTCGGTAACCCCCTCTCGGAGAATCTGGAACCGTACTAGAAGATTGAATTTCGCGCCGGAGGTCTTACCTTAGCAAACGAAAAGACCCCTGAGTTCAGGTCGGTTGGGAACAAAACAGACCGGAACTCCGGGGTCTTCAGGCTGCGCGGGTTGTGGACTACTGGACACGGAACATCAACCTGCTTAAACGCACCGTTACCTAAGTTCGGTAACGAGCAACAGATAATATTCATCTACTCAAATTCTGGCAAGATGAAATATTGAAAGAAGTTTGGTTGATTTCCGGGCTATCTGAAACAGGGTCGCCGCAATGAAATCTGAGCCGGCTTGGTATAGCGTAATAAGCAGATCAAGCGACCGAAGAAGTGTTTTATTTCTATGGGGATACGTGCCTGAGACGGAGATAACCCAAGCTCGGAAGCGCCACGGTATCGTATACGCCGTATTGAAATATTTGTTACATACGGAGGTACATACGTTTGCGTTTTCGGTCGCCGCAAACGCAATCTTGTCGTTTTTCCCGTTCATGCTGTTGCTGATGACGGTTATCCGCGACGTTTTCCATTCGAAAGTGATGTACGAAATTGTGGTTCAACTTTTGCGGGAGTACCTCCCGGCCGGCCAGGAATTTGTGATCCGAAATTTGAATGCTCTGGTGGGAGCCCGCCAGCGTGCGCAAGCATTTTCGTTGCTCATTCTGCTGATCACATCGACCGGGATCTTCATGCCACTCGAAGTGGCGCTCAACCGGATATGGGGATTTGCTGAGAACCGGTCCTATTTCGGAAATCAGTTGATCTCATTGGGTTTGGCCTTCGCTTCGGGAGTACTGGCATTGCTTTCGGTGGCATTGACCGCAGGAAATATGGCACTCATGGAATCATCATTACATGGCCATGGGGTGTGGGTGTCCCGGATCCTTGGTTTCCTGGCGATGCGAGCTTTTGCGATCCTCGCCAGCATCGCCATCTTCTTTCTGATCTATTGGCTATTGCCCAACGGCAAGGTGCGGCCCGGTTCGGTATTACCGGCGGCCATCATCATGGGGCTACTCTCCGAGGTGCTGAAATACGCTTATATCCTGGCATTGCCCCGGCTGAACTTTCAGGAAGTCTACGGTCCCTTTTCCCTCTCCGTCAGCATGATGTTTTGGGCATTTCTTTCAGGGATGTTATTGCTGACTGGTGCCCATCTCTCCGCCAGAAGCGCACTCAAAGACAGCTAGGGTAGCCGCCCAAATGTTCATCCGTCCCATGGGAGCGTGATGGATCTTCCGAGCAGTGCAGGAAGTAGGGCGGAGCCCCTCTGTCAAAGGCTGGCCCGGAGTGAGAGGCTAGCTTTGTCTGCGCGCCACACCGTCCTTCTGATCGGTATAGCAACCCTCGGGTTGGACCTACGGGCATGGCCAGCGATGCCGATTCCAGTCACGCCCGATAGGGCGCAATCAGCAGCAGAGAAAATGCCACGAGGAGAAGCCCTGCCACTAGGCTGCAAAATCCTCGTGTGGGGAAGAAGACACCACTTGTGGCAGGCGATCGGTGACTTCCGCTAAGCGGGCAAGCCGATCCGCTAACTGAGATGTCAACACTCCTGGCTGATAACGCCAGTGATAGTTGCCATCCGGCCTGCTGGGAGTATTCAAACGGGCTTCACTGCCTAATCCGAGCACGTCCTGAAGGGGCACCACCGACAAATTAGCGACTGAGCTCTGCGCCAGTCGAATCAGCGCCCAGTTAACTCCGTCTTCGCAACGCCCGACCATCGCCTCGACCGCCTTTCGTTCGTAGTCGCCCGCGGTGCGCCACCATCCCAGGGTCGTGTCGTTGTCATGAGTACCGGTGTATATCACGTGGTGCGTAGTCAAACGGTGCGGCAAGTAGATGTGCGCGCCCGGATCACCGAAGCCGAACTGCAGCACCGCCATCGCCGGAATGTTGTGCCGCTCGCGCAAAGCCGTCACATCGGGCGTAATGACGCCAAGGTCCTCAGCGAAAAATGGCAGGCTGCCGAGATCCTCGCGCAGCTTGTGAAACAGCTCGTCCCCCGGCCCGTCCACCCAGCGTCCATTAATGGCGGTCGGTTCATGCGCGGAGATCTCCCAGAACTGGGCAAACCCGCGGAAATGGTCGAGCCGTATGTAGTCGCAAGTTTGTGCCGCCCAGTGCAAGCGCTGTACCCACCAGCGATAACCCTTTTCACGCATGGCGTGCCAGTTGTAGAGCGGATTTCCCCAGCGTTGTCCACTCGCGCTGAAAGCGTCCGGGGGCACACCAGAGACAACCTCCGGCTGCAGATCGTCACGCAAGCGGAACAAGTCGCGGTTCGCCCAGACGTCGCAGCTGTCGTAGTCGACGAAAATCGCGATGTCTCCTACCACCCGGATCGAACGCTGCGCGCAGTAATGCCGGATCGAACGCCACTGTTCATAGAATGCGAACTGCAACACTCGGCGGATTGCCAGCTCCGAAGCCAGTTCGGTCCGTGCGGCTTCGATGGTATCCGCATTCCTTCGCGCCAGCTCTGCCGGCCAGGCATTCCACGGCTGTCTGCGGTAACGATCGCGCAGAGCATCGTACAGAACGTAATCTTCCAGCCACCAGGAATTCTCGGCGCAGAAATGGCTGAAGCGAGCGTGTGCCCCGTGCGCGGAATCATTGATAAAGTTGCTGGCAGCCTCCCTCAGCAACGGCACCTTTTGGGCGATGACTCTCTCGTAGTCAATCGGCCCAACCTCTGTGGAGAGCGTCCCCAGGCGCGTCCGGTTGATCCAGCCCTTCTCGGCCAGCCGCTCCAGGCTTATCAGCAGAGTGTTTCCCGCAAAAGCCGACGTGGAAGAGTAAGGCGAAGTACCATGAGCGAGCGGCCCAAGCGGCAGAACCTGCCAAAGTCCCTGACGAGCGTTCGCCAGAAAGTCCACAAACTGGTAGGCGGCGGACCCCAGATCACCGATGCCGCCCGACGATGGGAACGAGATGGGATGGAGCAACAGGCCGGTGGAGCGAGGAAAAGACATGCGCAAACTTTCGTTGTTTTGAAATCACGCCACGTCAGAGTGGCGAGTTTTGTGAAACTGGTGATGGAGACGCCAGGATCCATTTGGATTCTGGCGTGGCTTTGATGAATAACGCGTTATTCGCCTTCCACGCCGCCGGGAGCACGAGTCAGTTTTTCTTTTTCCTGCTGATTGATCTGAATTTTCTTTGACTTTTCCATCTGTTCGCGGATGTTGCCGACAAACAGGCCGAACAACTCCGATTGCTTGGCTTGCACAAGCCCGTCGCGAATTTCATCTTTCTTGGCGTCGAACTCCTGCTGGCCCGGCTCCTGCTTGTCGGCGACGGAGAGCACGATTCCGGCGTTGGAAGCTGTGATGGGTCCGCTGATGTCTCCCGGCTTCATAGTGAAAGCCACAGATGCTGGACCGCCCATGGAACCGATGTCTGGAACCTGACCATCCGGCAGGACAAAATCGCTGGTCTTGATGGTCGCTCCAAGTTCCTTCGCGGCCTTCTTCAGATCGTGGCCTGCCTTGGCGCGGTCGGAAAGTTCCTGTGTCTTCTGTGCCAGCAACGAAGTGGTCCGCTCATTCTTGAATTCTGATTCCACTCGCGGACGGATTTCCTCAAACCCCGGAGTCGACGGAGGCCTAATGGCAGTCACTTCGAAAATGGCGGAACCTTGCTGCAGCTGTGCCTGCGCCGGCGGGGCCTTCTCGGCCTGGCTGAATACCGCATCCATGAACTGAGGTGCGCTGCCGATGCCAGGCAGCGCGTCGTTGCGGGAAACAAAGTCGGTGTTAATGACCGGAAGGCCCTTCGCGGCGGCGGCCTTGTCGAGACCACCATTGCGTGCCTGGGAGACCAGAGAAGCTGCTTCCGCTTCGGCAGCGCGGGAAACTTTCTGCTGGGCCAGAATCGGTTCGATCTGGTTTTTTACTTCCGCCAACGTCTTCAGGTGCGCATCCTGCTTGTCATCGACGTGAATGATGTGAAAGCCGTAACTACTCTGTACCAGGTCGCTGGTGCCGCCCTTGGGAAGCGAGAAAGCTTTGCTTTCAAATTCAGGAACGGTGCGGCCCTTCCCGATCCATCCGATAGACCCACCGTTTGTGGCGCTGCCGGTGTCTTCGGAATACTTTTTGGCGAGCTCAGAGAAATCGCCACCGGCTTTAACCTGCTTCAGCACGTCTTCTGCTTTCTTGCGGGCAGCGTCGACGCCTTTCTGCTCCACCTTGCCATCGGCCCCAGCCAGCGGGGTCTTAATCAGGATGTGGCGAACGTTCACTTGCTGATCCACGCGGTAGTCGTCGCGATGCTGGTCGTAGTAGGACTGAATTTCCTGCGGCGTTACCTGCGTCTGCCCTTCTAACTTTGCGTTATCGATCACGGCATACTTGATCTTCCGCTTTTCCGGAACCGAATTGGTATAGCTGGCCTTGTTGCGATCGTAGAAAGCCTTCAATTCCGCATCGCTCGGCTTGATGCTGTTGGCAATGGCGTCTTTGTCGAGAACGGCGTATTCCAGTTTGACCTTGGTATTTTTCTTGTCAAACTCCGCCCGGATTTGGGCGTCGTTGACCATCGCGGTTCCGGAAATCAAATTCTGCAACTTGGTAAAAAGGATCTGGTTCTTTATTTCTTCTTCAAATTGCGGAATAGTCAATCCAGCCTGATCGAGGCGGGCCTGGTACTCGTCCTGGCCGATGAAATTGCCGTTGGGGAAGAAGACATTGGAATAACGGCCGTGCTGAATTTCGTCGCGCACCTCAGCATCGGTCGCACGCAGCCCCATACGGTTAGCTTCGGCGAGAATCGCCTTCTGAGAAATCAGGTTGTCAAGCGCCCGCTGCGCGAAGTAGGGACGCAACATCGCCGTCTGGGCTCCGGCCTTGGGAAATTGCTCGCGCAACATGTTGTCGGTGGTGCGGTTCACATCGACAGTGGTCACTTCATTGCCGTCAACCGTGGCGATCACGCCCTGTCTGGGACCGCCCATGCCAAGGTTAGAGCCAAGGCCGCCGGGCACCAGCGTGATGACCATGGCGCCGCAAATCACTAGAAGCATCCCGCCGAGCACAATCTTCTTAATTGGCCCAGGCGTCTGCAAAAATCGAATCATCTTTGTATTTACTCCGGAGAAATGACTGGTATTAAGATTATAAACTACTGGAATTGCCTGCCCTGCAGTGTTACCGTTCGTAACAACTTGAGTTATTAAATCGATTCTGGCCGAAGCCCAAGGAAGGCGAATGAAGCTCAAAGCATTCTGTTGCCTCGCACTGATTCAGGTCTCGTCAATTGCTCTTGCCCAGAAATCTTCCCCTCCCCCAGCCTCGCTTCCGCTAAGAACTGGATGGCAACTACAGTCTTCATCCAATGTCGAGGGCAGCGGCGAGGTAATTTCGACGCCGAAATTCGCCCCGAAGGGCTGGTACGAGGTGGAAGTCCCCACCACGGTGGTGGCGGCACTGGTAAAACACAAGGTTTATCCCGACCCTGATTTCGGCATGAACCTGAGGTCATTCTCCGGGATGAGTTATCCCATTGGGCAGAATTTTTCCGAGCAACCGATGGCCGCGGATAGTCCGTTCAACGTGCCATGGTGGTATCGGAAAGAGTTTGTGGTGCCCGCTGGGTTAAAAGGTCGGTCCATCTGGCTCAACTTCGATGGCATCAACTACCGGGCCAATATCTGGCTCAATGGTAGGCAACTCGCCACATCGGACGACGTTGCTGGCGCCTGGCGTACCTATCGCTTCGATATCACCGAAGCCGCGCTGGTGGGAAAAACAAACGTGCTGGCGGTGGAAGTTCGCGCCCCCACCGAAACCGACCTCGGCATTACTTTTGTCGATTGGAACCCGCAGCCTCCCGACAAAAATATGGGGCTATGGCGCGGAGTTGAAATTTCCAGCAGTGGTCCGGTGGCACTGCGGTATCCCAGCGTGATTTCGAGGGTCGACTCGCCGGAAAACCAGAGCGCTCACCTCACAGTCACTGGACTATTGAAGAATGAAACTCAAAAGCCTGTGAAAGGCTTGCTGAGAGGCCGGATTGAGAAAATTGCGTTCTCGCAAGAGGTTGAACTTGGTCCCGGCGAATCGAAAGATGTCATCTTCACTCCCGATAAATTCTCGGAATTGAATCTGAACCAGCCGCGGCTATGGTGGCCGGCACAGATGGGGACTCCCAATCTCTACAAGCTCGAGATGGAGTTTTTGATCGATGGCCGAGTCTCAGACCAGGCAACATCCGAATTTGGGATTCGCGAAGTCACGTCTGAGGTGACCGCTCCCAATCGTCGCGCCTTTGCTATCAACGGCAAGAAAATTCTGCTCCGTGGCGGCGGCTGGTCACCCGACATGATGTTGCGAGAGAACTCGCAGCGAATGGAGGATGAATTCCGCTATGTACAGGACATGGGGCTGAACACCATCCGCCTGGAAGGGAAACTCGAGAAAGAGGAGTTTTTCGACGTGGCGGACCAGAAGGGGATTCTCATCATGGCGGGATGGTGCTGCTGTGATTTCTGGGAGCGGTGGCCGAAATGGACCGCCGAGACCCTGAAAATCGCGCAACAGTCCCTCCGTGACCAGATGTACCGCCTGCGCAGTCATCCCAGCCTGGTGATGTGGCTAAATGGCAGCGACAACCCCCCACCGGCAAAGGTTGAGCAAATGTACCTCGACATCGAAAAGGAACTTCTGTGGCCGAATCCAATCGTGTCTTCGGCCACCGCTAAACCCGCCGCCAGCGGTAACAGCGGCGTGAAAATGACGGGGCCCTATGAATATGTGGCGCCATCATATTGGCTGACTGATTCGCAACAGGCGCAACCACCGCACGACTGCAATGCGGGAGGCTGCGGCGGCGCCTACGGCTTCAACTCGGAAACCAGCATGGGACCCGCTGTTCCTCCGATCGAAAGCATTCGGGAGATGCTGCCGAAGGAACACCAGTGGCCGATCGACGAATTCTGGAACTACCATGCGGGTGGCGGAAAGTTCAAAGACATTCACGTCTTTATCGAAGCGCAAGATGCCCGATACGGCCGGTCAAATTCGCTGGAAGAATTCACTTCGAAGTCGCAACTTATGGCCTACGAGGGCGTGCGCGCTATGTTCGAGGCCTACAGCCGGAATAAATACGAGTCGACTGGCGTGGTGCAATGGATGTTAAACAACGCCTGGCCATCGATCATCTGGCACCTCTACGATTTCTATCTCCGTCCCGGAGGTGGATATTTCGGCGCCAAGAAGGCGATGGAACCGCTCCATCCTGTCTATGGATACGACGACCATTCCGTCTGGCTGGTCAGCAGCCAATACCAGGACGCCAAGAACCTGAAGCTCACGGCGAAGATTATCAACCTCGACATGTCGGAGAAGTTTTCCAAAGAAGTCACGCTCGATGCCCTCGCCGACAGCACCAGCAAAATCTTCACGCTGCCTGAGGTGGATGGTTTGAGTTCCACTTACTTCCTGCTGCTCGGCGTGGAAGATGGAACAGGCAAACTGGTGGGATCGAACCTGTATTGGTTGTCTACCCATCCCGAGACATTGGATTGGGAGAAATCCAATTGGTACACCACTCCAACTGTGACTTTCGCCGATTACACTGCTCTGGCACAGTTGCCCAAGGTAAAACTTAAACTCAGCAGCGTCACCCAGCACAAAGGAGAGGGCGCGGTCACGCATGTGATCGTGGAGAATCCTTCCAAGAGCGTGGCGTTTTTTGTACGACTGAAATTGTGTTCGGTAGTCCTTGACAACTGTAAAGAAATTTTGCCCGTGGTGTGGCAAGACAACTACATCACACTTCTCCCGGGAGAAAAGCGGGACGTCGGCGCAACTTACAGGGCAAACCAGTTGCAAGGGGCTAAACCGGTGGTGCAAGCCCGCGGGCTGAACGTCGAGTAGCGACGTACTTTCGTTCTCTTTGAAATTCCGCAGCTCCGCTTTTTGGCGCAAGTCATCTGATTTGTGGCTGGGGAACAGCCGATTCCTTGCGCGATGAACCCGCGCGGCAGCATGACATAGGGGCGCGGAAAAGTCCCCCTCAAGGTTCTTACGCCTCTTCCGGCGGCAATTCGAAGTCCACCAGGTCACCACGGAACCCGCGCGTCTTCCAGGCTCCAAAGGCGATGCCCACGATCATCCAGATTCCACCGACGATCCAGGCCTTCCAGCTAAGGTTCTTCCAAAGAAAGAAGCAGACTGTGAAGCCCGCCAATGGCGGTGTCCAAATGGCCAGGACAAGCAATACGATACCGGCCACCCCCCACAACACCAGACTGTCATGTGGCCAGAGAGCAAGTGCAATGACCAATCCGGTCATCACCAGCGGCAGGACTGGGCTCCCGCCTCCTTCGCGGACGTGGTAACGAACAAAAGCGGCAAGATTGACGCCCATGAATGCAATGAGCGCGCCGAAGTTCAGCATCTCAGCGCCGAGACCATAGTTAATGATGAAAGCGCCGGCCAACGCGATCGCTCCGACAAACAGAACGTTGTTGCGCGGGACGTGGCGCTTGGGATCCAGCACACCGAAGAAAGATTGTGGCAGCGCCTTGCTGCGCCCCATGCCATATAGCAGACGAGCCGCGCCGATCTGGGCTCCCATGCCCGAGCCAAAATTAGCTACCAGCAAGGTGAATCCGACGATCGCGAACAGGGGCGCCCAGGCGTGTCCGGCAACGTAGGTGAAGGCAGTATCTGAATTTGGAAACGGACGCGACGCCGGCCATATTAACTGCGCGGCATAAACTTCGAGTGCGGAGAGAATTCCGATTACGAAGCACGTAAGCACTGTCGCCAGCAGAATGTTGCGCCGGGGATTCTCAGCTTCCTCAGAAAGCGTGGAGATGCCGTCGAAGCCGATGTAACTGAGCACTGCCACAGATGTGGCGCCCAGCACGGCTTTCATGTCCCACATCTGTGGGTCATAGAAAGGCCGGGTAAAGTATCCCGCGGAGTCGTGAGGCGTGCCGAAAACGTACCGTGCCGCAGCCACAAAAAAGATCGCGACCACGGCGCCCATCCCGGCCGCCAGAAGTGTGTTCACCCTGCGCCGACGTCTTGATGCCCTGAATATTCAAGCGCAGTAAAAACCGCACCGAAGAATATCGCCCACGCCGCATAGGGCACCCCTGGCGCAAACACGTGTGCCTGCTGGCTGCACCAGATGATGCAAATCATCGGATTGAGCATGTAATCCATCACCATGCTCCACCCGGTGATGTAGCCGACGGCGGGATTGATCTCCTGGCCAACGTAGGTAAATGCCGACCCTGCGCTGGGATAGGCGCGTGCCATGCGCCCGTAACTGAATGCGGTAAACAGCATGGCAACCATCGCGATCAGAAGCGTGGTCACCACGTGGCCATGACCGCGGTCGCTGAGCACGCCAAAGACCGACATAGGCGCGACCGGCTGGATGACAATAATGCCGTAGAGAATTAGATCCCACAGCGTTAGAGAACGGCGAAGACGTGTCGGGAGGACGACGTGTTAGACGTGGAGGTTGCCATTGGTCAGGCTATTGGATTAGGAGTGCCAAAAATTGTCAAATATTAAAACGATTCCATGCCCAACGATCGCTACTTGTGCTCGACGATAATCGAACCGATAGCCCTGCGGCTCCTCGCCGGAAACATGTCGCGTGTTGTAGTCGAGCAAATAATTGAGGTGCGATTCATCCAGCGGAAACGACTTCCCCTCCGGATAGGGATACGTGCCCATCAGCTGGAACGGCAGCGGCTCAACCGTACTTCCGTCGGCGGCATAGAAGTCCATATCTTTTTCGTAGCCGTTGCTGAGGAAGAAATAGTCGCGCGTCCACCCTTGCGGCAATGCCGGTAGCGACGCCGGATCAAACTCGAGCGCCACTTGTTCGCCCGAACCGAAGATGGTGAGGCGGTCGTCGAAATCGTTTAGAAGTGGCAACACGTCGCCGTAACGCGTGTAGGTGCCCGCCTGCCGCGCATAGGGACCGGTGCGGCTCACGTTTTCGTAAACGTACTTGACGACGCCCGGCGGCTTCGATTCCGTCTGGCGCGGATATCCATGGAAGCTGAGATCCGCCGCGGTCAACGGAACAGGTGTGATGTTTACTTTCTGGTTCTGTACCGTGCGGTCGATAAGAATGCTGTCCCAGTAAATCTGCAGGTTGGTCCAGATGCGGATACGCTGCGTTCCCTGAAGGCAGTTTGCCGCTTAGATCGGCGGTCATGGTGCGCGGGCCGCCAGCGGGGAATCCCATGTCGTCAATCACGCGCTTCCACTTGCCCTTGGCGTCGAGCGCTTCCACGTAGGGGGCAATCGCCTGCACGCCAGCCTGGTTCGCCGCATACATGCCAGTCGCCGTGAAGTATTCGATTTCGCCGTGCAGAAGCAGCCACAGCGGTTCGCCGTGGTAGGGTGATCCCAGATCGAGTTCAAGGCTGTGCAACTTGGTGAAGCCTTTGAACGGCAGCAGTTCAAAGGCACCGATGTATTGATGCTTCAAGAGTTGTGGCAGAAGATTATGGCGATGGTCATCCCACACCCCTGCCGGAACCCGTGGCATCTTGCTGGCCACGACTTTGAACGCGGGATATGGCGGATTGCTGGCGAAATATTCGTTTGGAAATACCTTCATGTTGGCCGGATGGTCCACCGCCAGCAACTTCACCTGATCAAGATAGACGACTTCTTCCATCGGTTCCATCAACCGGAAGCTGAGTTTGCCATTTTTCTGTTGAAGCGCTGAACCATCGACCTTCAGGTATTCAGTGGGGCGCGGAATATTCTTTTCACCAGGCGCTACCCAATGTCCAACAACACCCGCTCCAAGCACGTCGGCGACCAGTTCATAGTGCCGCCCATCCCAGACAAACAGAGTCGGGCACGAACTCCCACGACGGTCCATCTCCAGGTACTCGTGAGTTTTTAAACCCTCGACCTGGATTTCATCTTGCAAAACGCCCGTCGGCCACAGCATCCGAACTACGTCGGCGTCTTTCGATTGGCCGAGGCCCACGATAAGGTCGGTGGAATTCTGGCCGAGATATCCTGAGGAACCGGCGATCTCCCACTTCTGCCGATTGCCTCCAGCGAACACTTCGACCTTGGTACCGATGGCCGACTTGTTGTCGTTCAGCCCTTTCAGTGACAGTCGAAGCCAGTTGTTCTTGTTGCCTCCCTGGTTGCGTAGCAGCACTACATGACCATGATTCTGGGTGATGAGCAGGTCGGTCGCGCCATCCAGGTCGTAGTCGGCAGTCACGATGGACCGCGGATCTTTCAATTGGACTTTGTCGAGGCCCACCTCAGCGGTAACGTCTTTGAAGCCGTCAGGGCCCAGATTGCGGAACAAGCGGACCTCACCTTTGCCCTCCGCCGTCTCACCAACCGCGGCAAGGTCCATCCAGCCGTCGTTGTCGTAATCGAAGGCCGCAATTCCCCAACCGCGAGCCCAATTGGTTGCAGGTAGCTTTACCTCTTCTATCGCCGTGCCCCTTAGGTTTCGCCACAAGGTAATCCCCGGCCCAGAGAATCCGGTATAAGCGACATCCATCCAACCGTCGTGGTCAAAGTCAAGCATCGCCAGACCAACTCTGGGGAAAAAGGGCCCCATCGGCTCGGCGTGAAGGAATTTGCCTTCTCGCGGGTTTTGGAAAAGACCCGAGCCTTTGTACCAGCCGGAGATCAGGACATCGACCGCCCGATCGTTGTTAAAATCCGATCCGACCGCCGCGTATGTCGGTACCGGCGCGGCAAATCCGGTGGCTTCGGTTTGATCGGTAAACGTTCCATTTCCGTTATTCCGCCACATCCGGTTCAGGGGCGGCATCTGGAACCCATCCCCCTCCCATTTCTTGCGCGGGTCAAAAGCGGTATGGTCGAAGTGCTGGGTGATAAGTAGGTCGAGATCGCCGTCGTGATCGTAGTCAACAAAAGTCGCGCCCACGTTGAAGCCGTCACCCTTGATCCCAGCAGCCTCGGTTACATCTTTGAACGTGCCGTTCTTTTCGTTGTGCAGCAGGAGGACTCGCCCGTTGAGAGCGGCCACTAAGTCAGTGGAGCCATCGTTATCGTAATCCCCGGCGGTGCAACCGATAGCATGCATTGAGGAGTCAATTCCCGCCCTCTTGGTGACGTCTTCGAACTTTCCCTTGCCGAGATTGCGGTAGAGCGCCATTCCGCCTTCGACGCCATTGTCAGCAAGAAAAACGTCCGGCTTGCCGTCGCCGTCATAGTCGAGAAAGCACGCGCCCGGACCTAGAAAAGAATCCAGGGCGTCAGCTGTTCCGGGCGCCGGTTTAGTGGCCAGCCCAGCGGAGGCCGCGTCGGAAATGAAGGTCACCGGTATGGCTGCCGGGGCTTTCATGGCCGCACCCGGCAGTTCTTCAACCCGTGAATATTTCCCCTGCTCCCCGTAAGCAAGACTGATCGGCGATCCCAGTTTGTTCTGGGTGATGTACTGAAATCGCTGGAGGTGTTGCCGCGCATTCGCAACGTCCCCGGATTGCTGGTAAGCGCGTGATAGTCCAAATTCCGCGGAGGCATGCGCCGCGTTCAGCTTGATCGCGTGCTGAAAAGCATCGATTGCCTGGGGATACTGCTTAATTTGCGAATAGGAACTACCCAGAAAATACCAGGTGTCAGCATCGTTGGGATCAATCTCGGCGACACTGCGAAACGCGTTGACCGCATTTTGCGAGTCACTGGAATTTTTGTAAAGCAATCCCAGGTTGTACCAGGCGTGCGGGTCTTTCGGACTCTGCTTAACCACTTCCTCCAACAACTTGCGGGCCTCGTCGACTTTGCCGAGGTTCAAAAATGCCACGCCTTCATTCAGCTGAACGATCAGCAACTTTGGGTCGGCGGCAGCGGCTTCCTGAAAGGACTTCAGTCCTTTCTCGAAAAGCTGCTGGTTCATGTATGCCTCGCCGACAGTGTTGAGGCGGACGGCCTCACTGCTCTTTGGGGAATCGAGAGCAACAGCGATCAGCGCGACTACAGAGAGAACAACACCGCCAAGAGTAAGAAACGCAGGTCGAAACATGAGATAAGGAATTTAAACACAGAGCCTGCGTCAAAAGACACAGAACTTTAGACAATGGGCGGGGCCTTCCATTCGCCCAATTGCGACTCCAACTCCTGTGCAATTGAAAGCAGCAATTCCTCCTGCCATGGCTTCGCTGCCAACTGCACACCGATCGGCAGCCCTTTTGTTGATTGTCCGACTGGAACTGTCACGGCGGGATTTCCCAACAGATTGAACCACTCGGTATAGCTCCATGCATCGAGATACTTCACGGTCGCGCCGTCGATTTGCCAACTCCGCTCTCCGTGTCGGAATGCAGCAATGGCGGCGGTAGGACACAGAAGAATTGGATACTCATTCATCTGGGCGAAAATCTTCATGCGTATCAAGTCGCGCTGAATCCAGGCGTCAAGCAGCGAGTCGGCCGTATGCTCTGGCTCCGAGGAAACCCATCCCATGAATTGTTTTAGAACAGGACTTAAGTCACTCTCGTGGCCGCTCACCAACGGACGCAGCAACATGCCGCCGGCAATGCCGAAATATTTCCACCAAAGCTGGCGGGCTTTTTCTAGGCCATCCGGACGGAACTCCTCAACCCTAAAACCCGCGCGGCGCAAGGCATCAGCAGCAACCTGCACCGCGAGCCGCGTTTCCGCCGTGACTGGGGTCCGCCCGTCATCTTCGAAATATCCAATGCGCTGTTCTTTGACCGTCTGTGGTTCCGGCCAATGCAACGGGACCGGTGCCGCCGATGGATCGCCGTCATCCGGTCCCTGCATGGCGACAAACAACAACTTGAGATCTGCAACCGTGCGAGCCATCGGCCCGACGACTCCAGTCAATGCGAACGGACCAACCGAGTTGGGAAAATGTCCTGTGGCGGGTATACGGCCCGGCGTCGGCTTCAGCCCGCAAATTCCAGTGAAATGCGCAGGCTCGCGAATGGAACCCCCGCCATCGCTTCCCACCCCTCCCGCAGAGCATCCCGAAGCGATCGCGGCTGATTCTCCACCACTGGATCCACCAGCGGTTCGCGAAAAATCCCATGGATTATTCGTCCGGCCGTAAAGAACATTGTCCGTTTCCCAACCCATCAACAACTCGGGACAGTTGGTGGTGCCGAGAATCACCGCTCCCGCCGCCCGCAGACGTCGAACCAATGGCGCATCATGCAGTGCTATTTCTCCTCCGCGTAGTCGAGTCCCTGCCTCGCAACGCAATCCGGCCACATCGATCGAGCTTTTTATGCTTAGAGGGACCCCGTGAAGCGGACCGAGTGGATCGTTGCGCCGGATCGTAACTTCAGCCTCATGTGCCTGGCGGCGCGCACCTTCGACATCGACTTGGACAAATGCGTTGAGAACCGGGTTGAGCCGTGCGATCCGCGCAAGATGGACTTCGACCAATTCCACCGGAGAAATCTGCTGATAGCGAACCTTTTCGGCCAAGGCGGAAGCGGAAAGATAGTGGAGGTCAGGCATCTGTCGGTAGACGACGAGTCTAGCAGCCTGACTAATTTAATGAGAAAGCCGGGGAAACTTTCGCACCCGGTCGGGACGCAGCAATATTCGCACTGCATCGCGCTTCTTAGCTCCCCGGTTCAGCAACCAGTTGTTCAAATACTTGCGGGAATTCGGTTTGAGTTGCGAAAAGAACAGGCCGGCACGGCCAGAGTCGTCTGACCAGATCACCTCCCCCACGGCTTCGATCATGTGGCTGGTCCCTGGCAACGCGAAGCGCAATGGCACTTCGCGCACCGGTGGAAACGGCTCAGGCGTCTGCAGCGCTAATCCCTGTTCACTAAGATCGAGCACCAGCGCTGGCATAGCTGCGACGCCGAACTGCAGGTAAACCAAGGTCTCGACCCGATGGCGGGAATCTCGCCTGCGGTCGGCACGCATAAGTTCACGTCCGGCACGCAATGAGCAACGTACCTGGTCAAGATTCAGAGGCTTGTAAAGCACAACGTTGGCCCCGGCATGGGATGTGTCGTTCAGCGGAGTGGAAGCTCCCACTAAAGCAAACAACACAGAACGTTGTTGCGGCGCAGCCATTCTCGCCAGTTTGCCAATCTGCGCACAACCCTCCAGATCAAAGTCAAGCACTAGAGCGGAATACTGCCCACGCACGGCACGCTCCATGGCATCGGCACAACGGTGGCAAGCGTCGTGTCTGATTTCCAGTTCGTCGAGAAGGCTTTCCAGAACTTTCAAGGATTGCCGCTCCGCACACACCAGCAAGGCATTTGGCCCCATGAATTGCAGACTATGAGAGAAACAGAGGAAGGGTAAACGTAACAGCGGTAATATTTTGCAGGTTACTAAATTCGTGGAATCCCTTACTGGGAGCGGCTTTTAACCACTCCCATCGGAACCACACTAAGCGGCATTTTTTGTTTTCATGCTGCGATCGGCAAACAGAGAAATCATCGCCCGGTTGAAGGCGGGGATGTCGGAGGGCTGACGGCTGCTGACCCAATTTTGGTCGTGCACCACCTCATCATTCACCCATTGCCCACCTGCGTTGCGAATGTCATCTTGAATGGTGTGATAGCTAGTCAAGGTATGCCCTTTCACCAGCCCCGCCGATGCCAGCAGCCACGAGCCATGACAAATTACAGCAATGGGTTTTCCCGCCTCCTCCATTTCTTGGGCGAAGGCCTGCGCGCCTTTTTCGACGCGGAGCGCGTCGGCATTAAGGGCGCCGCCGGGCAATAGCATCGCATCGAAATCGGCGGCCTTCGCTTTATCCAGAGTCATATCAACTTCAACCTGGTCGGCTTTTTCATGGTGTTTCATACCTTGGATCTTGCCTGATTTGGGCGCAATGACCGTAGTTTTCCCACCGGCCTCTTGCAACGCCTTACGTGGCTCGACTAGTTCAACTTGTTCAAATCCGTCGGTCGCGAGAATTGCAACCCTCAATCCCTTCAACTTTTGTTCTGCCATGATTCCTCCGTGAAATTGTTAGGCGCTAGATGAGTACTCTTATTTTTCTTGAATTTCTTCTCCGCCGCATCGGGAAGATGCTTGAATCAAATGAAGAATGTGCTGTATGAGATAACCAGGAGGCCTCATGGCACCCAATCATTCACCCGGATTTTTGAAAATCGTGAAGGACGCGAAACAGCGCATTCGTGAAACCACCGTTGACGAAGTCAAGGCGAGACTCGACCGCCACGAAAAGGTCGTGATAGTAGATGTTCGCGAGGAGAGCGAGTTCGCTAAAGACCACCTTCCCGGAGCCATTCATCTCGGCAAGGGCGTGATAGAGCGCGACATAGAAGAACGGGCGCCGGACCCAAAAACGCCGCTTGTTCTCTATTGCGGAGGAGGATTTCGCTCCGCTCTCGCTGCCGACAACCTCCAGAAAATGGGATACACCAGTGTTCTTTCCATGGACGGGGGTGTGCGGGGCTGGCGCGAGAAAGGATTTCCCATGGTTAAAGACTGAAGATTGAGTGAATTACAGTCTACCCCGTTGGCGCC
>CAWGQZ010000048.1:0-117734 GCA_963824805.1 uncultured Acidobacteriaceae bacterium | reverse complement strand
TGAACTCCGCCGCGACCCGGTTGCTCACCTTGAGGCCGGCCTTGGCGAGAGCGTCCTTGAAGCCCTGGTCGTTCTGCTGGGTGAGCTGGAGGTGTCGATGCGGGCGATCTCGGCGATCACCGGCGCTGTACTTGCCGTCGAGGCTGCTTGCCATGTAGTCGCCCGCCGGATACACCCATGCCGTAGTTGTCGCCCCTGCCATCGAGCGTGCGCAGGCAAGCCGGCGTCGAAGATCTCGCGTCCAGATTGATGACCGGGATCCCTGCAGTCATGGCCGCCCAGACGGCCGCGTGAGCTGTGCCCGTCGAAGGGAGCATCACGATCGCGTCCAGCTTCTGCTGGATCACGACTGATCGCTGCATCTGATCACCTGGGCGTTGACGTCCTTGCTGCCGTCGACCGCGTCCAGGTTGACGTCCGTGAGTCCTTGGCGGCCTGCGGTTTGGCGTTATTGGTGATCGCGGCGATCCAGCCGTGGTCGGCGGCCGGATGCGGCGAATCCGATCGTGACGGTCTTGCCCGGCGCAGCGTTGTGCTTCAACACCTGGTGCTGACGACGGTGTCGTTGCTCGCTCGTGTCGTCGGAGTTTCCGGTGCACGCCGGCGAGCACGGCGCCGACGCCGAGGGCCGGACCACCGACAGGAAGCCGCGCCGTCCAAGACCGGGGAGCTGAGTTTTGTCATGTCGTCCTCCTGGGGGCGTCAGCTTCCGTGCGACCCACGAGCCGGGGTCGCCAGGTGCGGTTCGGTATCTGGGTGACTTGGCCGGCCGAAGCTGTTGGCGTCCCCGCAGTGCGGCGAGCCGGACTGCTGGAAGAGGACGGCAACGACGATGATCACGCCCTTGACGATGGCCTGCGTCTACCGTCGGCGAGGTTGTTCTGGATGAAGAGGTTGGAGGATCGTGTGAAGATGAGGACCCCGAACAGGGTGCCCCGATCGGCGCCCGGCCGCCGCTGAGAAGGGTGCCGCCGATGACGACGGCCGCGATGGCGTTCAGCTCGTAGAGGTCGCCGTTGGTGATCGACCCGGCCTCGTCCGGCGCCACGACCAGGCAGCGGCGATGCCGCAGCACGCCCGGACAAGACGTACAGCAAGACCGTGTGCAGTTTGATGTTGATACCGGCGAGCCGGGCCGCCTCGGGGTTACCGCCGACAGCCACGGTGCGCCGGCCGAACGTGGTCCGGTTGAAGAGGATCCAGCCGAGCACCGCGACCACCGCGAAGATCAGGACAAGTACGGAACACCGAGGATCCTGTTGCTGGCGAACTCGCTGTAACGTCACCTTGTGAGTCTGGGTCCGCCGGTCGGAGATCTTCTGCGTACCCGCGGACCGCCGCGATCATCGCGAGAGTCACGATGAACGGCGCGAGCCTTCCGTAGGCGATGAGCAGACCGTTGACGAGCCGGAGCCGATTCCACAGCACGAGCAGCCGAAGATCACGCCCAGTGCACGTTCTCCGCCGTGCTCTGGGTCGCGACCGTCGTCGACCAGACCCTGCCAGCGCCACGATCGCACCGACCGACAGGTCGATGCCGCCGCCGATGATCACGAACGTCATCCCGACGCTGACGACGCCGATCACGGAGGCCAGCCGGAGGATCTCGATGATGTTCTCGCTCGTCATGAACGTGTCCGGGGCCGAGATCCAACCGAGCAGGACGAGGATGGCGAGCGCGACGATCAGCGCAAGGTTGCGCCACAGGCCGGTGAGGCGCGAGCCACTGATGACACGCCGCGTGACACGCGGAGTCAATCGAATCCCCCGATGTCGCGACGCAAAGTGACTACGCTACTGGCCCCAGCCACCCTATTGGTCTGGCACAGGGTACGGAGCACATGTTCGTCGAATTCGGCATCAACGCGGGTTACGTCGAGGATTTGTCCACGCGCAGTACATGCAAAACCCACAGTCCGTTCCGGACGTGTGGAGGGCGTTCTTCGATGACCGCGCTGCGGGGTCCCCTGGCGCGCTTGCACCGGGGGCGAGCCCGACCGGGAACGGAGCGGCGACGGCGCTGGACGGCTCGGCCGCGTTCCCCCGCCCTGCCCCAGTTCCGACGGGAACGGGTGACGCGCAGGCCAAGCAGAACGGCAACGGCGGCGCGACCACCAACGGCAACGGCATGCGCTACGCGTACCTCGCGAGCGGCGCGCCACCGGCGCGGGTCCCTCTCGACTCGCTCTTCTCCGCCGAGCTCCAGGGCCGCGTCTACCAGCTCGTCAACGCGTACCGCGTCCGCGGCCACCTCTTCGCGCAGATCGATCCGCTCGGCACGCCGCCGGACGCCGCGCCCGAGCTCGATCTCGCGAACTTCGAGCCTGACCGAGGCCGACTCGACATCGACGTTCCCGACCGTCGACATCGGCGGGCTGCCCGAGCCGCGCGACGCTGCGCGAGATCATCGCGCACCTCGACGAGACGTACTGCCGCTCGATCGGCGTCGAGTTCACGCACATCGAGGAGCCCGAGCAGCGCGACTGGCTGCAGGAGCGCGATGGAGTCGACGCAGAACCGGCTCACGCTCGACGACGACGAGCAGCGTCCGCATCCTCACGCAAGCTCACCGACGCCGAGATCTTCGAGCAGTTCATCCACAAGAACTTCGTCGGCGCCAAGCGCTTCTCGCTCGAGGGCGCCGAGAGCATGATCCCGCTGCTCGATCTGCTCATCGAGTACGCCGGCCGCGCACGGGCGTCGAGGAGATCGTCATCGGCATGGCCCACCGCGGCCGCCTGAACGTCCTCGCGAACATCATGAACAAGAACGTCCGCGAGATCTTCGCGGCGTTCGACGACGCGGATCCCGAGCGCTACCTCGGCAGCGGCGACGTGAAGTACCACCTCGGCTACTCGACCGACCGCGCGACCGCGTCGGGCCGCAAGGTGCACCTCTCGCTCGCGTTCAACCCGAGCCACCTCGAGTTCGTGAACCCGGTCGTCGAGGGCCGCGTCCGCGCCAAGCAAGATCGCCGCGGCGAAGCGCCGCCGCGCGTGATGCCGCTCCTCATCCACGGCGACGCGGCGTTCATGGGCCAGGGCGTCGTCGCCGAGACGCTGAACCTCGCCGGCCTCGAGGGCTACACGACCGGCGGCACGATCCACCTCGTCGCTCTCAAGGTCGATCCCGCCAACCCCGAACTGCACAACGTCCTCGCGCAAACCTGCTTGTCGGCAAAAAAGTACACCTGCGCGCTCGATGAATTCTCCTGGATTCTGAAACGCAATCCGGATTCCGCAGCCGTCCATATCCTGATGGGGGAAGCGCTCGACGGTTTGGGCAGGACGCCCGAAGCCATTGCCGAGTTCTTACTGGCTGCCAAAGCAGACCCGCATGCCACGAACGTGAACTTTGGTTTGGGGTATCTATATTGGAAAACGCATCAGTACGACGACGCCAAGCGCGAGTTTGAGGCCGAGCTGTCCCTCGACCCCAATCATGCCGAGGCCCTGGCGTATCTCGGAGATGTAGAGTGGAAGCGCAACCACCTCGATCAGGCCGTAAGCCTGCTCAAAAGGGCCACAGAGGCCAAATCCGACCTTCGGATCGCCCAATTGGACCTTGGCGCTGTCCTGACCCAGCAACGTCACTACAAGGAAGCTTTGGCGGCCCTGAAGCGGGCGGTAGAACTGGACCCCACGCAACCCGACGCCCACTATCGTTTGGGACGGCTCTATCAGGCCATGGGCAAGAAGGAAGAAGGACAAGCGGAATTCGCCCGGGTGCAGCAACTGCAGCAAAAGACCGACAGCGATCTGGTTCGCAAGATGTCTGACCAGCCGCCGCCCCTACCTAAATAGCCGGCTGTTGGACGTCAGGAACGATCAGGACCAGGCTGGTTCTCACGTGTGATCTGATTATTGTTGGCTCTGGGATTTGTGCCGCAGTCGTGGTCGGCGAAGGAAAGTAATGCGCTTTTCTGTTGGAAGAAATCGCCTAAATCCGACATTCGGCCAAGTGGAAAGCTCCAGCCGCACTCAGAGCAGAGATAAGCCGAAGGGAAAGCATTTTCGGTGTCGGGCCGCATCCCACGCATCCGGTCCCTTTCTGTTAGCTAGGTCACATAGTGACTATACTCCTATGTTGGCTTGACCACATAGAAATAGGACGAAAGGGTGTTAAGCGGCCTCGTGGCGCGTGGGATCCTCAGGAACCGTTGGATCGCGCCTCGCCTGAGCCTTTTCGAAAATTGCGTCTAAACGGCGAAGCAGCTCCGGGTAGCGGGCTTCATCCCGTTCCGCAATGATCTCCAGGCAGAGTTCCTTAACTTGGATGGTCTCTTCAGGGTTCATATATTTCTCAGGCAGCCGAGGTGGAACTAAAGTCTCTTGCCTGGCGCAGGCCCGATTCGGAATCCAGGGTCTGAATTAGTTTTTCCACCAGTGCGTTTAACTTTTCCGAGTCCATTTCAACGCTGGCAGCTTCCGCTAAAGACCGCCATTGGGGAGTTGTTTCCTTCACAAATACCGCCTCTCAGTAGGGTTTCGTACGAACAGGTGATCTCTATTCCGAATAATACCTCAGAAGCCTACAGAAAATCCTGTATGGGAAGTTCATTTTGCACATCGAAATTGAGCACAGAAGGGCTAAAACGTTTCGTCAGGCTTGCAGACTCGTCGAAGGAAGGGACTTAAGGAATTGAAACCAAGGGGTTTGCAGAATTTGCGTTCGCTCGCGAGGGTGAAAAAATGGCGGAGAGAGAGGGATTCGAACCCCCGTTAGAGTTTCCCCTAAACACGCTTTCCAAGCGTGCGCCTTCAGCCACTCGGCCATCTCTCCACGGTGAGGCACTACTGAAAAGGAAGCTAGAGCGTCGCATCTGAGTATAGGGCCCAAAGCACTTACCCGCAATGCGCTGAAATCATAAGCCACGAAGGAACGACAGGTTTCCTTGGCAAACCTGATGCTTCGTCGTGAATGGCTTTCGGTTAATGCGCCTCAGGTTCCCCCAACTGCTGGGTGAGGTAGTTTTCGATTCCAATCTCTTTGATGGAATTCAGCTGCGCCTCCAGCCAGTCGATGTGGTGCTCTTCATCGGTAAGAATCTTGACTATCAGCTCGCGGGTGCCGTTGTCGCCTGCTTTGTCGCAGGTTTCCACTCCTTCATTCAGCCGCTTGACGGCGTCGTACTCCAGCTTCAGATCGTTTTCGAATTGCTCTTTTACCGACTGCCCAATGTTGATCTTGAAATAGTCCGACATGTTAGGAGTGCCGTCGAGGTAGAGAATACGCTCCATGCACTTCTCGGCGTGCATCATCTCTTCGATCGATTCCTTCTTGGCCAGCTTGCCCAATTTGTAATAGCCCCAGTTGTCACACATCTCAGCATGCAGAAAATACTGGTTGATGGCGGTGAGCTCAGCTTTTAGCACCTGGTTGAGTAGCGCAATTACTTTCGGATCACCTTTCACAGTTCGCCTCACAGGAATCGGGATTGATGAGCGCCGCAATAAATGCAAGCGTCGATGGCAATGATAGCTGGATTGCAGAAAAACTATACACCTTGGGAGCGATGTAGGCGCCTGGGTCTGAAATCGAAATTATAGAAGGAGTAGTTGGAAGCTTTAGGACGGTTTGAAGCCGCCGGAAGCGCCTGCGGCCGCTGCGGCAGCAGCCAGTTTGCCGTTGGTGTTCACTGGTTCTGCCATGCCCTGCGGTTTGGGAACCCCCTCGACCACGCGGTTATTGAGGCAGTAGAGGGCCAGCTCCAGGCGATCGGCGACGCCTAGTTTGTCGTACACCTTGCGCAGATAGTTTTTTACCACTTGTTCGGTGGTGCCCACGCGGATTGCGATCTCTTTGTTCTTCATTCCCTGAGTGACGCAGGCGACAATCAGCGACTCTTTGGGAGTGAGTTGAACTTTCGAACGGGCCGGAAGCGGGCGTGTCCCCTGGGTACGATAGGCGTCGAGCACCCACCGGATGCCGCGGTTATCGAGCCAGGGTTCACCGTTAGCCACTTTGCGGATACAATCCAGCAATAATTCCGGCTCTACCTCGCGAGAGACTATCCCATGCGCGCCACGGCGAAACAGTTCCAGGGTCTGTTCCTGATTGGCGTCAGGCGTCAAGACCACAAGCCGCATGGTGGAACTTTGCCGCAGTAGTTCGGTCACCGCTTCGGCGGGATTTTCCGCCAGCGCCGATTCGAAGATCAGCACCTCTCCGGAAAATCTCTTGGCCGAGGTCAACGTCTGCGCCAGGGTCTCCGCCTGGCCCACTACGCGAATATCGTCTTCCACCGCGAAAATCTTGCGTAGCCCGGCGCGGAAAATAGCCTGGGTATCTGCGACGATGACACGTATGAACTTGCCCTCATCGCTGCTTGTTTCAGGGCGGTCGAACTCTTCCACGCTGACTGAAGTGCTGGCCATCGGTCCTTTAGTGGCGCTCGCTGCGCTCAAAACGATACTCGTCGATCACGACTGCAATTCCGCGGCGTCCTTGTTCATCGACGCTGCGGACCACGCGGCCACGGCAGTCGATCTGGACATCCGACTCCGCGCCCAGAACATCGGCCGGCATGGAAATAGTGAAATCCACCGGGGAACCCACCGGCATGTCGGAGTCGACCTGGAACAGCACTCCGTTGGCGGAAATGTTTTGGCTCTGGGTGTGGCTTTCGCCCAGCTGAGACTTCACCGCGATAGGTAACTGAATGGGAAAGCGCACTGCACTCTGCAAATCGGAGTACTTTGCAGCAGCGGTCTGTGAAGATTCACTGGGCACAGGCGATGCGCCTCCTTTGGGCGACGAGGACTTGCCGTCCGACTCGGGTTCGCTGGGCAATCCGTTGTACGCCATCAACTCGCAGACTACATCGGGCGAACCAAGAGTTGAAAGTTACCGAAGTCATGACGAAAAGTAGGGTTAAGTGGTTGGGGGTCAGTTACTTGCAGCTTGTTTTTGGAGATGTAGCCACTAGCCTTTCGTGTTCCGCATGCGACAAGCAAGTTCGTGTGAACAAAGCGATGCGGTGTCGCTCAAAGACGCGGTTCGAAAATGCGAAGGGGTTGCGATAGGAACTCGATCAAGTCAGTTGAATGCATGCCGAATGCTAGTGGCTGAGAGCTGAGCTGTTAAAACTTAGTAACTTCCGTGAAGTTAAAGTCCCGCACCTTCATAGCCGGCACCACCATGTCGAACGACTCCTCGCCGCTGGCACGCACAGGTGTACTCATCTCTTCCACATTCGACAGCATGTGAATGAGGCTTTCGTTGAAGCGGAAATTCAGCAGGCCGTGCCGCACCTTGCCGTCTTCGACCAGGAAAGTCCCATCACGAGTCATGCCGGTGAGAATCTTCTCGTAGGGATCGACTTCGCGGATGTACCAGAGTCGCGTTACCAGAATACCGCGCTCGGTCGATGCGATCATCTGGTCGACAGTCTTCGGATCTTTGGGTGGAGCGAAAACGATGTTCATCGGCGCCTCACCCATTTCGTTGGGCAGAGGGAACCCGTGCCCGGTAGGTGCGATGGTGCCGACTGCGTCCTTGTGCTCGGATTCTTTTATCTTCTCAGCCGTGGCCCGGGCGTAGACCAACTGCTTGACCACACCATTTTCGACTAACTGCACGCGTTGCCGCCGCATGCCCTCGCCATCGAACGGAGAGCCCGACTGTAAAGGGTGCGCGACGTCATCGACGATGCTGATATTGTCGCCAAACAACTTTTTACCTACGCGATTCATGAGAAACGACCGTTGGTCGAGAATGGCCAGTCCGCCAAAATCCCAGAACATGAAGCCGGCCATATCGAGGACCGCCGCCGGTTCCAGGATCACCGTGTACTTTCCGGCGGGAACTTCGCGTGGGTTGGCCGATTCGGAGGCCTTGTGGGCTGCGATCTCGGCCAGAGTCGTCGCGTCCAGATGGGCGACGTTCGGGGAATTCGCTTTCTGCCATCCCGATGAGTTGCCGGCCAGCATAGTGATGGAGACTTCCGACGAGGTTTGGGTATGCCAATCGGCAAGTCCACGAGAGTTGAACACGCCTTCCGCGATTTCCGCGCTGGAAAAAATTCCCGCAGTGGTGAGCTTGTGCTTGTCGGCGACACCCACGATTTTTTTAACCGCTTCAGCTCGCAGCGCCGGAGTAACGGCGGCGGTCTGATCGAAATAGCGGGTAGGCAATGGACCTTGGCTCGAGCCTGCAGCAGAGGGCATGGGAAGCAGATCCGGATCGGGATGCTGGACCTTGGCCAGGCTCTCCGAGGCCTGTACAACGCGCTTCAGACTCTCCTCGTCGAATTTGTTCGATGTGGCCCGTGCGGTGCGCTGTCCAAAGGCTGAGCGGACCGAGATCACGACATTTCTCTCTGCCACGTTCTGATGGATAGTGTTGTTGGCGAAGCGGGTGAGCGCGGTGTGGCCGCCGTAGAAAAGAACTTCCACCTCATCTGCCTTGGAGAGTTTCTTGATCTTCGAGAAGACGTCGGCGGATTGGGATTGAGTGAACATTGCGTACCGAGCTGATCGCTGAATACCTGAAGACTGACTTCTAAAAAAGTTATGTACCTTTGTAAGCGCTTCCAACCTTGATATTCCGAAACCGGGCTGGGGACGCGCCGTGTCCGGTGCCCATTACCTGCTGCGGTTGGCCCTTGCCGCAATTCGGAGTGCCCCACAACGTCCATTCATCACGCGAGCAGATTGCGTCCATCGAGTTCCAGAATTCGGTGGTAATGCCGGAGTATGACGGGTTCTTCAGCATTCGCGTCTTCTTGCCGTTCTTGATCTCCCAACCAAGTTCGCAGCCGAACTGGAAGTTATAGCGCTTATCGTCGATTGACCAGGAGCGGTTGGTCTCCATGAAGATGCCGTGGTCGGTGTCGGCGATCAATTGCTCCAGTGTGAGCGGCTTCTCGCCCGGCAGGATGCTGATGTTAGTCATGCGGATAATCGGCAGCCGGTTCCAGCTTTCCGCACGTAGCGTCCCGCCGGAACGATCAAGCCCGATGGTGTGCGCGGTGTCGCGCGAACTGAGGTAGCCGGTGAACAGGCCCTTGGTGATGATGGGAGTGCATTGCGCGGGAACGCCTTCATCATCGTAGGCGAAGGTGCCCAGGCCCGGGCCATGTTCCTGGCGGGCATCGGCGACGACGTTCACCAGGTCGCTGCCGTAGCGCAGCTTCCGCAATTTATCGAGAGTGAGGAAAGAGGTTCCGGCGAAGTTGGCTTCCATGCCGAGCACGCGATCAAGCTCGATGGGATGACCGACTGATTCGTGAATCTGCAGGCCTAATTGTGCGCCATCGAGGATTAGCGTTAACGGTCCCTCGGGACACTTATCGGCTTTATGCAGTGCCACCGCTTCTTCGCCGATGCGGCGGGCATTTTCGACCAGGTTCAATTCCTCGATCAGCTCGTAGCCCTTGTTCTGCCACTGTCCGCCAAACGAAGTTGGATACGATCGTTTTTGAATGTCGCTTCCGGCGAATGCCAGCGCCGCGTACCCGGCGCCACTGCTGTACTTGGTCTGGTGTATGTCCGCGCCCTCTGAGGAGAGGAACCACGACTCCTCCCGGCGGAAGTTCATGTTGGTCTCGGCCAGGGTGACTCCGGCGACCGAGCGCAGCTCAGCGTCAATTTTCAACAGCAGTGCGATGTTCTGCTCGACCGAAGTGGCGAAGGGGTCGATCCTGTATGGAGTAGTCCACTCGGCGACCCCGGGCTTTTCTGGCGCAAGCCTTACGGCGTCTTTTTTCGCCCGGGCTGAGGCCTTTGCGATTTCGACCGCGCGAGCGGCGGTGGCTTCGACGGCTTCACGGCCTAAATCATCCGAGGCGGAGAAGCCCCATGCGCCATCGACGACAACGCGAATTCCGATGCCCAAAGATTCTGAGACTGAAGCACTGCCGACCTTTCCGTTTTTTGTGGTGAGGGCGCGATTTCGGTCGTCGACCACGCGGGAGTCTGCGTAGGTGGCCCCACGCAGATTGGCGATATTCAAAGCCCAACGAGCGACGTCTTGCATGCTTCTTAGAAATCTAACACAGGGGAATCGGTGATCCTTTTCATCCCGAGAAAAACAGAGTGGAAGGTTCGGGGTAGAGACTTTTCGCTTCCGCTCAGAATGACAAAGGCTGAATTTGTTTCAGATTTTCCGGAGAGGTAGGCCGCTGATTTAGCCAAAAGCGCGTTTTGTCAATTTCTTGTCGAGAGGGCAAAATACGACAAAATCCCGCCAGATGTGGCAACTACGGCAATATATTGTTGGCTCTTGATGTCCCATTTACCCCCTCCAACTTGCTAGACTGGATACATAAAACAGGGCGCGGCCACTTGGCCGCGCCTTTTCATGTCAGAGCCAGAGATCTCGCAACCTCTAGAGATCATGGGCTTGGCGAGAGTCTGGCGGAGCGATGTCAACCCGGGAAAGCATTGGTTTGACAAAGGCATGACGCCGAACCTGAACCGTTACCGTTACCGACGTTACCGCCGGAGGTGTACCTAAGGTACGCACTTTGAAACTTTTGCCCCACTTTCGTGTTACATCAGAAGTAGCGGACGCATCCCACAGGATGTGACCTTGGAATTTTGAAAGGAATCACGCAGTCTTTCCTGCATCCAACAGAGATATGCGCAAATTACTCCTCATCCCCGGAATCTTCCTGCTTCTTATGAGTGTGGCCTGCGGTTCGGGCAGCAGCAGCAGTAGTGGCAATGGCGGTTTTGGCAACGGCGGTTCGAACGGCTTTTCCAACGCCAGCTTGAGCGGACAGTATGTCTATGAGGCTTCGGGATTTGATTTTGCGCAGAACCAATCGTTTCGCGAGGCTGGGGTTCTGGTTGCGGATGGAAAGGGCAACATCACCGGTGGTTCCGACGACCTGACGGAAGGTACGAGCTTGTTCTCTGATCAGGCGACAGGAACCTACAATATCGCAAGCGATGGGACCGGCACGGCGACCCTGTCATTTTCAAATGGTGGAGCGATCCGGTGGGCGCTCACAGTGGCATCGACTTCGAAAGTCCTGTTTACCACGCCGGTTGTAGACACAGGGAGTGCCGCCCTGGGCGTTGACATTAATAAACAAAGCGCTGGGGTCGCGTTGAAGCAGGATACGTCGGTCACAAGCACTGTTCCCTCCGGGACTTTTGCCTTCGGTCTGCATTGCGTTAGTTCTACGCAGGGCTCATCGTCTACCGCCGGGACATTCTTGGTTGGGAGCGGCGGGATAGTCAGCGGCGGGAATGAAGATGTTCTGCTGACAGGCGCTTTGACGCAGCACACCCTTACAGGCCGTTTTAACGCCACCGATTCGTTTGGCCGGGGGACGGGGGCGCTTACCGATGAGCTCTCCCAGTCAAAGACATTCTTCTATTACATGGTCGATGCAAACACCATGTTCGTTTTGAGAACCGACAGCGGTATTCTCGGAATCGGCAGGGTAGAGAAACAGAGCACGGCCACGTTCGCGTTGAGTTCTCTCAGCGGCGGATATGCTTTTGGCAGCCAAGGGGACACAAGCTCGCTCGACGCCGTTAACAGTGCGGGGCGGTTCACCGCAGGCGGGGATGGCAATATCACTGCTGGAGTTCTCGACACGGTGCAGGACGGAACTCCGGCTACGAATGTGGCGTTTACGGGAACTTACACTGCGGCTGCGAATGGACGGGTAGTGCTTGATCTTACGCCGGGCTCGGGGTCTCCGATCGAGCTGATCGCGTGGATGGTGAGTCCTACGAGAGCGTTTTTCCTGGCGAATGACGGCGCCAAGACCGAAGACGGCACCATGGACGGGCAAACCGGGACTTTCTCCAACAGTTCGCTGAAAGCAGCGTTCGCGTTCACGACCAATGGATTTAACCAGACCGACTCGTTTGCCCGCGTTGGCACCATGACCGGGGACGGCGCTGGAAATTTGAAGCTGGCCTACGCACTGACGGAGCCGAACCTGGCTACGCAGGCAGTCAGCTTGAACGGAACCTACACGGTTAATAGCAGTGGCCGCGCCACCGCGTCGGTGGACACTCTTTCCCCGAACCTTGTGTTCTATTTAATCTCAGGAACTGATGGCTACATTGTGCAGGCGGATTCCGCGACCCAGATTGCAGGTAGCTTTAGTATGCAACAGTAACGACTGCAATTGAGTATTAGGCTTAGATTAAAGAGCTTCAACTTTTTGCGAGACAGCGAGTCGAAATTCAAAAATGGTGCATCCAACCTATGATGGAAAAGTCTGCAATATTCGACGAGCGGTATCGGGTGATAGCGGTCGACGATCAAAGTCTCGTGCTGCGAGGGGTAAGCAGCGGAGATGTGCTGACTATCACAAATGCTGACCCCCAGACTCCGCTCCGGCAGGAGGATTATCCACCGGGAAAACTGATTGCGTTGAGTAATCCCGCCAGCGGTGAGGCTCCAAATTAGCAGATAGCCAGTTCGTCAAGGTAAGGGCAACCTTGAGCAAGCTTAAAAAGCCAAAAAGGGACGCGGGTTAGCGTCCCTTTTTGGCTTTTTACGGTATGAACGAACGTATTAAACGTGGCGCCTCCGGCCAAGGCCCATGACGAGCGTGACCAGAAATATAACTAAAAAGATGTAGAACAGCAGTTTCGCCATTCCAGCCGCCATAATCGCGACGCCACCAAAACCGAGAACTCCGGCAATGATTGCCACTACCAAAAAGACCAAAGCCCAGTAGAGCATGTTGCCTCCTTCGTCGATGTTTACGACTTGCGACGATAGGAAGATAACGCGACGGGGTAAAGATAACGATCAGGCGGATAATGTAATTTTGCATGATTTTGACTTTAGTCCGGGCACCTGACCGATCAGCACCAGATTCAATACCCAGCAGGCTGGAAGCAGTGCCCGTCTAAAGCTGCTATTTTGGAATAGATACTTTGGAGGAATTATGGCCAGCGTGAAGATCACTGTTAGAAAGAATGGACCATATCGTGTGGAAGCGCCGGAAGGAACCATTGAGCTGGTTGACGCGGACGGCACTGCGTACGATCTGACCGGAAAGCCGGCGTTCTCCTTGTGCCGTTGCGGAGGTTCGGTGAATAAGCCTTTCTGCGACGGTACGCACAGCAAGGTTGGGTTCCAGGGGGCGGAGCTGGCGGTGAAGAAGGCTGATACGCCTGCGGATTCTGTGGGGCCGAAGCTTTAGGCGCTGCCGGGGAGCGCAAGGTCCCTCGGGTTCGTTCGGGATAATAGGCTTTCTAAGTGGTGGATGATTGGCTGATGGCCTGATGGAGCAATCTCTTTCGGCTCCCTTCGGCTTCTGTTCTCCTGCGCCGTTATACAATGCCAACAACTTCTGTAAATCGGCTCAACCTTACGGTGAGTTTGTCGAGGTTTCCCTGTGCGCGATTCGCAAGATCGTGAATTGGGAATGGACCGCCCGATTACACGCCGCGACTTTTTGAATGGAGTCGCACTGACGCTGGGCGCCGCGATTGTCCCTTCTCCGTTGTTTGCCGCATTCGATTCTTCAACTCCTTCCAACTATTACCCTCCCGCCAAGACTGGGTTGCGGGGCAGCCATGTGGGCTCATTTGAGGTTGCCCACGAGGTGCGCGATGGAACGTTCTGGGACCATGCCGGGTCAGCGCAAGACACGGGCGAGGTCTACGACCTGGTGGTGGTGGGAGGCGGGATCAGCGGGCTTTCCGCGGCGCACTTCTACCGCAAGATTGCCGGCCCCCAGGCGCGAGTATTGATCCTGGACAATCACGATGACTTTGGCGGGCATGCCAAGCGAAACGAATTCCGCATCGGCGACAAATTTCGCCTGGGGTATGGAGGCACTTTTTCGATTGAGAGTCCCGAACCCTATAGCGCCGTTTCCAAGGCCCTGGTGGAAGAGTTGGGAATCGATGTCGCGTCCTATCCAAGCTATGTCGATAAAAAGCTCTATGGCTCGAACGGGTTGTCGCCTCATATCTTCTTCGATAAGGAAACTTTCGGCGCAGACAAGCTGGTGATCAATCCGATGGATATCGGCTCGAGCGAAACCGGGGACAAGCCTCGCGCGGGCGCGGAGCGTTTTAAGAAATTCATGGCGGAGGCTCCGCTTTCGGATACGGCGAAACAGGATTTACAACGGCTTTTGGATGACCAGAAGGACTATTTGCCGGGACTTTCGTCGGACGAGAAAAAGGCACGCCTGGCGCGGATGAGCTATGCGGCGTTTTTGACCGAGCTGGTGAAAGTAAACGATGAAGTGGTCAAGATGTACCAAGCCATGCCACAACCGCTATTTGGCGTGGGCATTGATGCCATGGCGGCGCAGGATGCATGGGGGTTGCGGCTTCCCGGTTTTGCCGGGATGAAGCTCGATCCCACGCCCGGCAAAGGGATGAACCGCGATGCGATTCCGAATGATGAGGCGGAGAAATACTTTTTTCACTTTCCGGATGGCAATGCTTCGATCGCGCGAATGCTGGTGCGGAAGCTGATTCCCGAAGCGATTTCCGGAAATACCGCGGCAGATGTGGTGCTGGCACGAGCGGACTATTCGAAGCTCGACCGCGCGGATTCTCCGGTGAGGATTCGTTTGAATAGTACCGCGGTACGGGTAAAGCACCTTGGGGATGCTGCCAGTGCGAAAGAAGTTGAAATTGCCTATTCGCAGGGCGGGAAAGTGTCCACGGTGAAGGCAGCGCATTGCGTGATGGCCTGCTGGCATGTGGTAATCCCCTATATCTGCGAAGAATTGCCGGACAAACAGAAGGGGGCACTGGCGGAAGCGGCCAAGGTTCCGCTGCTTTATACGAACGTGGTGCTGAACAACTGGAGCGCGTTTCATAAGCTGGGCGCGAGCTCGATTTATGCCCCGGGTGGATATCACAGCTTTTTCACGTTGGATATTCCGGTGAGCATCGGCGGGTATGAAGCGGCGCACAAACCAGATGAGCCGATTGTCGTCCACATGATGAAGACGCCATGCCGTCCGGGGCATCCGGCGCGGGACCAGCATCGCATCGGGCGAGGGGAGTTGTTTAGCACTCCGTTCGAAGCCATCGAACGCAAGATTCGCGATGAATTGGGACGCGCGCTGGCAGGCGGTGGGTTCGATCCCGGACGGGATATCGCGGCCATTACTGTGAACCGGTGGCCGCATGGCTATGCCTACGAGTACAACTCGCTGTGGGACCCGTTCTGGCTGGAGGGTGGGGAGACTCCATGCGAGGTGGCGCGCAAGCCTTTCGGGCGGTTGGCGATCGCGAACTCCGATGCTGGGGCTTATGCCTACACCGACTCAGCGATTGACCAGGCATGGAGGGCGGTGGGGGGAGATTACGAAGCAGAGCTAGTATCCAGCTGAAAGCACTAGGTATAGCTTCCTTGACAGGCTCCATAACTGGAGTAATATTTATATATATTTGGAACCAGTTATGGGCACTGTCAGAACTCCGGATTTGGGATTGGACCTCGCGAGGATGCCAGATCTGACGGATCCGGCGACCCGACAGCGACTGAGTCCTTCCGCCATTGAGGCGTTCTTTAAGATTGCCGAATGTTGGGAATTGAAGAACGAAGAAGGAATGGCGTTGCTCGGGGGCATATCGAGCGGGCGATATTACGAGTTGAAGAAGAGCCGCAAAGGAATTCTTTCCCGGGATGAACTGACCAGCATTTCATTGCTGATCGGAATTTTTAAGGCGCTGAACATTCTGTTCAGCCGCAAGCTCGCCAATCAATGGGTTTCACGGCCCAACACCAATCCCTTGTTCCACAATGCGACGCCGCTGGCGGCCATGGTGCAGGGCATTCCGCAGATGCTGACGGTGCGGCGATTGCTGGATAGCCGGCGCGGTGGCCGGTAAGTGCTGTTCGCCCGTGAAGTAATTTAGCCACGAAGGACTAAGGGTTCACGAAGGCATTCCCTTTGCCAGAAATCCTTTCTCCCTTGTATTGCCTGGAACGAATTCGTGAAATTACTTCCACCCACCCGCCAAGTTGATCAGCGAGACACGCATCGGTTAATTCCCGCCCAATTCGCCGACGGCGGCATAACCGTTCTGACCCGCCTGACCAAGAATGACAGCCTGCTGGACGGAATTATCGAGTTGGATAATGCCACCAATGACCGGCTATGGGCCGAGTCCGGGCGTGCTCCGGGCATCGGCGAGAAGGAGCTGGTGTTTGGAATTTCTTCATACCGGATCATCAATGCCGCGTTCTGCCATCCCGCGTCGAATGGAGCTCGATTCAGTTCTTCCGATCGTGGGGCGTGGTATGGGAGTTTTGAGTTGGGGACTTCGAAGGCGGAAGCGGGGTACCATCGGCGGCTTTGGCTACAGGAAACGAATTGGGAGGAAGAGGAAATATCCGACTACGCTGATTTTCTTGCCGATTTCAGGGCTGAGTTTCATGATATTAGAGGAGCGCGAAGCTTTGGGGACTGTCTGTCTCCTGACAGTTACGTTGCATCCCAAAGGCTTGCGGAGGAATTGCTGCGGCTGGGATCGGCGGGGATTATTTATCCCAGTGTTCGTGATCGTAGAGGGACGTGCATTGCGTGCTTTCGGCCGGTGCTGGTGACGAATGTTCGCCGGGGGATAGTCTACAGTTGCCGGTTTGTGGGCGGGACGGGAGAAGTTGAGTGGGGCTAGGCAGTAAAACACAAGGTCCTTCGGCTTCGCTCGGGATGACAGGGTTTTTAGAATATGAGGGTTGAAATCGAGGTTGATATTGCGGCTTCTCCGCAGCGGGTTTGGGATGTGATGCGCGATGTGGAGCGGTGGCCGGAGTGGGCCGCGTCAATGATCAACGTGGCTTTGTTGAATGGAAGGGAGTTGGCGATGGGAAGCAAGGCTCGAATCCGGCAGCCGAGATTGCCGGTGATGGTTTGGGAGGTTACGAACATTGATCCCGGGCGGGGATTCATTTGGCAGACCAAGAGCATGGGAGCGATTACACGGGCGGAGCATTGGATTACGGCCGGCGATGGGGGATCGCATGTCAGCTTGCGGGTCGAGATGAACGGTCCGTTGGAACCCCTGTTTCGCCCTTGGCTGACAAGGATGACGCGGCGGAATGTCGAGATTGAAGCGGTGGGATTGAAGCGGCGTTGCGAGGAGATGGCGAGAGGCAAGGGCAATCACCACCAAGGACACTAAAGTACACGACGGAAATTGGTCTTGAGTTTTAAGCCGCGTTGTTTATTAGTGGATGGTTTTGGTTTTGCGGGACATGTAATCCATCAGGAGGTATTGGCCGAGCGTGTAGGGCGTGGTGAAGTAAGCTTTGCCGCGGCACATTTCGGTTACTTTCTGCACGAATTGCACTAAGCCGTAGTCGGAGGCCAGCATGAAGGTGTTGATCATCACTCCCGCACGCTTGCACTTCGAAACTTCTTCCAGCGTTTGGCTGACTACCAGCGGGTCCAGGCCGAAGGCGTTTTTGTAGATGCGTCCGTCTTCGAGGGTCAGCGCGGAGGGTTTGCCGTCGGTGATCATGACGATCTGCTTCATGTCCTTGCGCTGGCGTTGCAGGATGCGCTGGGCCAGGCGCAGGCCTTCGCGGGTGTTGGTGTAGTAGGGGCCGACTTTCACTCGTGCCAGTTGCGACAGCGGAACTTCTTCGGCGGAGTCGTGGAACAAAATCAAAGACAGCGAGTCGCCGGGATACTGGGTGCGGATCAGGTGCGAGAGCGCCATGGCAACTTTTTTCGCCGGAGTGAAGCGGTCTTCGCCGTAGAGGATCATGGAGTGCGAGCAGTCGAGCATCAACACCGTGGCGCAGGAAGACTGGTATTCGCATTGATGGACCTGCAGATCGGAGTACTCGATGTTCAGCGGCAACGACATGCCCTCGCGCTGAATGGCGCTTGAAAGCGTCGCAGTGATGTCGAGATTCAGGGTGTCGCCGAATTCGTAGGCGCGCGATGCCCCGCTGGCTTCGATGCCGGTGGCCAGGTCCCTGGTGTCGTGGCGGCCAAAGCTGGAGCGTGCCCAGCGATCCTAAAAGATCGCGCAGGGTTTTGAAGCCGAGGAAGTCAAGGCTCTTGTCAGTGATTTCGAATTTGGCTTGCTGCTGGGACTCTCCGGTCTGTCCGCCCACGCTCGAGCGCTTCGAAGGATCGTGGGGATCTGCGATGCTGATGTAATCGTTTTGCTCCATGCGGTCGATGAGGTGCTCGATCAGCTCGTCGAGCTGGCCATTTACCTGCATTTCGTGAAGCTTCTCGCGCATCTGCTCGTCGAGGAGATCGCTTTCCATCAAGGCGCGCTCGATGGCGCGGCGGAGGTCGTCCAGCGTTTGTTCTTCCGGAGGGAGATCGTAGTAGCCGTAGTTCTCGAACCCGCTTTGTAGTAAATAGTCGGAGAGTGCGTTGAGCAAGTCTTCCATGCTCATTTCTCCGGCGGGGTCGGGGACGTATTTGGTGTAGCGAGTACGTTTCATTTTCAGAACATCTATTAGCTTTCAGCAACCGAGCATTCAGTTGAAGGTCCTTCTGCTGCGATAGGGTTGCTCTTCGGGGTCGAAGGGCTTTTCCTGGCGCTTGGGTTGCTTCTCGCCGGCTACAAAGACTCGTTCTTCATTGCGGCCGATGCGCTTGTGGGCATGAAGACCTTCGAGTACGAATTCGGCAGCGGAGACCTGAGTTTCTGGCGCGTCTTTCGGGCCTACGTTCACCCTGCTAGTTTTTCCAACAATCCTTGAATCGAGCGGAGAGCACGCAGCGAGTCTTCGGCGCTGGCGGTATCGGCCATCTGCATCTCGCCGCCCAGGTCGAACCACTGCACCACCTGCTGCATGTTTACGTTGTTGAAGTAGTCATCGTAAGTCTTTGCGACCGCGGTGCGAATCAGTTCACGTCCCACGGTGTCGGCGCCCTTCATCTCGCCTTCGTATTCGAGTTCGAGTTTTCCGGTGATGGCGGGAAGGGCAGCGTAAACGTCGCCCAGGCGCGGGACAACGATCTTCTCTCCGTGGCGGATTGCTCGGCGCTCGGCATTCGAAAGCACGTTCTCCAATACCGAGATGGGAAGACGCTGGCTTACGCCGGAACGCTTGTCGATTTTTTTGTCTTCGCGGGCGGCGAAGGCGATGCGCTCGATCACTTCGCGAACATATTTTGGAATGTGAGATTCGTTACCGTTGCGGGCCGTCCAGGCTTCCTGCCGAGTGATGGCGATGCCTTCATCCACGGTGGCGGGATAGTGGGTGCGGATCTCGGAACCGATGCGGTCTTTTAGCGGAGTAATGATTTTTCCGCGAGCGGTGTAGTCCTCCGGATTTGCGCTGAAGACCAGAGCGACATCGAGAGGCAGGCGGACGGGGTATCCCTTAATCTGAACGTCGCCTTCCTGCATGATGTTGAAGAGACCGACCTGGATTTTTCCGGCGAGGTCAGGCAGTTCGTTGATAGCGAAGATACCGCGATTGGCGCGGGGCAAGAGGCCGTAGTGGACGGTGAATTCGCTGCCCAGTTCGTGTCCGCCGCGCGCCGCTTTGATGGGATCGATGTCGCCGATGAGGTCGGCGATAGTGACGTCAGGAGTCGCGAGTTTTTCGACATATCGCTGGTCGCGATTCAGGTAGTCGATGGGAGTTTCGTCGCCATGCCGCGCAAGTTCGTCGTGGCAGCGGCGGCAAAGCGGGGCGTAGGGATTGTCACGAATTTCGCATCCCGCGATGAAGGGAGTTTGTTCGTCCAGCAAAGTGGTCAGGGCGCGAAGGATGCGGCTCTTAGCTTGCCCGCGCAATCCGAGCAGAATGAAATTATGGCGCGAAAGTACTGCGTTGATAATTTGGGGGACTACGGTGTCGTCATAGCCGACGATGCCGGGAAAAATTGCGCCGCCAGCGCGAAGCTTGGCGACCAGATTATCGCGCAGTTCGTCCTTTACGCGCCGATTTTGAAGACGTTGTTCGGAGAAAGGACTGCGGCGGAGTTCGCCGAGTGTCCGCGGGAAACTCATAGTAAAAAAACCCCCAGGGAGCGGCTATTTTTGGATTATACGCCCCGGCGGAAAGGGCACGGATGGCGCAGATTTTGCAGATTAATGGACGTGTCCGTTGCCGCTGGCCTTCTTTCGCGCCTGGACGGAGCGGCGCAAGCTGGGAAGAATGGTTTCGAAGCAGGTGATGACGGCTTGAATGCGCTCGGGTTCAGAGGTCATCGAGAGCAGGCTCTGCTTGAAATCGAGATCAAGGGGAAGCGATCCGGCGAGGTGAAAAGAAAGCAATGCCTGGTCGACGGATGCGGCGCCTTCGGCTTCGGCGCCCGCGAGTTCCATAATTTCAGCGTGCAGTTTTCTGGCGAATTCGATTTCCTCGGCGCGGGCTTCGCCCGGCTCATCTTCCAGATACATCACCTCGGCGCGAAGATAGGAGCGGGCCTTGTCGACTTCGAGAATTTCGAAGCGACGCCGGCCGTGAGTGAGAATGTCCATTCGCCCGTCGTCATATTTCTTGACCACGTTAGTGATTTCCGCGGTGCAGCCCAGGTTGGCGACTCCTTCCTCTTTAATGCGGACTACGCCGAACCCTTCTTTGCGGACCAGGCAGTCGGTAATCATTTCCTGGTAGCGCGGTTCGAAGATATGCAGCGGAAACGGCATTCCAGGAAGGAGGACAACATCCAGGGGAAACAGAGGCAAGAGCGAGCTCAAAACGTCCTCCGGCGCGTGCGCGGACGGCCCGCGATTTGTTTATTGTAGCGCAGCGCTTGACTTGCATCGCGCAGCAGAATAAAACCCCGGCATGGATCTTTCTGGAAAAGTGGCTGTGATCACCGGCGCTTCGATGGGAATTGGCGAGGCCATCGCCAGGACATTCGCCGAAAACGGAGCACGCGTGGTTCTGCTATCGCGTGACGCCGGGCGGGCCGAGGAGGCGCGAACCCGCCTTGGGCGACCGAACCAGACGCTTGCACTCTCCTGCGATGTGCGCAACCGGGAAGAGATCGATCGGGTGTTAAGTCTAACATTGCATCATTTCGGGCGAATCGATATCTGGATCAATAACGCGGGACACGGAATTCTGGATTCCGTCGAGCACGTCGACATGGCTGCCTGCCGGGATACATTTGAGGCCAACTTTTTTGGTGCGCTGGCTTCGATGCAGGGAGTGATTCCAGTGATGTTGCAGCAGGGAAGCGGAAGCATTATCAATGTGTCGAGCGTTGCTGGACACATCCCGTTGCCGTTTCACGCGATTTACAGCGCAACCAAATTTGCCATGAATGCGCTGGGCAAGGCGGCGAATGTCGAGCTCAAGGCACGCGGTATCCATGTGATGACGGTTTGTCCGGGATACGTTCGAACGAGTTTCGGGGCGAACGCTTTGCGGGGAAAAGAGGCCAAGACGGTGCGGCCGTCGAGTACCCGGGGTATCACTGCAGAGAGAGTCGCTAAGGCTGTCCTCGAAGGGTATTTTAAGCAGAAGCGGGAAGTGGTGGTGCCGTGGACCATGCATCCGATAATCAAGATCTATCAGCTTTTCCCCTGGCTGGTGGAATGGGCGATGGTGCGGATGGCTAAGCCGCGGGCCTGATTCAGTGGGCCGAAGAAGGCTCTCACTACAGATTACCCAGAGATACACAGAGCAAAAACTCAGGAACTTAGTTCGTCCAACATGGCTTGCATTTCTGATTGGGCGTGGCGGTTGGTGGTGCGGTTGGCGGCGGCGATTCCGTTGGTCAGCATGGTTCTGGCTTCCTCTCTGCGCTCTTCTTTCATCAGCGTCTGGGCGGCCATGAAGTAGCCAGCGGCGTAGTCGGGATGGGTGCTCAGCAGCTTTCCAAATTCCTCCATGGATTTCGCGACGTCGCCCTGATTCGAATACTCCATGGCAAGGCCGTAGCGAGCGAAAGCATCTGTCGGGTTTTGGGTCAGGATTTCTGTGAGCAGTGCTAGACGGTCCATCTTTTGACGCGCTCCCTTTCGATAAGACAACCAAGGGTTCTAAGGTTCACCAAGGAAACCTCAAGGGTTATTGCTTTTGCAGGTTATCAGAACAGCGCCGCTAATTCCGTGATTTACAATTGTCCATCACACCAAGTGGGAGCGTTCCTTGTCTTGTCCTTATTTTGTGCCGATAGAGAAAAATGATGCGGGTTCGTGGCTGCATCCTTCGCGGCTTCCGCTGGGAGCCGGCTTTTCGGGATATTGCTCCGCGCCTGGACACGAGGGCGCCAGACCTACCGATGATGAATTGCGAGAGCTTTGCAATATGGGCTATGCGGTGAGTTGCGCTCGCTTGCCGCGGGAAAGGGACTACGACGCGATCCGATTTTCGGTGTCGAGAGAGAGCGCTGCGCAGCTTACGATCTGGTTTGTGTGTGAGACGGCGCACCGGCCCGGTTTGCATGGAACTCTGCAATACGATGCTGCGGGCAAACAGTGGCTTTTGCCACACCATGACTTGCGCATTCAGACGCTGGCAGAGTGCTTTGTGCAGACATATCTGGCGAAGAAGATTCCGGTTACAGAATTGAGTATGAATTCATGAACCCCGATACCCCATTGGTGGCGCGACCGGTTCGCGAGTCGCAGTCGGAGATGAACGAAATTGTGTTGCCCAATGACACGAATCCCTTGGGCTTTCTGTTGGGTGGTCGTCTTATGCACTGGATCGATCTTGCCGGGGCGATGGCGGCGCATCGCCATTCACGGAGTTATGCGGTCACAGCCTCCATCGACCATTTAGATTTCCTGGTGCCGGTACATGTTGGGGACCTGGTGATTTTGCGATCGTCGGTGAATCGGGCTTTCCATACTTCCATGGAAGTGGGCGTGAAGGTTTGGGTAGAGAACTACTTGCAGGACCGGTCCAGCCACGTCAGTTCAGCGTACCTAACGTTTGTGGCGGTCGATAAGCAGGGCAACCACATTTCCGTTGCGCCGGTGATTCCCGAGACGGAAGACCAGAGAGGCGCTACGAAGGGGCGCAACGAAGGCGCGAAATTCGCCGCGATGAATATCAGCGCCGCCGAAAGAAGTGATGCCATGAAAACCTATCGACCTACTGCCGAATTGCTTGAGGATATCCGGGATGTCTTCGCGTCCAACCGTCCTTGCTCTACCCGTTCGCCACTTGATGAGGTGGTGGAACTGCTGCGAGAGGGCCGACACTATGGGTGGGCGGGTATCTACGTGGCTATAGAGCGGACTTCGGAAAAACCAGGTGGTCCGCAACCTGGACAGGTAGTACTGGCGGAAACGCGGTCGAAGATTTTGGTTTCCATGAAGTTATCAGGGCGCGAGTACGGGATTCTTGCGGTGGAGAGCGAGCGGCAGATGTTTCGTCCGGGAGATCGGGTATTTCTGGAGCAGGTGGCTGATTTGAGCGCGCGGTTTTTGGCCGGGCCGGGACGGTATTTAGTCCGTATGGCGCGGCGGGCGGCGGTGATGGGTAAGGTTCAGGCGGCCGCGGCCTAAAGTCGGAGGCAATCTTTTGGAAAAATTCTTCCGCCCGCCGGGGGCTTTGTTTCCTCTTGAGCATTGGCAGGGTTTGGCTCCCTGGGCTGAAATCCTGCGCCGCTTCGGGTTGGACTGGGCTTCCTACAGGCGGTCTGCTTCCTGCTGAATTCGCTCCCAGGCTTTCTTCACGTGTCTTTCTTCGGTGTAGGTTTGGCCGATGCAGACTCGCAGAGTCAGGCGATCGTTCATGCGGGTATGAGTCAGGTAAAGGTCGCCGCTCTTGTTCAGCCGGTCCATTAATTTCTGGTTCGCTTCGTCTCCCGCTTTGTGGCGGAAGCAGACCAGGTTCAGCGGCACGGGAGCGGCGAGTTCGAACCGTTCGTCTGCTTTAATCCAATTGGTAAATTGCTGCGCTAGCTCTACGTGGCGCCGGATGTGGTGCTGCAGACCTTCGACACCATAGTGGCGAACGACAAACCATAATTTAAGCGAGCGGAAGCGTCGGCCCAGCGGGATTTGCCAGTCGCGGTAGTCGATGACCGCTCCCGATTCCGTGGCCTGGTTTCGTAGGTATTCCGGTAAGACGCTCAGGGTTTGGATCAGCGCTTTGCGGTCGGCGACATAGAAACAGTCACAGTCGAAGGAGGTGAACATCCATTTGTGGGGGTTGAAGCAATAGCTGTCGGCGTAGTCCAGGCCATCGTGAATGTGCCTGAATTCAGGGCATAGGGCTGCTGTACCTGACATGGCTGCGTCCACGTGCAACCATATATTGTGCTTGCGGCAGATGCGTCCAATTTCCGCGACGGGGTCGATGGCGTTTGAAGAGGTTGTACCCACCGTTGCGCAAACGAAGCAGGGAATTAGACCGGTCTTGCGGTCGGCTTCGATTTGTTTGCGCAGGGCCTCGGGGCGCATCGCGAAGGTTTCGTCTACTTCAATCAGCCGGAGATTCTTGCTTCCCGTGCCGGCGATTTTCACCGCCTTTTCGATCGAAGAATGCGCCTGTGACGAGGTGTAGGCAACGAGTTTGCCATCGCATCCGTTCTGATTGCTGGCGAAATTTGTGGCACGTTCCCGCCCGGCCAGAACGGCGCAGAGGGTAGAACTGGACGCAGTGTCCTGAATTACGCCCCCACCTGCGCCGGTGGACAGAAACTTCTCGGGCAGGCCGAGCATTGTTGCCATCCAGTCGAGCACGTGGGTTTCTAGTTCCGTGCAGGCTGGACTGGTGGCCCAAAGCATGCCCTGAACACCTAACCCGGCGGAGAGAAGGTCCCCCAGGATCGCGGGCCCTGATCCATTGCCGGGGAAGTAGGCAAAGAAGTTCGGCGACTGCCAATGGGTGATCCCGGGAAGAATTAATTTGTCGATGTCCGCAAGTATCGCCTCAAAAGCCTCGCCCCGCATGGGCGGATTCGCGGGCAGAGAAGCGCGGATCTCGCCCGGCCTGGCTGGGGAGAGAACCGGAAAGGTCTCGACTCGTTCCAGATAGTCAGCGATCCAATCAACCACGTCGTGCCCGTGACGGCGAAAATCGCCCGGGACCATATGAAAGGATTTTGGATTGGTCGTCAAAGGCTTTTCACACTAAGGACACTAAGGTAAGCGAAAGAAATCTTCAAGCCAGCCGGCCGTAGTAGACCAGCGTGTTATATGCCATCGCAATCTTTGCGTTGCTTTGGCCCGATTCGAAAATGCGTTTTAGGGCTTGGAGCATCGGTTGATAATTGGCATGTCCGGCGGATGGCATGTACGACGACGACAGCAGCCGGCCTTCAAGTCCTGCATAGTCCAGGCTCTGGATGTTGGGAAAACTGCGAAACTGGCATTGGCTTGGAGCGAAGAATTCATGGATCACGGCGGTAGTTTTTTCGTGACGGACTTCTTTGTAGTCGATGGCATAGTCCAGCAGTAGCTTCTCGTATTCGCGATGGAATGGATCGGAATCCACGAGACGTTCGTTCCAGAGCATTACGACCCATCCACCGGGTTTCAGGATGCGGGCGAATTCCTGGCGGGTTTTAGCGAGATCGAACCAGTGAGCGGCTTGCGCTACAGTCACGAAATCCACGCGGCGGTCGGCGAGCGTCGTTGCTTCGGCGGTTCCCGCAACTGTTGTGAAGGCCGGGAAGCTCGCCAGGTATTGTTCTCCGGCACGCCGCATACTTTCGTTGGGTTCCACGCCAAGAACGCGATTTCCGTTTTCGAGGAGCAGCCTAGTGAAGATTCCAGTTCCGGAAGCGACGTCAGCGACGACCGAAACCGGAGCGAGGCCGCATTCGGCTTGCAAGAGATCGAGTACGCCCGAGGGATAGCTGGGGCGAAAGCGCACGTAGTTTTCCACCCGGGAAGAGAAGCGCTCAGTTGGAGGTGCGATTGGCATTCTATTCACTCGCGGGGCGCGCCCCGATTGCTGCCGGGAACTGCTAAATTATAAGGACACTCTATGCGGCTTGTCGTCAAAGTTGGCACCAGCCTTATTGCGCCTGGTGGGCGCATTGATAACACACGCATGCGTGCACTGGTGGATCAGTTGGATCTCTCGAAGCATGAGTACCTGATTGTTTCCTCGGGGGCGATTGCGTCTGGAATGTCGAATCTCGGGCTGAATGATAAGCCTACCGCCGTACCGCTGATGCAGGCCTGTGCTGCCGTCGGGCAGAGTGTGCTAATGCACACCTACGAGCAGCTTTTTTTCGGAAAGAAGCTGGTGGCCCAGTTACTGCTCTCCAGCGATGACTTTACCTCTCCGGTGCGCTATAAAAATCTGCAAAACACGATGCACGAGTTGCTCAAGCTTGGCGTCGTACCGGTAGTGAACGAGAACGACAGCGTTTCGGTAAGGGAACTCGAGGGCGCCTTCGGGGACAACGATGAACTCAGCGCTCTGCTCGCCACCGCGGTCAAGGCAGACTGGCTAATGCTGCTCACCGATGTCGACGGATTCTATGTCCCCAACGGTAAGGGATCGCGCCTGGTGCGGACGATTCGTAAATTGACGCCGGAGATGGAAGCGGGTTGCAATGGCCACGGTAAGTTGGGGCGGGGCGGCATGCGGTCCAAGCTGCGAGCGGCGAAGGTAGCTAGTGAGGCGGGCGTTCACGTCGCGATTGTGAACGGGCGGCATGCGCAGGCAATTCCCTGGGCAATGGAGCGTAAGATCGGAACTTATTTCCCTCCGCAGAAGGGCAACAAATAGTGGCTGTCACGGTAAACAACTTGTCCTCGACACGCGAAAAGCTGATGCGCGCGAAGGAGGCGTCCGCCCAAGTTGGCCAGCTCTCTACCGAGCAGAAGAATTCTATTTTGCGGGCAATGGCAGAGGCGATTGAGAGGGAAGCGGCGAGCATTCTTAAGGCCAATGCGGTGGATCTCGAAACCTCGAGGCTGGCCGGGCCGATGCGCGACCGCCTGTTACTGACCGCGGAAAGAATTCAAGGAATGGCGCAAGGAGTACGCGATGTGGCCAAGCTGGCCGATCCGGTGAGGGAGTGCATCGCTGAGTGGCGACGCCCAAACGGTTTGTTGATTCGCAAGGTCCGGGTGCCGCTTGGGGTTGTGGGAATTATTTATGAATCCCGGCCCAATGTAACCGTGGATACGGTGGCTTTGGCTCTTAAGACAGGGAACGTTCTGGTTTTGCGGGGAGGCAAGGAATCAGCCCACAGCAATCAGCAATTGGTCGAGATTCTTAGTGCAGTTCCCGGAGTTCCTGAGGGAGCGATTGAACTGCTCGATTCGAGCACGCGGGATTCGGTTGGAGATTTGATCAAAGCCCGCGGATTGGTGGATGTAATAATCCCCAGGGGAGGAGCGGAACTAATTTCTTTCGTGGTGGAGAATTCCTCGGTGCCGGTGATTGAAACCGGAGCGGGGAATTGTCATATCTACATTGATACTTCGGCTGATCTGGATATGGCGGATCCGATTGTGATTAACGCCAAGACGCAGCGGCCGTCGGTCTGCAACGCGGCTGAGAAGCTGCTGGTGCATCGTGATATTGCAGCTGAATACATTCCGCGGATTGTGAAGAAGCTGGAAGATGCCGGGGTCGAAGTTCGTGGAGATCAGGAAACCTGTGGTTTGGTTTCTTCGGTGAAACCCGCTGTCCCGCAGGATTGGGGCGAAGAATACATGCGGCTCTGCATGGCCATACGCGTGGTTGGTGATGTTGGAGATGCGATTGCGCACATCAATCGCCACTCCACCAACCACTCTGATGCGATCCTTGCGCGAGATGAGGCCAATGCCCGGCGCTTCCTGAATGAAGTAGATTCGGCAGCAGTCTACTGGAATGCTTCTACCCGCTTTACCGATGGTGGGGAATTTGGGTTTGGGGCGGAGATGGGAGTCAGCACTCAGAAGCTTCATTGTCGCGGACCCTTTGCTCTGACAGAGTTGACGTCGACCAAGTACGAAGTGATTGGCAGTGGGCAGGTTCGAGCGTAGCTATTTAGTTTGGGGTTCTTCGGTCCTGGTTCTCCGATGGAGCGCAATGAAGACATTCTCAGCCGCTATAGTGATTGCATGTTTCTGCTTTAATCTTTCCGGGACTGCTGGACCCACACCCGATTTAACCCCTGTCACAAACATCTTCGGCTTCCGTGACTCGGCCACCGAAAATTCCATCGAAGCGCGTTTCCTCGCGGTCCCAGATCCCAAGCTGGCTGAGGAGCACCTTCGTGTCCTGACCAAAGTCCCGCATATGGCAGGCACGCCTGAGGACAAGGCAACCGCCGACTATGTCGCTTCCAGGTTTCGTGAAGCAGGACTTGAAACTGAGATCGTCGAATACAAAGTCTGGATGAATTATCCCCAGTCAATTCAGGTAGATGTGACATCCCCGGAAGGGGTGGTGATGCATGGACCAACGCGGGAACGGGTCGAGGGAGATAATTTCCAGGAAGATCCCAGAGTTGTCATGCCGTTTAACGGGATGTCTCCCTCGGGAGACGTCGAAGCCGAGGCGGTTTATGCGAACTATGGGACGCCGGAAGATTTTGCCAAGCTGGAGCAGATGAAGGTCGACGTCCGGGGAAAGATTGTTCTGGTGCGGTACGGCCAGAACTTCCGCGGGGTAAAGGAGTTTATCGCCCAAGAGCGGGGTGCGGCGGCAGTGCTCATCTACTCTGATCCTTACGACGATGGGTGGCGACGAGGTGATAAATATCCGCGAGGACCATGGCGGCCGGATACTGGCGTGCAGCGTGGATCGGTCGGCTACATGTTCCAGTTCCCTGGTGACCCTACCACTCCGGGGATAGCCTCGCTGCCATCTCTACCGGATTCGCAGCGTATTCCACCCGAAAAGTCGGAACAGCTTCCTAAGATTCCGGTGACTCCAATTTCTTATGCGGACGCCTGGCCCATCCTGGAGCATTTGGCAGGTCCGGATTCGCCTCGTGACTGGCAGGGCTCTCTGCCATTTACCTACCACTTGGGACCGGGACCGGTGAAGGTGCACGTTCAGCTTAAGCAGGACTTTCAGTTCCGGACCATCTGGGACGTGATTGGCCGCATTCCCGGCAGCCAATGGCCGGACGAGTGGGTGGTTGCCGGTAATCATCGGGACGCCTGGGTTTATGGCGCGGTTGACCCTAATAGCGGAACCGCAGCGATGCTTGAGGCCGTGCACGGGATCGGGGAATTGCTCAAGGCGGGATGGAAGCCAAAGCGGACGCTGATTTTTGGCAGTTGGGACGCGGAGGAAGAAGGACTTATAGGCTCCACCGAGTGGGGTGAGCAGCACGCCACTGAATTGGCCAACGCGGCCGCCTACTTCAATGTGGATGTTGCGGTTGCGGGCCCAAAGTTTGGAGCCTCCTCGGTCCCCACCTTGAAACAGTTCATCCGCGACGTCAGTAAAGCGGTACCGAGTCCCAAGGGTGGCACACTGTATGAAGTTTGGAAGAAAGCCAGCCAGGAAGGGGAGAAGCCGAATCCCCAGGAGACAGCCAGTAGCGCCTTCCGGCCGCCGGCGGCGGAGGCGCAATCCGATGCCTCGGTTGGTGATCTGGGCAGCGGCTCGGATTACACGGTCTTCCTTCAACATTTGGGGGTGCCCTCGGGCGACATAGGCTCCACTGGGCCCTACGGCGTTTACCACTCTGTGTTCGATAATTTCAGCTGGTTCAAGAAGTTTGGGGACCCTGACTTCCTCTACGAACAGCAGATGGCTCGGGTGTTTGGGCTGGAGGCAGTTCGCATGGCCGGCGCCGACATACTGCCTTACGATTACCACACCTACGGTACTGAGATCAGGACCTACATCGAAGCGGCCAAAAAGAAGTCAGACTCGGAGTTTGGCAGCAAGGCGCCAAAATTCGATGGCGCACTTTCGGCGGCGACCAAGTTCCAACAGGCAGGGGCGAAGATGGGGGAGCACCAGAGGAAGTTTTCGGGTGATCCCGCCAAACTGAACCAAACCCTGCGGGAGGCGGAACGGGCGCTGTTGATTCCGGATGGTTTGCCGAACCGGTCCTGGTTCCGGCACGCCATTTACGCACCCGGTCAATATACGGGCTATGCTGCCGTCGTCATACCTGGAGTCAATGAAGCCATCGACAAGCACGATCTGGAGCGAACCACGGCCCAAATTCAGGTTTTGGCGGATGCTCTTAACCGTGCTGCCCGGGTCTTGGAGCGCCGGTAGGAAGGACCCGGGAGGATGGTACTAGCCATTTTTTTTCCAAGGAAAACTTGTTTTTATTGGCATGGCATCCAAGTATCCTAATTCAGGACTCAGCTATGCCTCTTGCCCGTATAACCACCCCCTTGCCGGAATACTGTGAGCGCCTGGCGCAGGATCTAAGGGCGCGCGGATTTGACGTTGAAACTGCTGCCTCCGGGCAATTCTTCTCTGCCACCGCGGACCTCGAAATTACCGTCAGGCAATGCCGTCCGGAAGACGCTGCCAAGATGGCGGCGGATGCTTCCGGGAGAACCGATATGTGCGTACTGGTTACGCCGGGAGCGCGCGATGGGGGCATCCGCTCGATTGAGATGATTGTCCTGCAACCGGAAGAGGCCACTCAGGCCGCGCGAAATTGGGTGACTCCGGCGCAGGTGATCGAAATTTCCACGGCGCTGATAGGGGCGGAGTCGCCGCGTCTTGCGGAGGGTGTGTCCAAACCGGATGTGAAACCAAGTCCCCGGCGATCAGCGAAGGTCCGGGCTCTGGCCACGTGGGAAGATATCGTTGAAACCACAATCCGATGGATGGATGGAGCGACGGCGAGTTTTCACGCGGGTCAGGCGACGGCAAAGAGGTCTGTGGTACCGCTAAAAGCCTTCGCGCTGGAAATCGGTTCAGAGACTCGAAAATTGACGAGACGCCTAGTGGCAGCGATCACTTCCGGCGGCCAGGGAAAAGCCGCCGATCAAGAGCAACTTGTGCCAAGCATGTTCTCGCTTACGGATGACGAGGAACCCGAGGTTTTCACCGACGAGGAGTTGAGCGTTATTGATCTGCCGGAACTCCGTAAACGTCGTTTTTCCTTGCGGGACGGCCGATTCCTAAAGGCATCGGGGGCGGCCGCTGTGGCTGCGCTGGCAGTGCTGTTTGCCGTTTCCATCATGCACAGACCTACTTCCTCGACTGGCGCTCCTGTGTCGCAGCAAATGAAGAATGTTGAAGCTACGCCTGCAACCGCGAAGCCGTCTGCGCTGGTAGGCGAGGTAAAGCCACATTCGGGCATGCGGATGATTGCCGCCAAGCAGGTCTTCCCGGAAGATCCGGATGCGGAGGATACGGTGGTCCGTTACGCACATCGTCCGGTGTCGCCGAAGCGGGCAGAGATCCGGTCTGGGGTTAAGCGGTATTCAGATTTGGATTGAGGGCGGCTTTATCGCACAAGAGATCCGCTTCCTTGCTGAGAAAACGGACGTGACCTGAGGCCCGTTTTCTACACGGGCTCATTTCAGGGAGACCAGCTTTTCCACCAGTTCTGTGTAGTCTTTCTTCTCCAGGCCGTGGACTTCTTTGTTGTATTCGTCGACCTTGCTGGAATAGTTCATCGAACAAAACTTCGGACCGCACATCGAGCAGAATTTTGCTTCCTTGTAGTAGTCGTCCGGAAGAGTCTCGTCGTGCATGGAACGCGCGGTTTCAGGATCAAGCGAGAGTGCGAACTGCTTCTCCCAGTCGAAGGTGTAGCGGGCGTAGCTAAGAGCGTCGTCACGGTCCTGGACGCCGGGACGATGACGCGCCAGGTCGGCGGCATGGGCCGCGATCTTGTAGGCGATGATGCCATCTTTGACGTCTTTTTCGTTGGGCAGGCCAAGGTGCTCTTTGGGAGTGACGTAGCAGAGCATGGCTGCCCCATGCCAGCCGATCATCGCGGCTCCGATGGCGGAGGTGATGTGATCGTAGCCCGGCGCGATGTCCGTTACCAGCGGCCCCAGTGTGTAGAACGGCGCCTCGAAGCAGAGTTCCTTTTCTTTGTCGACCTGTTCCTTAATTTTGTCGAGCGGAACGTGGCCGGGGCCTTCGATCATGACCTGCACGTCGTAGCTCCAGGCCTTCTTGGTTAACTCTCCTAATGTTTTGAGTTCGGAGAACTGAGCTTCGTCGCTGGCGTCGGCGATGCAGCCGGGGCGAAGGCCGTCTCCCAAAGAGAAGGAGACGTCGTGCTTGGCGAAGATCTTGCAGATGTCGTCGAAGCGTTCATAAAGAAAATTCTGCTTGTGATGGTGCGCCATCCATTGCGCGAGAATCGCGCCGCCGCGGCTGACGATTCCAGTGATGCGCTTCGACACCATTGGCAGATACTGAATCAGGACCCCAGCATGGATCGTCATGTAGTCCACACCTTGCTCGGCTTGTTCTTCGATCACTTCCAGCATGACCTCGGCATTGAGATCTTCAATGCGCTTCACCCGTGAGATCGCTTCGTAGATGGGAACGGTTCCGATCGGAACCGGCGAGTGCCGCAAAATGGCCTCGCGGATTTCATGAATATTTCCGCCGGTGGAGAGATCCATCACGGTATCAGCGCCGTAGTGCACCGAGGTATGCAGCTTCTTTAGTTCTTCGTCGATGTTGGAAGTGACCGCGGAATTTCCGATGTTGGAGTTGATCTTGCATAGTGACTCCACGCCGATGCACATTGGTTCCAGTTCAGGATGGTTGATGTTCGCGGGGATGATCATTCGCCCGCGGGCAACTTCATCGCGTACCAATTCGGGAGCCAGCTTTTCCTTGTGAGCAATGTAGCCCATCTCCTCGGTGATCACGCCTTTCCGGGCATAGTGCATCTGAGAGAAATTCCCGTTGGTGTTTTCCGCTTTGCGCCGGGCGATCCATGCGGCTCGAGGTTGTGATGGCTGATGTTGTCCGTTGTTACCATTCTTGGGAGCTGTATCCGAGCCAGTCATGGGCAGTTAACCTTACAAGAAATATTTAGTTCTTTAATTATACGCTGCGATTTTTTTGACAGTTTCGTGCGATGCGATACTGGTTGCGGCCATTCTTGTGGAACGCTTCCTTTTCTTCCTTCGTGATACAAACTGAATGGTGCCCACTGCTCTCGACCAGGACGGCCGCCGTAACGTTAGAGTCTTCGGCGTAACCTCGCTGCTCAATGATACGGCGTCGGAGATGGCATATTGGGTGCTGCCTGCATTTCTGGTTTCGATAGGCGCCGGGCCGGCGCAGCTAGGAATCATTGAAGGCATCGCGGAAAGCGTGGCGTCATTCGCGAAGCTATTTTCCGGATATCTTGCTGACCGCTTTCCGCGACGCAAACCTTTGGTGGTCAGCGGTTATGTGGTTGCGAACGCTGCCAAGCCTTTGCTGGCACTAACCGGTGCCTGGTGGCAAGTCCTTGCGATTCGCTTTTCCGACCGTTTCGCCAAGGGGATACGCGGCACGCCGCGCGATGTGATGGTGGCCGAGTCAGTGCCACACGCGGGTCTCGGCTCAGCCTACGGATTTATTCAGGCTATGGATTCGGCGGGTGCGATCGCAGGTCCGCTGATTGCTTTGTCGCTGCTCCCCCTTTTTGGCATGCGAGGAGTGTTTTGGTTTGCGGCGCTTCCCGGAGGGTTATGCATACTGGCTGCCGCGCTGGGGATCCGCGAGACGAAGATCAAACCTGTAGCGGAACCGAAGGCGAAGCCGCAAGTCACCATAGGTTGGCGGGATTTTCCCAAGGGATTCTATGCGGTGCTGTTTGCGGTCGCGCTCTTTTCGCTGGGAAATTCGAGTGACATGTTTCTGGTGTTGCGGGCGGAAGATGCTGGAATTCGGACGGTACAGGCTCCACTGTTGGGGCTTGTGTTCAACATCGTATATACGTCTTTCTCCTGGCCGGCAGGACGGCTAAGCGACCGGGTTTCGCGGCGTGCGATAGCAGCATCTGGATATCTTGTGTTCGCCGCTGTTTATTTTGTTTTTGCAGCGGCTCCGTCGCGCCCTGCGATCTGGATTGCAATGGCGTCCTACGGCTTGTTCTATGCTCTGACCAACCCAGTGCTTAAAGCACTGGTGGTGGACGCGGTGGACGAAGAGGCGAGGGGAAGGGCCTTGGGCATCTACTATTTCACCACCAGCGTGGCGATTCTGTTGGCCAGCGGCATAACAGGGACGCTCTGGAAATACTACGGCGCCGGCCTGCCGTTTTATGTCTCGGCTGGCCTAGCGGTGATGGCGGCGATTTTGCTGCTGCTTTCGCCGTCCACACGACGTTCCAAGTGATTGCAGTCTGAGTGCTACTCTTGATAGGGTGCATCCGTGAACGCAGAATCAATCCGTCAACTCTTTGAACAAGTCCGCGAACGCAAGCTTTCACCCGATGAAGCAGTGCAGCGCCTCCGGCATTTGCCATTTGAAGATTTAGGCTTCGCCAAGGTCGATCATCATCGGGCGCTCCGCAATGGGATGCCGGAAGTCATTTTTGGCCTGGGAAAAAGTCCAATCCAATTGGCGGAGATTTTTGCCCGGTTGGCGAAGCATGAGGGAAACGTTCTGGCGACCCGAGCGAGCAAACAACAGTTTGCGGCGGTAAGGAAGAAGGTTGGCAAGGCGAAATACGACAAAGCCTCGCGCACGATTGTCCTGCGAAACGACAGCACAAAATACGGGAAGGGAATCGTGGCGGTGGTTTCGGCGGGCACCAGCGATATTCCGGTGGCGGAGGAGGCGGTGGCAACGGCTTCGATCATGGGGAATGAGGTTGAGAGGTTATACGACGTCGGCGTGGCTGGGATCCACCGCCTGCTGGCCAATCGCGAGTCGCTCACCCGCGCCCGAGTGGTGATTGTCTGTGCCGGGATGGAAGGGGCTTTGCCCAGTGTGGTGGGCGGCATGGTGGGAGTTCCAGTGATTGCGGTTCCTACCAGTGTGGGCTATGGGGCGGCATTTGAGGGATTGGCGGCGCTGATGGGGATGATGAATTCGTGTGCTTCGAATGTCAGCGTGGTGAATATCGATAATGGGTTTGGCGCTGGGTATGTGGCGTCATTGATTAACCGGCTTTAGGGTTCACTGAAACGCAAGCTCCACCAAGGCACAAAAAATAGGCGGCCCTTTTTGGGCCGCCTATGATTTTCGGCTGATAGGTAGCGGAGCTACGTCTTTATACCAGCCAACCTAGCTAGGATCGGCCTGCAACCGTCAGGTTGTTCTCGACGCTGAATACGCCGAACACCTGACCGGCGCGGATTCCTGCAATCTGCTTATCCATGGTGGACTCCACCGTCCCATAGAGGCTCAGTTTGCCGTTGTCGACCACGATACGAATCGGCAACGCCGGATCGGTTGCGTATCTGCCAAGCACTGAATCTCGGTAGATTGCCCGCGTTGCCGCCAGACGGATGCTGTCGTCAAAGCCGGACACCGGTGCGACGGTGATGTTATCCACCACTTCTTTGACGCCAGGCGTCATGTTGGCGATCGCTAAGGCGGAGTCTTTGCTGACCGGCGTACGGGTCAAGCCGCTTAGGGTGACGACTCCGTTTTTTACCGAAGCCTGCACGAAGTTATAGGCATTGTCGTATCCGATGCGATCGTAATAAATCTTGCGACCCAGTTGCGCCATCAGCTGGCTGTCTGGAGCCGTCGAGCTTACCTCGATCTGATTGCGCACGCCCTGAACCTTGTCCGTCTTGCGTGCCTTTTTGGCTGCATCGAGCTTTTCCTGATAGAGGTCAACGCTGCCCTTCAAGGTGACGATGCCGTCTTCTACAGAAGAGCTCACGTTGCGGAACTGCTTCTTTTCGGAAAGCTGATGCGACACCTTGGACTGGATGTCCTGATCGTAACGGCCAGCGGATGTCTGCGCCGACAGGCCTACGCTTAAAATCAAAGTGGCTAATAACGCTGCGAAACTCCTCGAAAAATTCTTCATTGTCGTTCTCCCTCAACCGTTGATTAACCGGTTAGTTAATTGTTTGGATGCAAGCCTTCCGAGGAAGGATGCGTTGCCATCGGTACCGTGCCGAACCCTTTCAAACGATGGGAATGTATTCGTTTTCATCGATGTTGACATTGATCGTTATAACGAATAATCTAAAGTTGTGAAATCTGACTTTCAAGCTGAAATCCGGCAGAACAGGCCCTTTGGCAGCCTCGAGGAGGAGGCATTCCTGGCACTGCAACGTACCGCGGATCAGTTACAGGGCAAGGTGTCAGAGTGGCTGAAGGAATATGGACTGTCCCCCACGCAATACAACGCGCTGAGGATTTTACGAGGTGCAGGAGATTCGGGATTGCCATGCAGCGAAATCGCTGAACGCATGATCAATCGCGACCCCGATATTACCCGGTTGCTGGACCGTTTAGAGCGCCGTGGTTTGACCCGGCGCAGCCGTGACTCCCAGGACCGGCGAATCATTAACGCACACATTACCCGTGAGGGGTTGCAGCTTTTGAAAGCGCTAGATGAGCCGGTGCACGAATTCCAGCATGTGTTGCTAGGTCACATGGGAGAGCGAAAACTGAAGACTCTGATTGCCATGCTTTGTGCGGCGCGCAATTCCAGGGTCTAGTGGAGCAATCTATTGCGGAATTAAAAACTGTATAGCGGAGGAGAAAATGAACATCAACCCGGGCTTGAGTTCGTGCGGACCCACGGTACTTCGCGTGGTGGTAGGAATCGTTTTCGCGGCCCATGGCTGGCAAAAGATTCACATGGGGGTTCATGGGGTGGCAGGCTTTCTGGGCATGATCGGAATTCCAGTTCCTGTAGTGGCGGCAACGGTGCTGATCGCTGTGGAGTTTCTCGGCGGGATTGCTTTGATTCTGGGATTGGCAACCCGTTGGGTTTCGCTGCTACTTGCCTTCGACATGTTGGTCGCCATATTGGCCGTCCACCTGAAGAATGGCTTCTTCAATCCGCAGGGCTTCGAGTTCCCTCTGGTTTTGCTGGCGGCTGCGATTTCACTGGTATTGACTGGGGGCGGATCGGCGTCCGTGGATTCGGCGTTAATGAAGAGGGTCTAGGGGAAGATGAGGCCGCCCTGGGTTCGGAACCCAGGGCGTGATTTTCTAGCCTTCGAGCTTGGCGTTCATAGTGATCTTGGCGTTGAGCACCTTTGAAACGGGGCATCCGGCTTTCGCGTCATTGGCTGCCTTTTCGAAGGCGGCCTTGTCGGCATTAGGGACTTTCGCCGTCACATCCAGTTGAATGGCGGTAATGGTCCAACCGGCATCCAGTTTTTCCATGGTCAGCGTGGCGCTGGTATTAATGCTCTCCGGTGTGAGGTTTGCGCCGCCTAGCTGGGCAGACAACGCCATAGAGAAGCAGGCCGCGTGAGCCGCCGCGATCAGTTCCTCGGGGTTGGTTCCAGGCGTATTCTCGAAACGCGTAGTGAATGAATACGGGGTGTTGGAAAGCACGCCACTGGTGGAGGATACGGAGCCTTTGCCGTCCTTGAGTCCACCCTTCCAAACTGCACTTGCCTTGCGTTGCATTCGACTCTCCTGGGGTAAAAGGTACGGAACGCCGTCTATTGTAGACGCGGCGAGCGTGGATTTTTGAGGATTCTGTTCCGAGCGGAGCCAGGCGGGTTGCTGCCCGCCTGTAGCAAGTCAGGTTTGCGGCCTACTTGACCAGCGTCAGATTCAAGTTCCAGCAGTTGGCCACCATCAACCAGACCCCGACCCTGCGCCACACGTGCAAGTATTTTCCCCGCTCCATGGCGGTGGTGCCATTGGCTTGGCGGACGGCCAGGCTGAATCGGCCGGTCTCAATGGCCGTATCCCCCGACGAGTCGACGCGAAGAGTTTCGTAGCGCAGGTCCTGATAGCCCGCGTCGCCATACTGGCGCAACACTCTCTCGATCGCCTTTGGTCCCTCTGCAGGCTCGTGGTGGGGGGAGAGAAATTGTCCATTGGCGGCAAACAAGATTCCCGCTTGATCGTAGTTTCCGGTATTGAACGCGGTACAAAAATCCTGAGTTTGCCCGCGGATGATGGTCTCGACCTCTATGAAAGGGGTGGGCTTCGGAACTGAATTACCGTACGACCGGTACATCGACAACCTCCCGAGGGAAGGGAACGTTAGTGGCGATACCCGTTTTTCGCGTTAAAGGAGCGACGAGCGTCTAAAGATTTATTGCATTCTAGCGCACAACACCTGTGGAAGCGCAAACAAAGTTTTCCACTGTGAAAGCCGCGAGGGACAGGGGGTTTGCAAGATTTCCTATTTTTCTTGAATTCAGATTGCGATTGGGCGCATGCTAAGTGGGCGATTATGAATTTACGTAGAACACTCTCGGCTGTAGTACTGATGGGTGGTTTTGCCGCAACTGTTCTCGCTCAAAGTGGCGGCAAGTCTGACGACCAGTCATGGAGAACCAGCAGCGAGCAATCCGGCCCAGGCACCGTACCCACACGGACCACCGAGACGCACCAGGAGAGCGACGGGAAGGTAATCGATACTCAGAGTGTTCAGCGACTTGGCGCAGACGGGCGCTACGAGCCTTTGCTCGATACGGAAAGGGAGTCCGTCAAAGTAGACGCAACGACGACGCGCAATGTGGTGCGAACCTACGGACGTGACCCGGACGGCAGGAGAAGATTGGTACAGGTGACAGAGGAAACCGTCCAGGGATCGCCGGATGGGGAGTCGAAGATCAGCCGCGCTACTTCAAATCCTGACGTGAACGGCGGACTGCAGGTCGTACAGCGGGAGCAGGAGTCGACCAAGCGCACTGGTCCCAACTCGCAGGAGACGACGACCACGGTGCTGGCGCCCGACGCCAATGGCAGGTTCGTACCCATGATGCAGGTCAAGGAGCAACAAACCAAGACCAGCGAGAGCGTGACCGAGGTCCGCAAGTCGACTTTTCTTCCCGACGCGAATGGGAAGTGGCAGGTAAGCGAGGTACGCGACGGACGCCAGGAAACTGCCGGGAACGATGTCACCAGTAGCGAACAAGTCTCGCGTCCGGATTCGGAAGGCCGGATGTCGGTAGTCCAAAAAACGGTCAGCAAAGATTCCGAAGGACTGGATGGCAACAAGCGGCAGACGGTCGAAAGTTACTCCAACCAGACTCCAGGTAAGGCGGATGATAGCGGACTCCGTCTAAGTCAAAGAGTGACCACGACAACCCGAAGCTCAGCCGATGGGACGGCCAGCACCCACCAGCAGATCGAACAGGGGGACCCCAGCGGATCAAACCATGGCATGCAGGTCAAGCAGCAAACCATCGACATCGTCCGTCCCGGAATAAACGGCGGAAGCCGGGAACAGCAACAGACGGTAGCGCGCGATGTAAACGGGAACCCCACAGTGGTATCGGTCGACATCCGGCAGAGTACGAAACCGGCGGCGGCGACGATTCCTGCTCCGGCGCCGACGGATAACAAACAGCCGAAATAGAAATTGTTCTACAAATCAAGTTTGCCGGGCGGGAAGAGCGCAAACCAACTAGGACATTAAGGCCGCGTCTCCTTGCGCATCGCTTTCTTTTTCTTTCCTTCCCTCTCTTTTTGGCATAGAATTTTGCTTCACCGCCAATAAAAAACGCCAAACAACATTATGAATAAGAGCACGGTTTTAGCCGTCATATTTCTGCTCGGTTGCCTCGCTGCCGCGCAACCGGACGTCGTCGTAGTTCGCCCCACTCCGATCGATGACGTTCTGGAAAATCCGAACACGGGGATCACCACTTTTCAGCGTTTCAATGGGCAGGCAACGAATCCGCCGCTTAAGTGGTCGGAGGTTGGTCCTGTCACGAAGCTTCCGCAGGCGACGACCAAACCCGATTTTCCCGGTACAACGATTGCCTATCTTCGCTGGTATTGGAATGCGCTTGAGCCGGAGCCGGGAAAATTTCACTGGGACATCGTCGATCTCGCGCTCTCGGAAGCCCGCGCCCATGGGCAGACCCTTGCCATCCGCCTGATGCCCTATTCCAACCAGGATCCGCTTCCAGCGTGGTATCAGACCTCCGGCGCGCGCCGAGCTAACAAGGACACCGACAAGGACGGATCAATCTGGCAGCCGGATTTTTCTGATCCGCTATTTCTCCGGTATTGGGGCGAACTGGTCGCCGAGGCCGGCAAACGCTATGACGGCAATCCCTACCTCGACAGCGTCGACATTTCTTCCGTGGGCTACTGGGGCGAAGGCTGGAGCCCTTACATGCCATCCTTTCAGTACCAGAAGCAATTGATTGATATCTGGTTCGACGCTTTTCCGACTACCACATTGCTGATGAATTTCGATGAGCCCCAGGCTTTGACTTACGGAACCGGCCGTGGTGCGGGATGGCGTTTGGATTGTCTGGGCGACTTGCGGGTGAAATCCGACAACCCCTATTTTCAGCCGGAGATGTTGGACATTTATCCGCAGCAGGTAGTGCGCTCGGGAATTCAGGATGTGTGGCAGAAACGGCCGGTATCGCTGGAGGTTTGTGGCACTGTTTCGGAGTGGAAGAGAGATCACTTCGATTTGAACTACATTCTTGAGCAGGCGCTACGCTGGCACGTGACATCGGTGAATCTGAAGTCGTCCCCTATTCCTGACGATTGGAAGCCTGCCTTCGACGATTTTCAGCGGAAGATTGGCTATCGATTTTTGTTGCGGCGCATGGAGTATTCCAAGACGATCCGGGCCGGAGCGATGCTGCCGGTGCATATGTGGTGGCTCAACGCGGGTGTAGCTCCGGCATACACCAACTATCCTTTGGCGGTTGAGTTGCGCTCGGCTAGCGACCGCGCCGAAATATCGGTTCCGGTAGACGTGAGAAAGTGGCTGCCGGGAGATGCGGTGTTTGATGGCACGCTTTATGTTCCAGATTCTCTGGCCGCGGGAGCTTATGATGTCCGAGTGGCCATGCTTGATCCGAGGACTAGAAAGCCAGCTGTGCGCTTTGCCATTGCGGGCCGCGATCAGGACGGCTGGTATCGCGTCGGTTCACTCCAGGTCACATCACAATAGCGACCCCTTCCATAAGGATCGTGACCAATTTGCTTGTTCCCCTAATTCTCCAGGGATATCCTGTGCGCTACCAGACGGCAGGCAGGAGTGGGCGTGTTCCGAAGCGATGTAGTGGGAAGTTTGTTGCGGCCCGCGCGGTTGAAGGAAGCGCGTGAAAGGCACGAGGCCGGGCAGTTGACTGAGGCCGATTTCAAACGCATCGAAGACCATGCTGTCGATGAGGCGATCGCGCTGCAGGAGCGGGCCGGAACGGAAGTCCTCACCGATGGCGAAATGCGCCGCTACGCGTTCTTCGGCCATCTGATTGATGCCGTCGAAGGCTTCGACAAGTTCGGCGGCTGGGCGATCCCTTTCCGCGACGAAAATGGGGAGAAGTTATTGTTTAAACGCCCCGTCGTGGTGTCGAAGCTGCGTCGGACTCGTCCCCTGTGCGCCGAGGAGTTCACCTACCTGCGGGCGCGGACCCGCCATCCGGCGAAAACGACCATCATCAGCGCTCAGCAGGGCGCGGCTTATTACGACAGGAAAAAATCAGCCGCTGCCTATCCGAAAATTGATGGATACCTGGCCGACCTGGTAGATATTCTCCGCGCCGAAGTCGCGGAATTGATTCGTCTGGGATGTACCTACATTCAAATTGACGCGCCGCAATACGCTGCGCTGCTTGATCCGGAATTGCGCGAAGGGTATCGCAATCGCGGCAATGACCCGGACCGGCTACTCGACCTATCCATGGAAATGGATAACGCCGTGATTGGCAATCATCCCGGAATAATCTTTGGACTTCATCTCTGCCGGGGCAACAATCAAAGCAAGTTTTATGCCTCGGGCGATTACGGTCCAATCACGAAGGTTTTTCAGAAAACGCGCTTTCAGCGGTTTTTGCTTGAGTATGACGACGAGCGCTCGGGTGGATTCGAACCTTTACGCCAGGTTCCAGACGATCGCACCGTGGTGTTGGGCCTGGTTAGCTCCAAAAAGGCGGCGCTTGAATCCAAAGCAGAATTGAAGCAACGGATTGAGCAGGCGTCGGCGTTTGTCCCGCGTGACCGGTTGGCTCTAAGTCCGCAGTGCGGTTTTGCTTCGACGATGGAAGGAAACCAATTGAGCGTTGAGGAGCAAGAGGCTAAGTTGAGGCTGGTGGCGGAAACGGCCCTCGAAGTCTGGGGACGTCCCAAAGCTGAAACGGAGCTGGTTTCATGAAGAGAAGAACATTCTTAGGATCCCTAGCAGCGGCGACAATGCTGAGTGCAGTCGGCGCTCTGCCCGCTTTCGCAGCCCTTCCCAAGATGAAGATCACTCGGGTGCGAGCCTACCTGCCACCGGAACCGAACCCGCTGTTCAACCAGAGCGACATCGTCGTTACCATTGAAACCGATGCTGGAATCACCGGTATTGGCGAAGGCGGATCAAAAGAAATGTTGGCGCAGTCCGCCGGGAGGTTGATCGGCCAGGATCCGCAGTATACCGAGCGACTCTGGCAGGACATGAACCGGGCATTCTTCTATCCGGCCGGCCGCGAGAAAACCCACGCCATCGGCGCCCTTGATTTGGCGTTGTGGGACATCAAGGGGAAGGTGCAGGGGCTTCCGGTACACAAATTGCTGGGAGGAATGGTCCGCAATTATTGCGAGTGTTACAACACGGCGGGCATCATTCCCGGTGTTAAGTACGGAATGAGCATCAAGGAACGGGCCCATGCCACCATCGAAGCCGGCTACCGCGCATTCCGGATGGGAGCCGTGGATTTGCCCGCCAACACGACGTTCAATACCAGTGAGCGACTCAATCACCTCCGCGAAGAATGTACAGAGGCAAGGGAAGGCGTTGGCAAAGATGGCGATTGGGCGATCGACTTTCACCAGCGCTTCGATCTGGCAGAGGCTGTCAGAGGGTGTAATGCGATCGAAGACTTAGCGCCTTTTTTCGTCGAAGACCCGGTACGCACCGAGGGCTTCCAGCAAGACCTCCCGATTCTGCGTAAGAAAGTAAATGTTCCCCTGGCAGCAGGTGAGGAGTGGGGAAATCGGTGGGACTTCAACAAACTGGTCGAGGATCATGATATCGACTTCCTCCGCGCAACGTTACCCAATGTTGGTGGCATCACCGAAATGATGAAGATTGCCGCCATTTGCGAAACTCACTTTGTGGGCATCGTTCCGCACTTCACCGGGCCCATCGCGACGGCTGCGCTGGTCAACAGCCTAGGCACTTTTTCTGCACCAGTCCTGATGGAGTACAACTACCAGGGACGTAGCTTACCTCACCTGCCGGTTTGTCTGGACTTCAACAATGGGAAGCTTTATCCAAACGACCGTCCAGGGCTAGGGGTGGAACTTGATTTCAAACAGCTCAGGCAGATTGTGGAAATCACGGAGCCCGTCACCGCCCGCGCCCAGACGTATTTCCGTCCGGATGGCTCTATCACCAACTGGTAGGGCCGTTTGCTGCATGTAGAACGTCACATTCTTAGGTATGATGCCGAAATTCCATAGGTTGGCCGCACTCGGATCGTGGGCCACTAACCGTGGACGAATCTTGGTTCCTGTCGCCTTTCTCCTTGTTCTCACGGGCGATGGTTTCGATACTGTCCGCCCCAGTGTGACGACCGAGGCGGTAGCGACCGATCCTGACGATCCAGCGATCTGGGTTAACACAAAGTATCCCGAGCGTAGCCTGATCCTCGGAACTGATAAAGCCGCAGGGCCTAATGGTGCCCTGTACATCTTTGGTCTGGATGGAAAAACGCGCGGCAAGATGGAAGGTTTAGATCGTCCCAACAATGTCGATGTGGGTTACGGACTGATGGTTGGGAAACAGAAGATCGACATCGCGGTGTTGACCGAAAGAGGGCAACACCGGTTGCGCGTATATCGGATCGATTCAGAGAACGGCAGCCTCACGGACATTGGAGAGGTGAAGGTATTTGAAGGCGAACAAGGGGAGCGCTCCGATCCGATGGGGATTGCCTTGTACCGGCGGCCCAGAGACGGCTCGATGTTTGCCATTGTGAGCCGTAAGACCGGGCCGGATGGTGGTTACCTATGGCAGTACCGCTTGCTCGAAGATGGCAAGGGCAGAGTGCGCGGGCAACTGGTTCGTAAGTTCGGGAAATACAGCGGTAGCAAAGAAATTGAAGCTGTCATGGTCGATTCTGAACTGGGATACGTTTACTATGCCGATGAGCGCTTTGGTATCCGAAAGTATTTTGCCGACCCGGATCATGCCGACGCGGAGCATGAGCTTGCGGTTTTTGGAAAAGACGGATTTGAGGGTGATCACGAAGGCATCGCGCTTTATGCTCGAGAAGACGGTACCGGATACATCATTTGTACGGACCAGAAATCACGCAACAGTGCCTATCGAATATATCGGCGCGAGGGAACACGAACCAATCCAAATGATCATTCGGAATTGATCATGCTGCTTCGCGGCGGCGCCGATTCCACGGACGGCCTTGAGGCGACATCTGTGGCCTTGGGCCCTAAGTTTCCAGCCGGGATATTAGTCGCCATGAACAGCCGGCCCAAAAATTTCCTGGTATTCAATTGGGATAGCATTGCGGAAGCTGGCGGGGTTCAGCTTCGCAAGGCACGGAAATAGTCATGTGGCCGCGGTATCTCATTCTGTGGCAGTGACCTGAAGAACCTCAACTGGTTCTGAGCTGGAAAACTGGACGGGAACACCGCGAGCCCAGTCGGATTTGGTGAAAGTGCCAAGCTCCTGCTTCTTAGTTACCGAATACACTTTGAATTTTCCTTCCGGCATCAACGGCAGTTGAATGTTTGCCGTGGCAGTGCTCGATTTGTTGGCAAACACCGCCACTAAGCCGTTGCCGCTATGTTCCAGCCGGGCGAAACCATCCCAATTGCTGGCTGCGGGTTGCAGCCAGCTGCCCAGTGGGAAAAAGCTTTCGCTGATCCTGGTGGTGGCTCTCAGCTTTTTGAACCAAGCCACCTTTTCGTGATACCACTGCCGGTCGGCGGCGCTCAGTTTGCGAAGATCTCCCAGCAACAGAGGGGCGGAACCGATTTCCGTGGCGAAACGTTCCTGGATGTTAGGCATCTCACCGAGCAGGTTGCCGATTAGCATGCTTTCCACAGGGATGGATAGCGCTCTCTGATAAAGCAAGGTACGGGCTTGGAGTGGACCGGCTGAATTGGGTTTGTTGTCGTCGACATTGCTGAGCCAATCCAGATCTCCGGCGGCCAGCAAGCCGGCGTCGATCACGTGCTTTTGCCCCCAGAGTTCAAAAGTCAGATCGAGGAGCACGTCAGGATGCTTTTGATAAACCCGGCTGGTGACGAACGAAATTCCCTCGTAGATTTCATTCAGCGATTCCGCCCAGTTGCCGTGATCGTGGCCCTTAGCCCAACATCCGGGGGCCTCGCCGTAGGCATTAAAAATCGTGGTCAAATCGAGTTTTACGTAGGCCAGATGAAATTTCTCAATGGCGTCGTTGATACGATCGGCGGCCGAAACCCGAAACGGACTGGCCAGGCACATTACCGCCTTGGGGCCGGCTGCCGTTCCTGTAATTTTCGGCTTACCCCCCTGGTCGAGCGCCGCCCACTCGGGATGATTGCGATACTCGGCAGTCGGTGTGCCGATGGCGGCGAGGGGAATCCATAATCCGAGCCGCATCCCTTTCGCTTCGATCGCGTCCTGAATGGGTTTGAGGCCGCCGGGAAAAGCCTTGAAATTGATCTCGTTTTCGCCATATTCCTGTTGCCAGCCATCGTCGATGGTAAAAATATCAATGCCAATATCACTGGCCACCTCAAGCAGTTTCATTACCGTGTCGCGATCGATGCCGCGCTCGAACGGTTCCCAGGTGTTGTAAATCCACGGCGCACCGTGCCGTCAACTCGGCGCATGAGAACCTTCGCTGTATAACTGGGAACCACCCAGTGTGGATCACGGAACCCATCCCCATTGCGGAAGGTCAAAAGCGAGACGCTGGCGGTCTCGAACGCCTCTCCTGCTTTCAGTGAACGTTCAAACGGCATCAAATCGGTGTCATAGAGAACGCGGATGGGAACCCGGTTCTCTTCATCCCACCCCTCAATTTCCGTCCTCTTCATGTAACCAGGGACTTCACTGAGAATCGCAAAGCCGGTTCCGGTGCGAGAGTTGGCCACGAACAAGCCCGCATCCTCTGACCGCCCGGTATAAAACAACTCGCGCGGGATCACTCCATACTGCGTGTTCAGGGTCGTCTCATTTTGAGGGCCAACCGATGGCGCGATCGACTCGATACTCAAATGGGAAAGATGCAATACAAGCGAGCCAGTGTTTCGGAATACCAGATGTTTGCGCAATGCCGGATGTCCCTCATAGACGGCATAGACCACTGAGACCTCGAGCGGAATTGCTTTTGCGCGAAGCCGAATGGTCAGCTGTTTTCCGCCGGCTATGGATTCTTCGGCGGCGCCGACTAAGGCAAACTGTGAGCCCGCGCCGCTGTAGCTCTGACCATTGCACTGAAAGGAAAATTCGTCTTGAACATTGTGGCTGGGATGGGGTTGGGGAATGTAGTCCGTCCGGGTTTTCAGGTCGGATAGCTTTTCCGTGGAAAGGCCAGCGTCTTCACTGAAGGCTATGGTCCGCTGGACTTCGCCATTGGCAATGGTCCAAGACTGAGGTGCGGCGTGGGCGAGGATGGGTAACAGACTGCAGAGAATCAGTGACCACAGTTTCATATACCTTCCTCCACATCCTTTCTTGCTGTGAGTTTCCCTTCGCATCAACCCAAAGCCTTGCGAAAAAACTCCCGGCTGTCCGCGCCATCCTTCTCGAATGAACCCTGGCCCTCGATTGAAATTCCGCCGGAATAGCCGGTCTTCTTCAGGTAGCGGAAGAAGGCAGCATAGTGATCGTCTTCGGCCAAGTCATGGGGCCAGACCCGGCCGTGGGGATTGGCGAAGTGCAGATGGACGATCTCGTGTTTCGCAACTTCAATGATGTGCGGGTCTTCGTTCTCTTCACGCAGGTGGTAGTAGTCGATGATCATTCGGACATTGGGGTGTTTCACCCGGCGCACCATCTCCAGAGCCTCGGCACCGGTATTCAGGATGTTGCTCTCCTGGCGTCGCAGCGGCTCGATGGCAATGATGATGTTGGAGCGGCGCGCTATTTCACCGGCCATCTTGAGGAAGGCCGCGATCTGATCCTGCGCCCGCTCGCGAGAAAAGCCTTCCGGCACGTTGCGGGAGCCGGCGCTGCCCCATACCACGATGGAGGCGCCGAGACGGCGGCAACGGGGCAGGCACATCTCGAGATATTCCTTCAACGCAGGCGTGGGGACCTCGGGGCCAACTACCTTCAAATCCGGTCGGCGGATGAAACTATTGAAGGCATGACAGCGGAGAGGCGAAGCCAGAACAGTATCGGCGAATTCGCGAAACTGGTCTTCGCTCATGGCCGCGATTTCGGCAGCGGCCGGCTCTATGTAGTCAAATCCATATTTCGTCGCGCCCGCGACGTCGCGGGTGCACACTCCTACTTTTATAGAGCGCGTCCGGCCCCATGCCGGAGAACACAGCGTAGCGGCTGCGGCGCCCGCCAAGAAGTGGTTCGTCTGAGTTAGCAAAGTTAGATCTCCTCCGGCACTACATAGGGAGCGCGATAGCTGCCACGCAGCATACGTGTGGCTTCTTCATCGCCAATGACCTGCTCCCGCTCCGGATCAAATTTCAACGTACGCCCCAGGCGGTATGAAGTATTGGCCAAATGCACCAGCGTGGTAGAGATGTGGCCTTCCTCGATCGGGCAATGAAGATCTTCGGCGCGCCGGCTGCGAACGCAATCAATGAAATTTGCCCAATGGTCGCCGGAAGCTTTGCCGGATGGCCCAGGTTCGACCTGATCGGTGAGCCAGGTTTTGTAGGCATCGTATCCGTCGATCGCGAGGTAACCGTTCGATCCGTAGAAGATGTTGCCGATGGTGTTGGTCTTGGCGTCCTTCGGCCCCAAGGTTTGTTTGTCGTCGGGCTTTTTGGTCAGGCCCGCAGCCGGGATGCCGCTGGCGCCATAGGCGTCAGTGCCGATCTCTGCCTCGTGATTGGTGATCCAGTGCCGCACTTCGAGTTCCATCATTTTGCGCTTGCCTTGCGGTTCCTCGAAGACGAATGTGGCGTTCAGTGTGTTGGGGGTCTCCTGGTCATCGTCAAACATGAAGTGCCCGCCCATGGCGGACGCCTGAACCGGGAAACGCACGCCCAAGTCCCCAGCGGGCAATGTCGATTTCGTGGATGGCCTGGTTGCCGATGTCACCGTTGCCTGTATCCCAGATCCAATGCCAGTTGTAATGAAAGCGATTGCGGGTGAAGGGCTTCATAGGTGCGGGACCGGTCCACAGATCGTAGTTGACGCCGGCTGGCACCGCTTCCGGCTGGGCATGTCCAATGCTGGGCCGCCATTTGTAGCAGAGAGCGCGCGCCAGATAGGTGTCGCCGATGGTGCCGTCATTCACCCGCTTGATAGCTTCAATCATGCCAGGATTGGAGCGTGACTGGCTGCCGTGTTGGCAAATGCGGTTGTACTTTTTCACGGCGCGCACCAGTTGACGTCCTTCAAACCAGTTGTGCGAGCAGGGTTTTTCGACGTAAACATCTTTGCCCGCCTGGCAGGCCCAGATCGCCATCAGCGAGTGCCAATGATTGGGAGTGGCGATGGAAATGGCGTCAATATTTTTGTCCTCGAGCAGCTTGCGGATGTCGCTGTATGGCTTGGGGCGGGCTAACCCCATCTTTTCCGCGTCACCGAGACGCTGGTCTAATACGGTTTCGTCGACATCGCACATAGCGGCAATTTCGGTGCCGGGAACCTTGGCAAACCCTTTGAGGTGATCATTACCCCGGCCGCGCACTCCGCAAATCGCCACCCGAACACGGTCGTTGGCGCCCAGTACCCTGCCTCCTAAGGCGAGGGTCGCTGCGCCCCCAGCCATTGCTCTTCCTGTCGTCTTTAGAAAATCCCGTCGATCAATCGCCATAGTCCCGCCTTTGTACTGGAAGATGCCGCAGGCCGCATAATATATCTTTCGCCACCTGGGTCGCGCATCCGTGATGGAAATTTTGAACTAAAACTGTCGTTTCCCTGTGCTTGGCCGCCTACCTCTGCATGTAAAATGGCTGACGACTCATGAACCACAGAATGGCCCCGTAGCTCAACTGGATAGAGCATCAGACTTCGGATCTGAGGGTTGGGGGTTCGACTCCCTCCGGGGTCACCACACTGGCGACAAAAAGTGCCGTTGGTGTGGTGCCCGATGAAGGATATTTTCGGCTAGCCCTTTCTCTCCAGCACGATCACCCATTGCTCAAATGTCGGTGTGATGGGAGCCTTCCAAATTCCACTCGAATCAGGCGCAGCATCACCGATCGGATGTTCTTTTCCGGTGCGTGGGTCAAAAAAGAATGCCTGGTAGCCGGACTCAAGCCGCGTGATGGTGGGAGGGTCCCACATCGGGGGCACGAACACGATCCTCAGTTTGCCCGGGATACCGGCTGCATAAGGAAGTTGATAGTCTTCCTTGCTCCAATGCGGCTCAACCCACTCCGGATGTGGTTCCAGTCGCCACCACTCGAGGCGGGCCAACAACTGCTTGGCTACACCGAGCTGTCGCGAACCGGGCAGCTGCGCCGCTACGTCCCAGGACGGTCCACCCCATGAGCGTCCATGCGGAGAAGGTCCGTAGGGCTGTTCGGGAGTATTGAGCTGCCAGATTCCATCGGCCCCATATGTATGCCCAGCGGCACCGCTCAACACCGAAGCCCAAAAGACGAATCTGGAAACTTCCTGGCGGTTTTCGTCCAGAATTCCTTCGTAACATACCTCGCCCACCAGCACCGGCATGGGCGGCTTTCGCGAGAATTCACCGGTAACTTTGTCCACCGTGTTGGGATAACTCTTGCGGTCCGAGTGGCCGGTTTGCAGCATGTCGAAATCGAGGACGGATGGGTCTTCGACGCTGTCGCGCGCCGTGTCGGAGGGATGAATCGTGATGCAATGCTTGTGGGGATCAATACTGCGGACATAGCGGGCGACCTCGGTCCAACCCGTCTTCTGTGCAGCCATGTCTGCTTCTTTATTCTTGGATAGGTAATAAGGCATGGTGCCCTCTCCCGCGAGGCACCAGATGGCCGGGTAGGCGCCCCACCGGGCGACGATATTCCGCCAGTGCTGCTTGATCTTTGCCATGCCCATGAATCCTAGAAAATACCCCCAGCAACCGACAATGCAGGGTGCCAGGCCGCGATTCACCAACTCTTGAATGCGGAGGTCGGCGGCGTCGAAATACTTCGGGTTGATGCGCGTATAGTCCGCTTCCCAGGGATAACCAGCTTCATTGGCTCCTCGCGGATCGAACGCGGGCATGTCTGGATAAAGTCCGGCAATGATCTGGATCACGGTGAAGCCTTTGCTAACCCGGTCAGAGACCAGCGTACGAAAATCGTTCGGCCAGCTTAGACGATGGCAGAGCGCCATCCACCAGGTATCGCCCAGCCAGAAGAATGGTGTGCCGTCCACGTGCTCAAAGTGATGATGATCGGCGGCAATCCGGACCGGCCCATGTTTCAGCAGAGGATTGTCTCCGGCGTATTCCGAGACGATGATCTCGCCCTTCTGATCGTGAAGATCCGGATTGGAAGGGTCATTTGAGACCGTGCGGAAGGTATGTTTGCCGGTCTTGGTACCGCTGAAGCGCACACGCCAATTCTGGTCGCCGGCCCAGAACGCCGGCATGCGATGTTCCTCGCCTTGAGGGTCGGTGAAGATTACGTCGAGCTCGACCTGGTTGAATGGATCAGAATAGGCTTTGCCGGAGGTGAAGCCCCACTCCTGGACCACGCGTTGTGTGGCGTAATAAGTACGAGCAGGTTGGGCGTTTCGCACCGTTGCAGCGAGAGCGTCCAGGCTTCCGGCCGTGGCCAGCGAGGCGGTTGCAAGAGAGGCGATCCCGGATTTTCCGATAAAAGATCTGCGTGTGACCGGGTCAATCTTTCGGTCTTCCATTTAATGCCTCCCTGGTTCGATTCCTGAAATTTCCGCTCAAGACACGCCGCACCTTATTCTCGATCTGTGCAAGCTCCGATTGCGCCCGCAATGGTAACATCTCGCAGGGTTGGTGGTTGACAGCGATTCAACCGGGGTTCAGAACTACAGAAAAAAGGTCTAGCGGCCCACATGGACAAATTCCGAGTCGGTTTTTCAAACGACTTTCTGGATAAGCACGGTCAACTTGTGTTTCCCGACATTGGATTGGCCTTGCTCAAAGAGGTCCCCGGTCTCACTTACGATTTTATAAGGGAGTACCGGGGCGAGTATGTGCCTGAGCAACTGCTTCCTTATGATGTCGTCATATCTCTCAAGCCGCGCTTTACCGCCGCATCGTTGCTGGGGATCCAGCGCCTTTGTGCCATAGGCCGCTGCGGCGTCGGTTACGACAACGTGGATTTGGCCGCGTGTACCGAGCATGACATCGCGGTCTTTATTACGCCTGACGCCGTGGTGCGTCCGGTTGCGGAATCCATCGTTCTGTTCGTTCTGGCGCTATCGCACAATCTCGTAGTGAAAGACAGGGCGGTTCGGCAGGGCCGATGGGCGGAGAGTACCAGTCGTCTTGGACGGCAACCGGAGGACCGCGTGGTTGGCACGGTAGGGCTGGGAAACATCGCCTCGGAAACGATTCGGCTGCTTCGGCCGTTTGGAGTAAGAAAGTTTCTAGCTTTTGATCCCTATGCTAAGCCCGGACGAGCCCAGGATCTGGGCGTAGAGTTGGTTCCGCTGGATGAACTGCTCAAGTCGTCCGACTACGTTCTCATCAATTGCGCGCTCACTCCCGAGACGAGAGGTTTGATTGGGGAGGGTGAACTGGCCCTTATGAAGGCCGACGCGATCCTCATCAATACCGCACGTGGGCCGATCGTGAACCAGCAGGCATTAATTGCCGCCCTCAATGCTGGAAAGCTGGGGGGCGCCGGGCTTGACGTATTTGAGCAAGAGCCTTTGGATGCTGCTTCGCCGTTAGCCGGTTTGGACAACGTCATCCTCACTTCTCATTCCGTCGCCTGGACGTCGGAACTCTTCCGGGATATGGGCCGCACCGATTGCGAAGGCGCCTTGGCTATCCAGCGCGGTGAAGTTCCCAAAAGTGTCGTGAACCGGGAGGTGCTTGACCGGCCGGGTTTTAGGAAGAAGCTCGACAACTACCGATCGTGGTTTAACAAATCATGACCAACTTCCGAAAGCGGTTACAAAACCAGCAAGTGGTCCTTGGCCAGATGGTGCTAGAGCTTTTCACTCCCGGCATTGGCCCCATGCTGGCTGCGGCCGGCATGGAATTCGTCATCTTCGATATGGAACACGGCCGATGCGATATCGGCCTTATGGCGGAGATGATCGCCTCCTGCCGGGGCAGCGAAATCGTCCCTATGGCCAGGGTTGCTGATCTGTCTTCCGCGCCGCTTTCCAGGCTGCTTGATATCGGGGCACGTGGAGTGATGGTTCCACGGGTTGAAACATGCAAGCAAGCGGAGCAGGTCGTAGCGGAATTGAAGTATCCGCCGGCGGGGCGAAGAGGTGTGGCTTTAGGAATCGCTCACGATGCATATCAACCCGGTGGTCCTGAGTTTTTCGCGGAGGCCAACGAAGCCAACGCGGTAATTCTTCTGCTGGAGACCGCGAAAGCCTTCGAGCATTTGGATGAGATCATCTCCGTGCCCGGCGTCGACGTCGCCTGGATGGGCCACTACGATCTGACGGTGTCGATGGGCATTCCCGGACAGTTCGAACATCCGCGATTCCTGGAGGCAATGGATGCCCTACTCGCTTCGTGCCAAAGGCATGGAGTGGCGCCAGGATTTCTGCCTCCGTCCCCCGAGGCGGCCATTCATTGGATCGCGAAGGGTTTCCGCGTTCTAAGCCTTGGCAGCGACATTGGAGTTTTCATGGGCGGCGTGCGCGGATTTCGCGCGGCAGTAGTTAACGCTATGCAGAAGTCCAAATAAAACAGCAGAGGACCGAATCCATGCACTATTCGATTCAAGCATTCAATGCGGGCACTTTCTGGGTTCCGGGACCCGAAGTCTACTGGATGGAGCGCTGGAACCAGCGGGAAGAAATGAATGTGATCATCTACCTGGTGCGGGGCGGTGGAGAGAACATCCTCATCAACACCGGGCCTCCGCAGGACCTTACCGTTATGAATCAAGCCTGGGAGAAGTTTTTTGGATATCCCGAAGCAAAGATTGTCCGTTCGGAGGACCAGCTTCCGCAGAATATTCTTCGTTCGCAAGGCCTGGATGTAAGCGATATCTCGAAGGTCATCGTCACCCCGCTGCAAACCTACGCCACTGCCAATATCCATCTTTTTCGCAACGCCGAAATCTGCATCTCCCGCAAAGGATGGATTGAAGACTTTCAGGCTCCTTACTATCACTTGCATGTGCCTCGTCATCTTCGCATCCCCCCCGAGGTAAACAACTACCTCCAGAATGAGGGATGGGAAAAAGTCCGCCTTCTGCAGGATGAAGACGAGGTGCTCCCCGGCATCCGCGTGTTTTGGGCTGGGGTACATCATCGTTCGTCGATGGCAGTTTGCATCGACACCGCACGCGGACCAGTGATCCTTACCGACTGCTTCTTCAAGTACGGAAACATCGAGCAGGGACATTATCTGGGCGTGATGGAGAGCATGATGGAGGCGGATGCAACCTGGGCGCGTATCCGGAAAGAAGCGAAGATTTGCGCCTCGGTTTACGATCCCGAAGTGTTTCAGCGCTTTCCGGGTGGCGTGGTGGCATGAATCGTCTCCACTTCGAGGACCGGATTGCGGTTATCACGGGAGCAGCCGCGGGCATTGGATTTGCTGTCGCTCAACGCTTCGCAGAAGAGGGAGCCACTGTCGCGCTGCTTGACCAGAATGACAAAGAGGGCCGGGCCGCACTCGATAAGATCAAAGCAATTTCCCCGGGCAGCGAATTCTATCGCGTGGATGTTGGCGCTGAAACTGAAATGCGTGCAACGATGACAACAATCTCCGACCGGTTTCGCAAGGTGGATCATCTTGTAAATAACGCCGGCATCGTAATGGTGAAAACTGTCGAAGAATCGAGCGGGGAGGATTGGGACCGCGTTATGGACGTCAATGTGAAGTCCATGTTTCTGGCGGTGAAATACCTGCTACCTGCGCTACGTCTCGCGGCGCAACCGACGATCGTGAATATGGGGTCGGTGTCAGGAATGGTTGCGCAAAGAGGAACCCCCGCCTACGTGGCCGCCAAGGGAGCAGTCGTAATGCTGTCAAAGGCCCTGGCGCTCGATCTTGCGGAAGACGGCATCCGCGTGAACTGCGTGTGCCCGGGGATCACAGATACTCCTATGCTTCGCCTGCATGCCAATACAACGGCTGATCCCGACCGTACTTTGAAAGAGCGATGTGAGCGGGTGCCCCTGACTCGCATGCTCTCCCCGCGGGAAATTGCCGACGCCGTCCTTTATCTCTCTGGCGACAGATCATCCGGAATCACGGGAACCTCGCTGGTTGTCGATGCCGGCTACACCGCTGCTGCGGAGTGGTCGCGCTCATCCGGGAAAACCCAGAACATCAAGTAATGCGACCACTATTACCTTGCAAGGGTGATGCGGAATGCGAGGTCCTGCTGGAAGGCATTCACGCGAATTTTGATGTCTCCACCTTTTATCTTTCTTGAGTCGAACTTCTCCCCAGTTGTCGGGGAATAGAAATTCAAGGAATAGTTGCCCTCGGGCAATCGAGCTGTTATTTCGCCTTGGATCGGATTGCCAGCCGCCGCTTCGGTCACCTCTCGACTATCTGCGATGTAGCCGACATAGTCTCGCCCGCGAATGGAAAGTCCTGCTCCGACCGTATGTTCCGGGACACTGCCAATCCAGTCTTGCTCTGTGCTTGCATGGATAAAATCGAAGCTGGAAATGAATTCTGATAAGTGCTTTATCCAGTTGCGAATCTTGTTCTGTGACTCGATGGTCCCCCCTTCGAGGTGCGCCTGAATGGAAAAATCAATGAAGTCATAGTGCGCGCCGCAAAACACTGCCATCCAGGCGCGTTTGCGGTGAATTGTCCAACCGATATCGTCTACATACATGCTGGCATCGTTATCTTCATCGGATACAGTGGGCTTTGATTCCTTATTGGCCGTCAGAAAGAAGTTGCGAAACTCGCCTAATTGCAATTCTTTCGACATGAAATTGCCCAGCTCATACTGACGTCCTTTAAGAGTGAGGTGGGGCAGAGGATGAACATTCACGATGTCGAGCATCGTTCCCGCGTAGCTGGCGTCGAATCCTTGAAAGAATTCTGGTTCGTAAGCAAAGGCATTCTGACCCGAAACCAGATGGGTACGGCCAAGCTTGTTCATCTCCTCCCGCAAGACTGCGGCAATTGCCTGTTGCCACTCGTCTACTTCCGTGGGCGAGGGTTCATTCGGGAAACCACCACCGGGCTCATTGCAGATTTCGTAGTAGACGTTGTCGTACTTGCTGGTTTCCTGGGCGATCTTGCGAATGTGAGAAACTTGCCGCTCGAAAAGTTTGGGATCGCGTTGGGAGAGATATTCCTGCCACTTTATATCGCCCACACCCTGGAGATTGTTGCCTTCCCGCAGAGGATTCAAATCCCAGCAATCATCGCTGTAGGTATTGCTCAATAGAGTCAACTCGACCACGATACCGAGTTGCGAAGCCTTCGATAAAAACCGGTGCAACCGCTCAAAGTATTCGGGGTTCCAGTGGTCAAGGTCGAACTTCAGCTCGCCGTCGCGGGCGCGGCCAGGACCGGTGCGTGGCCATGGCGTGATGTAATCGGGAGATTCGGCCTTGAGTGGCGAGTAAGGATTCCTTGCCGACTGCAGCTCTCGATAGAGAGCAAACGTACGAGTGACCGTCTGTTTCCTTGCAGCTGCATCCTGCAAATAGCTTTCAAAATCGAAGCGCCGGTTGACGATGGATCCGTAGTGCTCGCTGGCCGCGAGCAGCACGAGAGGACGGCCACGGAAAAGAAAATATCTGGGATTGTCGGGATGAATGGTCAGCCCGGAGGGAGCGGGCTTGCCGCCGCTCGCATTCGCGGCATTCCCACTCTCTGAAAATCCGCGGACGCCGTGCAATGCCAGGCACGATGTTGCACCTAGAACTCCTAGCTCTTTAATGAATCGCCTTCGTTGCATAAATTGTCCTCTGAGAGAAGCGCTAGGATCATACATTCGCAAATCGCCATTGTGTTTGCCGAATTTCCTGAAGCCCCTTTTGAGACTTGCGTGCGCGGGGGGAAGCCTTTAGGCATATTGGTGCCATGCGTGACCCCGGGTGCGGTTTGACGGGACCGTCAGAGGTACCTGTCGACTCCCGTCGCGAGTTGAGCTAAATTCGTAGCGGCTAGCATTTCGTAGTTATGGATCTCTCTCAGCTTGACACGGCAAGAGCGAAATCCGTCGTGAGTGCGGAACCGTTTTCCATCTGTTGAACTGAAATCGTAAGCGGCATCTGAAAATCCAAGGAGGGTGAACGTATGGCAAGCAATCGCGGAGTAGCGTATATGGGCCCTGGCGTTGTCGAAATTCAGAGCATCGATTTCCCAAAGCTCGCCCTGGGGAATCGTAAATGCGAACACGGGGTCATCCTCAAGATTGTTTCCACCAACATTTGTGGCAGCGACCAGCATATGGTGCGCGGCCGGACCACCGCGCCCAAGGGGCTGGTGCTGGGCCACGAGATTACCGGTGAAGTCATGGAGGCCGGACGGGACGTAGAGTTCATCAAAGTTGGCGACCTGGTTTCGGTGCCATTTAACATCGCCTGTGGGCGTTGCCGAAACTGCAAAGAACGCGCCACCGGCATCTGCTTGAACACGAACCCGGCCCGCCCTGGGGCGGCTTACGGCTACGTGGATATGGGAGGATGGGTCGGCGGTCAGGCGGACTATGTCATGGTCCCCTACGCCGACTTTAATCTGTTGAAATTTCCTGACAAGGCACAGGCCATGGCAAAGATTAAAGACCTGACCTGTCTATCGGACATCCTGCCCACGGGATATCACGGAGCGGTCAGCGCGGGCGTCGGCCCGGGAGCAACGGTTTATGTTGCAGGAGCAGGCCCGGTTGGGCTCGCCTGTGCGGCCGCCTGCCAGTTGCTGGGAGCCGCCGTCGTAATTGTAGGCGATCTTATTCCCGAGCGTTTGGCGCAAGCCCGGAGCTTCGGCTGCGAAACCGTCGATGTTTCCAAGGAGGCATCTGTCGGAGACCAGATTGCTCAAATCCTGAAGGTTCCAGAGGTTGACTGCGCCGTGGATTGCGTTGGCTTTGAAGCCCGCGGCCATGGCCACGATGCCAAGACGGAAGCGCCCGCTACGGTTCTGAATTCGCTGATGACGATTTGCCGCGCAGGCGGCGCCCTGGGAATTCCCGGTCTATATGTGACCGACGACCCCGGAGGAATCGACAAGGCGGCTCAGCATGGAAATCTCAGTATTCGAATCGGACTGGGCTGGGCGAAATCCCACGCCTTCACCACCGGTCAGTGTCCGGTGCTGAAGTACAACCGGCAGTTGATGATGGCGATCCTGCATGACAAGATCAAAATTGCCAAGGCGGTCAACGTTACCGTTGTAAAACTGGAACAAGCCGTCCAAGGTTACAAAGACTTCGACAAAGGAGCGGCAAAGAAGTTCGTGCTGGATCCGCACGGTATGGTTGCGGCTGCATAACTGGAGAAATTGGCCGATGGATCGGGGCATTTTCGGCTTGGAATGCCCCCGATCCTCACTCATGCATAAAGAGTACGGGAAGTCATTTTCTACTCGGCCGCGGCGGCTGATCGCGCTGGATCCCGCCCATGGTGCTGACCTAGGCTCGCGAATGCGATTCTCCTAGGCTGCGCTCAGGGGCCACCGCCTAGGCCATTTGCCACTGACAAGCCGGGACTTAGACAGCCGCCCTCACCGGTCTCTTGTCACATGGCGAATGTAACCAAAGTTATCTTATGCGCAACGCGAACTTTGGTTACGCTAAGTTCATTACCATGTACCGCCGGATCACCATTGCCCTGCTCGGTCTGATTGTCGCGATTGGTCCGTCTCTGGCGTTCGCCGGCGATCCTCCACCTGAAAGCAAACGAAAGATCGTCGAAATCGTAAAGCCTACCTATCCGCAGATTGCACGAACCATGCGCATTTCCGGCACAGTGAAGCTGGAAGCTACGGTTGGACGCAATGGAAAGCCGAAGCTCGTCGATGCTAAGGGCGGCCATCCAACATTGATCAAGGCAGCGGTCGATGCGGTTCGCGACTGGCGTTGGGAACCCGGCCCCTCAGACTGTAGAGCCCGTTGAAATGACCTTCAGCCCCGATTCGCAAACGGGATCGATGCACCTACGATAGATGCCAGCGCTGAGCGGCCCCTCAAAGCGCTTTCCTCGGCTCGTCGACGGCAAAATTCCTCTGGAATAATGTTGGCTTAGGCCGTGGATTTGTTTGCCAAGAAATAATAGAAATTCAACGGCGGGGAAGGGAACGCCAAGGAAAGCCTGCGGGAATTCATAATGCATGGTGCCCGGGGGCCATAGACAGTAAAGATCGTTCGTCGCGGTTGACAGATCCAGTCAGGGACGTGGATCTGCACTTGCTACAATCATGTGTAGGCGGCCTGGGATGGCCATAATATTGTTTGGGGTTTTGCTTTGTTCTCAGCAAGGAATCGTTGCGGATTTCTTCTGTTTGCGCTGATTTTCGCCGGTGTGTCCCGGGCGGCCGAGCCAAAATTGCATTCGGTCAACGGCAGCCTCTATCGTCTGCACTTCTTCCACCGCCACACTAGAGAGCGCTTGACAGTCGTCTACCGCGACCGTGACGGCTACGATGCGGAATCCCTGCCGCGGTTGAACCGTTATCTGCGCGACCACCGCACCGGCGAAATTCATGAGTATGATCCCCGGGTATTCGACTTGCTCCACGACTTGATTACCGGACTCGGGAATCCCGATCTTGAAATTGATGTGGTCTGCGGCTAGCGAACGCCCTGGAGCAACGAATTCCTTCGCACTCATGGCCACGGCGTAGCCCGCAACGGGTACGCCCCCTCTTTACACAGTAAAACAACGGCACAGTTACCTTGCGCTTAAATACCCCTCAATCTTGTGCGTAATGGTAGTCGGTGTCTGACGGTGGCGGAAACTGACAGTTTTGCCAGTGTGGTTCTCCCGTGCGAGCCATTTACACTTCCTTAACTCCAGATGTGGTCGTCCCGTGGTCCATGAATGACACAATCAAAACGCCGGGATGGTCGTTGCCGCCAGTTGGCCCTGCAGGGCATGAAGCACTACAAAAACGATGGCCTTGACAAACGGTACCCGCAGCGCGAAACCACGAAACCTGTGTCGGAAAATCGGCAAGGGAGATGGTCTGTTGACGTACCTTCTGTTGGGTCGAAGCTTATTGGTTTCGTCACACTTCGGAGAATTCACTATGCAAATTCGGAACCAGAGTCTTCCTGTACTCCTCTGTTGCACGCTTGTGTTGGCAGTTGGGTGCGCGGCCCAGGAGCAGCATCCGGAGCACAGCTGGGACTATGGCGAGTCCCAAGGGCCCAGCCATTGGGGTGAACTCATGCCGGAATTTGCCCTGTGCACGAACGGCCATCACCAATCACCCATCGACATCCGGTATCCAAGAAAGGCTGACCTGCCGCCCATCCAGTTTGATTACAAATCCTCACCGTTACACATTATCGATAACGGACATACTGTCATGATCCACTACGGCCCAGGGAGTTCCATATCAGTGGGTGGGGAGAAGTATGTACTTAAGCAATTCCACTTTCATCGGCCCAGTGAAGAGAAGATCAATGGCGAAGCCTATGAGATGGTCGTGCATTTGGTACACGTGAACCAGGAGGGCAAGATGGCAGTAGTCGCCGTCCTGCTTCAGCGTGGGGAAGATAACCCTCTGGTGCGCGAACTATGGAAAGATCTGCCTAAAGAGAAAGAGAAGGAAGAAGACATGGACAATGTCCAGATCGAAATAGCTGGCCTACTGCCGATCGATCGTGGCTATTACACCTTTCCGGGGTCCCTCACCACACCCCCTTGCACCGAGGATGTGACATGGTTCGTGCTTAAACATCCGGTGACTGTCTCGGCGGCTGAGATCGAGCAGTTCTCCAAACTGTACCGGCACGACGCGCGACCCACTCAGCCTTTGTATGGTCGCGTCGTGATGGAAAGCAAGTAGGTATTCTCAGGCGTCCGTTGACTGGGTCTGTAGGAAGTCAAAGGCTAAAGTTCGCGAGACCGCATCTTGTCACTAGGCCAAGAGCTTTGTAATTGAATAGCTCGCGAAAATAAGTTACCAAGTGTTTCGACTTGTGTGAATCGATAGCAAGTACCAGCCCGTGGCAAGCATGTTCGAAGCGACAGCATACGGGCGCGGCACAGTTGACTCGTGATCGAAGGCGATTCGGCCCCGTTTGGGTCATTGTCTATTCCACGGTCCATGCGCCAGGTTCTAAGCGAGCCATGACTGAATCACTTTCCGCTCATCCCGTCGGCCCTGGCGCTACCGGCCACCGTGCAAGACCGGCGAATCAAACGAGCTGGACACGCTGGCTTCCCGGATTGAACACTCTTCGTCACTACGAGTCGTCCTGGCTGCGACACGACCTTGTGGCCGGCCTCGTCATGACGACTATGCTCGTGCCGGTCGGTGTTGCGTACGCCGAGGCATCGGGCTTAGCGGGTATCAACGGACTTTATGCCACCATTGTTCCACTGCTCGCGTATGCCTTGTTCGGTCCTAGCCGTATTCTTGTCTTAGGCCCCGACTCAGCCCTGGCGCCCGTGATCCTCACAGTCGTGCTGCCGTTTTCGGCCGGCGAGCCGCAACGTGCGGTCGCGCTAGCCGGAATGATGGCTATTGTCTCCGGCGTCGTGTGCGTTGCCGCTGGCTTGGCGCGTCTGGGCTTCATCACCGAGCTGCTCTCAAAGCCGATCCGCTATGGCTACATGAACGGCATCGCGCTGATGGTGCTGCTGAGCCAAGTCCCGAAACTCTTCGGTTTCTCTGTAACCGCGAACGGCCCGCTGCGCCAAGTATGGGGAATCGTCGGCAGGGTGGTCGCAGGAAGTACAAACCTTGGGTCGCTCACGATTGGCGCCGGTACGCTCGCCCTCATACTGCTATTGAAGCGCTGGCCGCGCGTCCCCGGCATTTTGATCGCCGTTACAGGGGCCACCCTTGTAGTTGCGGTATTCCGCCTTGCAACCCGTGCCGGAGTGTCCGTGCTCGGTTCTCTCCCACAGGGATTGCCCTTGCCTCGCCTCCCTTTCGTACACGTCGACGATCTGGGACCAATCCTCACCGGTGGTCTCGCCGTGGCCCTCGTTTCGTTCGCGGACACGAGCGTGCTTTCTCGAACCTATGCGACGCGTTTGCGTTCGCCAGTCGACCCGAATCAGGAGATGGTGGGGCTCGGCGTTGCCAACCTCGCCACAGCATTCTTTCAGGGCTTCCCCATTAGCAGCAGTTCATCGCGCACGCCGGTCGCCGAGGCGGCGGGCGCCAGGACACAACTGACCGGAGTCGTGGGCGCTCTCGCCATCGCATTGCTACTGGTGTTAGCGCCCAACCTGCTCCAACACCTGCCACACACCGCCCTAGCTGCCGTCGTTATAGCCTCAGCCATCGGCCTGATCGAAGTGTCCGATTTGCGACGAATCTATCGTATCCAACGCTGGGAGTTCTGGCTTTCGATGGTGTGCTTCGTGGGCGTAGCCGTGCTCGGCGCCATTCCGGGAATTGTCCTTGCCATCATAATTGCCGTGATTGAGTTCCTCTGGGATGGCTGGCGCCCGCATTCCGCCGTGCTCGGCCGCGTCGAACGGGTTAAGGGGTATCACGACATTACCCGCTATCCGGAGGCACGTTTGATCCCAGGCCTCGTGCTGTTCCGTTGGGATGCACCGCTCTTCTTCGCAAACGCCGAGCTGTTCCACGAACGCGTTCTGGATGCAGTTGCGAACGCACCTACACCCGTCCGCTGGCTCGTCGTCGCGGCGGAGCCGGTCACGAGCGTCGATGTCACAGCGGCCGACGTTGTTTGTGAACTTGACGACACACTCCACGCGGCCGGCATCGAGTTGTTGTTCGCTGAGATGAAAGACCCGGTCAAGGACAAACTGAAGCGCTTCGGGCTCTTCACGCGCTTCGGCGAACAAACCTTCTTGGCGACGGTCGGCGAAGCAGTCAGCGCGTACCGCGCGACTCATCCCGTCGAATGGGTCGACTGGGAGGATCGCACGCCGTAGCATAAAGTGATTGGCGTCAGTTAATCGGCGGAAAACAGATTCCGGGTCGAAGTACTCGTCTGCAGAAATCGCGAAAGCCAAAATAGCCAACTTCGGGTCGCAATTTACTCAAGTTCCCACCCGAACAGCCCATTTTCGAAATGATATTCGGCGGACTTGCCACTCTACTCGCAATCATCGGGCTTTACGGAGTCATGGCTTATGTTGTGATGCGGCAACGCGCGAAATCGGAAATCCGCATTGCACTCGGAGCGCTTCGGAGTAGCGTCATGGCGATGATCATGCGCGAAGTCTTCGTTCTCATCGGGGCTGGCCTGCTCGGCGGCTCTTTGCCGGCTCTGGCCCTCGCCAATCTAGTCCGCAGCCAACTGTTTGGATTGGGCCCGCGCGATCCGTTGACGTTCATTGGCTCGGCAATCGTTCTTACTTTTGGCGCGGGCCTTGCCGGTCTTTGACCCGCCTTGCGCGCAAGCGGTGTCGATCCGACAACCGCACTCGGGCATAAATGATTCCGTTCGACATGTATGTTGCCCCTGCCGCGCGAGCGTTTCAAACTGTTGTCAAAGGTTCTGGGCGAACGGTCGGCCACTCGGATTTAGTTCTACTAATCGCCGAAGAACAGGCGGTTTGCTCAGGCCGCCTTAAGCGAAAGCGCGACACCTTCCTCCCATTGCTGGAGCATGCGATTGCCTATCTCCACGAATTCCACATGCGCTTTAGTGTAGGCGTGCAGTTCCTTTGAGGTATCCACAATCGCAGCCTCTATGCGTTCGAGTATCTGCCGAACGCGTGAAGGAGTCCCTCCCATCCGCATCTCGCCCAGTCGCTGCAATTCCTTCGTGCTCGCCCATTTCGTCGTGCCATTAAGGGTCAGCGCCATGCTGTCCTTCGGCAGATAGGCGGACGTCGTCACAAGATCATAGATAGGTGCGAGTCTCGCTTCTCCCTGAACGTCGTCATAAACAATCCCAAAGTTCTTCAGATGCGCGTCGCCATTGCGAAGCGCGCAATTCAGGGCAATCAGGACGAACAGCTTTTCCATGTCTTCGCCCACATGCGTCGAGTTTGCAAACTGCCCGAATCGCTTCATGATCGAGGTCTCGTAGCTGCCGCGATATTTCTCGTCGGTCCTGCGGCCGTTCAATACGCAAAAATCCTCAAATCCGCGATAGCTCCCGTCGATGCGCAGGTCGAAGCGGTCGATGACCAGCGCCATTCCGTCCTCGGCCAGACGATAGGGGGGCACGTCGAGTCCGTATTTGCGTGCCACGGTGAGGCAGAAATACTCGTTGGCTGCCAGTTGCGGATATTGGTTGGCCTCCCACATCTTCACGATGTGGGTCGCGCCTTTGTAGCTCTGCGAGAGGCGGTGTCCCGTATGCTCCATCTCGGCAAAAGCTTTTTCGTCGCGCACCAGGATTTTGGGCTGAACTCCGCTGATCCCGGAGAACGACGCGAATTTCTCCAGCAGATATCGGAAGAGGTCGCCGCCGCGTCTGCGTTCGAGAATCTCGTCCACCGACTGGAAAGGCACGTCCTCGTGCAGGTGTTCCTTGTCGCCGGTGAAGCGGATGCGTCCGACCTGTGAGCGGCCTACAATGGACAACAGGTCGAATTCGTCGAAGGTGCCGGTGGCTTTCGCAAACGCAAGGCGGAGTCGCTCGCGCAATACGCCTTCGGGCAGGTTCATCTCGAAAACCGGAAGTAGGCCAAAGGGCACGCTCCACGACTCAAGCCTCAACGGCATCGTCACCGAGACCTCACGCGTGGGCGGAGCACCGGGGAGGTAAGCAAACGTGCTGCCGCGCTCGCCATGACGATCGAGTCGTCCCGCTTCAGCGGCGTCGGTCCAGACTTTGATCATCCCGTGCCTCTTCCATGAGTTCTTCAAGCGTCGGCCGACCCGCGCTTGCCTCCTGAAGCTTTAGCTCCAGCCCCAGCGCCGTGAGAATATTTGTGATCTTGGAATATCCGAGTTCGCCCAGCCGTCCGTTCTCCAGGGCGTCGAGAGTGGAGAGTCCAACCCTGGCTTTCTTCGCAAGCATGGGCTGCGTCAGGCCGAGCGCTTTGCGCTTTGTGGCGATCTGCTCGCCTAATAGGGACAAGGAGAACATACACCTAATATACAAGGTTTAATGATAGTTGGCCACGATATAACCTTATATACTGGGTGCTTGGGGTCACAGCCGAGAGAGCGCCGAAGTGGGCCAGAGGCAGGCAAGACAAGTAGACTTATTCGCAATCTTCCCGGGTGGTGCCGCCGGAGGCGGCTCCAGAGTTGCCATTTCAGAGCCAGCGAAATTTGTGTAGTTATGGGTCGCCAGCCTTCCCCAGGATTTGGGCATTAAAAATTCGCTGCGTATGCAATTATCTTGTTTATTTACTTGTACTTAGAAAATAAGTGTCACCCGCTTTTGAGTCCGCTGCGTCTGCCAGAGTGTTGGCGCTAGAAAGCGAGCCGGTTGACCCAAGGCTGTAGGACTAGGTCGGGGCAATGGCTAGAGTCAGCATTTTTCTGAAGTCCGGATGTGTAAGCCATTCCGTCACGCCGACACCTTTTGTTACTTTGACCTATGAAACGTCGACGCCTCCAGAATCCCCTGCGTCTGCTATTACATCTAGATGCTATTTGTTTACTCAGACTTACGCGATATCCGGAGTCCGCTTCGTATCGCAGTATCGCTAGATGTGGCCTTTGTACTCGCGGCAGCTCGGTCGTGGCGGCGGACAAAGGAGGAAAGCTGATGACGTTTCTAGCGGAGGAGCTATCGGCTTGATGTTGTTTGAACCCCAAGAATCGACCACCATCTGCAATTCGTGATCAGAACCCGAATCCTCACTCTGCGCGCAGGATCTCGGTGGGGTCTGTGCGCAGCGCGCGAAGCACGGCAGGGAGTGTGGCAACGAGCGCGGTGAGAACAATGGCGCAGGTCGGCAACGCGATCATATCTGCGTCAGTTGCTTTGACCTGGTAGAAAAGCGACTCGACATAACGCGCCGCGCCGAATCCGAGAGCGACTCCCGCGGTGCCTCCGATCGCGACCAGCAGGAAAGAATCGAGAGTAACAACGCGCACAATGCCAGCACGGGTCGAGCCAATCGCCATGCGGATACCGATCTCGCGGCGGCGCTGAAGGACAGAGTAGTTGAAAACAGCGTAGAGTCCGATGCCGGCGAGGAACAGCGCGACGGCGGCAAAGAAGGCGGCAAGCATAGCGAGCAGGCGCTCGCGAATGGTCTGGTCGCGGAACAAATCAAGCTGTGTGGTGACGTTCGAGACGCGAAGGCCGTTGTGGCTCTGCGCGATGAACTGGCGGAGGGCGTTGGCGAGGGCGAGCGGGTTCTGGGCGTCGGTATGAATGGCGAAGGTGGCGAAGTTGACCACGCTGGGGACGGATTTGTCGATTGCGTTGAAGGGGACATAGAAGACGGCTCGGTTGGGCTCGCGAAGGTCGTGGTCGGGAACGTCGGGGGTGATGCCGACGATCTTGTTGAGGGGCTGATTGACACCGCGTTGGAAGGTGCGGCCGATGGGGTCCTGGCCGGGGAAGAAAGTCTTGACGAAGGTTTGGTTGACGATGGCGACTCCAGGCGAGGTGTCTTCCGGGCGAAAGTCGCGGCCGGAAACGAGGGGGATCTTCATGGTCGAGAGCCAGTCCGGGGAAACGATCAGGAAAAAGGCGGGAGTCGGACTGGGAGGCGCGCTGTTGATGGAGATGTCGCTGTTTATCTGGATGCGCCCGAGAAGTGGCCAGCCCGAGATGGCGACCGAGTTGACGCCGGGAATGGCACGGAGCGCGTCGGCAGTTTGATTCCAGACGACGGGGAGCTGGCCCTTGCCGGCAACGGTTTCAAGCAGCAGCAGACGGTCGGTGGAAAAACCGAGGGGACGGTTCTGCAGGTGCTGGAAGGATGTGAGAAAGAGCGAAGACAGAAAGAGGACAAGGAAACAGAAAGCGACTTGAAGAGCGATAGCTCCGCGCATGAGACGCCGTGGCGAGGGCGGATCTTCACCACCCTTGAGGGCCGCGACGGGCCGGATGGCAGAGGCACGGAGAGCAGGAAGCAAACCAAGCAATAGAACGACGAGGATAATGAGCCCAAAGCCGAAGAGAAGCACACGCCAGTCGGCGGGAAGGGCGAGGCGCGCAGGGTTGTCGGGCGGATTGACGAGACTGAGCACGAAGGGCGCCGACCACGCCGCAAAGAATGCGCCAACAACGGAAGCCAGGAGAGCGAGCAGCGCGCTCTGCGATAGGATGAGCTGGACGAGGCGCCGACGGCCGGCGCCGATCGAGATTCGCAGAGCCATCTCGTGGGCGCGGGCGGCAGCTTGGGCGGTCATCATGTTGGCGACGTTGACCGAGGCGATGAGCAGAACGAGAGCGACCAGAAGACCGAGGACGCCGAATAATCGGCGATAGTCTCTCTGGAGCTCGGAGATGCCAGCGCCGGCCGGATTGAAGACGAGGGTCTTATTGAGATAGCGGTCGATGTCCGTCTGGGTCATGCCGCGGAGGCACGTGGAGCACCCAAGCTCGAAAGCGCGGCTGACGGCGGAGAGATGTTGGCGAAGGGGATCGAGGGCGATGGCTGGGTCGACGCCAGGTTTCAACATCAGGAAAGTGCGGTGCCAGTCGACGCTGTCCTGGGCGGCGAGTCTGTTCATGCTAAGCGGCAGAAAGATGTCGGTGACGGTCCCCTTTTCGGTTCCGGTGAAGTCCCGAGGGCCGACGCCGATGATTTGGAGGGTCTGGTCGCCCATGTGGAGCGAGCGGCCGAGGACGTGGGGATCGCGGCCGAAGCGGTAATTCCAATAGTCCCAGGATAGGACTGCATAGGGATTGAGACCGGGGCCGCGGTCATCGGCGGGGTTAAGCAGGCGGCCGACCGCGGGCTCAAGGCGGAAGAGCGGAAACATGTTGCCGGAGACATAAGCGACATGGGCCTTCTCCATGTCGTCATCAGTGGACCACGCAATGTCCGTGCGGTCAGCGTCGCTGATGGCGATTAGGTCGGCCTGGTCCTTGACGGCATCGCGCATGAGATTTAAGTCCGGCGTGGCCCAGTAGCCGTCCTCGATCGGCCTGCCCTCGGGGCCAATCAATTTGCGGGAGAGCACATAGAGCCTGCTGGAACCTGAGATGGGCAGCGGGCGCCACAGCAGGGCGTCTATCAGACGGAAGGCGGCGACACACGAGCCGATGCCGAGAGCGAGCGACAGCACGGCGGCCGCGGACGCTACCTTGTTGCGGCCGAGCTGCCGCCAGCCGAAACGCAAATCGGCGAGTAGCGACTCAAGCCATCCGGCAACACGAAAATCGCGGCTTGCTTCGCCGGCACGCAGCGCGGACCCGAATGCGCGGTGCGCTTCCTTCGGGATCCCGTCCTGAGGCAATGGCTTCTTCCATGTGTGACTGCAACTCTTCATCGATCTCGCGATTCAAGCGCTCGCCGTGCACGGCATTGGAGATTCGCGACCACAAAGACATGTCACACCTCCCGCAGGACCCGATTGATCGCCAGACTGACTGACTGCCATCGCGACTCTTCCACGCCGAGTTGTTTTTTGCCTGCAGCGGTCAGTTCATAGACGCGGGCGCGGCGACCGCTGTCTTTCCTGATCCACTCGGCGCGAATCCAGCCTGCTTCCTCCATCCGATGCAGCGCGGGGTAGAGGGAGCCCTCCTCTGCTCGCAGCACGTCGCCCGATGTGCTTGCGATGGCAACCATGATCGCGTATCCGTGAAGTCGCGGCCGCCGCGACAATATCTTCAGCACGAGCAAATCTAACGAACCTTGCAGAGCATCGGTTTTCGCCATACTTAGATGTCTTTATATAGATATCTTGGTATAGATGTCAATGAGATATGTCAGGCGCATACGGGAGAAAGCGGTACTCATCAGGAGATTAAGGGGGATCAGCGAGAAAGCCAGGGGGCTCATAGCTGCGATTGGCGTGGATTGCGCAAGGTTAATCCATCTTGCATAAGAAAATTGAAACAACCAGCCGCACCCGCAGAGGAAGCTGGCGTACAAGTTTTCGAGGCCCTGTTATCCGCGTTGCCCGGATGAGCGTATTCTGCATCTCAGCGAGATGAAAATTCGGATTCCGTTTCGCCTGCCGCCCATGTTGGCTACGCTCGTAGACGCGCCTTTTGATGAGCCGGGATGGGTGTACGAAGAGAAATATGACGGTATTCGGATTCTCGCCTACAAAGAAGGATCCCGGGTCACGTTGCTGAGTCGGAACAATATCGACCGAAGTTCATCTTTCCCGGCTATCACGCACGCCATTCTGGCGCTCGCCCCCCGCACTCTGCTAATGGATGGCGAAGTCGTGGTATTCGACCGGAAGAAGGTTTCACGTTTTCAGCTGTTGCAGGAAGGAGGCGAAAACGTTCGCTATGCCGCTTTCGATTGTCTTTATGTGAATGGCCAGGATCTACGGCGCCAGCCACTTTCGACGCGGCGGGTAGCTCTAGAGAAATCGATTTCTGGCAGGGATGATTTGATATTGTCTCGTCGGCTCGCCGAAAGCGGCCTCAAAGCTTTTCAAATCGCACAGCAACGGGGATATGAGGGATTGGTCGCGAAACGCCTGGCATCATTTTACGTGCCGGGAAGAAGTCGGGACTGGCTAAAGGTGAAGGTAAATCAGGAGGATGAATTCATCATCCTGGGCTACACAAAACCAGCAGGATCTCGCCAATACTTTGGTGCCCTGCTTCTTGGAGCATATAGCCGCGGAAAGCTTCGTTATGTAGGAAGAGTAGGTACTGGCTTTAATCGCAAAAATCTTGCGTCTCTGTTTCGAAAATTTCAGCCTCTCAAAAGCAAACAGCCAACAGTAGAAGAGGTTCTTCGCCTTGATGGGGTGACCTTTTTACGGCCAGATTTGGTAGCTCAGATTTCCTATACCGAGTTGACGTCCGATCGCAAACTAAGGCACCCGGTGTTTCTCGGTCTCCGGGACGATAAAGCTACTAAGGACGTAATGCTACCAACAAAACGTCATCTTCCGACCCGTAAACGGGCTGGCGCGCCCTAACAGTATGCGGGACGGACTTCGCAGTTCTACTCAGGCCTCCGCGCCCAAAGAAAGGTTAAGAGTGTCTGCGACGGTGGCGATATACTTCCGTGCCTCGTCGTACTGGTTTGCGCTCGTCAGGTGTTCAAGCATCAGGGGTGCCTGGGTGGGAAGTTCGGAGAGCTCCTCCAGATAGGTGTCGTAGGCGATATGACCTCGGCCAGGAATTACTTCGCGGAAACACACCTGATAGTAGTTCTCCCAGGTTAGATCCTTCGCATGGCAAGATGCGATCCAAGGACCCAGTTTCCGGAAACACTCGCGTATCACGGCACCATTGTTGTACATACGCTCGGGACTGTTGATCGCGTTGCAGATGTCGAGGTGAACACCAAATGCTCTCCGATCGACCGCCTTGAGCAGCTTCAGATACTCGTCCGGGCCACTTGGGAAAGAGTAAGGCATCATCTCGATGGAAAACTTGGTCCGGGTCGGCTTGACCGCGTCGATCAGTCGCCGGCAATTCTCAATCGTTGCTTCTATGAACTCCTGACTGAAGTTCTTCGGGTTGGGAGCGTACCAGACTTTGGGATCGTAAGATCCGGCGATGTTAACGCAACAGCGCGCACTGACTTCTTCAGCGAGCGCTAGCCGCTGCTCGACGTATTCGAGGTTCTTGCGACGTTTCTCCGCATCGGGATCCAGCATGTTGACCCACGCCCCAACTTCTGCAATGACGACATCTTGAGCTGCGAATTCCTTGACGATTGCTTTAATGCGGTCCTCTTCATGACGTTCAACCTTCGGGATATAAGCGGCACGGTAGCCCAGGCGTCGATGCTCACGGGCAAGTGCGCCGGGATCATCGGAGTCCAGAAAAATTGGGCCACCAAGGCATATGCGCTTCCCCTTTCTTGAGCTTGCGTGGACGATGGTGTCGGGTAGCGCCGAGACAGCGAGCAACGATGCGGTATTCCTGAGCAGAGATCGTCTGGTAAGAGAATCGTTCATCGATGTCCCACCTAGCCCCCCAAAGTCAATTTGAACCAACGCGTGGTGACAGTCATTCTGCATCTAAATGCTTCGGTCAATCGACGTGCCCGCCGGTATTATGCCCCAACTGTCCAAAACAAAGTCACAATTGTTTATGTGTTGCAGTTCCTGACCTCTGGGCGAGTTGCCCTGGCGCCAGTATCCAGAACCGGCTTCGAAAACATGAATCGGTTTGGTACTTGTTTTAACCTTTCGCGTCGACGTGCTGCTTGAGCGGACACTTGAAAAGGCGGGCGTTCCGCGTGGCATGGGGGAGGGGAAGTCCTACCATGAATAGTGGACGGTGTAGGTGATTGTCTGCTCTCCATCGGGGTCGACCGTGATCGGGAATTCCGCAGTTTGCGCGTCTTTCTTACGCCATTCTTTCGAGGGTTCGGTCAGCTTCCAGTTGGTCCAGCGATAGAGATGCTCCACAACGCGCACGCTCACAGCCTCTTTTTTGTGATTGCGGACTTTGATTTCGAACGATTCTTCCATCCAGTGGGCATTGCTATCCACGTGATAGTTGGTGCGCTTACGCTCGCCGACCACGTCGAAAGAGTTGCCGGTGTATAGGCGGAGCACCTCGTCTTTCGGTGTGTGATCGATGGTATTCTCACCGGTGAACTCGAGGTGACCGTCGGTATCGCGGCGATAGAACCGGAGCTTACCTTTCGGTAACGCGATACCCAGATGATTGGCTTCAGAGTTTTTGAATTCCTCCATGACCCAGACCTTGGGATTGGATTGCGTGCCATAACTTACGTCCTGACGAATCTGCTCGGGACTGTAATAGCCGTACATGTCGGTCTTGGCTCCATCGTAGACGTAGATGCGTTGGGCGCGGATTCCTGGTGCGCTAACAAATTCCACCTGCTTAGTCTCCTGATCGAGGAGAGTGGTTGGGCGTTCGAGAGTGTAGAGATGAAATTCGTCGAAGGACTTTTCTTTGACGACTGGGGCTACGGCGTCGGCCTCCATGGCCGTTTTTGCCGCAGCATAGACACGACCCATCGGCCCGGGATTTTCGATCTTGTTGACATCACCGGCGAGCAGCTTGATGTCCGCATTCTCGAAGGTCTTGCCGCTTTGGTTGCGCATGGTGATCCACCCGACCATGTCGAGAATGTCGGTTTTGCCGGTTGCTTTGTCGGAGATCACCAGGTTGTAGTCGGCCTGCCAACTCATGCCGCCGCTTACATATGAAATCTCGGCACCAAATTTGCCTGGATTGTCGGTACGCAGCAGCCAGCTCAGGGTGGGCTTCAGGATCGAATCTCCGGAGAGTGCTGGAAACAGAGGCTGTCCAGGCAAGCCGAAGCGGAGCACGCCGTCAACCTCAATGATGGGTTGTCCATAGCCGGGCTGGGGGTAGCTCTGGCCATACGCAGCACTAGGAACGTAGCCGCTGCGAATGATTTTGCCCTTGACGACTTTGTCGCCGGGCTGCACCAGGAAATCGATGGTCTTGCCCTCGTAAAACGAGAGCAACAGTTCCTGCGAGATGGGGTCGTTGCGGTAGTTCTGCTCCAGTACTTGCAGGATACGGCCTGCGGGATCGCGAAGAATGACGGAATCGGGCTCGAGATGAGCGGCAATTCCGGCGTATTCGACACGATTAGTGCCAGGCTTTAAGTCGAGAGAAAGGTGTTCACGCGCTACAAAAAAATTTTGATTGTAGATGGTCAAAGCTGGCTGCGTTGTGTCGTCTGCACGGTCGCTCGGAGTATTCTGCGCTCGCGCTCCTCCTGCCAGCAAAACTGCAATTGCGAAAACAAGCGACAAACTATTCTTCATCGATTTCTCCCTAGTTCGGATTGAGACTGGAAGGAGGAGTTCCGGTCTTGTACTTAGAACGGGGGGTGAGGAGGAACTTGCGTTGACCTGAAGTAACCGAGGGTAACGCGGTGAGAATTCCCAAGAATCTCCCCGGTCGAAAGACAGGTTCGGACCTCAAATCAGGGTCATCCGGACGCTATTTTCAAGCTCGTTTTGAACTAAGACTTTCAATATGATAGCCAAATCTGATTACGCGAAAGGGGTGGGCTAACCGGGAATTCCTGCGCAGCAGTCGGGGTTGCCACAGGTGAAGGAGCTCCGGGCCGGCAAGGTTTGCCGATAGCCAAAACCACCATCCGCATCCATTGCAGATGGGCCTGGTTCGATTGTAGTTTGCAAACGAAATGTACCTGGGTTGAGGTTTTATGACATCCTAAAACGATGACGAGCCGAGGGAGCCAAGCGGAGATCCCGAATCGACCATTCGGCATACATAGTCGCGCAAATGTGCAGAATGCAGGGATAGCCGAATCGGGCATACCATTCAGCGTTCGGCATCGGTCTCACTCATGAATCTTCAGAAGCTCCTTCGACCTCTGCGCGGCGATCTCATGGAGTTACTGTGCAAATTGATCCGAACCAACACGGTGGCGATTCCCCCCGACGGCGCTGAAACACCCGGACAGATGGTTCTCCGGGATTTTTTGAGAGGGTATGGCATCCCTCCGGAACTCTACGAGGTTGCGTTCACAACTGAAGCTCGTGGCCGCTTGAACCGCAAGAACAGAAACTACGCCGGACGAAAGAACCTGGTCGCCCGCCTCACCGGGTCGGGGCGCGGAAAAAGTTTACTTTTGAATGGTCACATGGACACAGTCCCGGCGGGAAGGGGCCTGTGGGAGGCCTCACCTTGGTCTGGAGAATTGCGGAAGGGCCGCATCTTCGGACTTGGCAGCTTCGATATGAAAGGAGGGATTGTCGCTCAAGCCGGAGTGATATGCGCGCTCAAAACCGCAGGCATAAGACTGGGCGGGGACATTATTTTTGAGTCCGTAATTGATGAGGAATGGGGTGGCGGTGGAGGAACGCTTGCCGCACGCCTTCGCGGCGATACGGCAGATGCGTGCGTGATCTCGGAGGGGACACAACTCGGGATCTTCCGCGCGACCCGTGGTGGCTTTGTCGTGGACTTAGTTGTTGATGCCGGAGACCCATCGGCATACTTCTCACCCAAGGAAGTGGTAAGCCCGGCCATTCCAATTGGCAGACTCTTGGCATGGACAGATTCATGGTCCAATCGACGGAAGAAAGTGAACAAAGTTGGACCTTACAGCAGGTTTTCGGACCCGGCGCCAGTCCAGGTATTGGTTGTGAAATCGGGTGGATTAGACGCAGACGTTCCCCTCAGTACTCCGTCCAGCGCGACGATTCGTATCTACTTTCAATTCTTGCCGCACGAGAACGTTCCCGACCTCATTCAGCAGATCCGTTCTTCACTAAAGAAATTTGAGTTTGCAGATCCCTTCTTCCGGGCCCATCCCATCCATTGGAAACCTGTTGTGGATCCTCCCTTGCTTGGGCACCAACTGCCAATCAACCATCCGTGGACGCGATGCATGATTGACGGCGCCACTCAAGCGTTGGGTAAAAAACCGACGGTGACGGCAGCACCCTATCCTTGCGATGCATTCCTCATCCAGCGCGAGTTCAAAATACCGACGCTTTTATTCGGCCCTAAAGGTGCCGGGGCTCACAATCCTAACGAATATGTGGAAGCCAGGTCAGTATTGCAGACTGCAAAGGCTTTATTAGCGACGGCTTTGCAGTGGTGCATGGACAAATAGTGGAATCAATTGGAGAACTGACCATCGAACCCGATCGTCCTAGGCGAATCCTATTGGTTTGGCTGAACGCAAGGGTCGATAACGAGAATGGACCTAGACCTAACAAGACACGAACAGTTCATGGCTGCCGAGGAAAGGCTGGCGCCACAACTGCGAGTCATCTATGAACTTTGCTCCTGTTGATTGGATCATTGTCGCCGGCTACCTCACCCTCTCGGTAGCCATTGGTCTGTTTGGAAAACGCTATATCGGAAACGTCGCCCACTACCTGGTGGCGGGCCGCGAACTCGGCACCTTTATTGGAATTGCCACCCTGGCGGCTACTGAAATCGGCACCATCACATTCATGTACAACGGTGAGCTTGGCTATCGCTACGGCTTCTCTGCGTTCGCTGCCGCTCTGATTTCAGGCGTGGTGATGATAATCGTAGGCCGCACCGGCTTCATCATCAGTCGGTTTAGAGAGCTGAGACTGATGACGGTGCCGGAATTTTTCGAAATTAAGTACAGCCGTGGATTACGGCTTTTTACCGGTGTTTTGGTGGCGCTGGGCGGTATCCTTAACATGGGGGTGTTCCTCAAAATTGAGGGGGAATTCCTTACCATCGTCAGCGGCATAGATACCAAGTATCTGATTGCTGTAATGACCGTGATCCTGCTTTTGGAACTGATGTACACGGTCGTCGGTGGCATGGTTTCCGTCGTGATCACAGATTTTGTGCAGTATGTGCTGCTGTCGATCGCGACCATTCTGGTGTCGATCTACGCCGTCTACCACGCAGGTTGGGGAAACATGGTGGCGAAGGTTGCCCACACCATGGGTTCCGCGGGTTTCGATCCGATCCTGAATCCCAAATTTGGCATGACTTTCCTGGTGTGGCAGATCCTTCTTTGGTTCTCGGTTCACACCTGCTGGCAAACCACGGCCATGAGAATGTTTTCTACCAAGAGCCCGGAGACCTCCAAACGGGTGATGAGTTGGACTGGACTTATATACCTGGGCCGGGGCATGTTGCCCATGCTCTGGGGAATTGCCGCATTAACTCTTTTCGGATCCGGAACTTTCCGCAACGGCGTGCCTCTGCCGATTGTGGCCGGCCATACACTGGAGCCGATTGACGCCATGCCGGCGATGCTCGCGCAGATCCTGGGGCCGGGTATCAAGGGAATTGTTGTCGCTGGAATGCTGGCAGCAACCATGTCGGTCAACAGTTCTTATCTTCTCGGCTGGAGCGCGGTGATCTCACAGGATGTGGTGATGCCTCTGCGGCAGCTTAGGGGCAAACCTCCGCTTAACTCAAAGCACCAGATTCTAGTGAACCGAATCGCGAATCTACTTGTCGGATTGTTTCTGATGTTTTGGGGCTTGTACTACACGCCACCCGGCGCGGTTTATCTGTACTTGAACATCACCGCAACCATTTTTCTTGCGGGTGCGTTCGTGTGCGTCATAGGTGGGCTCTATTGGAAGCGCGCCAATATCACCGGGGGGTACATGGCTATGTTCATGGGCGCCGGCGGCGCCATCGTTCCCTTCTTTTTTCTGCACTGGAGTGAGAATATGACCGGCTTTGCCGCCTTTTCGCTAGCGGCTGGCGGTCTGGTCGCGGGTTCACTTTTAGGAAAACCGCCAACCCGATCCGTAGCACCGGTCTCGGCGAAGGAGGCGATATGATTTCCTGGCTCAATTTCTGGACGGTCTCACTTATAGTCGCGGGAGCATCGTTCGCGGGGATCACGGCCATTGTTACCGTCAAGGGGTTTGAGGATCTTCGGGTAATGTTCAAAGGATTGCAGAAACAACAGGTCGACTCCGATGAGCTATGAGTAGGGAGATACCCGAAGACGCGTTTGTAACCATGGTACGGAATAGATGCAGGGACCTATCTAGACAACCCCAGTATAGTGGCGGAAATGGGAAGGCCAGCGGAACGCCTGTCAGGTAGCCACCTTACCGCCTAGATTGGGCTGGCGCCTGCCGTGTCGGGCCGGACCTGAATGAGGACAACTCTGGTCATGGGCGAAATCACCCTGTTCGTAAGCTACCGATTTGACCCTGGTAGCATTCTGGCATGAGGACGCCTTTTGTCTTTGGTAGTCCCCTGTTGACCACTGATTTCACTGGGCAGTCGCTTGGCGGAGCAGATCGCTGTACCGCAGGTCATTGCGGACACTGTCGAAATTCCGCGATGCCCTGATGAATAGCAATCCATGGGTGTCATAGGCCTCGTTCAGCCGAAAGAATGCCTTGTCCTTATCGCCGTTGGTAGGTACTTTATCGTCGAGCTTGGTTGCTGACTCAGTTTGTTCTGAATTCTTGGCGGGCTTCACACCACGGGAAAAAGTTCCGAATAAACCATGAGCTGTTATTCATAGCGTTTCGCGCGATCGTCGGAAGCCCGGTGAAACCCTATTTTGGGGTACCGGCGGCGACTTGCATGGTTGGACCAATGGAGAGCGAATGATGGCATATATTCCTGAGCGGTTCCAAGAGAAAGTGGCCGTGGTGGTCGGAGGGGCCCAAGGCATCGGCAGGGAAATAGCAGTGAGACTCGGTCTAGAAGGGGCGCGGTTGGTTATCGCGGATATCGACCGAAAGATGATGGCGCGAACAGAAAAGGAGCTTCGTCGCGCCAAAGTGGAGGTTCGAACCGTGTACTGCGACGTACGTCGCCGAGCATCGGTGGAGCGAATGGTTGCACGGGTCATACAATGGTACGCACGGATCGACATCCTGATGTACGTCGCGGGTGTCGGTAAGGGCGTTCCCTTTCTCCGGACCGATGAGAAGCTTTGGGATTGGACGCTCGACACTAATCTGAAAGGCGCCTTTTTGACCGCGCGTATTGTCGTTCCGCATATGGTGAAGCAAAGAAGTGGAAAACTGATCTTTATGGCCTCAACCAACGCATGGGATGCAGAGGCGGAGTTGGCTCCATATAACGTTTCGAAAGCCGGCATCTTTCTACTGGCCAAAACCTTAGCGCGTGAATTCGGTCACTTCGGTATCAATTCAAACGCTCTTGGGCCTGGATTAATCCGCACTCGTCTTTCTGCTCCGATGATCGGCGATTCGAAATTCATGAAAAAATATGAAACCTTAATTCCGGCGGGTCGCATTGGTGAACCCGAAGATGTGGCGGGACCTGCTACATTTCTCGCCTCGCGCGACGCCGACTACATTAACGGCATTCTTCTATTTGTAGACGGCGGACAACTTGCTTGAAAATCGGGAACATCGACCGCATAAGCTCCAAAACTTCCTCAGGAAGCACGAGAAACCGCGAACCCTTCTCACGCGTTCGCTAATAAGCGACCTTTCGGATTCCGCTACAGCGGCCAATACGTGAAACTGGAGCGTTCCAAAAGGCCATTCCGGACGCCGAATAGGGCATCGGAGCAATCTCCGTCCGATTGCCTCTGAGTGCTCCTGAGTTAACGATCGCTGTTGCGCCAGACAGGGCGAAAAACAACCGCTCTGCCCGGCAAACGGACTATCATAACGTTCGTCCAGGGGGTCAAAATGTTGACCAGAGTCGTTGTGCTGATAGCCGCGTTGCTCGTCGGATGCAATCGAGGCACGAAAAAGGCTGCAGAGCCCGCTTCGACAGCCCCAAAGCAATACACCGTCGCAGACTTTTATAAGAACGTCTCCTTTGATGGAGATTCGTGGTCCCCAGACAAGCGCAAGCTTCTGGTATCTTCGAACCTCTCCGGCATCTGGAACGCATACGCGGTTTCGCTAGACCGCGGCGACCCACAGCCGCTCACGAAATCTACCAAAGACTCCGTTTTCGCACTGTCATATTTTCCCCACGACGAAAAGATTATCTATTCGGGCGACCAGGGCGGAAATGAGCTGACGCACATTTACGTTCGCAACGTGGATGGCTCGGTCGTCGACATCACCCCGGGCAAGAGGCTCAAAGCGAACTTTCATTGGTGGTCTGGGGATGACGAATCTTTCTTCGTCTCCACCAATGAGAGAGATGAGAAGTACTTCGATCTTTATGAAATTTCTGCGGACGGTTTGAAACGCACTCTGTTCTATAAAAACACCGGCGGCTATGAGTTCGGCCCGATCTCACGTGACAAGCGTTATCTGGCACTAGTGAAGCAGCACACGACCGCCGATGCCGACATCTTTCTTTTCGACCGGACGAAGAACACGACCAAGAACATCACCCAGCACAAAGGGAATGTAAATAATGTTCCAGCGGACTTCTCGCCGGACGGAAACCAACTGCTGTTTGCCTCCGATAGCGGCCGTGAATTCATGTCGCTTCGGCGACACGATATTGCGACTGGCGAAGAGGCTGTGGTGTACGAGCCTAAATGGGATGTTCCTGGCGGCTATTTTTCCAAGGGCGGCAAATACCTGATCGTGTACCTGAACGAGGATTCGCGCGGACGAGCAGTTGTTCTCGACGCCAAGACATATGCGCCGATTCCGCTCACCGGCATGCCCGAAGGCTTGGTGAACGGAGTAAGCGTTGCTCCGGACGATTCTGCTCTGGCTTTTTACGCGAGCGATGGTAGTGTACCGGCCGACCTCTATGTCGGAGCATTTGGGGCCACACCTCGGCGGTTAACCAACGCTTTGAATCCCGCAATTCGTCGCGAAGACCTGGTCATGCCCAAAGTCGTGCGTTTCAAATCCTATGACGGCCTTGAGATCCCCGGCGTTCTCTATACTCCGCTCCAAGTATCAAGCCAGCAAAAGGCGCCCGCCGTCGTGATGGTCCATGGCGGCCCTGGCGGGCAAGCGCAGGTAGGCTACTCGCCGCTTGTTCAAGCCCTCGTCAACCATGGCTATGTGGTATTCGACATCAACAATCGCGGCAGTTCGGGCTACGGAAAGACCTTCTTTCAGATGGATGACAAGAAACATGGAGAGGCAGATCTCGGCGACGTAGTTGCGTGCAAGAAAATGCTGATTGGCACCGGATATGTCGATCCTGACCGCATCGGCATTCTTGGCGGAAGTTATGGTGGCTATATGGTGCTGGCGGCCCTCACTCTGCAACCGGATGCATTCAAGGTCGGGGTCGATCTGTTCGGGATTTCTAATTGGGTCCGTACTCTCACAAACATTCCTCCCTGGTGGGCAGCGTTTCGCGAGGCTTTGTATGCAGAGATGGGTGACCCGAAGATTGAGGGCGACCGTCTAAGGCGGATCTCTCCACTGTTCCATGCCGACAAGATCAAGGTACCCATGATGGTCTTGCAAGGCGCCAATGACCCGCGCGTTCTCAAGGTTGAGTCAGACGACATTGTCGCCGCTGCCAAAAAGAACGGGGTACCAACGGAATACGTCATCTTTCCCGACGAAGGTCACGGATTCGTTAAGAAAGATAACGAAATCAAGGGATACACAGATGTGGTCGCGTTTCTGGACAAGTACCTGAAGGGATCGGGGGTAAATAGACAACCCTGACGCAGGAGTGCGGACTGTTTCGGCTACTTCGGAGGCTGAAGGAACTGGTTCCGAGAAGTCGAAATCCATTGCCAGCGGTGGCCTATTCCGTAGGTGCCCGAGTGGAAGCCCCGGTGACGCTTTCGGTATTCAGTTCTTCGAGATCGAAGTCGCTGAACGAGACTTGTTCATGCAAAGGAAGATGCACACCAATCTGAAGAGTATCGGTGGCAAGTCCGGTCGAAGTCACTCGCACCTGAATCGGAAGAACCTGAGAATCTCGTGACTGCACATATACTGCGATTCTGCCCCCTTCGAGGTGTATAGGATTTTCTCCAATCAGCGTGCCGTTCCGAACCTCGATGAAGACCCGGTGGTCGTATTTGCGTACCAACGTACCCCGATCATCCACGGCGGCAATCACAACGCGAGTCATGTCTGTTCCGTCGGCGATCAGCTCTTTGTCATCAGATTGCAAGAGAAGACGCTCAGCACGTTCGGGTGTGTGTACTTCGTCGCTAGCGACCACTTTGTCTCCAACCCAAGCTTTTGCTAAAAGTCCCCCCGCTTCAAAGCCATCTACGTGGAACAGAAAGAGTGGGTGCGGGGCATGAATAAACTCCGACGGTTTTTTGCGTCCCAGGGATTTACCGTTAACTTCCAATTCTACTTCGGGCGCATTACTTGCTACGTAAATCTTGTCTGAATCGTGATCCCAATTGCTCATGATCTTAAGTTTGTATCCGTACAGGGTGGGATCAACCTGGCTCCCGATGGCCGCGGCACTGAAACCTTTCGGTAATCGAAAAATGTCGTCCACGCAATGATGGGCAGTTACTGCGGTGGGCGTGTCGAACTCGGGCGAATTGTAATCAAACGCCGCCCAACCCACACCACCCACGATCTCCGGGTGCTTGTACAGGCGGTCCAAATAATTCATCCAGTTCAAGGTGAAGTGAAGGAGGCGGTCCTCGCCACCCCAAACCGGAAATTGCTCTGGATGCCCATATTCCGTAATGAGCCATGGCTTTTCCGTAACCGGCTGTGGCCACGCTTCCGGGTTTTCCCAATTCGAGTAGTCGTTCACGGTCATAACTTCATTGGGAACGAACTTCCCGTGCCACGATTCGCTAAGGCGTGCTCCAGCAGGCGGCCGGGTTGGATCGAGCTCCTTTGCCAGGGCATAGGTTTGGGTGTAAAGATCGCGGTCATCCGCCTGCTGGCGAGAAGCTTCGTTGCCTCGTACGCCCCATAGGACGATTGAAGGATGGTTGCGATCCCGCAAAATCATCTCACGGATGGCCTGAATGGCATTGGCATGCCATTCTTCGCTCTTACCGATGAACTGCCACGAAGGAAACTCATCCATAACGAGCAAGCCAATCCGATCGCACTCATCAAGAAATTCGGGATCGGGTGGGTAATGTGATGAACGCACGAAATTGAGCCCAAGCTCATACTTCAAGATTCGAGCATCGTGGCGCTGTAACCGATTGGGAGCGGCGCCGCCCATGTAAGCAAAGGTCTGATGACGGTTCATCCCGCGCAGCTTTAGCGGCAACCCGTTGAGACTAAATTGTCCACTTACGTCGTCCCAGCGAATGGTACGGAACCCCACCCAGGTGCGAACACGATCCACTGGACCGTTGGGACCACGTACCTCAACAATCGCTACGTAACGTACCGGGTGATCCACGTCCCAAGACTTCACATTCCGTACCTGATCAAGATTCACCTCGAATTCATGCTTCTCGCCAACCGATAGCTTCGCTGGAATTTCCGCCGATGTTATCTCGGTTCCCTTTGCATCCAGAAGATGCACCCTGATGGTCCCGTCGAAGGCGGTGGTTCGTCCATTGGCAATGCTAATCCGCGTTTCCAGCCTTGCAACGGGCTGTACTTGGGGGGTGGTGTGATAGACATGGCTGATGTGCAGCGGATCCAAAACTCGCAAGGTCACTTCACGTTGAATGCCACCAAAAAGATAGTACCCGAACATTTTCTCTGCACCTTCTGGCGGTATCTGTCTCTGCTCGGTTGAGTCCACGCGGACGGAAAGAACATTTTCCGCGTTGAAATTAAGCGCCGGCGTAAGGTCAACGCTGAACGGTGTGTATCCACCGGCATGGTGACCGAGTAAGCGACCGTTGAGGTAAACGTCGGCCACCGACATAACCCCCTGGAACTCAACCTCGACCGTCCTACCTTCCCATTGCCGGTTGGAGATAAAGTGCTTGCGATACCAGGAGACGAATCGAAATGTGTCGGGATCAAAGGTTTCATGCGGGACCATGATGTTAGCGTGAGGAACCGATACGCGTTCGAAAGCTGCATCTTGGAAGTCCGCTTTTTCCACACCAGGTTCCTCTCGGGGAACGAAGACCCATCCCGAAGAGAAATTGCTGTCCTGGCGCGGGGAGATATCGAAAAGTTGGCGGGAATTGCGATCGGCAGCGTGAACAACAACGGGAATGATAAGGAGAATCGTAATAAAGGCAAACCCTCGGCGCGGTCCAGAGACGAATCTGTTTTCCATAAACTAGCCCTTCATAAATGCTCAAGGATGAATGGAGAGACGATTGCGAAACCTCGGGCGTAGGTCCCCCGTCGGGACCCGCCTATTCGTTTGGTGCGAGATAGTAGACCGCAGAGTATATGACACATTCAGAACTGCGACTCCACAGGGTACGGCCAGAAGCTTACGACGCTGTTTTTTCCATCAGGAACGGAAATGAAGGACAGGACCGTAGGGAATTGTATTCCGTAACAGAATCAGCGCACCAACAAAATTCCTGTTGGACTATGGACGGTCCCATACGCTTCAGTGCTGGTTGCGCCCTGTTCCGGTCACAGGAAGTTCACAAACGCAGCGGCCCTTTCTAGCGACCGAATGGGACTTCAGGATTTACTGCGATGCTCTTGTAGGCTCTATTTTCTCCAGAACTCCTTCACCCACTTTCAAGCACCATATCCAGGCCTGTGGAATGCCAACGTTCCCGAGAAGCTTATCGACACAGCTTGAAGCAAGCAGAACCGGAAATGTGTATCCCTGTTGCCGCAAGAACGGTGCCACTTCTCCAATTTCGCGATCGATGTTGAAGGAAAGCGCTTGGACATCAGCCTATCTCTCATTTCATCAAAAAACTCAGACTCCTGCGCCGCTTCGGTGTTGCAAAGCCTCGATTGTTGCATCTAGGCGACGTCTTGTAGATTAGACGCATGGCGCTCAAACGGATGGATAACGTAGGAATCGTCGTCAATGACCTCAGTGGGACGATTGATTTCTTTCGAGAGCTTGGCCTTGAGCTCGAAGGGCGGGCCACGATCGAAGGAGAATGGGCAGGACGTGTCACCGGACTTGCCGATCAGCGCGTCGAGATTGCCATGATGCGCACGCCGGACGGCCACAGCCGTCTCGAGCTCTCCCGCTTCCTCACACCGCCTGTCGTCGCGGATCACCGCAACGCCCCGGTGAACGCTCTAGGCTACCTCCGCGTCATGTTCGCCGTGGACGACATCGACGAGACGCTTGGCAGGCTTCGCAAGCGCGGCGCACAGCTCGTAGGCGAAGTAGTCCGGTATCAGGACTCGTATCGGCTCTGCTACATCCGCGGGCCTGAAGGGCTTCTCATCGGACTCGCCCAGGAACTCAACTGAGCGCGATGCGCCTCGGTTATTCGAAAGTTGAGCCGGATGGGTCCTCAGAATTCGGCTAATGAGATGGTCCGCCGACCTGATCATCCGCTCGAAGATCACCAAGACCGCGACTGATTTCGCACGCGACGACCCGAGCCACACCCTCCGAGAGAATTGGTGCACAGTTGAGTTGCTTGCAGCCAGCATTGATGTGCGCCCCCTCGAGGCGCCTAGGGCACGGCTCGTCTTGCCCCTCAGGAACGGCAGGGCCTCCACTATCGAGCGCTTGGCTCCGGTCCACGCTTGCCGGCTCACAGCTTTCGTGGCCAGGCTCACGCCAAAATCCCTTGAACCACAAACGCCGGCACAGGACTGGTGAGCTTTTGATCCAGGCCCTGGAACTTGTAACTGAATTTATTGTGGTCGATGCCGAGACAGTGAAGAATGGTCGCGTTGAAATCGCGAACGTGCACCGGATCTTTCACAACGTTGTAACTGTACTCATCAGTTTCGCCAAAGTGACGCCCGGGCGCACGCCAGCACCAGCCATCCAAACCGTGAAACAACGCGGATGGTGATCGCGTCCGTAGTTCTCCGGGCTTAGTCCGCCCTGGCTGTAAACGGTGCGTCCGAATTCGCCAGCCCCAGATCACCAGCGTGTCGTCGAGTAAACCGCGGCGCTTCAGGTCGGTTACCAACGCGTAACACCCTCGATCAGTCTCCCGACAGAGCACGGGCAAGTTTCCAACAACGTTGTCGTGCACATCCCAGCCACGTTTATAGATTTGTGTGAAGCGAACGCCGCGTTCGGCCATGCGCCGCGCAAGCAGGCAATTGTAGGCAAATGTTCCAGGCTCTTTTGCTTCCTGCCCATACAGGTCCCAAGTTGACGAAGGTTCCTTGCTGAGGTTCGTGAGTTCCGGCACGGAAGATTGCATGCGGAACGCCATTTCGTATTGAGCGATGCGCGAGTTGGTTTCCGGATCCCCAACTCCAGCGAGCGTCTGCCGGTTGATTTCTTCTACCGCATCCAGCATCTTGCGCCGTGTATCTCTGTCGACTCCAGCAGGGTCTTGCAGGTAAAGCACAGGATCGCCCATTGATCGCAAACCTACGCCGGAGAATTCAGAAGACAGGAAACCGCTGCTCCACAGACGCGACGAAACCGGCTGATTGTTTTCTTTCGGGTTAGTCTTGGTCTGAAGAACGACAAACGTCGGCAGATTGTCGTTCATGCTGCCAAGACCGTACGCCAGCCAGGCGCCCAGGCATGGTTTGCCGGCATTCATGTTGCCGGTATTCATCAGCATAATGGCGGGTTCATGGTTAATGGCGTCGGTGTTGGTGGACTTTATGAAGGTGAGATCATCCACCATGCGCGCGGTGTAAGGAAGCAGATCGCTGATCCAGGTCCCAGTCTGCCCATATTGCTTGAATGGCCAGTGCGCCGGAGCAATCGGAAATCGCGCCTGGCCAGCAGTCATTCCTGTTAGCTGCTGATTACCTCGTACCGACGCGGGCATATCGTTGTTAAATTGCGCAGCAAGGTGAGGTTTGTAATCGAACATGTCTATCTGCGGCGGCGCGCCAGACATGAAGAGGTATATGGCCCGTTTAGCTTTTGGTGCGAAATGGGGAAGTCTAAGATTGTCTATTCCGGATCCTGTTTGAGTGTTGAGACCTGATGCAAATGCGCGATAGGGAAGACCCGCGTCACTGAAAAGGCTTGCCAATGCTGCCCAGCCAAGAACCTTGCCCGTGCGTCCCAGAAATTGCCGCCGAGACTCGCAGGCGGCCCACTCTCTTTTTAATCCAGACGGGACCGGCAGATCCATCGGGGTGATTTTGTCTTCGCAATCGCTGCAGAGTGGGTGTTGTTTCACAGGATCTCCTACCTATTTATTAAGAGTTTCATCAAGGTTTAGCATTTCGCTGGCGATCATGGTCCAGGCTGCCAATTCCGGCTCGCGAATTGAACTGTCACGCATTTTCTCGCCGATGCTCACGAGAGCACGGGCAGCTTTCGGATTCGCGGTGTAGTGTTTCTGCATTTCACTAAGTGACTTTTCCAGGACTGCCGCCATCTGAGGCGGTGGAACCCGCGAGAGCAGGATGAGGCCCAAACGATTGATCCGCTGCTCGCGACTCGGCCCACCCTCGCGAATCACACGCTCGGCCAGGGCGCGGGCTGCCTCCACCCACTGCACATCGTTCATGGTTACCAGGGCTTGGAGCGGAGTATCGGTGCGCTGTCGCCGAGTGCAGACCACATCGCGCGTTGGGGCATCGAATGAGTCCATGTTCGTCAGAGGCGCCATGCGTTTTACGTAGGAGTACATGCTGCGGCGGTGTAGAGAGCCGCCATGGTCCTGTGCGTAAACAAGGGTATCGCTGGTCGGGTAGCTTACCTGCTCCCAGATGCTTGGCGGCTGATACGGTTTGACGCTCGGTCCGCCAATCTCCTGAACCAGCAGTCCTCCCGACTGCAACGCAACGTCGCGAACCATCTCGGCATCCATGCGGAAACGAGGGCCGCGAGACAACCACTGATTTCTGGGGTCTTTTGCCAATTGTTGCGGACCTGCTTTCGAGCTTTGCCGGTACGTCGCTGACATCACCATCAGCTTGTACATGTGCTTGATGTTCCATCCATTTTCCCGGAATTCGAGCGCCAGCCAGTCAAGCAACTCCGGATGCATTGGGCGCTGGCCCATGATTCCGAAGTCTTCCGTCGTCTCCACCAGGCCCGTGCCGAACAGTTCGTACCACATGCGATTTGCGGTGACTCGTGCGGTAAGGGGATTTTCCGCGCTCACAGTCCATTTCGCCAGTGCAAGGCGATTTTGCGGCTCATTCTTCGGTAAAGGTGGAAGAAAATGTGGCGTGTTGGCCTCAACTCGCTCGGTTCGAGCGGTATACACTCCGCGAGTCAGCACGTGCGCATACGGAAGAGTGGATTTCTCCCAGGAAACCAACGTTAAATTGCCACCGGCAGATAAGCGGTCCAACTGCTCATCGAGAGAAGCTATTTCGCGCTGAATTCGCCGGTAAGTGGCATCAACTTCATTAAGGTAATACTCGGTGATCACGTGCCACTGATCTGTTGTCCAGTGCGCAGGCGACTGGCCCACGATTTCAGCCACATAGTCCTCGAATGGAAGCCGCTTGACCTCACCAGGCGCGAGGGTCTGCGCATACAACCGGATATCTTGATAACGCGCATCCTTCGCCGGATGCTCATCGGGATTGCGCCACCCCAGCTGCATCGGGGCGCCAGTACGAATGCTTGCACTATTTAGGTTGTCCTTGAGCACACTTGTTGCGACCTGAACCCCATTGATGAAAATCTTGAGGCCGGATGCGTGGCCGGAACCGTCGTAAGTGAAGAAAATATGTTTCCATGCGTTGTCGAGTGGGATGGGATTCACCGCCGCGACGCGGATGGCGATCTGAGGAGTGCTGTCTCGTGGTTGGTCCTCGGGTTTCGGCTTCTTCGTTTTCGCTTCTGCCGCAGCTTTTGCTTTCGACTTTTTCTCTGCGTCTTTCTCCGCTTTTAATTGTTCGGGCGGCTTGTTCGGCTCAAGGTCCTTCTCGCTCAGGTCCTCCGGGGTGGGATAGTTAAATGGCTCCTTCGTCTTCGGCGGCTTCTTAGCTGATGCGCTCTTGTTATTCTTCTTCTCTGGAGTGGTTTCTTTTTTCTCCGCGTTTTCCCCTTTTGCCCTCTGATTCACCAAAGCTACGCTTATCGTGCCGTTGTCATCCGCTGCCAGCTCCCATCCGCGATCATGCTGCGTCGATTCCATCTTCGAAATCAGTGTTCCATAACTTGCGGGATGAAACGGCGCCGCCCTGAACATGAACCACCCACCTGCGGAGAACGCATGGTTCGCTTCGTAATCGCCAGCCTGCCCCAGCGGCACTCGCGTGCTCGACTGCATTCGGAAGTCGGGCCACAACCAGGTGGTCTCGCCCCACTCTGGTTTCATCGTCGTTGTTTGGAAGCTTGCGGGATTCGCATTGGGCGCGCTGTTTTTCAACGCCTCGCCGCTGCCTTCATCAAGACGTAGACGAACGGTGAGTCCTTCAGTGGAAACCGGGCGCGCTTGATCCTTCTTAGACTCCAGCCACTGCGCCACCAGTTTCCGGGCATTAGCGTGCATAGCGTTCAGTGTTTCCTGTAGCTCCGAACGGTGGGCGAGCACGCGGTTGTATGCCCCTTCCTTCGCTACTTTCGGGACCCGCACGACAGGCGCCCAAACCGGCCGATCATCATTGAAAGGTTTTTCATCCAGATTGTTGAAGAATGCACTCAGAGAATAAAACTCGTGCTGCGTGGTTGGATCGAACTTGTGATCGTGGCAGACCGCGCAACCAACTGTCAGCCCCATGAACGTGGCACCATATGCTTCTGTGCGCTCGCGGGCGATATTGACGCGTAACTCCTCGGAAATGGTGCCACCTTCATTACTGCTAACTCCCAGGCGGACGTACCCACTACCGATCAGCGGATCGAGAGTCTTCATCGGCATCAGGTCGCCCGCAATCTGTTCCATTGCAAATTGATTGAAAGGCTTGTTGTTATTGAACGAGCGGATCACATAGTCGCGATAAGGCCAGATGTCGCGGCTGTTATCGAAATGCAGACCATAGGTGTCCGCGTAACGAGCGTAGTCGAGCCAGTAGCGCGCGCGTTGCTCTCCGAAGGTTTGCCGCGCCAGCAGTTGATCAACCAGATGCTCATATGCGTCCGGTGAGGAGTCGCTTACAAATGCGCGCACTTCTTCTGGAGTAGGCAGAAGCCCAGTGAGATCAAGCGTGACGCGCCGAATGAGTGTCGGTTTATCCGCCTCCGCAGAAGGCTGAAGACCTTGTTTGTCCAGTTTCTCGAAGATGAAATTATCGATGGCGTTTTTGGCCCAGGTGTCACTTTGAGGATTGTGGGGAACCGCCGGACGAACCGGGGTTTCAAAAGCCCAATGCGGACGATAACCCGCTCCCTGCTTGATCCACTCCTTTAGAATCGCGATCTCATCCGCGCTCATGGGCTTGGCTTCGCCTTGCGCATTTTGCGGCATGAGGTATTGCGAGTCTTTCGACTCGATCCGCTTAACCAGTTCACTCTTCTCAGGGTGACCAGGGACAATCGCATCGCGATGTCCCTCGCGCTTCTTCATCGCCCATTCCGCAAGATCAAGCCGCAGGCCTGCTTTGCGCATTTCCGGGTCGGGGCCATGACAACTGAAACATCGGCTGGCAAGAATCGGCTGCACATCCTGATTGAAATCCAGATGTCCTAATATTTGAGTCTGCTGACGGTTGCAAGCACTTCCCAGGCTGATTGCGAGCGTCACGACGACTAATCGAAAACTTAAGTGAAACGCTCGCCGGGAGCTACGATGGCGGGATGGAAAATGCACTGATGAGAAGCCCCCTTTGTTCGGAAACACAGAGGCGCTCCGGACCCGCTCCAACTGGCGCTCTCGTGTCCATGGGCGTCATTGTATGCCAGCCCTTCACTCCCGAATGCCGGTGGCCGAATGCGGAGTACGTTGATGTTCGTCTTGGAACGCCTATCCCATTCATTTGCCGATTTCTGGCAATTATAATCTTTGGGCATGAGTAGCTTGCCTTCCCTTTATGGTGCGGACCGGACCGCCATTCGTTCAGATCGCCAAGATCCCGACCTGCGCATGTTCAAGTCCAACGTTTTCGTTGTTGATCATGACCGAAGTCTGCAGTTTTATGTGGATCAGCTGGGATTCAATGTGGTCGCTGACGCGCGCTTCGGTCCCGATCTCCGCTGGGTTGCAGTCGCACCCCCGAATGGCAGCGCGGTTCTCGCGCTTGTCGCTCCCAGGCCCGACTCCGAAGATCATGCACTCATTGGCCGTGCTACACAGATCTCCTTTATCACCGAGGATATTAACGCCACGTTTCAGCAGTGGCATAAGCGCGGAGTTCGCTTCGATCATCCGCCACAAACTACAAGTTGGGGCGGGATCTCCACCAACTTCCAGGACGTGGACGGAAACTCCTTCGAGCTTCTTGCCTCCGACGACATGAGCCGCGAAATTGAGGCGCAGCGGCATGCGATCGCGGAAAAGCTGGAATCGGAACACCGTGCCACGCGGGAACTGGAAATTGCAAAGCAGGTACAAGCAAGACTCTTTCCTCAAACGCTGCCTCCACTCAGGACGCTCGATTACGGTGGAATTTGCATCCAGGCCCGACAGGTCGGTGGTGATTATTACGATTTTCTGAGCCTGGGTGATGAACGACTTGCGGTGGTGATCAGCGATGTTTCAGGGAAAGGAATCGCCGCTGCTCTTTTGATGGCGAATTTGCAGGCCAATTTGCGCAGCCAGGGTGCGATCGCTTTGGACCATCCGGAACGCCTGTTGCGCTCGGTGAATCAACTATTCTACGGAAATTCCGCCGACAGCGCCTACGCCACCCTCTTCTTCGCCGAATACGACGACAAAATATCCCGGCTCCGCTATGCGAATTGTGGACATCTGGCCGGCCTTGTCCTGCGGGGCGATAACACATTAGACCGCCTCGATTCCACCTGTGCGCCCGTCGGACTGTTTCGCGAATGGGATTGCTCGATCAGCGAATGCCAGCTCTTTCCAGGGGACACTCTGGCGCTCTATACCGACGGCGCGACCGAATCGGTCAACGATAGCGGAGAGGAATTCGGTGAGCAGCGACTCATCCAAACACTGCGCGAAAATCGTGAATTTCCCATCAAAGAGTTGCTGGCATCCATTGTGGATGAGGTTCGACGGTTTGGCTCTCACGAACAGCATGATGATATTACCCTGATCATCGCAAAGTGCAGAGCGCATTGACGATTGTCCGAGGTGCCGAGGCCTTCGGCGTATTCCGAACAGATGGTCGGCAAAACCGGAAGTAGTCGGGCCCGCAGTGCCCTTGATTACCAACACAGTCATCTAAGGGCGCGTTTAGGGTTGATGGCCAGAGACTGCGGATTGTTCTCCCAAGGAATCGCGGAGGCACCGCTGCAGTTTGTCTTCACTTAGCCACTGTCCCCGTACCATCACCCCAGTCCGTTTCGTGACATTGCGGACATCGTCCAAAGGATTAGCCGAAAGCAGAATAAGGTCGGCACGGCGGCCTACGGCTACAGTTCCGAATTCGTTCTCCTGATTCAGAAACCTTGCTGCATCACTTGTGCCCGCCTTGATCGCTTCGTACGGGCTTAGTCCAGCTTTGACAAAATATCTCAGTTCTTCGAGCAGAGAAAGGCCTGGCAAAACATTACGCTTGTAGGCGTCGGTGCCTAGAAGTAGCCCCGCGCCCTTCGCATGCAATGCGCGTACGAGCGCGAGAGCGAACGGCTCAGCCGCAGGCCCCAGCGGAGGAACCTTCATTTGTCCTTCATATCGCTCAACGACGCCCTGAGGTACAAAGCGTAGCTCCTTTTCCCAGGCCCTCGGGTCGGCATCCCATTGGATCTGCACGATGGTTGGACACGTCCACGAGCCCGCCGCCGCAACCGCTTCTGCGATTGTCGGAAGCTTGTTTAGGTCAGCCCGGGCAAATATTCCTTCTAGTGACAAATTAGCTGGTGCAATGTTTTCGGGCAGAGCGGCTCGCATAAAGCTGCTAAAGTGTTCAAGCGATTGCTGGTGGGCTTCAACCGCCCCAGCCACTCCCACAGCTCTTGGGACGTGTCCCATGACAGGTAAGCGTTGCTCTGCTGCAGCTGCAACGATGGATCTGTAAGCCGGAACGGAGAGTAGGTTGTACACCTTGATCCCTATGTATCCTGCCTCTTTGTCCTCGCGAACAGCCTGCCGAGCCTGCTCGTCCGTTGTGACAACACGCATCCCCGCGTAGCTTGGTGGATCCCCATCGGTTATGGGCCCGACAGAATAAATCGTCGGCCCAATGAGTCGACCTTTCTGGATCTCATCGTTGAGTGCACGGATAGCAGGGTGTCCCCACATGTTTCGGACAGTAGTGACGCCGTTGGCAACAAACAGCAGAGCCAGACGTGGGTTCTCTTCTGCATAGGTTTCGGCGCTCGACGCCATTTTCCCGGCTATCGCTGGACGGATGAAATGTACGTGCATGTCAGCCAGACCCGGCATCAAGTAGTGGTTGGAGCCCTCAATCCGCTGACTACCCGTTGGAACCTTAATGGATCGAGCCGGTCCGATCGCGACGATCTTGCGGTCCTTAACAATGACCGTTTGATCGCGCAGAACGATCTCACGATCCATCGGCACGACATTTACGTGGATGAAGGCAGTAGCCGGGGCCGGTTGTGCTGGAGCGGAAAGATTGGAGAACACGATTGCAAGAGCGAAGACGAACCAGACGCTGGTTGAAATCCGATGGATCTCGTGAGCCAAAGTGTTCTCCTCACCGTCTGGTCGCACAAGTATATCGAAGTTTAGCTTGAGGGCTTCTTATTGTATGGCGGGCAATGCTTTCCAATGGGCCTGGACAGAAAAACTGTGCAGTGGACATCGACTAATTAGTTTTACCGGCATTCCTAATAGCCCACCACGACCTTTGGGATCGGCCGATTTGCCCTCGACTGCTCTGGGGTGCGCCTCTCTCCGGTCACAGGAGGTCACAGACCTGGCGAGATCTCGCGCCGTGGAAGAGGTAGCACCGCGATGAGGATGCGTAACTAGTCATGGTGTACCTGGATATTAAATCACTGCAATTCATGTCACTTATCGTCCCGCCAGCTGTAACTACTCATTTCGATTCCCAGCCTTGGTGTCCCAGCCTGCTTGGTTAAGAGTCGGCAAGAAGTTGACTGTTTCACGTTAGCAGGCCGCTTACGTGATTGCGCGCTTCTTTCTTAGTGGAAGAGATTGCGCGTCGTGAGGGAAACGGAAAATGCCCCGGGGTCTTCTCCGGGCTGTCGGTCAACATTCCAGGAGTAGCCTGCGGTGAAACTTACCGTGCTCGCCAATGTGACGCGAACTCCGCCACCCACGCCGTACTTTGTCCCGCTGTAAGGACCGGAAGTCGCGGGTGCGATGCGCGCTACGTCAAACATCCCGACTGGACTGACCGATACGATGTTGACCTCCGATAGCACCCGATATAACATCCGCTTCACATAACTTATGAACGTTGCGGCCTTGGCGTTGGTGTCATCGTCTATGGCCTTCAACTGGGCCTGAAATTGGCCCGCGGACGTCTGTAACGTTTCTGACGTAGCGGCTACTTGAGAATTGTTCAGGGCATGGTTTAGATCTCCTCCGCACCGGGTGATCACGTCGGACAGCGGAGATTCTCCATCCGGCAAGAGTTCCTCCACGATCTCATACGCCGCATTTGGTTTCTCGCTGATCGCACTATTCACATTATCCGTCGATGCCTGTATTGCATTGCCACAGGCTGCGAACAGAGGATCTAGCGAAGCCGGCGTTCCAGACTGCGCACTCTTTACCGCATCCGTAAGGGCGCTGAGCTTTGACTGCAAGACCGGCATTTCTGCCAAAGCCTGTTTCAGGCGAATGTCAGCGGCGGCATTCGCTGCCTGCAAGGTGTTCGTGACGGTGGCGAATGCACCGTTTAGCTTCTGGCAGAGATCTTTGCTCATTGCCATGCTAGGCGGAACCGAGTCCAACATGACCAGCTTCCTGCATAGCGACTCACTGGCCTTGATCTCGGGCGGCATTAGTGGCATACGCCACACGTTGATTCCTGCAGTTAGATTGTAGGAGAAGAAATTCTGGGCGCCTGACCCACTGCTCGTACGGTAAAAGCTGTTTGCGGGTAAACTGCGTATGTATGGGTTCGAACGAATCTTCCAGCCCTCGTTAGCTACGAAATAGGTCTCGCGGTTTCCGCCGAAAAACAACTCGCCGACAGGTACTTGCCGATTGATATCCACCGCACCCGCCGTGAAGTGTTGCTCAACCTCAAATAGTCTGTGGTCGCCGAAAGGTACCCAAAAATCAAAGGCGGCATCTCCGATGTGCTTCCGCCAATCGTTGAGCAGGGACGTGTTGGTCGATCCGCCGAGCTCTAATCCGTACGACACAGCGAGCGCGTTCCGGTTTCCTTCTTCCGTAACTCCCCCGAACAGCCTAAGCCCACTATATCCGCTGCTCGGAACAACGTCCGTCGCCAGGCTTGCGGGGTTGAAGCCGCTCTGTTCGTTGCCACCTCCGGCTATGAAGCCAAACCGAAGCACTGCACCGTTTGCGGGGCGGGAAGAGGCTGAGAACTGTGCGTCGAGCCGTGCTCGGTTCAAATCCGCTGTTGTAGTTGGAGCAGAGAAGCTCGTGAAGTTACTTGCCCAGTCCGCATGAGCCAACCAACCGGTCGCGTAGTCATGGTGTCCACTTAAGGTTCCGGTTGTCCACCGCAATGACGACGAACCATACCCTTGGACCGCGAACTTGTCCAAGGGAACTCGATTGTCGTGAAAAAAGATTTCAGCACCGCCCCCGGCAAAGAAGCCGTCTGTGGCGTCATACCCAATCTGCGGGTGGATCTGGGGCTTTCGACGCTGATCAGGACTGACGAGCTCCTTGGCCGGGTCATCATTCTGTTGCTCGCGAGATTCATAGCTCAAGTGGATATCGGGGGAGACTTGCATGGAGAAAACAAAGAAAACCAAATCCAGTCGCCCACCACTGCAATTCTTGACTTCCGTTGTGGAGTACAGGAAATTGACGGGGAAGAACCGATCCTGCTCGACGATGCTCGTGATCCGCTTCACTTCAGCGGGGGAATATCGCTTTCCCTGAAGGGCATTCACGGCCTTTGCCGCTTCGTCCGCCCTGTTCCGAAAGAAACGCAGAAACTTCCAGGGGTCTTCAATGGCGGCGTGCCGTACCACAAATTGGTCGCGTGCTTTTCCGATGGGCATGGACCGGAAAGCGGCTCTTGAGCCTGTGCAAGGTACGCCGCGGCGGACAACAAAAAAGGGACGAGAGTAAACCATTTCTGGCCATGGTATGTCATGACTTGACGTACTTCTCACGTTCGACGAAACGATACAATCACTTGTCGAGAGTGTCCTGAACGGTTGCTTTCTTGACAGAAACGTCCGCTGCGGGATCCTTGGCCGTGTCAGCCGCCTTACCGATCGTGTGCCTCGCTTGCCTCTTCGTCATTCCATTGTCCGCCATCGCCTCCGCCTTATCATTCAGCTTGGAATCGACTTCGACTTCCAAATCCACCAAGGCATCGCCGAAAGGGTCCGTTTTCTTGGCGCGTTCGAACAATTGAAAATTGATGGTCCATTTTACGGTCGTATCATCGACTTCCTTCCGCAACTCGAAAATTACTCTTCGAAGTCCGTCCGGAGTGTTGAGTGTAAACTTGATGTGAATCCCCACGATATCTCGCGTGAGCGGTGGAGCACCGCCTGCTCTTGCTCGTGTAATTGCTTTGGGCATGTTGTTGAACCTCCTGGAATTCCTCAACGTGTAAACCTAGTCACCTCTAGATCAGCCACGAGACAACACTTACTTTAGCAGCTGTCAGGGGGCGTTCAGTACGACCGAGGCTTGGTGTCGCCGCTAGGGAGTGGCGCCTACCCGCAGCCGGCATCCTTGCGGCTAAGGGGCCTACCTAATTGAGGTTGATACAATCTATTCGAGGGTCGCGAAGACCGCAACCCTATGATCATAGGCACCTTGAGATAGCGTGCGCGCGACTTCAAAACTTCATAGACGAAAGGCGGCCCTAAGTAAAAGTTAGGAGCCATAAATATCATCATCGTGTTTTGAAAAGTACAATAACTGTTCCTGTTTCGCATCCCCCAAAAATCATGCACTGAGTCGATTGGAATCCTTTAATGAATCGCCGTCCTGGCCTGCTGCGGTTCGGAGAACCGCCTTAATGCGGAGCGCTAGTTCGAAAATCTCCGCGTTCTCTCGGTGGCGTGGACGCGACAGCTTCACTGGAAATTCCGCACGGAGTTCGCAGCGGTGAGCCCCCGAGCACAATTACTCGGTCACTGAGGAAAACAGCATTATCAATGCTGTGCGCTACGAGGACGATCGTCGTATTGGGTGCCTCAGCGAACTCGATAAGCAAATCCTGAAGGCCTTCCTTGTAATAGTATCCAGAGCGCGGAACGGCTCGTCGAGTAATAGGACCTCAGGCGGAGCAATGAAAGCTCGCGCAAAGGCGACGCGGCTTGCCTGTCCGTCCGATAGAGTTTTGGGAAAATCTCTAGCCTTGTCTGTGAGCCCGATTATCGATCCAGTCCGTTGCTTTTTTGTCGTCTCAAACGATCTTCATCCTTGATTGCAAACGCAATGTTCCTTCTACGTCCAAGTCCAACCAAGGAAGGAGGCAATTGTCCTGAAAGACGACCTGAATCCTACGGCTTGGGTTCTTGATCGCTTCGCCGCCAAGCTTGATGCTTCCCTGAAGCCGCGTTTCCAGTCCTGCCAAAATTCGCAATAGCGTTGATTTTCCAGCTCCGGTCGGTCGGACGAGCGGTCTTCGGGCCGTTGCGACTTCAACCGGATGCTCAAGCAGGTTTAGTGCTGCTGCTCGTCGGAAGATGGCCGCAGCCCAGAAGGCCCGATGGAATGCCTTTAGGGCCGGGAAGGCGAGAAGGCAGCATAGAGAGGCAACTTGCATACCGTCGTCGAAAGGGCAGGAAAGCTGCCCCCTTTGAGACTTTCCGTGCTGCTGGTGATCACGCAGTTTCGATCTCTAAAATTCATCCCGAACGTGCTCCTTGCAAATGCTTCGATAAGAGTGTTGACATCACTTGCGTCGTTGTAAGGGGCGAGCGAGATCCGAATGCGTCCGCCACGTGTACCGCACACAATATTGTGACTACGAAGTCTTTCCACAATTGCTTGTACGCTTTCGCGAGGGCTGCCCAGTGAAATGATGTGTGGAGACCCGGCAGGATCGCCAACACTACGAAACGGTTGCCAACCATACTTGCTGGCGTCGCTAACCAACATTGCTGCCAAACTCCGTGCATGTGCCTCAATTCGAGCTTCACCCAAGGACAACAACTGCTCAACTGCTACCACGAGACCAGCCATAGAGACATACGACATTGTTGATTGCGTGTAGCGCCGCGCATCATTAGCTAGCGACACAGAGGTCGCATCAAATCCAAAGGGGTCCGACGCGCCCATCCAACCCGGTAAAGGGGGTATTTGCTCAAGCAAGAGTGGCGACATGATTGCTAGTGCAACGCCTCCATGTCCACCAAGCCATTTGTAGCCGCTGGCAACGACGGCATCAGCATCCCACGCCGCTGCGTCCACCCGCATTGCACCTGCCGCTTGCGTAGCGTCTACAATCAAACGTGCACCAACCTGGACAGTGCTTTGGCGCAGGCGAGAAATATCCACTACCGTACCCGTAGCGTATTGCACACTGCTCACCGCAACCACAGAAGTACTCTCATCAATTGCCTCAATGAGTGTATCGGTCAAATCGCACGTAGGCTGGTCATCAACAAAGCGCACCGTATGGTCTTTTAGAGCAGCCAGACGAAGCCACGGCCGAGTTATCGCAGGAAAGTCTGATGAAACGGCCAGAATTGTGCTCTTTAGTCTTGGCTGAAGCAACATCGGAAGTTGCCCCAATATCTCACTTGCGCTCGCGACAATTGCGACTTGCGTGGAATCGCAATGAAGCAATCGCGATGCGCGTTCGCGGAGCGTTTCGCAGTATGCCACCTCATCCCTATCGGACATGTAGAGGTTGCCATGCCTAGCAACATTGTCTATGAAAGTGTGCATTGCGGTTACTGCTGGTTGACCGATCAATCCCAGGGATGCCTGATTCAAGTACACACTTTGACGGAGGCTGGGATAATCCAATCGATCAAAAGGAGAGGAGATCATTACCGATGACGACCTGCTTGTGAGCGAGTAGATCCTAAACTGTCCTGCTTCAGTTGGAAATGGAGAAAATTGTCAGGATGTACTGTGCTGCAACCGCCTGGCAGGGTACCGGTTGATTGGCGTTGTGGATTGATCCGCTGCCAAAGGACGGGGGAAAGGGCGAGAATTATTTTGGGATGGAAGGAAGGGAGCCATATTCCCCGGGGCGACGGTCGAGAAAAGGTCGCGATCGCGCGCCTACCTACTTAGGAGGTCCGCTAGACCTTATATTCTTTGCGTACAATTTGATCTAAATGTCTCCTTAATTAAGATGTGCGAGGTAAGCGTCGGGACTTCGACTTAGTTGCTCGTAATTGTGGGTGAAACTTCCTAGAAGCCGACATCTGGACAGCGTCGGTGAACGTTTGTTCTGCGGCTTAACTTCCGGGTAGCCCATCACCCGACCGTGACACAGGCGGGTGTGCCATGGCCCCAGAGGGTCGTCCGGGTTCACATGTGGGATCCATTCCTGACAAGCAGCTTGGGGGCGGATAGTTATGAATGGTGGCAACATCCAGCCATCCCCCGGCGTCGGCTGTTCTGGCCCCAGTCTCTAGCGTTTTTGTCATATTGCCGCCAGCTGTGAATGTCCAGTAAGCTGTTTCGAATTTGGGAACTCTTGAATTCCATAGTCTGGCATTCTCAGGCTCGCGGGGAATAACGAACAACCGGGGACACTAGTGAAGAGAGGCTCTGCTCACGCAGTCAGGAGTTTTCTTGGGTTGATTTTGTTGTTTGCTGTCAACCTTTTTGCGCAGCAGTTGGCGACGCTAAACGTAACGGTTACGGACCCATCTGGAAGCGTGATCCCGCAGGCGCGAGTCACCGTCCGGAACCTAGAAACCGGCGCGCAGCGAACGGATTTCTGCTCGGGGACTGGAGTTGCAGTGATCCCTAGCCTGCCTGCGGGCCGCTACCAGCTGAAAGTAGATTCCGATCAATTCCGCGCTTATCAGGCACGCTTAGGCTTACGGTCGGACAGAATGCCTCTGTTCCTGTGACGCTAGACATCAAGACATTCCGGGAGAATGTCGACGTTAAGGAAACGGCGCAGGGTGTCGATTCGCAAAAATCGGAAGTCAGCCAGGTCATTGATACGCAGAAGATTTCCGACCTGCCAATTTCGGGCCGGGACTTCATTGATTTCGTGCTGCTCACGCCCACGGTAAACGTAGGCCGGAGCACCGCCGTGGGCGCACAATCGCCTTTCCAGGAGACCGTATTGCAACTGAGTTTTGGCGGGCTGCGCGAGACCCACAGCGCATTTTTTGGCCTTGACGGCACGGACTACACTACCAGCATTTCCGGCGTGCAGCGCGCCAGCCCGTCGCAGGATTGGGTGCGGGAATTCCGCGTCGCCAGCAGTCCCTATACGGCCGACAACGGGCGCAATCTCGGTGCCGTTGTGAACACGATCACGAAGTCCGGGAGCAATGATGTTCACGGCTCGGTTTACGAATTCTTCCGCAATAACAAGCTGGATTCGAACAATCTGCTCTCCGCGCCGGGTTTCAATACACTTCGCTTCAACCAGTTTGGCGGCAATATTGGCGGGCCCATCCGGCGGGAAAAGAACTTTTACTTTTTAGGATACGAAGGCCAGCGCCGCGCCGAGTCTCCTTTGTATTCCTCTTTCATTCTGCATTGCACCGACGATCCCGGCTGCCTGGGGCCCGGCACGCCCAGCATCAATCAGGTGAAGCAGTCGCTGGGCTTGCAGCCCGAGAACCTGGGATCCATTCTCCAGATTGGTCGACTACGACAAGTTTTTCGGAAAGCTCACCAATGTTCTGAGTGACAAGAGCACCTTAAACATTGGATACCTGTTCAACGACGACCGCAAACAACACATACCCAGGCGCCGCTCCAGGTCAGGGTTTGCCATCGTTCTACCGCAACAACCCCGTCAGGGACCAGACGCGTGTACGGCAACTTGCTCCACGTGTTCGGAAGCCATTGGACTTCAGAAAGTGTGCTGAACTTCGGGCGAAGAACCTTCCATCTCGATCCTGTGGGAGCCGGGTTTGAACCAGCGATCCTGGTTGCCGACCTTTTCAGCTCGGGAGGCATCCAAGGCGGCGTCCACTTCTACAGTGAGCAGCATTTCCAAGGCGCGGAAAACCTGACTTATATCCGTGGCAATCATTCGTTCAAATTTGGCGGAGACTTCGAACCGGTGTGGATCGCGGCGTAGACCACATTCTTCACTCCGGGCGCCGGTATTTTCACTCCGCAAAGCTTTTTCGGAGCGGGCCACCTTTCGATGCTCCGCCGTTCGGACCGGGAACTCCTGTGGAGTTTCTGTTTCTGCAGCCGCGCTCGTTCTTCGGCCAGCAAATTCCACCACGCACTCTGCCTTTCCAGACTGGCCTGTATGCTGGCCCCGCGGCCTCCGACTTCATCGACAGTACGGACTTGAAGTTCAGGCACAAGCTTTCCGGTTCTACGCGCAAGACCAATGGAGAGCGCGGCCGAATCTGACCCTAACTCTTGGGTTGCGCTATGACGTGGATTTTTTTCCATCGGCGGCGGACATTAGGGTGAACGGCAAGAATGCATCCCACGAATTATGGAAATGTGCAGCCGCGAGTTGGGATCGCATACTCATTCCGGCAAGGAAAGGGCGTGGTGCGAGCGGGATTCGGCTTGTTCACCGGCCCGTTCGACTACAGCGATATTATGGTGTCCTGGCAGGGCGCATCTGCATTTACCAACATGAACCAGCCGATCCTGCCTGAATTTGCAGATCCAACCAACAAGTTGGTTGGACTTGGGCCTTCAGGCATCGTCGGGGTCGCCGGGCCCGTTCTCGCCAGTCAGGCTTTTAGCAACTTTGCGCACAATGGCATTTACCCCGATCCCAGCAACCTGCTCCAGTTCCCATTGGGATACGTGAAGCGCAGGTTCCCCAACGCCTACGCTGAGGAAACCAGCCTGGAAGTGGAAAACGAGATCGGCAAAGGGCTTTTCGTTTCGGTCGGATACCAATTCGTACATGCGCTCAAACTGCCACTGTACAACAGCATCAATGGAATCCCCAGCGCCACGCTTCCCACTGGAGTGCAAGCTTTCACGCCTGCCGATCCCAACTTCGGCTTCGCTCTGGAGGCGACTCCGACTGCGTACTCCATCTACCATGCGGGAAGTTTGAGCGTGCGAAAACCATTTGCTCACCACTATAGCGTCCTGGCGAACTATACATATTCAAAGTCCATTGATCTCGCGACCGATATCCAACTTACCGATTCGCCCATGGATTACCTGGATCCAAACCTTGACCGCGGCCTGAGCGAGAATGACATGCGTCATCACTTCGTGCTGGTTTTGCTGGGTGAATCTCCAAACACCTGGAGACTGGCGCTGCGTAACTTCAAGCTCTCGGTGCTAAACACAGTTCAAAGCCCTCGTTATTACACGATCTTTGCCGGCTTTGACGTGAACGGCGACGGGTTTCCCTTTTCAGACCGCGTCAGCAACATCAGGCGCAACACTTATCTTGGCGATTCCTCCCATACCACTGATGTGCGCTTGCAAAGAGTGTTCAACGTAAGCGATCGACTGAAAGCGCAGGCCAGCGCCGAAGTCTTCAACTTGTTCAATCGCCATAATGTTAACGGCATCGATACGGTCTATGGCGCCTCGGACTTCCTCGGTCCAATTCCGAAAAAGTTCGGAGACGGCATTATCAGTCCAGCCAATCCGACGTTTGGTTCGCCGAATTTCGCCGCCCCCTCGAGGCAGGTACAGCTCTCTTTACGCTTGAATTTTTAACCACGAAAACAACACCTCTCGCATGGGAATGCCGCTTGACTCAAGCGGCCTTCCGGACGAATCGTCCGCAATCCGGAAGTCGGCCAGAAACGGGATTGGAGGACATCAATGGTGATCTCCTCGAAGCCGACTTCTGGACAACTTCAAGGATCACCGATGTCAAAAATGGTACTAGGGTCGCAAACCTGCTATTACACATTTCCCAAGCCGGTAGGTGAACATCTCATTCATGCCTGAGTGTAGTCATCGGGTCGATATTAGCGGCTCTGCGAGCGGGCAACCATCCCGCCAGAAGAGCTTCAGCGACGAGGATCGTTACGGCTACAGCGAACGTCGGAGGATCGTTGGGTTTCATCCCGAATAGATATATCCGCATATCAATGATACCTTTCAAACATTTAGGGCTAGTAGCTGAAGCAATGTAGTGAACGGGGGACGAAATCTGCGAATTGTTTTGCGGGGAGCTCACCAGAACTTGAGCCGCGGATGGAATTATCCCTGCGATAGCGATCCCAAGAACCACAAGTAGGATCACGGACCGTAATATATTGTTCATGTTTGCCCCCGGGCGGTCACTCCCTGGCGCTGAGTAGATGCACAATTCACTCCAAACGTTGGTGTTCAGGTGCTCTGTAGCCAGGACCGTACAGAATAGGCGGAAGCGGCGTTCCGACCCTGAACGGAATTTGACTTTAGATACAAGCACTGACCGAATTGACCTCCACTACGCTGGAGTGCGTTCTCCGGTCACAGGGAGGTCACAAGGCCATTCCGGACGCTTAAGAGTAGAGTCTGGAGCTCCAGGTGGCACAACTCAGCCAGCAGAAGGACGTTCTCAGCCGACTGGTCGTGCGCGCACAGGAGCAATCTCACACTTCGAATGAGCAAGCTTCGCAAGCGGCTGCACACGTGCAGGCAGCCGCCGTAGTTGATCCTAGCTAAATAATGAGGGACTCGGGAGCGTGCAGGGTAACCCGGCCGCGCTGTTTCGAAAGCCTCCCATCCCGTTCCCACTTCGCGAGGAGCCGGCTGGCGGTGAAGGGGCTGATATCGCAAAGAGAGCTGAGATGCTCGTTGGTGATGTCGATTCTCACTCCCGACGGCTGTACCTCCCCCGCCTGGGTGGCAAGCCGGCCCAGTACGTCGGCGAGCCGCGATTCCGGATTTTTGGTGACAATGTTGACGAGGCGGTCCATGTAAATCTTGAGGTGGTGCAACGCAAGCCGCAAGCCGTTCTCCCTAATCTGCGGGTATGCCTTTGCGAGTCTGCAGATAGTGCTGTGATCCCAGACCAGGAATTCGCATTCGGAAACCGTGGCCGCGCTTGCCATGTAGGCCGGAGGATTTTCCAACAACGATACCAAGCCTATGATGTCCCCTGGGATCATCCATAATATGACGAGCTCTGAACCAGACGCGGTCAGCTTGTAAAACCGGACCCGCCCCGTTTTCAGGAGAAAAAGATGGTCTGGTCGGTCCCCGCTGATGGTCACGTCCTCTTTGGGGCGACCCGACGGATTTTTGCCACGTCCAGAATCTGCCGGAGAGCTGTACCGTCCAACCCTGCGAAAAATGCAGATTTCGCTATATGAGTCGGGCTGGGCGAGTCGCTGGACATTTTCGGGATCGTCTACTAGCGAATTCGATTTCTCCCGCGCTACCAAACCCCATACGGTTGACAAGATTCGGGCAGCCGTATGGATTTTGAGATTCATCTGAGTTCAACCCTTCGAGATAAGTGCTTGTTCTTTTGCCGACGTATTACTGGGCGGTGTAACCGCGTCCTTGCACGCAGGCCGAATAGGCCTTCTTGAACGTACTCATCAAATGCCCGACGCATAGCTCCATTTGCGTTTTAAGCGCTAGACCGAGATCAATGCTAGCGACAAGAAAATAGGATCACTACTGTCAAGATTGGCAGGCGACTCACTCAGATAACGTGCGTATTCTGGGTACGTCCAAAAGGACAAGAAACACATCAGGGCAACGCGTTGTGTCGGACAGCGAGCTGTGCAACCTTGGCCGAGTGGGCTGAGAGTTACGGAGACCAGACCGAGGAAGCCCATGCCACATTGTTGGCTTCCATGAAGCGAAGGGGCAAACAAGGCCGACCTCCAGTCGAAAGATGGGAGTTAGGGGCCGATCAGCCCCCAATCTGTGAAGCATGGCGCGTGAGGTGCCTCAGTCATGATCGAGATAGAGTCGTCCCTAGCCGAGAATTTTTCCACACTCGCGGCGGCCCGCTGTGATGTATGCAGGTACGTCTGGGTTTTGCCAGACATGAGCGCCGACAGGTAATCACTAGGGCCTTGTTCGCGGAATTGATTACTTGGCTCCCGTTGCTCGTTCTTTCCAGCCCTTGAGGGACAAGGAGTCGCCGAGTTTCGTCGAAATCGGGCAGCTTGAAACGCATTCCGAAGCACGGGACATTGATTTGCTCCTTTCGAGAACCGTTCCGGCGCTAACCTCGGCTGTTTACAAAACGTCCTCAATTTCGTCTCCGCTAATCCTGGAGAGTCCGCTGGCGCAGCTTGTCACTCGAATACCCTTTTGGGAACGGATTTCCCCGATGAAACAATTCTTTACCAACCTTCGTCAGACCGCCATCGCGGGGTTCTTTTTTCTTTTCCCCCTCTACGTTGTCGTCATCCTGATTTCCAAGGCGTGGACATCGCTGACTTCCGTCGGCTCAAAGCTGGCGTCAATGTTCGGGGTGAAAACAGTACTTGGCGTTGGTGGCGCTACACTTTTCTCCACCCTGTTCATCATCGCCATCTGGCTGCTATGCGGATTACTGGTGCGTGTTTCATTCGTCGGCGCGCTCAGCCGGACGCTGGAGCGGACGATTTCCAGCCTCATTCCGGGTTATGCCTCTTACCGGGCCACAGCTGAGGAGAAGATCGCACACAAAGCTAAAATTCTTCCCTACGCTAGTGCGTTCTTGAAGCAAGGGGAATGCCAGCAGCCTGCGTTTGTTGTCGATAAGGACAATGACGGCAACTTCGTTCTCTTTCTCCCCAATATCCCCGAAACCAGCCACGGACAAGTGCTCATTGCCCGGGCAGACAAGGTGCGGCTGGCGCCATCACTCACTGCCAATGAACTCGACGCTTGCCTCAAGAAGATGGGTAAGGGATTAAGCGAATACGCCATCAGCGGAGAGGCGGCGGAATCGTAGGGCAAACTCAGTACCAAGCCCGACCGGTGACGACGACGAAATCAGAACCGGGGCGATACCTCCATGGAAAGCGGCGTGCCTCAAAGCTGTGGCAGTCGATTCACTCTTCCTCCTGCTGCTTCGTGTAAATGAATATTCTTTTAAACTCAGAACAGCGACAACGACATCGTACGGCAGCTTTGAGCGCTGGGCGGGCAGGGGATACATCTTGAAGACAGATGGCTGCACGGAACTCGCACTTACAGGAGCTTGCGGATTTTCACTGTTCCGTTTGGTGCGGTTTGATGATGTGCCATTACGTCCTGTTGGGCAGAGTTTGGACAGGGAAGTGGACTGTTTGCCGCCTGATCTCAGGCGGGTGTGTCGATAGCAGTACTACTCTGGGGGTGTTCCACGTTTTTTCGGAGCAGCCGCGCCAGTCTTCGCCTGCTCTGAGGTGGTTAGTGACTCAGATCAGGCACGCACGACGAAGCAGCCGTGCAGATTTCGAAGTTGTTCAGTGCTAGACTGGCGGCACTTGAGGCGAACGTCTGTGGAAGAAGCTGTCCATTCCCCTCGGTTAGTCCGGTTCGGAACCTTCGAAGTTGACCTTCCCGCGGGAGAACTGCGCAAAGGCGGGCGTGAAGCTGAAACTCACCGGCCAGCCGTTTCAGGTTCTCGCCATCCTGCTGGAGCGTCCCGGCGAGGTGGTGACCCGGGAGGAATTGCAGAAACGGCTGTGGCCGGACACCTTTGTCGATGTCGACCACAACCTGAATACCGCTATTAACAAGATTCGCGAGGTGCTGGGCGATTCCGCGGAAAGCCCGCGCTTTGTCGAGACATTGCCTCGGCGGGGATATCGGTTTATTGCGCCGGTTGAGGGTGCCCGGATTAGCGTCGTACCTGACGGCTCAGCCGTGCGGCGGGAATCGCGAATGCCGTGGGTCCGCCGCGCCTCGATCCTGTTCGTCGTCCTTGTGTTGCTCACCGCTGCGGGCCTTTTCCTTTACAAGCGCTTGCGATCTCCTCCGTCGTCAGCGCAGCGGGCTCTCACTCGACTGACTTTTGACGACGGCCTGCAGATCGGCCCCACGTGGTCACCCGACAGCCGTTTTATCGCCTACAGTTCCAACCGTGGGGGCAAGTTCGACATCTGGGTGCAGCAGGTCAGCGGTGGCGATCCTGTTCAAGTCACCAAAGGACGGGGGTACAACTGGCAGCCAGACTGGTCACCCGATGGAAAATACATTGCGTATCGTTCCGAAGACGGCGACGGTGGCTTGTTTATTGTACCGGCGCTTGGTGGTGAAGGTTTGGCCAGGAAGATCGCATCTTTCGGATATTACCCTCGGTGGTCGCCAGACGGCTCGGAGATACTGTTCCAGACAACACAATTCCCATGGACTCGGTTTTTTGTAGTGGGTCTTGAAGGAACCGAACCGCGCGAAATCTTGACGGAATTCCAGGTCAAGCACCAGCTCCCATTTCTGTCTGCCGCGTGGCATCCCGACGGCAAGCGAGTCTCTGTCTGGGCCCAGGACGCCGAACTTGTCCCTAGTTTTTGGACGGTTCCAGTTTGGGGAGATGAGGGTGTCAGGTCGGAGGTTGAGCCCTCAAGTCGTAAAAACTCTCAGAGACGCGATGGGTAGCATCGTGGACTGGGCCGGGGATTGCAAATTTTCCTGGGCACCATCGGGGAACGCGATTTACTTCGAGCGCACGTTTCGCAGAGCAAGAAATCTGTGGAAGATGACGGTAGAACCAGCGACGTTGAGGGGAATCGCCATTGAACGGCTAACGACCGGCACAGGCTTGGATTCGGAATTCGCGATTTCTCCCGATGGAAAAAGACTGGCTTTTACCGGTGAGTCCCAGCAGATTCGGGCATGGCTTTTTCCTTTCGACGCAATCCGCGGACGAGTCACAGGTCATGGGCAGCCCGTTACCCCTACCGGAATGGAGACGTGGGGGCACAATCTTACCCGAGATGGTAAGAAGCTGGCTTTTTCCGCAAAACGCGCCGGCAGGTACGAACTGTGGCAGAGGTCGTTTGTGGACGGCAGGGAAGCTCCGATCATGGCTGACGACCGCAACAGCCGCGGTTTCTTACGGTGGTCTCCAGACGGCGAACGAATAGCATATACCCGAAACAAGACAGTGATGGGCGGCGAAAGCCAGATTGTTGTGTGGAACGGCAGTACCGAGGAACCGCTGACGGCGCCTAGACCATTACGGAAACGGGTTAATGATTGGTCTCCTGATGGGAAGGAGTTGCTAATAACGCAAGAAGTGGGCGATCCTCATCCAACTGAGATTTGGCTGCTATCGGCCACGCCCGTGTCCGGTGGGGAACCAGCATCGCGCAAGATCATTTCCGACCCGGATTACTTTCTCGACCAGCCTCGCATTTCTGCTGACGGACAATGGATTGTGTATGAAGCTATTCGTGACTTACCGACCAAACTCGAGTCCAAACTATTCATCACGCGCGCATCGGGCGGGCCGCGGATTCAAATCACAGATGGCAAGCATTGGGATGACAAGCCCCTTTGGTCCCCGGATGGAAAGACCATTTATTTTCTTTCTGGCCGCAATGGTTTCTACAATGTTTGGGGACTACGCTTCGATCCCGCCCGAGGAAAGATAATTGGTGACGTCTTTCAGGTTACGGCATTCGATAAGCCCGGCCTTATGATCCCCCAGCACATACCGGCAGTCGCACTTTTCCCTCGCTCAAGACAAACTGGTGTTGACCATCTCTCAAACGTCAGGCAGCATCTGGGTACTGGACAATGTAGGTCCTTAGAGGCGACTAGTTGCGAACGGGACGCCAAGATTTGCCCGGCTTGAGCGGAGACGTACTTCCAAGAATACGTGACCTGACCGCGCAGGATTCGCGACCCATTTCCATATCGATTATTGTCTAAAGAGCATTTTCCGCATTCACTAAATGCACTCATGCAAATCCGATTCTCGCAGAAAGCTTTGGTAGCGACAGTCCTAAATGACGATTTTGGCAACAGGCTGAGGTAGCCGGAAAAAACTGTTGATCCAAAAACCGATTATGCCAACGTCGCTCGAGGGTAAAGGGCCGTGGATCACATTGCTTTCAAGAAGGTCACGGGAACCCCCAGGTACCCCCACACCCGCCGGCCTGAATTGTGTTCCTCATGGGGATTGCCGTCGCCGTCGTAATGCTAAGGTTTTCCGGAGCGTTAGAAAACCCTATCAATCTAACTGGCCTAAACCCTCGACAACATTGGAGCGGCTCGCTGTTATTTCAGTGGAGCCATGGCCTTTTTTTGGCGGAGAAGAGGGCGACGCCGATGAGAGTCAGGGTTAGGATCGATCTCTAAGACCAGTTGTGGACTCAAGTACCTGCCTGACCTGCTCGTATTTTGAAACAAGTGATTGCTTCCATGATCCGTTGACCCGCCTCTTCCGTGCTCCTAACATGGAGGACTAAGGACTTATGCCCGCTTATGATTGGTCAAACCATCTCGCACTATCGCGTCATCGAGAAGCTGGGCGGTGGCGGGATGGGTGTGGTGTACAAGGCCGAGGACACTCGAGCTTGGCCGCTTCATCGCCCTGAAATTCCTGCCAGACGAATTAGCCCGAGATCCGCAGGCACTGGAACGCTTTCGTCGCGAAGCGCGCGCGGCCTCTGCTCTGAATCATCCCAACATCTGCACCATCCATGAGATCGGCAAACATGGCGACCAATCCTTTATTGCCATGGAGTTTCTGGAAGGCGTGACGCTGAGGCACCGGATCGCGGGTAAGCCATTGGACATCGAGACCGTTCTATCGATCGGAATCGAGATTGCTGATGCGCTCGATGCGGCCCATACCAAGGGCATCGTGCACCGCGACATCAAGCCAGCCAACATCTTTGTGACTGCTCGCGGCCCTGCCAAGATACTCGACTTCGGCTTGGCCAAGGTGGGATCGGCAGTCCACAGAGACGACGCGGCGCCTGCCTCACCCACCATGAGCGAAGAACTCCTCACCAGCCCCGGTTCGGCGATGGGCACGGCGGCCTACATGTCGCCGGAGCAGTCGCTAGGCAAAGAATTGGATTCTCGGACCGACTTGTTTTCCTTTGGCGCGGTCTTGTATGAGATGGCGACGGGAACACTTGCCTTTCGAGGAGAAACGTCAGCCGCTCTTTTCGATGCCATCCTGCACAAGGAGCCGACCGCTCCGGTACGACTCAATCCCAATTTGCCCCCGGAGCTTGAGCGCATTATCCACAAGTGCCTGGAGAAAGACCGCGAGCTACGTTACCAGCACGCTGCGGATATTCGCAGCGACCTGAAGCGGCTGAAGCGGGATACGGATTCCAGCCACTCGCGCAAGGTGAGTGAGGCCACCTCGGCGGGTCCCATGACCGGTCGGGCCAGCGGCGGACCGACCCTCCAGCGGAGCAGTCATTCTTGCTGAAGCTAGACGCCATAAGGGCGTGCTGGCGCTGATGCTGGTCGGCTTGGCGCTGTTGATGGTTGCACTGGGGATTTATTTTTTCAGGCTGAGCGGACGCAGGAGTGACTGGAATCTTCAGGCTATGAAGATCAGCCGAGTTACCCAGAGCGGGAATGCCACCAATGTCGCGATTTCACCGGACGGGCGCTATGTGGTCTACGCTCTGGTTGAGGGGGAAAAACAAAGCCTCAACGTTCGTCAAGTAGCTACCGGCAGCGACGTGCAGATTCTACCGCCGGATGAAGTTATGATATGGAGTCTGACCTTCTCCCCGGACGCCAACTACATTGACTTTGTCCGCTCTGAGAAGCCCAACTTCAGTGACACCTATCTCTATCGGATGCCCGTGCTCGGCGGAACACCACACCTCGCGATGCAGGGGGGTATCGACTTCGGATCCAGTTACTCTCCGGATGGTACTGAGTTCGCTTTTTTGCGGTGCAAACTCGTCCGATGGAAAAGTTGATGTTTTGATTGCCAAAGCCGACGGGAGTGATCAACGGGTGCTCGCTACACGTCCCTACCTTGACGAGTTTATCGGTGTAGCGTGGTCTCCCGATGGCAAGACGGTTGCGTTCACAACCTCGGAGGCGACGAAAAGACTTCGTTCTGTGCTTTGGGCCATATCGGTCGCCGATGGATCGGTCCGTGAAATCTACTCAACACCGGACGCCATCGGCCGTCCGCGCTGGCTGCCCGACGGAAGTGGTCTCTTGGCGCCCATAAGGAACGTTGATCAGGCGTTTCGCGGGCAACTTTGGTTCATCTCCTATCCAAAAGGAGAGGCACGCCGCCTCACCAATGACCTGATGGATTACCAGCTCTGTTGCTTGGACCTCACGCCGGATGGCAAGACTCTTGTCGACACCGAGCTAACAACGGTCTCCGACTTGTGGATCGCGTCCGCCGGAAACACCGCAAAGGCTAAGCAGATCACTACGAAAGAGTTGGCTGTCGGAGGTTTCTCCTGGATGCCCAACGGCCGCATCATCTTTGCCAGCCAGGATGGCAATCTGTTCGCGGTAAATCCGGATGGGAGTGGGCGTACTCTGCTGACGCCCGATGATCGTCTCAGCTGGGACCCGTCGGTTTGTGGCGATGGGCGCTATATCGTCTACGCCGCCTACCGGGAACAAAAGCAAGGGATATGGCGCATGGATGCCGATGGCTCTAATCCCATCCGCATCGCTGACGAGACGTTTGCCATAGGCCCACAATGTTCCCCAGATGGCAAATGGGTGGTCTACTTGCGGGGTCCTTCCTGGACCCCGGTACGCGTGAACATCACGGGAGAGAAGCCTCCAGAGGTGCTCGCACAGGACTTTGAGACTGGTTTGGGCTATCTTCTCAAAATCTCCCCGGACGGAAAACGAATCGTGTATCTCGCCTCGGGCCCGAACCTCCTGAGAACCCCGGTTCTCCCTCCGCTCAAACCAAATCAACTGAAGGTAATCCCTTTCGATGGCGGAGCCGCCTTGTACCAGTTCGACTGGCCGGCGTTGGCAGGCGCCCCGCGCTGGGCGCCTGCGGGTGAGGCAGTTGATTATGTGTTAACCGGAACGGCGTCTCTAACATCTGGCGACAGAAATTAGGAGGCGGACCGCCGAAACAGATTACGAATTTTGAATCGGGACTGATTTTTGACTTTGACTGGTCGCGTGACGGCAGGCATCTGGCGTTGACCCGAGGCAGCGAAAGCAGCGACGTCATCCTGATCAGTAATTTCCGGTGACCGGTCGCCCCGTTTTTTCACAGGGCGCCCGAAACGTTCACCTTTCGGGCTGGTAAAAAAGCATCTTAGCCACCCTTTAAAATCTTTCTGTTAGGGGATGAGCGGAAGAGGGGTTTTCGGGCGGCCTCCCTCTGCCGTAACGAAGGGGCGTCACCTCTAGTTCGAATTCATTCAAATCTTCAGGAAGATTTTCTTATGATCCATGAGCCAGATGGGAATCAGGCACAACAGGACGAAGGCCAGCGAGAATAGAAGCGAGGCGAAGCTTGGACTTCCGAGAAGCCCTAAGAAACGCCGAAAGATGTAATTGTGGCCGCTCTGCATTCCCCCGTTGACCCGCACGTTGAACCCGTAGGTCAGCACTGCGAAGATCCAGGCCACCGTGTAGGCGGCAATCGAGTTGCGGCCAAAAATCAGAAACGGCTTGGTCCAGACTCCGCGCCAGCGCCGGATGTCGGTGGCCCAATAACAGAGCGCAAGGCAAACGAGCCCAAATCCTACGGTGAAGCACCAACGAACTTGTCCAAAGTTTCTTATCGATGGGAATCAGACTCCCCAGGTCTTCCTAAGATCAGACCGATGACGCCGAACAGCAGCATTCCGAGAGCTTTGATTTGCGGGCTGCGCTTGGAGCGCAACCATTCGCCAGTAAGGATTCCGAGCACTGCCGTCGCAATAGCCGGCAATGTGCTCAGTAGTCCCTCTGGATCGCGAGTCTTTTCATAGAGTGTCGTGAGTAACTTGCGATCAAGGTAGGCGGCGAGGTTGGCGTCGGGGTGAAGAAGAGGGATGTCGCGACCGGGAACTCCGTAACCGGGCACCGGGACCATGATCATCAGGACGCAGTAACCAATGAGCAGGGCAGCAACGACTGACCACCCGGATCCGAGGACTCGTATAGAGAAATAAGGTGGATGCCGCTAGATAGCAGACGCCGATACGTTGCAGAACTCCCGGAATGCGCAACCCGGGAAAGCGCGAAGGAAGGACCAGAGATATGGTGTAGTTCATTGCCAAACCGATGGCGAAGAGAATGACGGCGCGGCGGAAGGCGTGGAACAGAAGTCTGGTCTTCGAATCGCCGCGCCGGAGGCGGGATTCGGAAGAGAAGACCAGAGAAACTCCGACCATGAAAAGGAAGAACGGGAAGATGAGATCGGTCGGCGTCCACCCATTCCACTCGGCGTGTTCCAAGGGCCAGTAAGGATGGGCGTTTCCGGGATTGTTGACCAGGATCATGGCAGCGATGGTGACGCCGCGGAACAGATCGAGAGAAGTGACGCGTGTGTAAGGGGAGGAGGAAACCTCCGACAGGGTCGTTTCGGTGTATGTGACGACCTGCCCAGAGGACATAGTTTGCATAGGTATACTCAGTCACTACGTTGGGAAGATATACTACTCGTCTCTTTTGCGGTAGACAGTTTATTTTCTTGACGAAACTACGATTCAGATAGGATTTCGCGCTTCCTCCACCTACCCCAAATCCTTTTGCACCGGCGACAGATTCGATTCACTGGAGAAGATGGAATTTATCCGGGTGCGAACGTCTTCTCAGCGGAGGCAGCGCCCTTTCGGCTTTTCCGGCATCACCGGACCTCTTCTGCATTCTTTGTGCTGAACGTGACCGTGTTCCCGCCCGGGACAAGGCTGGCGGGGATATCCCACACAAGCGAACCGCCCGAGTTGGGAACGATTGCGAAGAAATAGTAGGTGCCGGCAGCGTTTCTCGCCGAGAGCTTGGCTTTGCCGGAGGCATCCAGTTTGGTGGTCGCTACATAAGAGCGGCTCATGCCCTGGATGATCGAGGAGCAACCCTGCGTCGAATGGCATTGGGTTTGGAGGGCCTTCATCGCCTGGGCCGCAGTTGATTTAGCAGGTACGGCAAGGCCCAGCTCTCGGAGGACGTCGCCGATCGGCTTGCGCATGACGAATACCGTCTGGCCGCAAGCGGGTTGGTTCCGGAGAAGGAGGAATCCAGCAGGACTCGGAATCAGGCGCGCCGGCCCGCAGAGCCAGCAGAGGTATCGGTCGGAATCGGTGGCGCCGTCGGCGTGGCTGCTGAGCCGGCGGCCAGCGCGGCGATGAATAGGTTGCCGGCGCGGCTGGGCTCGCACCGCTGGAGGCACGCATGGTGTTCCGCTTGCTTCTGGCACGCGAGGGTGCCGACGTTGCAGCTTTCGGAGTGCGGAGTGAAGCTGACGTTGTCGCCGCGAATGGACGAGACGAGTTTGCCGTTTACGCTCGTGGAGCCGGAGCCGCGAAGCGTGTTATCAGGCGCGACGCCGAGAAGGAAAGCTCCGCCGGCGTTCTGGACGTGGACAACGAAGTCCAGTCGGCGTGTTGTCGACCGTGTATGGCGATTTTGCGTGAGCTTTACCGCAGTCGAGGATGACCGCATCATTGTCGAACACGAGCCTCAGTCCAGAGGCGTCAGCATAACGGCCCGTCATTCGGAGACCTGTCACGAGCGGCGCACTCGTGCTATCTGCGTCGAGAAAGCCGATGCCGGTTTTAACCGGCGTCTGCGGGCTTGGGACGCATGAAGGCCATGGTGCCGATGGTGCAGCGTTCGATCTTCGGTGCGTAGTTGGGAACGGACGTGCTGGTGCTGCAGGGACCGTTGCAGTAGTATCCCTGCGCTGCAGCGGGAGCGCCATCCACCATGACTGTCTTGGTCGTGGTGGTGTAGCCCGTAACGATGCTTCCTTTGACGAGCACAGATCCCGGACCGGAGAGAGTCCCGTCAGGTTGCATCGTGACTACGATGGGTTCGGGCTCGTTGGCCAGAACGAGCTGCACAGTGTTACCCGGACTTCGGAGCGTGTAGTCGTGATCTGGGAACCAGTGAACCGCAGTCCTGCAGGGTTGCAGAGCCGTTGCCGAAGCTGAGGCTGGGAGCCCTGATCTGCTGTGATAGTCGCCGACGAAGACGACCCCGGCAACAGGTGGAGCTGCGTTGGGGTCCGGCTTTTCTGCGAAGGGCATTAGGATACTCGCCATACCTTCTATAGCGCCTATGCCTTCGCATGCGTCCAGCGTTCCGCCGAGTTCCAGACAGCGCCGCAGTTCCGGATCTTTCTCCCGGTTGGCCTCCGCGCTGGCGAATATGCCCATGGGATCCAGCACCGGATCGCCGGCGATGGATGAGCGGCCGCCGCCCTGGTCCTGTTTCATCTGCTGCTGGAGTCGGTCTTCGTGCTGCTTATAGCTATGAGCGAGGGAGGCTTCGGTGCCGCGGTAGGTGTCGGCTGCCTGCTGGCCCTGAAGCTGCTTGATCCACCCCAGGGCATTCATAATCTCGTACCTGCCTTCGAGCTGCTGGAAGGCTTTGACCTCTTCCGGTGAGTGGGTTTTTGAGAATCCTGCGAGAGCTGGTAAGCGGCGCGGGCATAGTCGCCCATCAGCTTCTTCTCTCCGGGAGTGAAGGGGCCGTCGTATTTTCGGGCGTCCCTGATACGCGAGATGTAGGTCTGCAGGTAGGTGAATACGGCGACCTGGCGCGCGACCGTGTCAGTAGCATCGGTGCCCTTGAGTTGTGCCTTGACCTTTTCGACGGAGGGCAGCGCGGCCGTGTAATCGCCGGACGCTGACGGAGCTTGGGCAAAAGCCACCCCGCATATCAGAACAGGCAAAAGCACTTTGAGACACGGATGCAGTCGGCCCGGTCGACAGTCAATTTTGCGCGCTGTAGTTTTGAGCGTCTTAGCGACCAGATCGCCGCCGTTACGGCCAACATCACAATGGAACCTACCAACGTCCGTTGTCTTGATTCATGTTTACCCCGCGTGTTGCTCGAGAGGCCCATGCAACCGCGCTGCAACCGCCATTGCACTTTCTTCTGCGCGGCGATGCATTTCCGGTGGAGATTACCGGAAAGAGTAACCTCCACTATCGCGCAATTGCAAACCTTCCAGTGACCTGATCGCGGCTGGCGAGAGAGTTCCTTAGACTGCTTGATCAGCTTGAAGCCTTGCTGCGAGTTCCAAATGACAGACGAATACCCAATAAAGCTGGACTCTTCTCAGGCAGAAGAGTTGGCGCAAATGCACCACGGAGAACGCTGTTCCGAGTTCATTTAAGGCACAGTCACGGTCACCGCCGTCTTCGCAGTACCCATGTATTTGTCATTCGCGCTCACGCTGATGCGGTGCCTCCCTGAACTGAGGGTGAAGCTCCTCGAGAGCTGATCACCCCATTTGACGTATCGCTTCTTCCCATCGATCCAAACCTGCAACTGGTTCACTCCCGCGGGAGAATTTCCCGAAGCTTTCACCCGCACCGGCGAAGTCACGGTGGCTCCATCTGTGATTCCGCAAATTTTAGCCGCGAGATTCGCCGAACTTGGAGGAGGACAATTCTTCCAGCCTCCCGTCTGGATTCCAATCAGCCAAGCCGTTGTACCAGTCGATGAATGCAAAGTCGGCCCGCGAATCGCCATCCATGTCGCGGAAAGCAACGCCACTAACCGCGCTCACCGGGGAGAGTCCCCTGCGTCCCGAGCGTGTCGTGGCCAAGTCCCAAGGCATAGGCGAACCCACCGGCACCTCCAAGCTGGGGGGGCAAGCCGGTGGCGAAAGGGTTGTAGTGGAGCAGGTCCTGGTTTAGATCGCCATTTATGTCAGCTGGCACGATCGCTCCCGCCTGAGCTGTGAACTGCGTATGGGTTGTGAGCGTGAAGCTGGTGCCACCATTGTTCTTGTACATCCAGACGGTATTCACATTTCCCACACCGCAGGGTCCTCTGTCGGGAACCGTGTCACACGGTTCGCCCGACAACAGCGTTATATCGAGACGTCCATCATTGTTGAAGTCGGCGACGGCAACCGCGTCCATTGGATCAGTCGTGGGCGGCTTCAGGTAAATCTGGGGGGAGAAGGTTCCGTTGCCGAGTCCCCAGCGAATCACGGCCCTGCTGTCGCGGACATAAACTAGATCGAGATTGCCGTCACCATTGATATCGGCAGACTGCAGATTGTAGGAGGCCCCGGCCAGCTGAATGGATTGCGACTGCGTAAAGTGCATCCCGGTGCCGTCGCCCAGTCCAATGTTCAGCATGCAATTGAAAGTGCCACGAGGATATCCGCCGTTGGGACTGTCGCAGCCGATCTCAGCCAGATCAATCTTGCCGTCATGGTTAAAATCTCCTAGGGCGAATGAACCGGCGAAACCCCGCCTAATCCAACAATGGCGGAGTATTGAAAAGTGCCATCTCCATTGTTGAGGAACACAGCTATCCCGCCTATCATTTATGTGCCGCACCATGATGTCGAGCCAGCCATCGCCATTGATGTCAGCGGTCGCCAACTCGCCTAAGTCGTTTTGGCCAAATTGGTACGGCACATCGGGACCGAGGTTTCCGCCGCCTGTTCCCAACTTAACAATCACACCGCCGCCGGAGCTGCCAAACTCGCCACAGCAAGGATAGCTATAAGCCACGTCAGGAATTCCGTCGCGGTTGAAGTCCGCGATAACAACGCCGGACGCGACCGCCGTCCGCGTCGCTATGGCAGCGATCCGGGGCCTGCAGAGTGCGTCGAGGAGATTGCGAATAGCCCGAATGTCACTTGTCTTACCTCTTTCGACCGGATGACGAGTAGTTCTTTCTCTTCGGTGGTGAGCTGATATGAACGCTCCGAGCGCTTGAAGGTATGTGCTGCTCCTCTGCGTTTCGCCGGTATACTCCATAAAAAAGGAGCCCAGATTCTTCTGGGCTCCAAGACTATGTCGAAACAAGCCGGTAGGAAAGGCCGGTGGCCCACCCGGGCAAAAGGCGCAAGGATGGGCCACAGGCAGACGGTCTTAACTCGCGACCATTAATGCTTGCCGTGGTGATTATCGTCGTCTTCGACTCGCCGCAGAAAATGTTCAAAAGTCCATTTGGCGACGTGACTTCCCTGTTTTCGCGCTGTCGTGTCCGCGAACCGAAAGTGGATTCCCTCGTAGATACGGACCTTGACCACATCGCTGGCAGCATCGGAGAAGCTGTAGTAAGTGCGCGTCGGCTGAAGGGCCAGTGGGTTGGTGGTCGTGACTGAGAACGTCAGTTGGTTCGTCCTGAATAAAAGCGCCAGTATACGAATCACAGCGCCAGTAACGTTGTTTGCTCCCGAACGTATAGTCAGGGTAGTTTGGGGTGTTGATAAGGGGCTGCCAGCTAGGCTGGCCCACGGTATGCGGGTTGCCGTCATTGTCCCCCTCCTGAATGGCAGTGACAGGACGCCAAAAAACGTAGTGCGTCTTAGTGTCCCACGCGGTGATTGCAGCATCTGCCATCGCCAAGTTGGCCAGGGCAAAGAGTCGAGCGCTGTCACCGATCTTGTGCACATGGGCAGTTGCAACGTCCCTGAGAACTTGATTCCAAACCACGAAATAGTTCAAGGCCCAGAAATAGGCCAGATCGGTCTGCTCGGGGGTACGGGGAACGCTGAAAAGTTCCCCTAGCCTTTTGGCCTCCCGATATGCGTTGGTGTACCTGCGGCTGTTTAGATCTGGCGGGGCCGCCGCGCGAAACTGTCTGGGGCTGACCAGAGTAAAAGGAGTGACCTTTGCCAGCCAAGGAGCCAGCATAGGCGATAAGGTCGGGAGGCGGCCCAGGGAGATATGAGGGAGTTGGACGCCAAACGCCCACCTCGGTGCCACCGGTGAAAGGCGGGAAAGTGGCTGGAAAACTACCGTCATTGGCTCGTAGGGCGATGATGCCGGCAGCAGCCTTCTGGCCCACTGCTACCCCGGGGTCATCCTCTGCCAGGCCATTGCTCGCCAAATAGTCGTGGTAAGTCGTATCGAGGGATGCGGCCTGGTCAGGAAAGCGATTAACGAGAACGTCGTGTGCGGCCTTGGCGGCAGCAGCTTCTGGCGAGCCAGAGGCTCCGGCGTATCCGTACATGATAGGGCTTGAAGCGTCGGTCGATCGACTCGACAGCGTCATACACGGCAGCTGAACCGTCGCGACTGTCGAGGAACGCAGGTGGCGCCGGGATGGGTGGGAGTCGCTGCTATTACTTGCACCGCGATGGCATTCCAGTCGCTCACCGCATCGGCGCACAGCAGGTCGTGCCCAACCTAGATAGGCACAAACAAGCAGGGCTATAGTTTGCACTCTTGGCCTTGTGACTCTCATTTCTCTTCTCCTGGGTACGGCTTCGTTCGCGCGGGGTCATGCGCTAACGGAGGTATGTGATTGTTTTGTCCTTATGTTTTCTCAGATGTGGATGGACCGGGGGCTGGTTCAGTCGGACCACTGCGGACGTAACGGCAGGTTGGGTACGGCTGAGCGAGATAAGTTTATTCTCAAGCTCAACGGTGTCAAGGAGAATTAGGGTGTCCAGACTTTTGTGTAACGACCAGGTCTTTTTGAGGGTTGGGTGCAGGGGAAGTTGGAGTGCACCCTTGGGGTGAGACACGAAGTTAAGAGGGTAGTTGCCGTTCGCTGAAAAATCATTGTATGGCAAGGTGGATTGTTGAGAATCGTCACCAGTCGGTGAAGCGGAGGCAGGCTCTGCCGGAGGGCAACCCGCCAAGGAATAGCCGACTGGAAACTCATCGCAGCCGATGAGCGCTGGGAGCGACGGACCACCGTTGCCGCTCCCAGCTTTTGCCGAGTCTTACATCGGATCGATAGATTTCCTTATGCCTCAAAAAACTCATGCTCGTCCTTCCCCCAAGCGCTCGCAAGGAGCGCAAGCTTTGCTCGAACTCTAGCAGCGGACGATAGCCAAGCCACGAATGCAAACGCTCCTGGTTGTAGACTTTTCCAGGAACTGTTGATCGAAGCCCTGGCTTCCTCGAGGTCGCGGTATTCCGTGCGGTAGACTTCTTCGTACTAGCTTCCGCGAGGACCGGTACTTGGGCAGCGGCTGCACTGTTTACCTGAAAGCCAAAGTGCCCGCGAATTCTCGTTACCGGCGCTGCCTGGT